>CAZKTN010000005.1:1663-105345 GCA_964555705.1 uncultured Isosphaeraceae bacterium | reverse complement strand
TCACCATCCGCCATCGGGCGGGTCGCGGCCTGCGAGTGTGAGCCAGGTGACGCGCTCGATGAGCCATGACCCGTCGCCCGCGCGGCGAACCTCGAAGCGCCACCGCGTTGGCACCATGCCGTAGCTCGATGCGGTCACGGTGCGGAACCCGACCTCGACCACGCCAAGGTCGGGTGCCTCTGTCGTGGCCTCGAGCGACACCTCCTCGTTCGACTCGATGCGGTGCCGGCTGCCAAGCGCGTTGAGGGCAGCGTCGATGCGCTCGCGTCCGATGCCAGGCCTTTCGCGCGATCGCATATGCCACGACGCATCGGGCGCAAAGTGGCCCTGAGCGGTGGCGATGTCGCCCGCCTCGGCGGCGGCTACGAGCCCGCGCACGCACTGGGTGGCCATGAGCGCTGGGGTGGGCACGAACCGCGCAATGAGCGCCACGCCGAGCGCTGCCGCACCGCACGCCGCACTCGCCGAAAGCCACCTCCATCGCCCAGACTGCACGCCCATCCACGCAAGCACCAGCCCGGTGACGCAGAGGAGGGTGATCCACGTCCACGGCCTGTCCGCGATGGGCTGGAGAAGCTCACTCACGGGCATCAGGCTAGGCGCCGCGGAATCACGCTGCCTAGCATTTGGACCGATGGCCGAGACGGTCTGCGTGAACTTCTCAGAGCCCATCGCGCTCTTCCCGCTGCCTGGGGTGCTGCTGATGCCGCATGCCGCGCTCCCGCTGCACATCTTCGAGCCGCGCTACCGCCAGATGGTGGAGCACGCGCTCCGCGAGGATGGCGGCACACGCCAGTTCGCGATGGCGACGCTGGCGAACTCGTCGCGGGACATGGGTCGCCCGCCGCGGGTGCGCGATGTGGTGTGCATCGGCCACATTGCGGAGCACCAGCGCTACCCCGATGGACGCTTCGACCTTGTGCTGCGCGGGCTGTGCCGCGCACGCATCCTCGAGCTGCAGGAGCCCGAGGGCGAGCGCCTCTACCGGCAGGCGATGCTCGGTCCGCTCGAGCTGCCGGACCAGGCGGTGACCGGGCTGACGGGCGCACGCAGGGAGCTTCGAAGCCTGCTCGCGGGCCCTCGCCTGCAGCGCCTGCAGAGCGCGCGCGTGGTGCTCCCATGGCTCGAGCGCGACGACCTCCCATGCCGAGTGGCGATTGAGCTTGTGGCCTACGCGATGGTGAAGGACGACGAGGCCAGGTACGCAATCCTGAGCGAGGGCGATGCGAACCGCCGCGCGGGACTCGTGTGGCGCGAGCTCAAGCGCGTGGACCGGCTGCTGGCGCTCGCAGACCGCCAGGGATCGCGCGACTGGCCCAAGGGAATGAGCTGGAACTGATTGCCTGCGCGGCTCGCGGGGCGGCCCTTGCGCGCGCGTCATGTAAGGTGGAACCGATGCCTATGCGACACTGGCTGTGCAAGAGCGAGCCCGACGTCTACTCGATCGCTGACCTCGAGCGGGACGGCTCCACTGGCTGGGACGGCGTGCGCAACTACCAGGCGCGCAACTTCATGCGGGACTCGATGCGGCCCGGCGACCGCGTGCTCTTCTGGCACTCCAACGCGGACCCGGCGGGCGTAGCCGGCGTCGCCAAGGTGGCCGGCGCGCCGCGGCCTGACCCGACCCAGTTCGACCGCCGAAGCCCGTACTTCGACCCGGGCAGCGATGCCGACGACCCCACGTGGATGATGGTCGACATTGCCTTCGTGAGCCGGTTCCGTGAGGTGATCCCGATCGAGCGGATGCGTTCGGAGCCCGCGCTGTCAGGGATGCTCGCGCTCAAGCGCGGGAACCGCCTCAGCGTCACGCCCGTGTCTCCCGAGGAGTTCGCCGCGGTGATGCGGCTGTCGCGCGAGCGCCAGCGGGTATAACACGACGCGGAGGTTGCTCCCATGGGCTTCGGAATTGTTGCGCTGGTGATTCTGGGTGGCCTGATCCTGCTCGTCCTCATCGTTGGGGCGTGGGTGGTCGGCCTCTACAACTCGCTCGTTCGTCTCAAGGTGTCGACCGAGAGCGCGTTCAGCGGGATCGACGTGCAGCTCAAGCGTCGCCATGACCTGATCCCGAACCTCGTCGAGACTGTGAAGGGGTACGCGACGCACGAGAAGGGCACCTTCGAGGCAGTGACGCAGGCCCGCGCCGCAGCGATGGGCGCGCGCAGCGTCGACGAGAAGATCGCCGCCGAGGGCGTGCTCTCCGGCGCGCTCGGCCGGCTGATGGCGGTGGCCGAGGCATACCCGCAGCTGCGCGCGAACGAGAACTTCATGCAGCTGCAGGGGCAGCTCTCGGACATCGAGAACCGCATCTCAGCCGCACGCGGCGGCTACAACGGGTCCGCCGAAGGCTTCAACTCCACGCTGCAGCAGTTCCCCACGAACATCATCGGCGGGATCTTTGGGTTCCGCACGTTCGAGTTCTTCAAGGTCGACGATGGCGAGCGCGCTGTCCCGCAGGTGAAGTTCTAGACCGGCCTGCGCGGCACGCATGGCGAAGGAGCGCATTGTCACCGCGACGGCCCGGCCCTCCGAGGAGGAGGAGCCTGTCGTCTCGACACTGCGCCCGCAGAGGCTCGCCGACTATGTGGGGCAATCGGCGCTGAAGGAGCGGCTCGGCATCGCGCTCGAGGCATCTCGCCTCCGCGGCGCGCCAGCGGAGCACCTGCTCCTGCACGGGCCTCCGGGCCTGGGCAAGACGACGCTCGCGCATGTGGTGGCCAACGAGCTCGGCACACGCGCGTATGTCACCAGCGGGCCCGCGCTCACCAAGGCGGGGGACCTTGTCGGCACGCTCACGCGCATGCAGGAGCGCGACGTGCTCTTCATCGACGAGATCCACCGGCTTCCCGCATCGGTGGAGGAGTACATCTATCCCGCGATGGAGGACTGCCGCATCGACTTCACCGTCGATAGCGGCATGCACGCGAAGGTGGTGACGATCCAGCTCAAGCCGTTCACGCTGATCGGCGCCACGACACGTCCGGGCCTGCTCACGCAGGCGCTGCGCACGCGATTCGGCATCGTGCACCACCTTGGCTTCTATCCCGTGGGTGACCTGCTGCGCATCCTCGAGCGTGCGGCGGGGCTGCTCGGGTGCGCCGCTCCATCAGAGGAGTCGCTTCGCATGATCGCCGAGCGCAGCCGGGGCACGCCGCGCGTGGCGCTTCGCCTCCTGCGGCGCGCGCACGACTTCGCGGTGGTGCGCGCCAAGGGCGTGCTCGACCGCGCTGCGGTGGAGGGCGCGCTCGAGCTCGAGGGCGTCGATGCGCTCGGCCTCGATGACCTCGATCGCTCGTACCTGCGCGCGCTCGGCACCACCTACGAAGGCGGGCCGGTCGGCGTCGAGGCGCTCGCCGCGACGCTCGGCGAGGATGCTGGCACGCTCGAGGATGTGGTGGAGCCCTACCTGCTGCAGGCAGGGTTCCTGGCTCGCACGCGCCAGGGCCGGCGCATCACTCGCGCGGGCGCTGCGCACATGGGCCTCATGTGGCGCGAGTCCGATGCGGATGCGGGCGAGCAGCTCTTCCGCGCATGAGCGGCATGCCGCACGTCACGTGATGCGCAGGGCGTGCGGCGCCGCGAGGCGCGCGCAGACTCAGAAGACGTTTGGCAGGCCGGTGAGGCCGGGCGTTCCGTCAGGCTGGTCGGGGTTGAAGGACGTGCCGAAGCTGCGCCCGCCGACGCTGATGTTGACGAAGAAGGTCGCCTGGTCGACGATCTGGTTGTAGGACGCGCCCACCGAGAGCAGGAAGTCAGGGAAGTTGCGCGTGAGGGTGCCCGAGATCGCGCGCATGTTGTGGGCGACGAGGTCGTACTGCGGCGTGACCGCCAGCGTGTACGCCTTCGAGATCTGGTAGTTGGCGCCGAACTGCAGGAGCTCGTCGGCGGGATAGCGGCCTGAGGGATCGAAGGTGTTGACGTAGCGGTACTCGGCGTAGACGGTCACGTCGGGAGACTGCCGCACCGACATGCCGAGCGTTCCGCGGCCGAGGTTGTCGAGCCCGAAGCTGTTGATGCTGTTGCCGCGCCCGTCCTCGAAGAGGTAGGTGCCGCTGCCGTAGGCCGCGACCGCATCGGAGATCTGCCACTTCAGGTTCACGAAGAGGTGGTCGCCCCACTGCGAGAGCTCGGGGCGCCACTCGTAGAAGTTGGGGTTGGGCGCCTGCGCGTAGCGGAGGCCGAACGGGTCCGCCGCAGTGAACGAACGCTGCAGCGTGTTGCCCTGGTTGTCGAAGGATGCGCCCACGTCGAGCACGACCCAGTCGACGCTGCGCCAGTTGCCGGGGCCGCCGCGCATCGTCTGCAGCTTCTGCGTGACCGCGACCATCGCCGCGACCGCGCCGCTCTGGCCTTCGATGTCCTGGTCGTAGATGGGCGTGTCGAGCACGCTGTTGGAGTCGTACCCGCCCCACAGGATCGCGCGCGGCTGGATGACGTGGCGCAGGCGGTTGATGTCGAAGATGTCGCTGCGCACCGAGTCGTAGTTGGACGTGAACTCGGTGGAGAGGCGTGCGCCGCCGCCGGCGAGCACGCGCCACTTCTCCGCCTCGGTGGAGTAGAGCGCGAAGCTGTCGCCCATGTACGCGGCGCCGCTGATGTGGCCGAAGGGCGTGATCTTCAGGCGCTCCCACATGAAGGGGTACGCGAGCTCCTGTCGCGTCCAGACGCGGCCGCGGTAGCTGTCGTCGTAGCCCGCTGCGGTGTAGGCGCTCTTGATGTTCTGGTTGCCGCCGAAGGCTGCGCTCTGAGAGAACGCGCGCGGCTGGATGCCGAGCGAGTTCGGCGATCCGCTCGTCACCTGCAGGTTCATGACGCTGCCGCTCCACTCCTGCGTCCAGCTCAGCGAGTCGCCGAAGAGCGAGTCGCCGAGGCGGCGGTAGGCGATCTCGGGCAGCTTGTCCACGTAGTAGGGACGCGAGGCCATCATGTAGCCGTTGCTGATGAAGTTCTGCGGGTTGAACTTGCCCAGCAGCGAGAACGACGAGTTGCCCGACTGCGAGCGCAGGAATGCGCTGGTCTCGTACTCGCGGCGGTTGAGGTAGTCCTCCCAGCGGAAGGTGCTGATGTAGTTCTGGTCGGAGATCACCGAGAGCTGCGTCTGGATCGTCATGTCCGACGTCAGGTAGCCCATCCAGTCGCCGACAAGCGCACCGCGCCACTCGGGCTGGTCCGTGACCGTGCCGCCGGCGACCGTCTGCTCCTCGTTGCCGAAGTCGTAGAGCCCGATCGCCGAAAGCTCGCCGTTGCCGCCGAGCGCAGTGCCGCGGATGCGCGCGCCGCCGCCGACGCCATTCTTGCTGTAGGCCTCCTGAACGATCTCGACGTCGGTGCTGCCGGGCCGCTCCCATCCAAGGAGCGAGAAGAGGTCCCAGCGCGACTCGAGCTCGAAGCCGCGGAAGTCGTTGAAGCCCATGGCCACGCCGCGCAGCGGGATGTCCTGCGGGGATCCCTTGAGGTAGGGCCACCAGAGGAACGGCAGGTCGCCGGCACGCGCCGTGATGTGGGTGGCCTCGACCGTGGAGCCCTTCGCGTCGCCCGGGGACTGCGTGATCGTGACGCGCTCGGCGCCGATCGAGAGGTGCGGCGTGAAGAACTCGCTCATCGAGACGCGGGCGTTCTCGGCGACGAAGTCGTCCTTGGCCACCTGCCGCAGCTCTGCGGCGCGCGCGTAGAGCGCCACGCCGTCGCGCGTGTACGTGCGCAGGACGGCATCCACCACCACGGCGCGGTTCTCGCGGAGGTCGTAGTAGATGCGTCGCCCGCGCAGCGTGTACTCGAAGTCCGTGGCGACGACATCGCCCTCGAGGTAGATCCCGAGCACGTCCTCGGCGGAGAGCTGGCTCGCGGTGCCGCCCATCGCCGCAAGCGCGCCCTCGCGCATGAAGATGACGGCACGCTCGGCCGAGAGCTGCAGCTCGCCACCCGCGGCGGTGGCGTTGCGGCTCTCGTACTCCACGATCACCGATCCCGTGATCGTGATGATGTCTTCCTTGGTGTCGACGGAGACGTCGCCGCCCGCGAAGGCGATGGTGCCCTCGGGATTGAAGATTGCCTGGGTGTCGCTCCACCTTCGGACCGTGCCTTGGGGTGGCGGCGGTGGCGCCGGGGGCGTGACCGGCGCGCCGACCTCAAGTGGCGGCTCCGGCGCAACGACCGGCCTGTCCACCAGCGGCTGCGTGCGCAGGCGCGCCCCCTTGGCAAGCTTCACCAGGTAGTCGCGCAGGCGCGCGGCGCCGCGGCTCAGCGCAGGGTTCGGCGGCGGCGCGCTCTCGTTGGGGAGCACGCACGAGAGCACGACCTCGCCGCGCGTCGAGCCCGTGACGAAGAGGTCCGATCCGCTTGCGCCGAGGCCCGCGCGCCGGGTCGGCTCGTGCACCTCCGGGAAGTACACGGCGATCTGGTTGATGAGCCCCTGCGCCGAGGGGATGCGGTTGATCCACACCACGGCGCTGCGCGATGCGAACGCGTATCCCGCGAACTCGACCTTCACGTCGCCCTCGAGCTGAAGGCGGAGAGTGTCGTCGGACGTCCATCGCCAGCATGTGGTGCCGACGAGCCTGATGTCGCTCTCGACCGGGCGCACCGGGATCACGAACCCGCCGAGTCCGTCACCGGTGATGGGCACGTCGCGCAGCTCGCCGCCGATGCCTGGAAGGGCGGGCGGTTGGGGTGCCTGACCGGATGCCGAACCGGCGCACAGGAGCGCGAGCGCAGCCGAGGCCAGACGTGATGCGGTCGCGATGCGCCCCATGGCGCGCGCATCCTACGAGTGGGGCGCTCGACGCGCCCGGATCGAGACCTGCGCCAGTCGCACGTGCGGCGTGCGGCGCGCTCAGCTCGCTACCCGCGCCACTCGAGGGGCCGGCCGGAGGATCCGAGGATCTCCTTGAGGACAGTCATCGCCAGGAATCCGAGCCCGGCGAACGCCCCGAGCGCGAGGCCCGCGGTGTGGAGACCGCACGCCAGAAGCCATACGGCCGCGTACAGCGCCTGCCAGAGCGCCCCGTACCGGGCGACCTTCTCGGCCGCGATCGTGGGGCTCTTCGCGCGCCTGATCTTGCGCACAACCACGATGCCGAAGAGCGCCGCGGCCAGCACGGGCAGCACAGCAGACCACCACATCGATCCTGCGGGCCAGTACCCGGTGTCCGGGCTGCGCGCCACCCCCGCACCGATCAGCAGGATGCTCCAGAAGAGCCATCCGATGCCGGCGAGCACGCCCGCACGTGCAGTGATCTGCGGACGCTTGCCGTCGAGCACGTACACCAGCGTGGCGACGGCGGTGGCGTGGGTCATCGTGAGCCATGCCGGCAGCGTGAACGTGAACTGGTCGTTGGGGATCATCATGGTCGCAGCGGACGCGATCCCGATCGTGACGAGTCCAGCCGCAGGCACATGCTTGGCGGCAGCGTTGTAGAGGAGCAGGAGCCCGGCGACGATCACGGCGAGGATGAGCCCTCCGGTGCCGAAGATCACCGATGCCGCGAGGCTTGCGAGCAGCGAGGCGAGCGCGACCACAAGCGCCTGCCCGCCGCGGATGCGGCCCGCAGGCAGCGGTCGCTGCGGCGCAAATGCACGGTCATGGCGCGCATCGAGGAGGTCATTGAGCGATGCGCCGAAGGCGAAGAGGCCGATCGCCGCGATCGCAGCGCACGCGAGCGACAGCGGCAGCGGCAGCGAGTACGCAGGCATGAACGCGTACCGCGGGTCCGCACGCGCAAGCAGCACGATCAGCCACAGGTCGGCGATCGCGCCAAATGCCATCGACAGGCGGGTGAGTTCGAGGGCGGTCACGATCCGTCCCGCGGCGCCGCTCATGCGATCGAGGCTACCATTCCACCCCCTGTCCCCAACGGCGGACACACGACCGAACATGCGACCCGAAGCCCCATCGCCTGCCACACACGCGCCAAGCCGTTCGTCCCATGACGCGTCGGGCCTGCGCATCGCGATCGTTGCGAGCTCGTACCACGCGGACGTCACGGGCGCTCTCCGTGAAGGCGCTGCGGCGGCACTGAGGATGCGGGGAGGCTCAGTGGCGGTCGACGAGTCGGCGCCTGGTGCCTTCGAGCTTCCGATGGTGGCCCAGGCAGTGGCGGCCCGCGGGGACATTGATGCGGTGGTGGCGCTCGGCTGCGTGCTCACGGGCGAGACAAGCCATGACCGCTACATCAGCGATGCGGTCGCCCACGGGCTGATGCAGGTGGCGCTTCGTCACGGCGTGCCTGTCACCTTCGGCGTGCTCACGTGCGTGACGATCGAGCAGGCGCGCGCCCGGGCAGGCGGCGCCAAGGGCAACAAGGGCGGCGA
The DNA here is from genome assembly GCA_964555705.1 of uncultured Isosphaeraceae bacterium. Lineage (GTDB taxonomy): Bacteria > Planctomycetota > Phycisphaerae > Phycisphaerales > SM1A02 > ZLKRG44. The sequence continues at coordinate 97,038 of CAZKTN010000005.1, read as the reverse complement.
GGCGATGGATGCTGCGATTGATGCGGCGCTCGCGATGCGCCGGCATGCGGTGGCACCATCGAAGGCACGGGCATGAGCGTGGCCAGAGGCCTGATGCATGACCGCCGGCGTGCGGCACTGCAGGCGCTGTACCAGTTTGACTGCGGGCGCGCGGGGGAGCCTGAGCTTGTGCGCGCCGCGCTCTCGCTGCAGGCGAGCGGCGCGACAGGGCCGGACGCCGATCCGGACTCGTGCCAGCTTGCGCCCGAGTCGATCGAGCCGGGCTTCGCGCTTGCGACGCGCGCATGGGAGTGCCGCGCCGATGCGGACCGTGCGGTGTCCGAGTTCGCGGCGGAGTGGCCAACGCACAGGCAGCCGACCATCGACAGGTCGATCCTCCGGCTTGCGCACTACGAGATGACGCATGGCGGCGTGCCGCATGCGGTGGCGATCGACGAGGCGGTGGAGCTCGCGAAGGCGTTCGGCACCGAGAAGAGCGCATCATTCATCAACGCAGTGCTCGACCGCGTCGCGGAGCGGGCACGGGGCGGCGGCGATGTTCAAGGCAGCGCTTGACGCCATCCGGAGGGGCCTCGCGCGGACGCGCGACGCGATCGGCGGCGGGCTGCGGTCGCTGCTGTCGGGGCGAACGCTCGACCCTGCGCTGCTCGACCAGGTCGAGCGCACGCTGATCGCAGCGGACGTCGGCGTGAAGGCGGCGCGCGAGATCTCCGACGGCCTGCGCGAGGAGTTCCGGTCCGGCCGCGTCGCGCGCGGCGAGGACGCGATGGAGTGGCTCAAGCGGAGCATCAAGCAGAGGCTCGCACGGCCTGAGGGAGAGGCTGGCGGCATCCGCTTCGCGAAGGACCGGCCCACGGTCGTGCTGGTCGTAGGCGTCAACGGCGTCGGAAAGACGACGAGCGTCGCGAAGATCGCGCGCAGCATCCGCGAGACGGGCCGCACCGTGCTTCTGGCGGCGGCTGACACCTTCCGTGCCGGCGCAGTGGCGCAGCTCGAGACGTGGTCGCAGCGGCTCGGCGTGGAGATCGTGAAGGGCGCGCCTGGCGCGGACCCCGCAGCGGTGGCGTTCGATGCCACGGCTGCAGCGCTCGCTCGCGGGGTGGATGTGCTGCTCGTGGACACCGCAGGCCGGCTTCACACGCAGGAGAGCCTCATGAGGCAGCTCGTGAAGATCCGGGACGTGATCCGCAAGCGGATCCCCGATGCGCCGCACGAGACGCTGCTGGTGCTCGACGCGACGAGCGGCCAGAACGCGATCGCGCAGGCAAAGGCATTCGCGGCGGCGGTGGACGTGTCCGGCATCTTCCTCTCGAAGCTCGATGGCACAGCCAAGGGCGGCGTCGTGATCGCCATCCGCGACGCAATCGACGTGCCCGTGAAGCTGGTGGGGATTGGGGAGCGCCCGGAGGATGTCGAGCCATTTGATGCAGATCGCTTTGTCGACGCGGTTTTTGCGGTGGATGGCGAGACGGCCGCCGTACGATGACGGCGGCATGCGCCGCACCCGCACACGCGCGTTCACGATCGTCGAGATGCTTGTGGTGGTCGGCATCATCGGCGTGCTCGTCGGCATCGCGGTGCCGTCGCTTCGGTCGTTCCGGATGGAGTCGAAGAACGCCGGCTGCCTGAGCAACCTGCGGCAGCAGTTCACCGCACTTGAGGCGTACCGGAACACGCTGCGCGGGCAGGTGCTGCCGATGTGCGAGTTCCTTCCGGTCGCGACCGACGACGGCCCTCAGGGCGGGCTTCCGCTGCTGCTTGCCGACTACATGGATCCCTCGAGTGGGGTCTGGTACTGCCCGGCGGATGGGGATCCGTCGAACCGACTCGTGGGCACGAGCTACAACTACCTGCCGGGGCTGCTCCGCTACACGCCCGAGATCCAGTTCCAGGTGGTGCAGACGCTTCTCGCGCTGCCTCCGACCACCTCGGAGGAGGAGCGCGCGCGCGTGCGCACCGACCTTGAGGCGAGGCTCGTCACCAACTTCATACTCAACGACGAGCAGAAGCTCTTCCCGCTGCTGCTCGACAGCCAGGACCGGCATCCGGGCACCCGCGTGCCCCGCAACGGCGTCTACATCGACGGTTCCGCGATGCCCCTGCGCAGCGAGGGCGATACGCAGGCCGAGGACTAGGCGCGCGGCTGGCGGTTGAGTCAGTGTGGATCCGCCCCATTCCCGGCGTATCCTGCATTGGACCTCCCTATGGGCATCGACATCGACGATCTCCGATGGTGGATTGACCGGCGCAAGCGGGAGCTGACGCTGGCGCTCGCGGCGCTGCTGGCGGTGTCGATCGTGGGTGGCGGCCTTTGGTGGTGGAACGCCGTGCGGTGGCGCAAGCCCCCTTCGATCTTCGATTCGCCTGTGGATGACGTGCTCGGGTACCTCGCGCTGCCCGACTTCAACAAGCTGCCGCTCGACGAGCGCATGAGGTTCATGCTCGAGCTGAGCGACCGCTTCCGCGGTGCCGACGGCGCGGAGAGCGCAGCATGGGCGGGGTTTCTCGCTGGCGTCAAGGGTCCGGTGCGCCAGCAGCTGACGCAGAACGCGCGCGTGCTCGCGAAGGACATCCTCGCCGACGGCGCGCGCAACTACGTCAACCTTCCGCCTGCGGAGCGCGGCAAGTACATCGAGGAGTGGGTCGTGAAGTGGAGCAAGATGGGAGAGCGCCTCGCGACCGGCAAGGAGCGCGAGCGCAGCGACTCCGACCGCATCGGCGACTTCAAGCGCCAGAGCGAGCGCGGCGAGTCGCGTATGGAGGGGCGCGAGGTCCCGGATCTCGACGACACGCGCGCGCTTGGGTTCCTCGACTTCTGGCAGAGTGAGGTCGAGGTGGCCTCGACGCCGGTCGAGCAAGGGCAGATCGCCAAGTTCCTCGACGACGTGCGCGGCCACTTCTCGAAGGCATTCTGAGTGGGTGCGCCGCGCGCCCCGCACCGAAGTCCCATGATGTCGCCGTCGGACGGGCCATCGTGAGCGCATTGACGCTTCCTGTGCGGGCAAGTGCCGCGGAGATCGCGAATCGGCTCTCTGCGCCGGGCGCGACGCTCACGATCGTGGCGGAGACCGGGTCAGGCAAGACGACACAGGTGCCGCAGATCCTCGATGAGGCGGGGCTGTCGCGCGTGGCGGCCGATGGGAGCGGGGGCAGGATCATCGTGCTGCAGCCGAGGCGTCTCGCGGCGCGCGCCGTCGCACGACGGGTGGCGCAGGAGATGGGAACGCGGCTTGGTGATGCGGTCGGGTACCGCACGCGCCATGACCGTGCGGACAGCGCGTCGACCCGCATCCTGTTCATGACGGACGGGCTCTTCGCGCGGATGGCGCTCGCATCGCCGAGGCTCGAAGGCGTCGGCACCGTGGTGCTCGACGAGTTCCACGAGCGCGGCATCCACACCGACATCTCGGCCGGCACGGTGCGCCGGCTGCAGGCGTCGGCGCGGCCCGACCTTCGCCTGGTGATCATGAGCGCGACGCTCGATGCGGAGCGGACTGTGGCGTCATTCGGTGGACATGCGCTTCACGTGCCAGGCCGCGTGCATCCGGTGCGCACGGCATTCGCCGGCGATCCGCCGCCCGCACCGCACGGAAGGCCCGTGCCGGGCAGCGAGGTGTGGAACCGTGCAGCGGACGCCGCGCTACGTGCGATGGAGCAGGAGGCGGAGGGCCATGTGCTGGTCTTCATGCCTGGGCGCGCCGAGATCTCGCGGACAGTGGAGGCGCTCTCGCGAAGGCTCGGCCGCAGCAGCGGTGTCGCCCTGCACGAGCTGCATGGGTCGCAGACGGCCGAGGAGCAGGACGCTGCGCTTGCGCCCTCGCGCGGCCGCAAGGTGATCGTGGCCACCAACATCGCGCAGACGAGCCTCACCATCGATGGCGTACGCATCGTGGTCGATGCGGGCCTCGCGCGTGTGGCGCGGTTCGACCCTCGGCGCGACCTCAACGCGCTTCGGCTCGAGCCGATCAGCCGGGCAAGCGCGGAGCAGCGCGCCGGGCGTGCAGGGCGCACGGCCCCCGGCCAGTGCATCAGGCTCTGGAGCGAAACCGGCCACGCGCGGCGCGCGGCGCACGACGAGCCGGAGATCTCTCGGGTGGAGCTGTCGGAGGCCATACTCCTGCTTGCGGCGCTCGGAGAGAGAGATCCGCTCGGGTTCCCGTGGGTCGATGCGCCTCCGGCCGAGAGCCTCGAGCGCGCACGGGGCGTGCTGCGTGCGACAGGCGCGCTCGGTGACGACGGCAGGATCACCCCGCTTGGACGTGCGATGGCCCGCATCCCAACGCACCCGAGGCTCGCACGCGCGCTGGTGGAGGCGGACCGCCGCGGATGCGTACGGCGTGCAGCATCATGGGCAGCGATCGTCGCGGGGCGCGATGTGGTGCGCGGAGATGCGGGGCCGTGGCTGAAGTCGCTGTCGGAGCCCGATGACCCGGCCGGCGACCTTGCGCCGCGCGAGCGGCTGCTCGATGCGTGGTGCGCAGGCCGCGCACGGTCGCTTGGCGGCGCAGCGCAGCAGGAGATCGATCCCGATGCGCTGCGCGAGGCGTCGCGCGTGGCCGAGGACCTTGCGCGCGCCGCGAAGGGAACCTCGGCAGCGATCCGGGAGCGGGGCGAAGCAGCCGATCTCGCATCGGCCGAGGCGGACCATCTCGTGGCGTGCCTCGTGAGGGGGTTCCCCGACCGGATCGCCTGGCGCACCGATGCGCAGAAGCCCCACGCGCACATGGCGGGTCGGCGAAAGGTGGCGCTTGACCCGTCATCGATGCTTCGGGGGACGGGCCCTTTCCTGGCACTCGACGCGCGCGAGGCGACCGGCGGCGACGGCTCGCAGACGCTCCTCTCGCTCACGTGCGCGGCGGATCCCGACCTGCTCGAGTCGCTCGTGCCGGCGCGATTCTCCGTAGAGCGGACGGAGCGGTGGGACGCGTCCGAGCAGGCGGTGGTGGAGGTCGAGTCGCGCACCTTCGACGGAATCGCCACCGACCGCACCGTGCGTCCCGCGCGCGACATCGCCGCGGCGGAGGCGATCATCGCCGAGCGAATCGCCGAGGGCGAGCTGAAGCTCGAGCGGTGGGACGAGTCCGTGGACCAGTGGATCGCCCGCGTGCGCTGCGTCGCGCAGTGGATGCCGGAGCGTGAGCTCATCACCTATGCGCCCGACGAGCTGCGCGTGGTGCTGATGGAGATCGCCTCGGGCGCGACGCGCTGGAGCCAGGTGCGCGACCGGCCGTGCCTCGACGCGCTCCGCCACGCGCTCTCGCATGAGGAGATCCGGCTCGTGGAGCGCGCTGCGCCATCGGAGGTGGCGCTCCCCTCGGGTCGGCGCATGAAGGTTCACTACGAGCCTGGCCAGCCCCCGCGAGGCCGGGCCAAGGTGCAGGACCTCTACGGGCTCGACCGCAACCCGGCGGTGGCGATGGGCCGCGTGCCTGTGCTGCTTGAGATCCTTGGGCCCAACTTCCGCCCGCTGCAGGTCACTGCGGATCTCGCGAACTTCTGGAGCGTGCTCTACCCGTCGCTGCGCAACGAGCTCCGGCGGCGATATCCCCGTCACGAGTGGCGGTAGGCGATCGCCGCGGCACGGCCGGGGCGCAGATGCTGGGTCCCCTGGCCCCGGCTGCGCGATGCGCTACTCGAGGTCCTCGACGCCGAGGTACGCGTCGCCGCCGTGAAAGTGGCGACGCGGCGAGATGCCCGTGCGGGTGCCCTCGCCGAGGTGCGTGGCCTCGTCGCCGGCGAACCTCGCGAGCTTCGGGCACCACACGCGGCGTCCGGCATGGACGTCGTGCACGATCTGCACAGCCTCGTGCACGTCGTCCGTGACGCTGAACATGTCGAAATCCTCGGCGGAGATCGTCGCGTGCTTCTCGAGCAGCGTCGAACGGAGCCAGTCGAGAAGCGGATTCCAGAAGGCGGTTCCCACAAGCACCACGGGGAACGGCACGATCTTCAGCGTCTGGATCAGCGTGAGCGACTCGAACAGCTCATCGAGCGTGCCGAAGCCGCCGGGGAAGATGATGAACCCCCGCGCGTGCTTGACGAACATCACCTTGCGGATGAAGAAGTAGCGGAACGTGAGCTCGATCGTCTGGTACGGGTTTGGCTTCTGCTCGTGCGGCAGCGAGATGTTGAGGCCGACGCTGACGCCCTTCGCGGCGTGCGCGCCCTTGTTTGCGGCCTCCATGATGCCGGGTCCGCCGCCGGTGACGACGGCGAATCCGCGCTGCACGAGCAGCCTGCCGCACTCCACGGCGCGCAGGTAGTCGTTGTGGTCCGGCTTGGTGCGCGCGGATCCGAATACGGCGATGGCCGGTCCGACGAGCGCAAGCGAGTCAGTGGCGTCGACAAACTCGCTGAGGATGCGAAGCGACCGCCACGCCTCGTGCTGCAGCGCCTGCTTGGATGCGGAGGTCATGTGGATCCCTTGCATCGGCACTTGCGCACCCCTCGCTCGCGCGAAAGGGCGGCAGATGCGCAAGTTTTGCCCGTGCAGGGACTTGCGAGACGATGTTTGAACCGAATGGGGCACATTTCTACACTGGTCCGATGGCATCCAAATCAACCGCGCGCAGCGGAAAGCCAACCGCCGCGCCCGTGAAGTCTGGGTCACCCGCACGACAGGCCGCGAAGGAGGGAACCGATCGCACCGCGATCGCCGCCGCCGCTTCGGGCAAGGCCACTTCCAAGGCTGCCGCGAAGAAGCCCACGAGCGCGATGAGGACCGCATCGGGCGCGGCCAAGGCATCGCCCAGTGCGACCAAGCCATCTTCCGGAACGGCCAAGGCGGCATCAGGCGCGTCGAAGTCGACGGAGAAGCACGGCGCCGACCGCGATGCGGTGATCAACGGCTATCAGGCGGCCCTCAAGTGGCTCCAGGACCGGCCGGACGTTGAGCGGATGCGAGCCGTCGCCAACCCCTCGGCGATCTTCAAGCTTGACCGCATGCGCACGCTGCTCGCCGCGATGGGCGACCCCCATGAACAGGTGAAGTGCGTGCACGTCGCGGGCACGGTGGGCAAGGGCTCCACATGCGCCATGATCTCCTCGATGCTGGCCGAGTGCGGCTACACGGTGGGCGTCTACACGAGCCCGCACCTGGTGGACCTGCGCGAGCGCATCACCATCAACGGCGCGCTCATCTCGAAGCACGATGTCACCGAGGGTCTCCGTGCGGTGCAGGCCGCGGCCACGAAGGCCAAGGTTGACCCGACGTTCTTCGAGGCGATGACGGCGCTTGCGTTCAAGCACTTCGCCGAGCAGGCCGTGGACGTGGCGGTGATCGAGGTGGGCCTCGGGGGCCGCCTCGACAGCACCAACGTGATCACTCCGCTCGTGTCGGTGGTGACGACGATCGACTTCGACCACACGAAGCTGCTCGGCAACACGCTGTCTGCCATCGCAAAGGAGAAGGCCGGGATCTTCAAGAAGGGCGTGCCTGCGCTCATCTTCGACGCGACCAGCGAGGTGAATGGCGCGTTCGCCGAGGCTGCCGAGCAGTCCGGCGCTGACCTGCGCATCGTCAACAGGGACATCGAGTTCTCGAGCCGCTTCTGCGCGACGTCGGACCTCGGCCCGCATACGCGCATCTGCCTCTACACGAAGACGACGCGGCTCGAGCACCTGCCTGTGCCGCTGCCCGGCGAGCACCAGGCGCTCAACTGCGCGCTCGCGATCGCGGCGGTCGACGTGCTCAAGAGCGCCGGCTTCAGCTGCCCCGACGAGAAGGTCACCGCAGGCCTCGCCAAGGTGCGCGTGCCCGGACGCATGGAGCTCGTGAGCGACCGTCCGCGGATCCTCGTGGACGGCGCGCACAACCCGGTCAGCGTGAGCACGCTCATGCGCTGCGTGGGTGCGCACGTTCCCTACGACAGCATGGTGTGCGTCTTCGGGTGCTGCATCGACAAGGACGTGGAGGCGATGCTCGACCGCGTGAACCTCGGCGCCGACAAGGTGATCTTCACCCGCGCGTCGGGCAACCCGCGGGCGGCCGACCCCTACGAGCTCCAGCGTCGCTTCCAGGAGCGCGGCAGCGGCAAGATGAGCCAGGTGGCGCGTACCGTCGGCGAGGCGATCGAGCTCGCGTCGCGGGCGACGAGCCGCGATGACCTCATCTGCGTGACCGGCAGCTTCTACGTGTGCGGCGATGCGCTGCGCTACATCGCGGAGCGCCGCGAGCGTCAGGCTGCGGTCACCGCCCAGTGAACTTGCCCGCGTCACGCCCGGCGACGGGCAGCCTGCCATGAACGCACCCTCCCACGCCGCAGAGCCGGAGACCGCGCACCGCTACACGGCGGCGCTTGCGGGCTCGATCGAGCTGCACTGGCAAGGCGAGTGGGAGCGCAGCGGTGCGTTCCGCACCGCGAACCCCGGCGACGCAGGCTTCGACGCATCGAAGCCCAAGTACTACGTGCTTGACATGTTCCCGTACCCCTCGGGTGCGGGACTGCACGTGGGCCATCCTGAGGGATACACCGCCACCGACATCATCGCCCGCTACAGGCGCATGAGCGGCTTCAACGTGCTGCACCCGATGGGATGGGATGCGTTTGGCCTCCCTGCGGAGCAGTACGCGGTGCAGACCGGCGTGCACCCGTCGGTCACCACGCGAAAGGCGATCGACAATTTCCGCCGACAGCTCAAGCGGTTCGGGTTCTCCTACGACTGGTCGCGCGAGTTCGGCACGATCGATCCCGGCTACTACCGCTGGACGCAGTGGATCTGGCTGAAGGCGTACCACTCGTGGTACGACCCCGATCTGCGCAAGGCACGGCCGATCGCCGAGCTCGAGCGGGAGTGCGAGCGCACCGATGCGGCGATCGGCACGCCGCCGCGCCGCTGGTCGCAGTGCTCTCCGCTGGAGCGGCAGCAGTTCCTCGACACGCGGCGCCTGGCGTACCTCGGCGAGCAGACCGTCAACTGGTGCCCGGCGCTGGGCACGGTGCTCGCCAACGAGGAAGTGATCGACGGACGCAGCGAGCGCGGCGGCCATCCTGTGCTCCGCATGCCGCTTCGGCAGTGGATGTTCCGCATCACCGCGTATGCGGACCGGCTGCTCGAGGACCTGGCGCTCGTGGAGTGGCCCGAGTCCACGCGCACGATGCAGGCTGAGTGGATCGGCCGCAGCGACGGCGCGGAGATCGACTTTGCCGTCGAAGGGTTCGGGGCGCTGCGCGTCTTCACGACGCGGCCCGACACGATCTTCGGCGCCACGTACATGGTGGTCGCGCCAGAGCATCCGCTCGTGGAGCGCGCCATTGCGAGCAACGCGTCGGGGCAGGGCGCAGCGGCGGCCGCCTACGCGGAAGCCGCACGCAACCGTGCAGATGTCGACAGGCAGGCCGCCACCAAGGACAAGACCGGCGTCTTCACCGGACTCGAGGCCGTGAATCCCGCGACGGGCGCGCGCATCCCGGTGTGGACTGCCGACTACGTGCTCATGGGATACGGCACCGGCGCGATCATGGCGGTGCCCGCGCACGACGAGCGCGACTTCGCCTTCGCGCATGCGTTTGGGCTTCCGGTGCGGCAGGTGGTGGAGATCGCGGGCCAGCCGTGGACTGGCGATGCGGCCACCGCAGGAGATGGCGTGGCCATCAATTCCGCGGGTCCGAGAGTGTCGATCGACGGACTGCCGACCGCGGACGCTAAGGATCGCATCATCGCGTGGCTCGAGTCGTGCGGCGCCGGCGTGCGGCGCACCAACTACAGGCTGCGAGACTGGCTCTTCAGCAGGCAGCGGTACTGGGGCGAGCCGTTCCCGGTGGTGTACGACGCGCAGGGCATGCACTACCCGGTGTGCGATGGTGCGCTGCCGGTGACGCTGCCGGATCTGTCCGACTACGCGCCCGTGCAGAGCGATGTGCCGGTGCCTCCGCTCGGCAAGGCGACCGGTTGGGTGAGCACGACTGCGGGCGAGGCGGGAGTGGATCCTGCGCTGCTTGACCCTGCGACGCCGGTGCGCCGCGAGACGAACACGATGCCCGGATGGGCGGGATCCTGCTGGTACTACCTGCGCTACTGCGACCCCTCGAACGCCGCGCGGTTCTGCGGCGGTGACGCCGAGCGGTACTGGATGACCGGCCCCGACGGCACGGGTCGCGGCGTCGACCTCTATGTGGGCGGCGCGGAGCACGCGGTGCTCCACCTGCTCTACGCGCGCTTCTGGCACAAGATGCTGTTCGACCTGGGCGAGGTCAGCACGCCCGAGCCATTCGCGAAGCTCTTCCACCAGGGGCTGATCACGAGTCACGCCTACCAGCGCGCCGACCGCACGCTGGTGGCTGTGGACCAGGTCGAGGAGCGCGGCGGCGCGTTCTTCGAGAGGGGCGGCGGCGAGGTGGCTCCCGTCGTCGCGAAGATGAGCAAGAGCCTCCGGAACGTGATCAATCCCGATGACGTGATCTCGGAGTACGGCGCCGACACGTTCCGGCTCTACGAGATGTACATGGGCCCGCTCGAGGCGAGCAAGCCCTGGAACACGCGCGACATCGCGGGCGTCTTCCGCTTCCTGCAGCGCACGTGGAGGCTCGCGATCGACGAGCGCACGGGCGACGTGCTGCTCGCGCGCGCGGCGGACCCCGCGGTCGAGCGGCTGCTGCACCGCACCATCCGCAAGGTCGGGCAGGACATCGAGCGGATGGCCTTCAACACCGCGATCGCCGCGATGATCGAGCTCGTGAACGCGGCGACGCGCCCGACGCAGATGACCGACCCGGCCGACGGCGGCCTTGAGCGATCGCAGATGGAACGCTTCCTGCGCATCCTCGCGCCCTTCGCGCCCCACATGGCGGAGGAGCTGTGGGACAGGCTCGGATGGCGCGCATCGCGCGGCAGCGTGTCGGCGCAGGCGTGGCCATCGTTCGACCCCTCGATGCTCGAGGACGACGAGATGGAGATGCCGGTGCAGATCATGGGCAAGCTGCGTGCGCGCGTACGCGTGCCCGCCGGCGCGGATGCCGCAGCCATCGAGGCGATCGTGCTTGCGTCCCCCGAGGTGCAGCAGCATCTTGGCGGCAAGGCGCCGCGCAAGGTCATCGTGGTGCCCAAGCGGATGGTCAACCTCGTGATGTGATCCGCATGAAGCGCAGCGCGGCGGCCCCGAGGGACCGCCGCGCCGAATCATGCAGGAATGCGTGACGCTCCGGGGAGCCGGGCGTCAGTTGGACGAGCCGCTGTCCGCGGGCGCCGGCGAGGGAGCCGGCGCCGCAGGCGGCACCGGCTGGCCGATCATGATGCGGCCGCCCGCGCCCGCTCCAGCCTGGCGCGCCGGGTTGAACATGTAGTTCGCGTCGAGCGCCTTGGTCACGCGCAGCTTCGTCTCCGCGAGGTGCGCCTTCGTGTAGTTGTCCATCGATCCGCTGCGCCCCATCGCCGCATCGATGTCGGTGACGAGCTGGTTGAGCTGCGCGCGCGCGAGCGTCGCGGCGGGGGCCGCCGCAGGCCCGCGGAATCCGCCCGGCAGCATGATCTCGACGGTGCGGTCGGTCCACTCGCGCTGCAGGTTGCGGCGCAGGCTCGAGATCATCGGGTTGCGGTCGCTGAAGGAGCCCGACGGCGGCACCAGCAGCTCGCTCCACACGGCGCGCTGCACCGTGCCCATCACCTCAGGCAGCGTGAGCGCGTCCGCGTCACGGGCAGTCATCACCTCGTTGTCGTAGACGCGGGCGAGGGTGTCCGGGTTCATGATGCGGGTGAGCGCCATCGACTGCACCGACAGGATGCGGTCGTGCACGGGCCACGCCGGCGGCGCCATGATGTCGCGCATGCCTCCCTGGTCCATCCACCGGCCGACGCCCAGCTGCTGCACGAGCTCCGGGTTGAGGCCGAACGCGTCATCGCGGAACGCAAGGTCGGTGACGAGCTGCAGCGCGCGGCGGCCCGTCGCAGGGTCGACTGGCCGCACGGCCGGCGGCGCATCGGGATCACCCTTCTTGGCGCGGCTCGTGTAGGCCCCGCCCACCCAGTCTGCGGCGATCATCGTGGCCTGCGCGTGGCGCGCGAGCAGAGTCTCGAAGAGCCTGCGCGCGCGCGCCCAGCTTTCGCCATCCTTCACGAGGTCGCTCGTGATGCGCGGGCGCAGCTTGGCGACGAGCCGCATCTGGCTCTGCGCGTAGTCGAGCGGGTCCTTCGAATGGTCGAAGCGGCGGATCGTGGGGTCCGGTCCGCGCGTGTCCTCGTCGGTGCCGTAGATGTACTCGGGCTTGGTGTTCTGCGAGAGCAGCGACTTGAGGTCGGAGTCGGGGCCGTAGCCGTACGCGATCACCCACATGTCGTAGGGGCCGATGTCGGACATGCCCCAGTGGCCCTGGATCGGGCCGTCACCCGTGTTGATGTTCACGGGCAGGTAGTCCATCACGGTGGTCGCCACCAGAGGGCGGTTGTCGGAGTTGAGCTCCGACATCGTGCGGTACGTGGATCCCTTGAAGTTGTGGCGCAGGCCGAGGGTGTGGCCGCACTCGTGCATGATCACGTCCTTGATGAGGGCACCCACGAACTGCTCAGGCAGGCCATCGATGTAGCCGGGACGGTTGGGGTTCTCGTCACGCGCCGCCTTCGCGGTGCGCGGCGACTCGGGCTTCGCCCCATCCTGCGCAGCCGCAGCCTCACGCTTCTTGCGCTCATCCTCGGTCTCGCCGGAGTTCGCGGCCTCCTCTGCGGCGGCAGCCTGGGCGGCGGCTGCGAGCTCCTTGCGCAGCGCCATCTCGATGATCTCGGGCGCGAGTCGCGCGATCGCGAGGTCGATCGTCTTTGCCCGACCGTTATGGCAGTAGCCGTTGAGCTGCGAGAGCCGTCCCGTGAGCCCATCGCCCGGCTCCGACCCGAGCAGGTTCGGCCCGTGGTCATGGCCGCAGTCGAGCGCGTGCTGCATCTGCAGGTCGCGCTGGTACTGCTGCGCGACGAGCTCAGCCGCGATCTCCCGACGCGCGGGGTCCACGAGCCTGATGCGCGGATCCCACTGCGGGTGCTCCGCGAGCCACGCCTGCGTGTCAGGCCCCATGCCCTGCGACACGAAGTCAGGGAGCAGGTCCCAGGTGCGCGCGTAGCTCGAGACGAAACCCTCGTCCATCACGATGTCCGCGTCGAGGATCTGCCCCGTCTGCGGATGCACGCGCGACGGCCCGATCGCGTAGCCCATGTTGCCGTTTGTCCAGAGCACGAAGTTGTAGCGCGCGTCCTCCGGGTCCTTGTCCATGTGGGCGCCGGTGCGCGCATCCTGCTGGTAGACCTGGATCGCGCCGTCGATGCCGATCTTCTCGAAGGCCTTGTTCCACGCGAGGATGCCGTCGCGCACGTAGCGGCGGTAGCGGATCGGCACGGTGTGCTCGACGTAGAAGACGATCGGCTCCTTCGGGGGGCTCAGCTGCAGCGACGCGTCCGCCTTCTCGACCTTCCATCGGTTGATGTAGCGCACGAAGGGATCCTCCTTCGCGGGCTGCCCGACGTCCTGGTAGGTCGTGGTGAAGTAGCCGACGCGCTCGTCCGCGAGGCGCGGCTTGTAGCCGGTGTCCTTGGGGATCTCGGCGATCGAGTAGGCGATCGTGGCGAACCGGCCTCCGGCGATCGGCATCTGGAAGCTGAGCTCGACGTTGCGCGGGAAGCCCTTCGCCTTCGAGACCTCCATCAGGCTCGGGTCCATGCCTCCGACGCGTCCGCCGAAGAACGTGGGCGCGCCCTTGCCGAACACGTCGGTGAGGTTGACCATGTAGCCGCCGCCCGGACCGATGCCGATGATCGGAGCCTTGAAGAGCACACGGTCGGTGAACACGCGGTCGCGACCGCGCCTGCTCTCCTCGTCGCCTGAGGTGCGCACGGCGAAGTTGGGCTCGATGAACGCGAGCTGCTTGCCGAAGCGCTTGAACGATCCGTACTGGTCGCCGAACTGCACGCCTGCCTCGTTGATGCCGCCGGAAACCGTGTAGGCGAGGAACAGGAGCCGCTTCTCGATGTCCTTAGGAAGCTCCGCGTAGAGGTCAGGCGTCGTCTTGTCGCGCCAGAGCCGGAAGAGGCCGTTGACGCCATCGAGGTTCGAGATCACCTCTACGTGACGCGGTCCAGGCTCCCACTTCGGGAGCTCGTCGCTGCGTCCGGCCGCTGGCGCGGGCGGCGCGCCATCCTGCGCGAGCGCGGCGAACGACCCGCTTGCGGCGAGCAGCGCGGCAGCGGCCATCATCGTCAGGGGTCGGGCGAGGAACCCGGGTCGGACTGTCGAGTCGGACCGGCGGGACGCGAGGGGCATGTGCACCATGCCGAAAGGATAGTCCGCACGGGGGCAATCCCCTAATCCGCCGGGGATTTCATGCGCATTCGGCGATCAGGCCACGAGCGCCGCGCCCGCCCACACGAGCACGAGGAGGCCTACGCCGTTGAGCGCCACATGCAGCGCAACCGGAAGCGCGCGCCCGCGCACCGCCCCGTCAGCAGCATGCGAACCAAGCGCCTGCCACAGCAGGAAACCTTGCCAAAGGCACGCGAGCGACGCAAGCACTCCCCGTCCGATCCACACCGCGAGCGGGAGTGCGCCGGGCGGCACCAGCATCGCGACCGCAAACACGCCCACGCTCAGCGCAATCCATGCGGCCGTGTGGGCGGCGACGATCCGCGTGCATGCGACAGTGGCGGCGGCCGCAGCGCGTCGAGACCGCTCCCGGTCGTCCCTCGTCTCGCGGGTCCACGCGGCGGGAATCGACACGAACCTCATCAGCATGATGCCAACCCCAACCGATGACGCGGCGGCCAGGCAGCGAGCGATGTTGAGGGGAGCGGTCCTGTACGGCCCGACCATCACGAGTCCCGCGGGCACCGACGCCACCTGGTGGCCGGGTCCGACACCGGCGCCGAACTCCATGGTCGCCACACGGGCTGTGGGCAGCGCCGACAGGTACTGGGTGGCGGGGCCTTGCATCGACTGGACGCGCAGCAGTCCCCCGAACCACAGGAAGAGCGCGAGCACGGAGCATGATGCGACAGTCCAGGCCAGCAGGGAGCCTGTGCCGGTGCCCGGGGCGGCCGGGTCTGCCGACCTCCACCACCCGAGGGGCGTCGGCCGGAGCATCAGGATCTGGGCGATCGGGCGCCTTGGCATGGTGTGCACGCGAAAGGGAAGATAGGGTAGGGGGGATGGCTGACGAATCCGCACAGAACGACCCGAGCAACCCCTGGGGACTTGAGCCCCAGGAGAGCGGGTTCGTCGCGTTCTGGCCGCACGCCGAGCCCCCGACGATGGAGGAGGTGACGGGGGCCATGGCCACATGGGTGGGCGATGCCACCCCAGCTGAGCCCGTGGCCGGCGAGGGGTCGGGGGGTGAGGGTGATGACGATGGCGATGACGAGGCCGGCGATGGCGACGACGACGGCGAGGACCGTTTCAAGGTGCAGCCGCTTGAGGCCGACGGCGACGCGAATTGGTGCTGTGCGGTTCATGTGCCCGGCATCACGCACGCGCTCGTGGTGTGGTGCGAGCCGGCTCGCGTGCTGTCGGGGCCCGAGCGGGCGCAGCTCGGTGACGCTGCGGCATCCGCGAAATGGGTGATCCGGGTGCAGACGGTGCTCCATGCGCCCGATGCGGCCGAGGACTACTTCATGGCTGTGGGACTCGTCGCCGGAAGCCTCCCCGACATCGTGGCGCTGCTCGACGTGGTGACGAGCGAGGTCTACGACCGCGCCGCGCTCGACCGGCTCTTCGTCGCCGATGGCGCAAAGCCAATGGACCGGGTGCTGTGGCGCCTCGGGCGCTACGAGGCGCTGTCGGACGGCGACTCGTCCACCGTGCTCGTCGGCACATGCGGGCTCTCGCGCTGCGGCCTTCCCGAGCTCGAGATGTGCGAGGTGCCCCGCGAGCATGCTGATGCTGCGGCGGTCCTGCTCCACACGCTTGCGGGACTGCTTCTCGAGTCGCCTGCGCCGCCGCCGGGATTCGAGATGGAAATCGGCGACGGCATTCGGATCACGCTGCAGCGTGCGGACGATGTCGCCGTGCATCTCGTGGACGGTGCGCCGGGCTCCCGAGCATGGCGCGATGTGGCGCGCTCGCACGGGCTCGCCGAGTTCGAGCTCCCGCGCGCCGCGGTGTGCGGAACTGAGCCTCGCGGCGCCTACAAGCCGGTGTGGATGTGGCCGCAGGACGCTGTCGAGCGAATCGCATCCGGCAACGCGGTGCTCTTCATGACGCGCCACTCGGTGGAGGCGGCGACTCAGCGAGCGCAGTCGACCTGGCCCACGTTCGCGACTGCGTTCGCGTCGCTTGCGCGCCCGAGCCATCCCGACTGGCAGAGGATGGCCGAGGATGCCTTTCAGGTGCAGGCTGCGGTGCCTGCGCCGCCAGAGGGGCACTCGGGTCCGCGCATCGAGCAGGCGTGGTTCCATGTGCACCGGATCGCAGGCGACGGGATCCATGCGATGACGTCGTCGCGTCCAGTGACCCGCCCTGACCTGGACGCGGGATCGATGGTCATGCTGAAGGCCAAGGACGTGACCGACTGGCGGGTGGAACTCGATGGCCACGTGTATGACCCGGATGAGAGCGATGCCCTGCTGCATGCGGTCGACCGCGTGCGGGGCATCGCGGAGAGGGAATGATGAGCGCACATGATGATGCGGACAGAGGCCTTGACCTGGCGACCATCCTCGAGACGCGCACCGAGTTCGAGGCGCGCACCGCAGCGGTGGTGCTCGAGGATGCGGGGATCCCGTGCGTGGTGAACGTGCCTTCGATCCAGAGCTGCGTGCTCGGCTCGGGCGGCATCATCGGCACTGTGCGCCTGCAGGTTCGTGAGCGTGACGTGCAGCGTGCGCAGCAGGCGATCGCGTCCGCGCGCGAGGAGGGATCGTCGGTCGACTGGGACAGCGTCGACATCGGGCCTGAGGACGATCCTGAGGTGCGCCACGCGGCACGTGGACTGCCCGGCGCGGCGGCCATGAGGCCGATTGCGCGCATCGGGCTGTGGTGCGCCGTGGCGCTCGTGCTTGCGGGGATCCTGCTTCCGCTCATCGGTGCGATCCGCGCGGCGCTCGTCAGGGGAGCTGGCGCGATCGCGCTCGTCGCAGTGCTCTCCGGCTGCGGGTACCACCTCTCCGGTCGCGTGGTGGAGGGCGGTTTCGACAGCGTCGACATGCTGCCTCGGAGCCAGGCTGAGGATGTGGGCGGCGCGCCTGTGGCGGGCGCGATGATCGAGCTCTACCGCGATCCGCAGACTCCCAAGCGCAAGCTTGTGGGCACTGCGCGCGCCGACGACCGCGGCGAGTTCACGATCGTGCTGCAGGACTTCGGCGCCGGATGGATGGAGGAGCGCTGGCTCGTGCGCATCCGTCGCAACGGGTACAAGGGCGCAGAGCAGTCGATCGAGCTTCCTGGCTCCCCTGATGGGTGGCGGATGGTGGGCACGCTCACGCGGGGACGCGCGGTGCCCTTCAGCGAGCCGGAGTCGGGCAGCTCGCTGCGCCGCCAGGCTGACAGCTTCAGCGGGCCCGGCGCGTTCCCGCGCTGACACGGAATGCCGCCCCGGCCGCCGATGCACGTGCGAAGGCGCTACCGCATCGGGATGCCCGGCATCCTCTTCCTTGCGCTCGTCATTGTGGTGGGCGTGGCCGCAGGAAGCCGCGCAGGCAACCTCCTTGTGTGGGTCTTCAGCGCGATGGTCGCGTGGATCCTCGTGTCGGGTGTGGTGTCTGGCGCGATGCTGATGGGCGTGCGCGTGCGCCGGCTCGAGCCTGGTCCAGGATCGGTCGGCCGTCCGCTCGTGATCCGATACGAGGTGACCAACGCCAACTGGATGTGGCCGATCGTGGACCTTCGCGTGTCCGAGGCGCGCGTGGATCCTGCGCGCGCGACGCAGTCGCACGCATGGCTCGCGCGCTGCGGCGCTGGACAGTCTGTGCATGCCGAGGGAGTGCTGTGGCCCGTGCGGCGCGGGCGCATCAGGCTTGAGGCCACGGTGGCATCGAGCCAGTTCCCGTTCGGGCTGATGGAGAAGTCGGTGACGACGTCGCAGCCGCGCGAGATCCTTGTGCACCCGCAGACGGTGCCGCTGAAGGCGATCGCGTTCTCGCGGCTGGTGCGTGCCGGACTTGGCCAGGGCCAGCGCGTTGCCGATGGGCGCGGCGGCGGCGACGACTTCCGCGGCCTGCGGCCGTACGTGCCGGGCGACCCGCAGCGGCATGTCGCGTGGAAGAGGAGCGCGATGCTCCAGGATCCGGTCGTCGTCGAGCGGTCGACGCCGGCGCCGCGCCGGCTGCTGGTCATCGTCGACCTTGTCGCGCCTACAGGCGAGGTCGCGAGGATGATCGAGGTGGGCGCAGATGCGCGCCAGCGCGAGGAGGATGCGATCACGCTGGGCGCGAGCCTGCTCTCGCATGCGGAGCGCGAGGGATGGGAGGTGTCCCTCCGTGTTGCGGGATTGCCGCCCGAGTCGGCGTCAGGTCCCGCGAGCTCCGCGTTCCGCCGCGGCGCCTGGCACCTCGAGCGGCTCTTCAGCATGCTTGCGGCGGTCGATCTCGACGGTCCGCGCGAGCGGCCGGCGGGTGCGTTGGGCGAGGCGGGTCGGCGCCCATCTGCGCATGCGGAGCCCGACAGCGTGCGCGGGGCAGTGACGATCGTCGTGCACCCTGCGCGCGCCGAGCTGGCGGTCGGCGGTCCGGGCGCGATGCACCTCACCGCACAGCACCTTGCGGAGATGAGGCAGCCATGAGCCTCCTCCGACGATGCCGCCTGAGGTCGCTCGCGCTGGCGGCGCTCTCGCTGGCGGCGCTCTCGCTCGCGGAGCGCAGCACTCCGATGCTTGCGGGCGGCCTGCTTCTGTGCGCCGCGAGCTGGTATGCGCTTGAGGGTCCGCGTGGCCGGCCTTTGCCGAAGTGGGTCGCGGGCATCCTCTCCACCGTGGTGGTGGTGGGCGCAGTGATCGTCGGCCTTGACACGCGCGGCATCGCGGACCTCATCTCGGTCACAGGCCGTGCGCTCGGCGCGGTGCTCGTCATCATGCTGTTTGCGCGCCGCGGCACGGTGGATGAGCGGTCGGTCATCGCGCTCTCGGCCGGCGTCCTCGTCGCATCCTGCATGCTGAGCACCGCACTGCTTGTCGGTACGGCTGTCGCGGCGGCGACCGTGGCCGCCGTGATGTCGGTGACCGCATACCGGCTGGCGACAGGATCCGAGCGTGCGGCTGAGGCTCGGAGGATGCCGTCGCATGCGCTCTCCCCGGCGCCGCCGCCGGAGCTCCCGCTGCGCAGCGGCATCTCGCTGCGCGGGGTGACGGCGGTGTCGAGTGCCCTTGTGCTTGGCGTTGCGCTTGTCGTGTTCCTCGTGTTCCCGCGTCTCTGGCGCGAACCGCCCGGCCTCCTCCGAAGGGCGGGACCCGGCACCACTGGATTCGCGCCCGAGATCCGCCTCCGCACCGGCGACCGCATCTCCACAAGCAGGCGCGAGGTGTTCGTGGTGCGCTGGCTCGATTCTGCAGGCCAGGCCGTGCGGTTCGCGGGCACGCCCTACCTGCGCGGCGCAGTGCTCGACTCATACCAGCCTGTCGATGCGCGCTGGCGCGCATCGAGCTCGAATCCCGTGCAGGTCACCTTCCGTGCGGAGCCTGGCGCATTCTCAAACCTCGGCAACCCGCCCATCGATACGCGAGTCGACACATGGACCCAGGTGGTGGAGATGCGGGCGCTCGTCACCGACACGATGTTCACGGCATGGGCGCCTGTTGCGGTGTCTGCGACGGCGCCGCGCACTGTGGTGCTCGAGCCGGCGACCGGAACGCTTCGCGACCTCGGTGCCGATGACGCGGGCCGCTACTCGACATACCAGGTCAAGGTGAAGCCATTTCCTGGCGCATCGGTCATCGAGAGCCTCTCGTGGGGACAGCAGCCCGCACTGCAGCTGGAGGACTTCCCCGTGCCCGAGGTGCGGGCCGAGGCGGTGCGGATCCTGGCGGAGTCGGGCCTGTCGGGCGATGCGCAGGATGCGCCTGCGGCGGGCGATGCCAGGTGGGCGCGCGCGCGCCGCATCGCCAATGCGTTCGACGCGTGGATGCAGCCGCCGCGGTTCAGGTACACGACAGACCTCTCTAGGTTCATCGCACGGGACGGGCGCGACCCGATCGACCTCTTCCTGCGCGACTACCGCTTCGGGCACTGCGAGCTGTACGCGAGCGCGATGGCCGCGCTGTGCCGGTCGGTGGGGGTCGATGCGCGTGTCGTCGTGGGTTACGTGGCGCTCGAGTACGACGACCTTGCGGGCGTCTATGTCGTGCGCGAGTCGAACGCGCACGCATGGGTCGAGGTGCTCACCGGGCCGTCGCAGTGGTCGATGTACGACCCGACTCCTGCGGCGGAGCTGATTGCGCTCCATGAGTCGGGGAGGACATGGGCCGATGCGTTCCGCTGGCTCTACGACCCGATCGACTTCGCGTGGACGAGGTCCGTCGTGGCCTTTGACGGCGCACGGCAGGCGCGACTGATGGACACCACGGCGCGCGAGCTGTCGGACGCGCTCGGCGGTGTCGCGCGCCGCGTCGGGGAGTGGGCGCAGCGCGTGAACAACGCATTCCTGCTCGGGCCCTCCGGCTACATCTGGCTGGCAAGCCTGGGTGCCGTGGCCGTGCTTGGCGTCTGGACTGCAGTGAGCGTGGCCCGCGCGCGGCGACGCGAGCGGACGCTGCTTGCGCTTGGGCCCCTTTCGGCGGACGAGCGCAGGCGCATGCGCCGCGACGCCCGGTTCTGGGTCGACTCTGTCGAGGCGCTGCATCGCGCAGGCATCAGGCGGCCCGCGCCGCTCACGCCTCTTGCATGGGCAGGCACACTGCGCGATTCGCGTCCGGAGGTTGCACAGGCGCTCGAGCGGGTCGCGCACCGCCTCTACGAGATCCGCTTCGGCGGGAAGCAGCCGGATGCGCAGGCACGCCGTGCCGACGGCGAGCTTGTGCGTCAACTGATTCGCGCCGCTACCCGAAGTCGCGACGGCTAGCATCAATCCATGCCCGCATCACGTTCACGCACGGCCGAATGGCGCCGCAGCATGCAGCAGGTCTTCGAGCGCGGCGGCACCATCGAGGTGGCTGTCGCACGGCCTGGCCTTCAAGACCCTGTCGAGTCCGCCGGCGCCGCGGACCTCGTGTGGCGCCTCCGCGTCACCGATCTCGAGGATGAGCACGTGGTGGTCGAGGCGCCCGTGGCGCTCGGCACCGTGATGTCGATTGCGGACGGCACGCCGGTTGTGGGCGCGATCACGGTGGGCCAGAACAGGTGGAAGTTCAGCTCGGTGAAGGTGGCGGACGTGGATTCGGCGGGTGCCCGCACGGCGCGCATCCGGCTCGAGCTGCCTGACTCGGTGGAGCGCTGCATGCGGCGCCACACGCGATTCGAGACGGCAGGACTTGCGCTTCCGGAGGTCGAGGTGTGGCCGCTGCTTGACCCCAAGTCCGTTGTGGCGATGGAGCGCGCCAATGAGGCCGCGTTTGCGGCTGTTGCGCTGGCCGATGCCGCCGGTGGCACGCCCTCGGTGCCCGCATCGGATGCGCCGATGCCGCAGGTCGGCCCCTCGTTTCCTGCAACGCTCATGAACCTCGGCGGAGGCGGTGTCGGGCTGCGCGTCGAGCCGAAGGACTCATCGTCTCTTGGCAGGCACCGCACCTTTTTCCTGCGGATACCGCTCGGTGCGCGCCAGCCGGTGCCGATCGTGGCGTCTGCCACTTTGGCGCACACGCACCTCGACAGCGCCCAGCGCACCTACGCGGGTATGGCCTTCGACTTCATCCACAACCCGCAGCACCAGGCGACAGTCATCGCGCAGGTGCAGCGGTGCATGCAGGCTGCGCAGTCGCGCTGACGTCGGGGACCGGCGCGGGCGCATCGGGGTCCGCGCGCACAGCGCAAGGGAGGGTCTCCTGCATATCATTGCAGCTACACGGAGCACACCCATGAGCCTTCTCCAGTCAAGCAACCCGATCCTCGCGGACAGTTCCCTCAACAACGCGGCCAACGCGGGCGTCTTCACGGCGCAGCGCACGGCGAGCGTCAATGGCGTCATCAACAAGGTCGCTGGATGCACCCTCGTGACGGCGGTCGCCGGCGGCATCGGCGCCGCAGTGTGCGCGCAGTTCCCCGCGATCACCATGATCGCAATGATCGTGTCGTTCCTGGTGGTGATCGTGTCGATGTTCGCGGTGCGGTCGTCGCCGAAGGTTGCGGCGACGCTGCTGGTCATCTACTCGGCGGCGCAGGGTGTTGCGATGGGCAGCGTGGCGGTCATGCTCGAGGCCGTGCTGCGTGCGCAGGGAATCCAGGTCGGAGTCGGGCTCGCGCTGCAGGCGTTCATCATCGTGATGGCGATGGTGGCGGCGATGCTTCTCGCCTACAAGACCGGGCTGCTCAAGGGCGGCGCGACGTTCCAGCGCGGGCTTACGGTGCTGACGATCGGCATCCTCATCACCTACATCGCATCGTTTGCGCTGAGCCTCTTTGGAGTGACACTTCCCTTCATCGGCATCGGCAGCGCGCTGCAGGGCGGCACGCCGGCCCTTGTGGGCCTCGGGCTCAACGTCTTCATCATGCTTGTGGCGTCACTGTGGCTGATCGTCGACTTCAGGCAGGTCGACGAGGCGGTGAGCGCGGGCGTCCCTGCGGACATGGAGTGGTACCTCGCCTTCGGGCTGATGGCGACGCTCATCTGGATCTACTGGGAGGCGCTGCAGCTGGTCTTCCGGCTGGCCCTCATTTTCGGCGACCGCCGCTGATCCGGCTGCCCTAAGGGCGTTCCGGCCCGTCTTTAGCCCTGATTCCCGGCGCTGAATCCGCGCGTTCGGCGCCGCCGAACTGGTTCTCATGATGGATCCGCACGACCGTGCAGCAGCGGATGCGCTCGAGGCTGTCTCGCGCGCCGTCGCCGCATGGGCGACCGACGCGCTCTTCGATGCCGATGCGTCGATGGAGCAGCGCTACGGGTCCTCGGGGCGCCGCCTCTGGCGTTCGGAGATGCAGTCGCGGCTGAACCACCTCGTGGAGGCGATTGCCGCCGGACGCGCGGAGCTCTTCGCGTCGAACGCAGCCTGGTCGCGCACGGCATTCATCGCGCGCGAGATGGCCGAGGCGGACCTGCGCGCTAGCCTCGATGCCCTTGGACGCACGCTTCAGGAGCAGGTGCCCGGCGCCGTGTGGACGCGCGCCGAGCCGATGCTCGCGCTGGCGTCGCAGAGGATCCAGTCCGTGAGCTCGTCGGGCGCGTCGGGGGATGCGCTCGCGAGCGGTCTAGAGGCGCCAGAGGCCCGTGACGCGCGGCTCTACCTCCTTCGGCTGCTCCAGCGCGACCGCGAGGGTGCGGCGGAGATCGCGGGCGCGGCTCTTGCCGGAGGCGCGACGCTCGACCGCGTGTACGAGCGCATCCTGATGCCCGCGCTGGCCGAGGTGGGACGCATGTGGCACCTGCAGGAGGCGACGATCGCCGACGAGCACTACTGCACAGGTGCGACGCAGATGATCATGGCAAGGCTTCGTGCGGCAGTGCCGACAAGGGCCTTGCGCGGCAAGCGCGTGGTGGCGACTGCGGTGGGCGGCGATCTCCATGAGGTCGGCATCCGCATGGTCGCGGACCTCTTCGATGCCGACGGCTGGGATGTGGAGTTCCTCGGCGCGAACATGCCGACGGCCGACCTTGTCGATGCGATCGACCCCGACCGTGGCGGCCATGCGACGGACCTCGTCGCCGCGAGCGCCAGCACCACGCTCGCCGTGCGCGCGATGGCGGACCTCGTGACGGCGATTCGGTCGCATGCGGCAACCGCTCACGTGCCGGTCATCGTTGGCGGAACGCCCTTCAGGATCGTGCCCGACCTGTGGCAGGTGGTTGGCGCCGATGGCTTCGCGCGGACGGCAGCGGATGCGCTCAAGGTTGGCGAGCGGCTCGTGGCCGAGCGCGCGCAGCGCTAGGACTGGCGTGGCCGGCGGGGTCGGCGCGGGCGGTCCATCCCCTCGCCGTCGTCGCGAGGAGTGTCGTCGGACTCGGCGGCCGGTGTGGCATCGGCCTCGGCTGCGTCGCCTCCGTCGGACTCCTGCTCGGGCAGCTCGAACACGGCGCCCTCATGTGCGGACGCCGTGGGCTGGCCATGCTCGTCGAGCCCAGCGTCAAGCGGCAGCCCCGTCTCGAGCTGGAATGCGAGATGCGCCGCGAAGCTCATCTCGATGGGGGTCTCCGTGCCCCAGCGCAGCGCGACGGTTCGGAAGAGATCCTGCACACGGCGCGCCACGCGCTCGACTGTGCGGTGCTCCTCGCGCGTGCGGAACAGCGCGTAGTGCCCGTCCCCGATGTAGTCGATTGAAAGCTGAACCTCAGGCCGTGCTTCGCCTTCCATGGCGCCACCTCCTGCGTGGAAGTCTAGCGATCGCGCATACCATCAATTCGTGTGGCGCGCCATCCCAGTGCTGGTCGCAAATGCAGCGGTCTGGGTGATCGCCCTGATGATGTGGGATGGGTTGCCGGAGCGGATCCCGCTGCACTTCGACTTCCATGGGGTGCCCGACCGGTGGGGTTCGCCGAGCGTGGCGAACTGGCTCGGCGTGCCGATCATCAGCAGCGTGATGTCGCTGATGATGGGCGGGGCTGCGACGTTCGTCGGGACGCTGGCGCGTCACGTGCCCGGGATCGTGAATGTGCCCGACAAGGCGCTGTGGCTGTCGCTCCCTGCCGAGGCGCGAGTGCGCTCGCTGGCATCGGTGCGTGCGCTGCTGGCGTGGGTAGGGGTTGGCGTTAACTGCCTGTTTGGGGCGATGTTGGCGTGCACGGCGGCGGTGGCCAAGGGCACCATGACCACGATGCCGTGGTGGCCGATCGTGGGGTTTGTTGCGGTCACGCTGGCCTTTGTGGTGCTGTCGACGGTCAGGACGCGGCAGCGCATCCGGATGGAAGTCGCGATCGCGGGCCGCGTCTCCTAGCCTTGGCGGCGGATGGAACGTACGCGTACCGCTGAACGCCCCATACGCACCCGGCATGCGAGCCGCAGGTCGCTCCACTTCCACTGCCTCAACTGCGTTGCCGCCGAGCTCGATCGCATCGAGGCGGCGCATGCCGCGGGCACGCTCACGACGACCGGCAACTGGACGCCAGGCGAGAACATCGACCACTGCACCAAGCTCTTCGAGTTCGCGCTCGACGGGTTCCCCTCAAGCGCGCCCTGGTTTGTGCGTGCGGTGGCGAGCCTGTTCCTCCGCAAGCGGGCGACGTCAGGCCGCACTGCCCCTGCGGGGTTTCGGCTGCCCAAGGATGCGGCGTACCTGCTGCCGACGCCTGGCATCCCCTTCGAGCAGTCGATGGCTCGGATGCGCAGGTGCCTCGCGCGCATCGCCGCAGGCGAGCGGATGACGCGGCCGAACCCGCTCCTCGGGCCGATGACGCACGACGAGTGGGTGCGCATGCAGTGCGGCCACTGCCAGCTGCACCTTGGGTTCCTGCACTATCCCGGCGCGCCGGGCGCTCAGTGACTCGGGTGCATCCGAGGCGAGGTCACGAGCTCGGCGAGGATGCGATCGCGGTCCGCATCGAGCGCGGGCGGCGGCTTGCGCATGCCGCGCTCGGGCACATCGCTGATCTTCACCGGGTTGCCGGGCACCTTGAAGGTGCCGATCGAGGGGCACTCGACCGGAAGCACCATCGCGCGCGCCTGCGCCTGCGGCATCGACATGGCCTGCTCGACATTCTGGATCGGCGCGGATGGCACTGCCGCCGCATCAAGCGCGGCGAGCCAGTGGGCGGCGGGCTTGGCGCGGAGCGTGCGCTCGACCTCGCGCTGAAGGTCGTCCACGTGCGCGAAGCGGCTCGAGTTGTCGGCAAAGCGCGGGTCGGCGGCGAGATCGTCGCGGCCGATCGCGCCGCACAGTGTGCGGAAGAGAGTGTCGTTGCCGGCACCGATCACGATCGGGCGGTCCGACGTCTCGAATGCCTGGAATGGCGCGATCGAGGGATGCCGGGTGCCGACGGGTCCGGGCACCACGCCAGTCGCACTGCATGACGCGATGGCGGCCTCGAGGAACGCGATCTGGCAGTCGAGCATCGCCACATCGATCATGCATCCCTCGCCGGTGCGAGTGCGCCTGTAGAGCGCGTTCGAGATGCCCAGCGCGAGGTACAGGCCCGCCACAAGGTCGCCCACCGAGGCACCGACGCGCGTGGGCGGCCCGCCTGGATGTCCGGTGAGGCTCATGAGGCCACCGAGCGCCTGCACGATGATGTCGTACGCAGGCTTGTTCGACATCGGGCCGTGCTGGCCGAACCCCGACAGCGCGCCCAGGATGAGCTGCGGCCAGCGCGCGTGCAGCGTCTCCCATCCGTAGCCCAGGCGCTGCATCACGCCCGGCGAGAAGTTCTCGACGAGCACGTCGGCGCGGTCGAGCATCGACTCGAATATGGTGCGGTCCTCGGGGCGCTTGAGGTCGAGCGCGATCGACTCCTTGTCGCAGTTGACGCACGCGAAGTAGATGCTGGTGCCGCCCTTGAATGGCCCGTAGGCGCGCGAGTCGTCGCCGGTGCCGGGCCGCTCGACCTTGATCACGCGCGCGCCCATGTGCGCGAGGACGCTCGTGCAGAAGGGCGCGGCCAGCACGCGTCCGAGATCGACGATGGTGACGCCGGCCAGCGGTGGGGATGAGTCGCTCATGGGAAGTCGAGCCTACTTGGCGCGTCACCTAGATTGCGCATGTTGGGCCTGTGGCGAAACTGGCAGACGCAGCGGACTTAAAATCCGCGGCCGGGTGACACCGGCGTGTGGGTTCGATTCCCACCGGGCCCATTGCGCAAGCGACGCAGGTGACATTCGTCGCCCGCGCCTAGCGGTCAGTTCACGCCGGTCGGGGCGGGCGCTGCGGTGCGCGCTTCGTAGATCGCCATCGCCTCGGGCATCATGCGCTGCAGGCGTGCGATGCGGGTGCTCTCCTTGGGGTGGGTGGAGAGGAACTCGACGGTGCCGGGCGACGCGGCATCCATGCGCTGCCAGAGCGTGATCGCGGCGCGAGGGTCGAAGCCTGCATCGGCGGAGATGATGAGCCCGATCTCGTCTGCCTCGGTCTCGTGGCTTCGGCTGAAGGCGAGGCCACCGAGCCCCATGCCCGCCATCACCGCCTGCTGTCCCGCGGGTGGCATGTCGGCAAGCACGAATGCGGTGTTCATGAGCGTCTCGCCGAGGAGCTGCTGCGTGATGCGCTCGCCCGAGTGCCGCGACGTGGCGTGCGCGCACTCGTGGCCCATGACGACCGCGAGCATGTCGTCGGTGTCCGCAACCTTCAGCAGTCCCGAGTAGACCGCGCACTTGCCGCCCGGCAGCGCCCACGCGTTGACCGTCTTCGGGTCGTCAATCAGCACGACCTCCCAGCTGAAGGTGCGCGCGATCGCATGGTTGCGGTTGGCGCTCTCGAAGATGCGGCGCGAGACGCGCTTCACCCGCTCGTAGTCGGGACCCGAGTTGATCACCTTGGCGCCGGAGACCTCCTCCGCGTAGGCCTGCTCGCCGAGGCTGCGCTCATCCGACGCCGAGAGCATGTTCAGCTGCGAGCGGCCGCTGCCGGAGACGGTGGTGCATCCGACAGCAGGTGCGAGCGCGAGGGCAGCAAGCAGGGCGAACGTTCCGGGGAGTGTGCAGCGCATGAATTCAGCGTAGCGCGGCAATCGCGGCTCCTAGGAGCGATCCGCCCACCGTCACCACCCATGCGGGCGCACCCCAGCGAAGCGCGACGAACGCGATCGCGGCGATCGCGCAGAGCCACAGGTCAGGCCGGCCTGAAGGGGCGACCGATGCGGGCACCACCGTCTCGATGAGTGCGGCCGCAAGGAGGCCGGTGACCGCTGCCTGCACGCCTGCGAGTGCGCGCATCGCGCCAGCGACTCGAGAGAGGGACGCCCACGCGGGCCATGCGCACACCGCCAGCAGCAGCCCCGGCGCGAAGATGGAGATCGTGGCGACGGTGCCCCACAGCACGGCCGCACCTTCAGTATCGCCTGCGCGCACGGCCGCGGAGGCGCCGAGGTAGGAGGCGACCGTGAACAGCGGGCCGGGAACCGCCTGAGCGGCGCCGTAGCCGGCAAGGAACTGCGACTGGTCCACAATGCCGGGCACGAGATCAGCCTCGAGCAGCGGAAGCACGACGTGCCCGCCGCCGAACACCAGTGCCCCGGCGCTGGCATACGGCGTGATGCAGCCGCTGTGCACGACGAGCGCTGCGATGAGCGTGATCGCCAGGAGCGCCACGCATGCGATCGATGCGGCGCGGCCAATGCGGAGCGGGTGGGCACGCGGCGCTGGCTCATGTGCATCTGCACGCCGAAGGATGGCCGCGCCGAGCCATGCGCCAGTCGCGATCGCCACAATCTGGTCAAGCGGATGGTCCCACGCGAGCGCGATGCCGCCCGCGGCCATCGCGATGCCGATCCTCGGCAGACCTCGACACAGCGTGCGTGCCATCCCTGCCGCAGCGTGCAGCACCACCGCAGGCACGATCGCCTTCATGCCTGCGATCCAGCCCGAAGTGGAGAGGTCTGCGCTTGCGCCAAGCGCGATCGCGAGCGTGATCATCACGGCCGCGCTGGGCGCGGTGAACGCGAGCCAGGCGGCGATGGCGCCCACAGGTCCTGCACGCAGCCAGCCAAGCAGGAAGCCCGTCTGCGAACTCGTCGGTCCCGGCAGCGCATGGCAGTAGGCGACGAGCTGCGCATACTGGGCGTCGTCGATCCACCGGAGCTGCGTGACGCACCGCTCGCGGAAGTGCGAGAGGTGCGCAATGGGGCCACCGAACGACGTCATGCCGAGGCTGGCGAACGTGCCCAGCACCTCCGCGACGCGAGCGGGTCGGGAAGTGAGTTGGGGCGCCGGCGCATGCCCGTCGTCGTGCACGAGCGGGAAGGTAGGTGAGTCAGGCCGCGACGACCTCGCGCGGCTGCGCAGGCGCCGCTCGCATCGTGCCGCCGATGCGCTGCACCACGGCGGCGACGGCACGTGCCGAGTTGGGCTGAGCGTGCGCAAGCGCGGCTTCCGACATGGACCTCAGGCGCCCGCGGTCCGACATCAGGCTCCTCACGACCGCGCCCGCATCGGCCGGTGTCGTGCACCGGACCGCGCATCCCCATCGCTCCATGCAGTGCGCATTGCGGTCCTCCTGGCCGGGTACCGCGCACGCGATCACCATGGGGAGCCCGCGCGCGCGGCACTCTGCGCTAGTGAGTCCGCCCGGCTTGCCCACGAGCGCATCCGCTGCCGCCATCCACGCGTGCATGCGGTCGGTGAACCCGAGCACGCGCACGCGGCCCTCTGCACCGTGATTGCGCGCCAGCGCCTCGAGGCTCTCCTTCGCCTTGGCGCTGTGGCCGCAGATCGCGACAAGCTCGATGTCGCGCGGCAGCTCGAGCAGCGACTCCCACATCTGCCGCACCGGACCGACGCAGCAGCCGCCAGTGGAGAAGATCACGCGCGGACGCGAGGGATCGACTGGCGCGCCCTCCGATCCATGGCGTGCATCGCCGACGATGTGCGCCGCCTCCTCGCGCGACATCGGCTGCGCGAATGCGGGGTCGATCGGAATGCCGGTCACCTCAGCATGCTCCGCGCGCGCAGTGGCGCGCACGATGCCTGCCGCGCTCTCGGACGACACGCACACCGCCTCGCAGGGTCCGTGCAGCCAGATCGCATGCGGGTGGAGGTCGGTGACGACCGTGACCATCGGGCAGTCGATGACCCGCCGGCGCCGCATCCACGCGAACCACTCCGAGGTGAGGAAGTGCGTGCTCACCACAAGGTCGGGCGCGAATGCCGCGAGCCTGTCGGAGAAGCGGCTCAGCGCGCGCCGCTGGATCGCGCGCCGCACGGGATCGGTGGGTCCGCTGCGTGCGCGGTCAGTACCGTCGTAGAGCATGCCCACGAGCCGTGGCGCGTGCCTCACGAGCGCGAGGTACCCGTCGCGGTAGAGCGTGCGGAAAGCGGCGTTGGAGTCCTCGAGCGCATCGAACACCTGGATTCGCATGTCGTGCGCGCGGGTCGTGCGGTCAGCGTGCGACTGCTGCCGCAGCGCAGCCGCCGCCGCCTGTGCGGCACGCGTGTGGCCGCTGCCGACGCTGGCGGTCAGAAGCGCGATGCGCGGCCTGCTTGAGGAGGTCATTCGCCGACTGCCCTCGCGCGCGCCGGTACCGCGGGCAGCGGGAACGGAAGTGTGGGTGCGACCCACTCGTCGCCGTCATCGTGCGGCGCATCGTGGATCGGCGCGGTGACCGCTGGCGCGGCGTGCGCCCCACTGCGGTGCGCGGCGTTGAACGCGAGGCCGTCAAGAACGCGGATCGCGCCTGTGTCGTCCTCGACGAGCGCCGTGCAGCTCTCGACCCAGTCGCCGCAGTTGTAGTAGGCGACGCCGAGGCTGCGCGACTCGGCCTTGTGGATGTGGCCGCACACGACGCCGTCGAACCCGCCGCGGAGCGCCTCAGCCACAAGCTCGTCCTCGAATCGGCTGATGAACTGGCAGGCGCCCTTCACCTTGGACTTGATTGCGCCGGACAGCGAGTGGTAGGGGAGGCCGAACGCGGAGCGCGCCAAGTTCCATCCGCGGTTGACGCGCAGCAGGCCGTCGTACGCCCATCCGCCGAGCATGCTCAGCGCGCGGTGGTGCTGCACGACGAGGTCGTACTGGTCGCCGTGGCTGATGAGCAGGCTGCGGCCGTCTGCGGTGCGGTGCGCCGCATTGAGCTCGATGCGGATGCCGCCGATGTCGAGCCCCGCGTAGGGGCGCAGCGCGTCGTCGTGGTTGCCCGGGATCAGCGTGACCTTCGCGCCGCGTGTGGCGTGCTTGAGTATGCGGCGCACCACCGTGTTGTGCGACTCCGGCCACAGCCATCGCTGCTTGAGCCGCCACATGTCGATGATGTCGCCCACGAGGTACAGGTAGTCGCACTGGACGTGCTGCAGGAACCACGCAAGCTCATGCGCCTGCGCACCGCGCGTGCCCAAGTGGGTGTCGCTGATCCAGACTGTCCTGAAGCGGGTCCGCATGCAAATGTCCTTACGGACATTGATCGGATTGGCGCGTTCAGGATCGGTTCAGCGCATGTGCGCGACAGGTCAGCCTATTGGTCAGTGTGCGTGTGGGCCGAGAATCTCGAGCACCGTCAGCGTGCCGCTGACCTCATTGCAGACGACGAGAAGCGGCCTGCCGGTGGGGCTCGTGGCCGCCGGGATGACAAGCAGCCCCTCGGGACCTAGGTCTCCTGCGGCATCAGGGGCATCGGCCTGCGGGTCCCGCCGATTCGCGTAGGTCGCGAGCGTTGGCGCACGGGGGTCGGTGATGTCCCATGCGATCACGCCGCCCGGGCGCTCGAGCCCGACGAACAGGATGCGGCGACCGCCGATGTCGGCCACCGCGAGTCCCTCAGGCTCGGGTCCGCGCACATCGCTGCGCGCGTCCGCTGAGTCGCCCTTGTCGTGGTCGGCGTTGAAGGCCTTCGGCATGCGCTCGAGGATGGTGCGCTCGATTGCACTTCCCGAATCCCATGCGAGCTCAAGACCCAGTGGCGTTCCCGCATCGTCGCAGCGCACGCGCCAGAGACTTGCGCTGCGGCCGCCGAACGTGATGAGCCTGTCGGAGTCGCCGTCGCCATCAACATCGCCCGCCACGCGCGAAACCTGCAGCCGACCTGCGCCATCCGCCGCGCGGAGCCTCGCAGGGGTGCGCAGCTGCAGCTCCGGTCCGGCACCATCAGGGGCCGTGGCGGGAAACGCCTGCGCATCCAGCACGGGCATGCTGCCGCCGTCGCGGTGCGCCAGCTCCGACAGCCTTCGCACTTCGCTCCAGAAGGAGTGGTCGCGCGGCTCGCCCTCGTTTGCAGATGCCACAAACAGCTCCTTGCCGTGCACGAAGCACGCGAGCGTGTCTGGCTGGTAGAGGCCGTGAATGGGCCAGCGGGCGATGGCTGGGCCGCCATCCTTGTCCGACGGATCGAGCCCGACGCCATCGGCGCCGAAGTCCTTCATGCCGAGCGGCTCTAGCGCAATGCAGCGCGCCTTGGCGATGTCCACGATGGCGATGGCGTTGGCCTCCTGCATCGAGACGAACGCCCACCGTCCGTCGGGGCTCACCGCGATGTACTCAGGCTCGAGCTGCTGGACCAGCGAGCGCCCCGGCATCGGCGCGTGCAGCCCGCGCGCTCGGAGTGCATCGGCCTGAGGCTCGAAGGACTCGAAGGTCACGTGCCGCACGGAGGGTTGGGCGACGCCATTCGAGAGGTCGATGATCGACAGCGTTCCCGGGTGGTCGATCGACCCGTCGTCGCTTGGCTCCGCCTCGTTGGCGACGATCAGCGTGCGGCCATCAGGCGTGAAGGTCAGCATGTCAGGGCCATGGCCCACAGGAATGGACGCGAGCTCCTTCATCAGGGGGTCGAGGATGATGACCTCTCCAACCGAGGACGCGTCAGCTCCGCTCCCGCAGATGGCCACCATGTCGCCGTGTACGGCGACGCTGCTGATGCCGCGCATCGCTCGTGCGTCAGATGGCGAGAGCCTCAGGTCGGTGCCGACTTGGACCGGCACGAGGCCCGCTGCTGCGCTCGTGACGAGCAGCCGCGACGATGCCGGATGCCACGCGGCAATCTCGCATGCAGAGGCATCGAAGGGTCCGGTGCGGCACGTGCCCACCACGCGCATCTGGATTGGGTCGCTGGCGCGCACGCCGGCGAGTGGCGGTGCGCCTTCCGCCGGGAGCGCCGACAGGAGCAGTGCCGCAAGGAATTCCATAGGCGGGAGCGAGGCTAGTGCGCCAGCTTCCCTTCACACAGTCCTTGCACAACTTGAACATGACCTTGTGAGGGGTTTGGGGCGGTGCGGACTAGGTTGCCAGTGCTTGAGGCCGGTCCCCTCGACCGGCTCGCTTCCGCCGACAAGAGAGGTTTCCCGATGCGCAGATCCACCCATCAGACGCTCCCCATCCTGGCCGCCGCATGCGCCGCGGCGACTGCCGCGCTGGGGGCCAATGCCACCGCGGCTGACCTCATCCTGAACGAGTGGAACTGCGTAGGCAGCAACAAGTGGCTGAACAACCCCGATGCTGCCACGCCAACGTGCGCAAATCCCGAGGGTCCAGAGGGCGTGAACTGCGCGGACGACGACGACTCGTTCTTCGGGCGCGTGCTCGGCAACGGAGGCGACTGGATCGAGCTGGTGGTCACCGCCGACCATGCCGACATCCGCGGATGGAAGATCCAGTGGATCGAGCTCGGCGCATCGGATTCCGACGGCACCAACATCTGGTGGGGCAACGGCAACGTGGCTCAGGGCGAGATCACGTTCTCGCAGTCGCCCCTTTGGGCTGACCTTCGTGCGGGCACCATCATCACGATCACAGAGCGCCCGACGGCGGCGGGCGGGCTGGACACGGACACCTCGTTCAGCCCCTGCGGCGGCGACTGGTGGATCAGCGTGAACTGCTTCGATGCGACGCTCGTCACCTGCAACGCGAACGTGTTCGACCCCACCACCCCCGAGTACGACGACCCGCTCGACGTCGGCAACGACAACTGGCGTGCGCGCATCATCGACGAGACGGGCGCCGTCGTGATCGGGCTCGTCGGCGAGAACGCGCCAGGGTGGGCAGGCACCGGCATCAACAGCAAGGAGGTCGGGAAGCTCGAGGAGAACCCGGGCCCATCGATCACGCCGAGCTCCAACTACCAGGACGCCAACAACTCCACGTTCGGCCAGCCCAACAGCTGGAACGACGACTTCACCGGATGCCGCACCTACCAGGACTTCGAGCCGCTGCGTGCGGCGGTTCGCGCGGAGCTCTGCGCCGCGTGCATCCCGCTCGTGCTCAACGAGTACAACGCAGTCTCGGGAAGCGGCTGGCTCAACGGCGGCACGGCGGGCGCTGACGAGGACGGTGGCGCCGCATCGGACTCGTTCTTCGGCCGCGTACAGGGCAACGGCGGGAACTGGATCGAGCTTGTCGTGCAGCAGGATGGCGCCGACATCCGCGGATGGACCATCGAGTGGCAGGAGGTGAGCGACGGCACGTCGGGCTCGATTCGCCTTGCGAACAGCGCGGCGCTCGCCGGCCTTGAGGCCGGCACCATCATCACCATCATCGAGGACACCACGGCGGAGGGCGGGCTCGACACCGACCTGACCTACGACCCGGCGACGGGCTACCTCTGGATCAACCTCAACTCCTTCGACACGTCGGTGGTCGCCTTCACGACGGGAAGCGATCCGGATCACGTCAGCGGCGAGTTCAGCACCAGCAACGACGACTGGCGCATGCGCGTACGCAATTCGGCTGGCGATGTGGTGGCCGACTGGGCCGGAGAGGGCAGCATCTACTACAACCACGGCCGGGTCAGCGGCATGAACGTGTGCCGGCTCAAGGCCAACGTCGACGGCACAGTGACGCCATGCTCGGCGTACGACGACACGTCCACCGACAGCACCTTCGGCGCTCCGAACGTGTGGACGCCGTGCCCGCTCGTCGACTGCACGGGCGACGGGATTCCCGATCCTCCGGGCACGTGCCCTCCGCCGAAGCCCCTCACGCAGACGCTTGGCGGATGCAGCGCGCCGGCGCGGCCCGGTGATGTCAATGGGGACAATCGCGTAGACGGGCTCGATCTCGCTGCGGTGCTCAGCGCATGGGGCTCCTCGCAGGCAAGCGCCGACCTCAACGGCGACGGCACCGTCAACGCATTCGACCTGTCGATCGTGCTCGGAGGCTGGACCGGATGATGAGGACGCAACTCGGTGCAGGGAGGCGCGCGTTCACGATCGTCGAGATGCTCGTGGTCGTGGGCGTCATCACCGTGCTCGTGGGGCTGCTGTTCCCCGCGATCTCGTCGGTGCAGAAGAACAGCCGCGCCACGGTGAGCAAGTCGAACCTGCAGCAGTGGGGGCGCGGCATGGTGCAGTACACCACCGCGAACAAGGAGCGCCTGCCGTGGGAGGGGCTCAAGGACGCTGCGCAGATGCAGGCGAACCTGGCGCAGCCCGCGTACTGGGCGAATGCGATCCCGGAGTTCGCGGACCAGCGGCCGTACACCGAGATCGTCGAGGAGGCGTTCTTGGCGCAGCGGCGCGCGCCGATCCCGCCTGAGCGGAACATCTTCCTCGACCCTTCCGCGAAGGCGCAGGAGGGCGCGCCGTGGGAGTTCGGCCCCTCAGGCGCCGCCGGCATCCGACGCACGTTCTTCTTCTGCTACGTGCCCAACTCGCAGCTCAACAACACCTTCCAGGCCGACGGGAACATCGCCGACTTCTCCCCCAACCGCACGCTCAGCATGTCGATGATCCCGAGCGCCGCCGAGACGGTGTTCATGCTCGAGATGCGCGCCACGCCCGAGGAGCTCCCCGCCGACGACGTGCACTTCGGGCGCGACCTCCGGCGCCACCGAAGCGACTGGAAGCGGTTCGCGGCGCGTCACTTCGACGGCGGGCACATCTGCTTCGCTGACGGCCACATCGCGCTCGTGAAGAATGCAGATGCGACCACGAGCATCCAGGACTCGCGCGACCCCTCGCAGCCCGACGGCGACTGGAACAAGCCCGGCCTGATCTGGGATCCGCTGGGCCCTGCGCTCGACGACAACTGATCGATGCCATGCCGGGGTGCCGTGGCTCGGCATTGCGCTCGAGCGCGCGGCTGCCCCTCGCTGCCTCACTTCCGGCCGAAGTCGGCGGGGTTCTCGCCCTCGCGCCTGGTGTCCCACAGCGTGATGCTCACGCGGCACGCCTGCCGTGCGGGCGATGCGAGCCACGACTGCGCGCGGCGAACGGCGGCCGCGAAGTCCGGGTCGCACACGGCATCCACGTCGAGGGTGGTCTTGATGACCCGCTTGGTGAACCAGCTGATGGCGGTGCGGCTGTCCGAGCGGATGCCCGAGCACGCAAGCCTGCCGTCCGCGATCCGCTCGCATGCGTCGACGATGGCGAGGAACTCGCCCAGGTTGTTGTGCCCGCGCGCGTATCGCCCGCTGTGGAAGACCTCCACGAAGCCGCCATTGGCCGAACGCTGCACGCCGCGCCACTCGGTGGGGCCGATGAGATTCTTGCCGAACTTCGAGCAGTCGACGATCACGGGCGCGCCAGGATCAGGCGGTCCGCTCGGCGTCGAGGGCGAGGGGCGGACCGAAGTCGCAGCGCGGCCGGTGGACGTCGCGTTGCCCGCGGATGTGGCGGCACCCGGGCTCGCGCGCGGCTTGACTGTGCCTGTGGCGCGACCGGTCCCGGCACTCGATGCCGTCGAGGCGGGTGCCGCCGCCGTCGCAGCGGCGCGCGCACGCACCGGCAGGCCGAGCGCCCCCGCGATGCCGGCGGACGCAGCGCCCTGCGGCACGACGCTCACCGATCCCTTGCTCGAGAGGTGGATCTGGATCTTGCCGCCGCTCGACTGGCCCTCGACCGCGGCATCGAGCCGGCCCCAGGTGCCTTCGTCAACCACGTCGACCGCGCTGACGAGGAAGCCTCCTGACGCCAGGCGCGCCTCAAGCTGCGCGAGCTCCTCGCGCAGACGCCTCTCCACCGGGCCTTCGTGGCTCACCCGCGTCCGCCCCCGGAGTGCATGGACTTCGCGCCGGACGGCGCTGGCCCGAGCATGATCGCGAGCCAGCGGAGGTCGTCCGCGTTGTTGAGCAGGATCTTCGCAAGCATCGTGAGCGGCACCGACAGGAACATGCCCACAGGTCCAAGCAGGAATCCCCAGAACACCAGCGACAGGAACACGACGAGCGCCGACAGCCCGAGCCGCTCTCCCATCATCCGGGGCTCGAGGATGCTCCCGATCGACACGTTGATGGCGCCGTACACGGCAGCCACAAGAAGCGCGAACAGCGGCCCAGACGCAATGAGCGCAAGGAGCACCGCGGGCACTGCCGCGATGATGGAGCCGACCACAGGCACGAAGTTCAGGATGAACGCGAGCAGCCCGAGCGCGATCGGGTAGTCGACGCCGAGGATCCACATGGCGACGGTCACGAGCACCGACGTGAGGAAGCTCGTCTTCGTCTTCACGACGAGGTAGCCGGTCATGTCGTCAAGGATTCGGCGCCACGGGCCAAGCTTGGTGTCGTCAATGCCGAAGGCGACCTTGATCTTCGCCGGCAGCCCAGCGGCCTCGGCGAGCAGGAACCCGACCATGACCACCACGAACACACCGTCGCGCAGCACGCCGATCACGCCGGCAAGCATCCCCTTGACCAGCGACAGGAGCCGGCCCGGATCGAGCAGCTCGCTGAGGTGCTGATCCGAGATGTCGACGCCGCGCGCCGCGAACCATGCCTCGAACTGCGTCACCTGCGACTGCAGCGTGGCGCGGTACTCGTTGAAGTTCTCGCCGAAGCTCGCGGCCGTGCGCGCGAGCACGGTGCCTGCGAGCAGAAGGGCGCCGGCGACGATCGCAAGCACGATCGCCACCGCAAGCCATGTGGGTGCGCCGCGAGTGCGAAGCGCGACGATGGGCGGAAGCGCGACCGCCGCGACGAACACGGCCGCAAGCACCGGCACCACGATGCTCGATGCCGCCGAGATGCCCGCGCACACCACGACAAGCGAGGCCATCGTCAGCAGGATGTCGGCGCCGCGGGACCTTGCGGCGACCGGTGCGGGCACAGGAGCGGTCGGCTCCATCATGGGTTCTCCTTGATCCGGATCCTCCGGAAGAGCACACGGTCGCCATGTCCCAGGAACCCGATGTGGCCGCTTGTGCGGCGAAGCCCAGGATGCGGAACGCCGTCGAGCGTGCCGTCGTGCGCATGGCGGTACAGGTCAGCGTCGACGATCACTGTGCCGTTGAGCGTGACGCGGATGCGCGTGCCCTGCAGGTCGATCTCCTGCTCGTTCCACTCGCCGGCCGGCCTCAGCGCGCCGCGCTTCGCGGGCACCACGCCATACACCGATCCATGGGCCTGCCACGGCTTGATGGAGGCGTACTTCGGATGCGCATCGTCGAGCACCTGCACCTCGATGCCCTCGAAGGCGGCGTCGCCACCGGTCGGTGCGCGCATGCCGATGCCGTTGTTGGCGCCGGGAGTCAGCATGAACTCGAGCCTGAGCGTGAAGTCGCCGTACTCCTTCGCCGTGTAGATGTTGCGGCCCTGTGGCGTGCACGCGATCGCGCCGTCCTCCACCGCGTAGCCAGCGGTGTCGCCGATCCATCCGTTGAGCGTGGAGCCGTCGAACAGCCACGCGAATCCATCCTCGAGGTTCGGGGAAGCCTGCACAGACGATGGCTCGCTGCCTGCCGCTGCCGCCGGTGCCGGCGCGTCAGGAACCTTCGGCCCCGCGCCACCCTGACCCGTCGGCCCGGGAGGTGCGTTGCCGCCGGCCGCAGCAGGCGCAGCGGGAATCGATGCGGGCGGAGATGCGGGAGGGTCGACCGATTGGCCGGCCGCAAGAGTGGGCACGGCGAGCGACGCCCAGCCTGCCGCAAGAACCGCGGCGGCGCGCCACGCCGTCCCCCGAGTGGCCGCAGGCAGGCGCGTGCGGTGTGGCATTCGCATGGAATGTCAGGATAACGCCGCCCACCATCGGGAGCGCAAGGCGGAATTGGGGTGATGCGGCAACAGGTCCCGCCGTACAACACACGCATGGCGAGCGCCCCCTCACCTGCCGCACAGCCACTTCGGCTCGTGAGGCCACCGGTCGATGCGGAGCTGTCTGCGCATCTGGGCGGTGACCCCGAGGGGTTCATGTCGGAGGCATCGGCGCTCGTGACGGCGAGCGTCAGGCGCACGCTGGGCATGGAGCGCCATGCATCCGGGCCGGTGTCTGCGCGCCACCGTCACCTTGAGGTTGACGATGCGGTTCAGGAGACCTTCGCGCGCCTGTTCGCGAATGACGCGCGGCTCCTGCGCACCTTCGACGCGTCGCGCGCATCAATGAGCACGTTCCTCACGCTCGTCGCCCGAAGCGTCACGCTTGACCTCGTTCGCCGCCGCCGCCACATCATGGTCACCCTCGAGGACGCGGGATCCTCGGCGATCGGTGCTGTGAGGGACGAGGACCCGATCGATGCGGCCGAGAGGAGCGCGCCGATCCAGGTTCCTGCGTCGCTGCTGACTGGGCGTCAGCTGCTCGTGCTCAGGCTTCTGTTCGACGAGGGTCGCCCCGTGGACCAGGTGGCCGCGATGCTCAACGTGGATGCCCAGACGATCCGGAGCACGAAGCACAAGGCAATCGAGCGGCTGCGCGAGTACATGAGCGAGCGAGGCGTCGGTGACGCGGCTGGCGCGCGCGCGGCGCTGCGCGCCAGCGCAGCAGGGGAGGGCGCATGAGCGACGATTCGCGCGATCCCATGACTGCACCGCATGGCGCAGATCCGCTGGCTGCCATCGGTCATGCGCTGCTGGTCGAGGTGCCCGAGG
Organism: uncultured Isosphaeraceae bacterium; assembly: GCA_964555705.1. Lineage (GTDB taxonomy): Bacteria > Planctomycetota > Phycisphaerae > Phycisphaerales > SM1A02 > ZLKRG44. The sequence continues at coordinate 57,695 of CAZKTN010000005.1, read as the reverse complement.
CTGGGGCATGCCCGGGCGCGATCGAGCTCGCCGAGTACATCGATGGCGCGGGAAACGCCTCGAGCCGCGAGTGCATCGAGCGCCACCTCGCGGCGTGCGATGCATGCAGGAATGCCGTGGCGCATGCGCGCTGCGGGGATGTGCGCGCTCGTCCGGCGCACGCGCCAGTCCGATGGGCCCGTGCGGCACGCCGCCATGCCGCAACATGGGGCGCGGTCGCTGCCGCGGCGCTCTTCGCGTTTGTCGCGGGCAGCGCATCCACATGGTGGATGGGAACGGCGGATCTCTCCGTGCCGCCCATGTCCGCGGATGTGGCACGCCTGTCGCCCACTGGCGTGGCAGCGGATTCAGGACCGATGTCGATCACGCGCGGCATCATCCTGACGCCGACCCAGGATGCCGCACTCAACGCGATCCGCGAGCGCGATGCGGCGCAGGTCGCCGGGTTCCATGAGCGACTCGAGGCAATCACTGCAGCCCTCGTGCGCGAGCTCGAGTCGAGCGAGCCGGACAGGGCGCGCATCGGCGCGCTCGTGCAGGAGCGCTACGACATTCTGGGCCAGCGGCTTCGCCTTGAGGCAGGGCAGGTGCGTGACTTCTGCACGATGCTGACGCCGGACCAGTGCGTACGGCTTGGTCGCGCGTGGCTCGGTCGGCACGGCGGTCATGTGGGCCGCACGCGCGGCGGCAACGGGCCGAAGCCGCAAGGCTCGCCTACGCTCCCGTCGCCATGACACGACTTCGCTCGGCCGCTGCCCTCTGCCTGACACTGCTGTGCATTGACCCGGGAGCTGCCGCGCACGACACCGCTGCGGTCGATTCGCCCGCCGTCTCGCAGGACGTGGCGAAGGCGGCAGTGCAGCAGCCTGCCTCGGACGCTGCGCCAATCCCGACCATCAGGCTCAACCGCGTCTTCCGGGACATCCAGCTGAAGCGCCCGGTGCAGGTGGTGTCGCGCGCAGACCGCCCAGGCATCCTGTATGTGGTCGAGCAGCGCGGACGGATCTTGGAGATCGACGCATCAGGTGACGAGCCCAGGAGCAGGACAGTTGCTGACTTCCCCTCATCAGCAGTGAACTCGAAGTTCAACGAGCAGGGTCTGCTGTCGCTTGCGTTCGACCCGCGCGTCGCCGAGAACCGTACCGCGTACCTGTGGTTCACCGCGGGCGCATCGGAGGGAAAGGCGGACCGCAACGTGCTCGCATCGGTGCTGCTCGCGAAGGACGGCACCTTCGACCTGAACTCGCTCAAGCCGATCATCGAGATCGACGACCCCGCGTGGAACCACAACGGGGGCACGGCGATCTTCGGCCCGGACGGGATGCTCTACGTGTCGATCGGCGATGGCGGATCGGGCAATGACCCATGGGGCAACGGCCAGGACATGGGCACGCTGCTGGGCAAGATCATCCGAATCGACGTGACGCGCGATGATGGTGGCCGCGGGTATGCGGTGCCGGCGGACAACCCATTCGTGGGTCGTGAAGGCGCGCGGCCGGAGATCTGGGCGAGTGGGCTCCGCAACGTTTGGCGCATGAGCTTCGACCGCAAGACCGGCGAGCTCTGGGCTGGCGACGTGGGCCAGAATGCCTACGAGGAGATCGACCTCATCGTGAAGGGCGGCAACTACGGGTGGCGCCCGCGCGAGGGGTTCCACGGCACCCGCGGCGTCCCCGACCGCGCGGACGAGAAGGGCACCTTCATCGACCCGATCGCCGAGTACCCGCACCGCGATGGAGTGTCAGTAACCGGCGGCTATGTGTGCCGCGATCCTGCGAGCCCAGAGCTCGATGGCGTCTACATCTACGCGGACTACGAGTACGGCACGTTCTGGGGGCTGCGTGCGAAGGGTGGAGCCCTGACTGCCGGACCGACCGTCATCCTGAAGAGGCCCCGCTTCTTCCCCGCAAGCTTCGGCGAGGGGACGGACGGCACGCTGTACGTGTGCGGGACGGAGAAGTCCCACGACGGGCCGGGCGCGATCTATGCGATTGTGCCTGCGGGTGGCGCCTCGGCGCCCGCTCAGGAGCGTGTGAAGCCCACGGGCGACCAGTAGTCGGTCCCGTCGGGGGCGGTCGGGGGACTAGACTGCACTCCTGCCAAATCACCGACTTTCTTGCGTGAATTGCGGTCTCGGGGAGGCCGCCCCCGGTCAACCCGTACCGTTGGCCACGCCAGGAATGACACAGGAGCACCCAATGCACAGTCCATCCGCTACCCGTCCGCTCTCGATTCGATCCCTTCTTGCGGCAGGTGCCCTCGGGCTTGCAGCGAGCGCGATGTCGCTCGATCTCGGCGCATCCGCCGCTGCGTCGCCGCAGGATGGCACGCAGCAGGGCGCGGGCGGACAGGCAGGCGGCGGCGGCCGGGGCCAGGGACGCGGTGAGGGCCAGGGTGGTGGCCGCGGAGAGCGCGGCAACCGTGGCGATGGCGGCAACGAGGGCGGCGAGGCCGGTCGCGGTCGCGGAGGCCGCGGCGGCATGGGTGGGATGTTCGGCGGCGGCCGCGGCGGCATGGGCGGTGGCCGCGGCGGCATGGGCGCGATGAGCAGCATCATGACGCGCTTCCAGCCGGACTTCATGCGCCGTGACGTGCCGCTCTTCCAGGAGCAGCTCGGGCTCGACGGCGGCCAGATGGTGATCGTCGAGACGCTCATCAACGACTACGACCTCGAGTTCCAGCCCAAGGTCGAGGAGATCCGGCAGCAGATGCAGGACTCCATGATGCAGATCTTCCGCAGCTTCATGGGCGGCGACATGCGCGAGCGCATGCGCGGCGTGATGGAGGGCGTGCAGGCGGACCTCGAGCAGATGGAGAAGGAGGGCGGGGCGCCGCTCGACGACGAGGCACGCCGCCGCTACTTCCGCGAGCGCATGGAGAAGGTGACCGAGGAGATCATGGCCGAGCGCAAGGCCAACGGACAGGACGCCGAGATGCGCGCCACCATGCAGGTCATGTTCGACGGGATGACCCAGTGGCTCGCGACCAAGAAGCGCATGAAGGCCGCGGTGGTCGACGGCATCCAGGCCACGCTGACCGAGGAGCAGGGCGCCCGCTGGCCCGCCTTCGAGCGCTTCCTCCGGCGAGAGAAGACGATGGACGACGCGATCCTGTCGGGCGAGGGCACCAACCTCCTGCTTGCGCTTGACGAGGCGCAGCTGCCGCAGGCATCGCTCGATGCCTCGAAGAAGGTGCTCGACGAGTACGAGCTTGCGCTCGACGCAGCCCTCAAGTCGCGCGAGGACACGCTCGACGCCACCGAGCCGCAGATGCTGAAGGCGATCGTCTCTGCGAACGACCGCGAGGCGATGGCGGCCGTCGACCGCCAGCTTGCGGCCCGCCGCCAGGTGCGCGACGTGAACGACACCTTCGTCGAGAGGATCAGCGCCACGATGCCGGCCGGCGACGGCGCCAGGTTCACGAACGCCGCGATGGCGCAGAGCTACCGCCGCGTGTACCGGGAGGACCAGGCGACGCGCGCGTTCGTGGCGGCGCTGGCGATGGAGGGCCTCGACCCGACCGTCGCGGAGGGCCTCGCGCAGATGCAGGCGACCTACGCGCAGGACCTGGCGCAGTGGAACAGCAGGCTCGTGACCGCCATCCGCAAGGAGGAGCCGTCGCAGCGGCGCTCGGAGATCGAGCGGGTGGTGGGCATGATGTCGGGCACCCGGGGCATGGCGTTCGGCCCGGGCGGGTTCGGCAACGACGGGCCGAACCCCGTCAACGACATGTTCGACCAGCGCGCGGAGTACATCAACGCCACGGTGGAGCGCATCAAGTCGATGCTGACGCCTGAGCAGATTGCAGCGCTCCCGCGTGGCCGCGAGATGGGCAACCAGCCCTGGGGCACTGGCCGCATCGAGGAGATGCCCGAGCAGTTCCGCGAGCGCGCCAAGCAGTTCGACAAGAACAACGACGGAATGATCGACACCGACGAGCGCCGCGAGATGTTCCGGTCGATGCGCGGCGGCGGTGGCGGCGGCGACCAGCCGACGACCTGACGCATCACGCAGCTCCATGGGATCGTGCGCGGGCGCGCGCACCCGGTCGCGCTGCGCCAGTTCCCGTCGGACTATCGGGTAGGCGGCGGCCTCACGGTGGCGCCCGCAGGCACGCTGTCCTGCACCCATACGCCTGCGCCGATCGTCGCACCGCGGCCGATGACCGTTGCGCCCCCGAGGATCGTCGAGTTCGAGTAGACGGTGACGCCGTCCCTGAGCGTGGGGTGGCGCTTCGCGCCGCGCCGCAGCGAGCCATCGGCGTGCCGGTCGAACCTGCGCGCGCCAAGCGTCACGCCCTGGTAGAGCGTGCAGTTGCGGCCGATGACGGTTGTCTCGCCGATCACGACGCCTGTGCCGTGGTCGATGAAGAACCCGTCGCCGATCCGTGCGCCAGGATGGATGTCGATGCCGGTGGCTGCGTGCGCCCACTCCGACATCATGCGCGGCACAAGCGGCACGCGCGCCTCATGAAGCGCATGCGCGATGCGGTGCACGGCCAGCGCGCGGGGTCCTGGATAGCAGAGCGCAATGCCCTCGATCGACTCCGCGGCCGGGTCGCGGTCGTAGGCGGCGGTGAGGTCGCTGCGGATCGAGCGCCGGATGCCGGCGAGCTTGCGCTTCAGGGTGCGGCACGCGGCGGCAGCCCTCGTTTCCGGTCGCGGCGCGCGGCCGGCGCGGAACGCGACGGCGATCTCGCGCTCGAGCATCGCCATCCACGCGGACCATGACGTGCGGTCGCGCTCGCCGAGCAGCAGCATGCGAGGGAGCGCAGCGGCGCAGGCGGACACCATGTCGGGATCTGGCAGCGAACGTGAGCGTGGCATCGCGGCGCATCCTATGGGTCTGTGGCATGCTGCCGTGCGCATCGGCGTCGATGCGCGGCCTCACGGCGCGCGATGTCGCAGGCGCGTGGTAGCGTCCGACCCGGCATGGATGCCGCAGCCCCGCACCAGCGACGGTCGTACTCCTTCGCGCGCGGCGGCGCGGGCCGCATCATGGTGGCCGTCAGCGCGCTGGGGTTCGCGAGCGGGCTGCCCTACATGCTGGTGACCGACGGCATCGCGTTCTGGCTTGCGGACGCGGAGGTGCCTCTCGAGCAGATCGGCCTGCTTGCGCTTGTCACCATGCCCTACGCGCTCAAGTTCCTTTGGGCACCTCTGCTTGACCGCTATCCGGTGCCGCTGCTTGGGGCGCTCGGCCGGCGGCGCGGATGGCTCGTTGCGCTGCAGGTTGCGTGCGCGGCGGCGCTCGTCGCGCTTGCGATGACAGGGCCAGGCGACGCCGGATCCTCAGGATGGTCGTGGCTTCCGTTTGCTGTGTTCGGCCTCAGCCTGAGTGTCGTCAGCGCGAGCCTCGACATCGTCATCGACGCATACCGCACCGATGCGCTGCCTGAGTGGGCGTACGGACCCGGCGCGAGCGCGTACGTCGCGGGCTACCGGATCGCGTCGATGGCCGGAGGCTCGCTCATGCTCCTCATCGCAGCGCGCGCCGGATGGTCGGCCGCATTCCTTGGCATGGGCGTGATGATGGGCGGCACCATGGTGGCCACGCTCCTTGCGCCAGAACCGGCCACGTGCGGCGCGCCTGCCACGCTTGGCGAGGCGCTCACGGGCCCGCTGCGCAGCTTTGCGCGCGCGTGGGGCGTGTGGCTGCCGGCAGTCGTCGTGTTCGTGCTGCTGTACCGGCTCCCTGACCTGGCCGGCAACCGCATGGTGGCGCCGCTCCTCAAGGGGCGGGGATACACGCTCGAGGAGATCGCGCTCGTGCGCCAGCACCTGGGGTTCGCGGTGACGATCGTGGGTGCGCTTGCGGGAGGATGGATTGTGGCGCGCGTCGGCATCGCACGGTGCCTGCTGGTGTTCGGGATCCTGCAGGCCGCGAGCAACGGCGCATACGCGCTGCTTGCGTCGGTGCCGCACAGCATGCCTCACTTCGCGCTCGCCGTGGTGGTGGAGAACGGCTGCAACGGCCTCGTCGCTGCGACATTCACCGCGTACCTGATGTCGCTCTGCGACCACCGCTACAGCGCCGCGCAGTACGCGCTGCTGTCGGGGCTGATGTTCCTCGGGGGTGCGATCGCGTCAGCCGCGAGCGGCTTCATCGCCGAGCGCAGCGGGATGGCGAGCTACTACTGGATCACGGTTGCGGCCGGCCTTCCTGGCATTGCGATGGTCCCGCTCATGCTGTGGGTGCGTCATCGGCGCGACGCGGGTCGCCAGGTTGCCGGGTGAGGCCCACGCAGCGCGCGGGCGACCCTCAGGCTCTTGCGGACTGCACCGCGCACCACCGATGCCAGCACTGGCGGATCGCCGCATGCACGCGTGCCGCGTAGGCGTGGCCGTCAAGCAGCGGCGACGCCTGCAGCATCCGCTGCGCATCAGCGCGGAACGCGGCCAGCCGCGCGGTGTCGGTCACGAGGCCTGATGCGATCCGCGCAAAGCTCTCGGCGTCCGGCGCGATCCACTCGTGGAGGCCCGCCGCCGAGAGCAGGCTCGTGCTCACGCGTGACGCATGGCGGTCCCCGGTCATGGTGACCACCGGCACGCCCATCCAGAGGGCCTCGCATGTGGTCGTGGTGCCGTTGTAGGGCGTCGGGTCGAGCGCGACATGCACGCGGCTGTAGAGCGCAAGGTGATCGCCGATCAAGGGTGTGCGCTCAAGGATCTCGACCCGCCCGCGCGCGATGCCGGCGCGCTCGAGCCGCGAGAGCAGGTTCTCGCGCGCCGTCGGACTGCGCATCCTTCCGCACTTGATGAGCAGCCGCGACTCGGGCACGCGTGCCATCGCGCCGGCCCAGAGCTGCGCCGTCGTGTCGCCGATCTTGGTGGTGAGGTTGAACGACCCGAAGGTGGGCGGGGTGCCCGGTGCAGGCATCGATGGCGCAGGCGACTCGCTTGGCGGCACGTAGCTGAGGAAGCAGGGATCGATGCGGATCAGCTGCTCTGTCGCCAGGTGCTCGCTTCCAGGCGGGTCGGTGATCGAGTCGACGATCCGGTAGTCGACGCACGGGTGTCCGGTGGTGTTGGGGTACCCGATCGCATTGATGATGACTGGCGCGGGCTTGTGCCCGAGCGCATTGAGCCGGCCCATGCCGGTGTGGCCGGCAAGGTCGAGCAGCACGTCGATGTGCTGCGCGCGGATGGCGGCGTCGAGTCCCTCGTCGCTCATCGTGGCGCACTCCACCCATGCCGAGCTGAGCGCGCGGTACTGCGCCGCGACCGGGTCGCCGACGGCAGGAGGGTTCGTCGCGAAGCAGATGATGTCGACGTTGTCGGGCCTCGCCCACGCGATCGGCAGCGCGAAGTAGCCGGCTGAGTGCGTTCGGAGGTCGCCTGAAAGGAGGCCGAGGCGGATGCGCCGGTTGGGGTCAGGTGCGGTGCGTGCCGCCTGGCCCGCGTGCGGCACGGCGCGTGCGAGTGCCCGGTGCGCATCGGCGAGCGCCTCACGGCCGATGCCCGTGTAGTTCATGAAGAACACCATCGTGGCGTGAAGCGGGAAGCATGTGGGATCCTTGCCCACTCCGGCGCGCAGAGTGTCGATCGCCTCCTCGACCCGTCCGAGACGCTCGAGGCAGCCGGCCACATCTGCCGTCATCGCCGGCCAGTCGGGCCGCATCGCGAGCGCACGCGTGCACGTCTCGAGCGCCTCCTCTGGCCGGTCAAGCTTCTGGAGCGCGGAGACGAGTCCCTGCCACGACCGCCAGTAGTTGCGGTCGAGCGCGATCGCGGCGCGGAACTGCGCCACGGCATCCTCTGCCCTTCGCACCTCCATCAGCGCATTGCCCAGGTTGTTGCGGTAGGTCGCGAAGTTGGGGTCCACCGCGACGGCACGCTCGAGGTGCCGCACCGCATCAGCGGCACGTCCTGACTTCGTCAGCAGCATGCCGAGCACCTGCAGCGCGTCGGTGTTGTCCGGCTGCACGCGCAGGAGCAGCTGCACTGACGCCATGGCCCCATTCACGTCGCCCCGCTGTGCCTTCTGAAGCGCCCGGTCAAGCGCGGGATCCGCATGGAGGGGCGTCGGGATGCCCATCGCGCTCACTTCCCGGGACCGGCCTGGTCGCGGTCGCGCATCGCGATGCCGCGCGCGCGCATCGTGTCGTAGATCGACGCGAGCAGTCCCACAAGCGGGAACTTGCCGCCGAGCGTGCTCGGGCCGAGCCGGCGCAGCAGCGCATGGGGCGTGTGCGGCGGTATGCCCTGCGACTCGAGATCTGCGAGCGCGCGGCCCGGGCGCCAGAAGTCCGCGAGGCTCCGCTCGAGCGGTGCGGCAAGGTCTGCGCCTGCGGCGCATGGCGGAAGCGGGTGCGCCTGGCTCTCGCCTCGCGCGCTGAGTGCCCGATGCTCCTGGATGCGCTCGAGCAGCCGGTCCGGCATCAGCCCGCGCATCTGGAAGACCTGCATCGGCTCCGACTCGAGCCGCTCGGCGACGAGCATCGCGACGCACACCACATGCTTGCATGGGAGCGGATCCCCGCACGTGCAGCTCCATGCAGGATCTGCGCTCGACGCGCGCTTGCCGGTGGCGGCGGCACCTGGCCGGCTCGGCACGAGCACGAGGCCAACCTTCGCGAACACCTGCTCGACGGCAGGCGGCACGTCGCCAGTCAGGAAGCGCGCCGAGTGCACGGCCTCAGCGCTGAGCGCGGCGATCGCCGCATCCCACTGCTCGTGCGTCCATGCGCTCACCGCCAGCCGGGTCTCGTAGGGTCGCGGAGCGCGGCCCTGCACCGACGCGTCCACCATGCCCGCACCGACGACGATGCTCGCGCACTGGCCGCCCTGCGCGTACTGCAGTCCCTCGATCTTCGCCGTCGAGTCCGCCGACGCCAGGATGGGGTCGAGCCACGCGTGCGCGAGCCACGGCAGCCCCTCCATTCCCGTCTTGCGGCGAAGCCTGTAGCCGCCGACGACGCGCCGAGGATGCTCGGGACGCCGCTGGAGGTCCTCGCGCTGTCCGCGTGCCCACTGGCTCATTCGTCGCCCTCCATGGCGCCACGCCGCAGCAGGAGCAGGTCGCGCAGCTGGTTGGTAGAGAGCTCGGTGAGCCACGCGTCATCGGAACCGATGATCTGCGAGGCGAGCTCGGTCTTCTGCTCGATCATCTGGTCGATGCGCTCCTCAAGCGTGCCGCTGCACACGAACTTGTGCACGTTGACGGTGCGCGTCTGCCCGATCCGGAACGCGCGGTCGGTGGCCTGGTTCTCGACCGCCGGGTTCCACCACCGGTCAAAGTGGAAGACGTGGTTCGCGGCGGTCAGGTTCAGGCCGACCCCGCCTGCCTTGAGGCTGAGCACGAAGATCGGCGCGACAGGCTCCTGCGACTGGAACCGCTCCACGAGCGCGTCGCGCTTGGCCTGCGGGGTGCCACCGTGCAGGAAGAGCGCATCCACGTCGAGGTCGGCGCGGATCATCGACACGAGGAGGTGGCCCATCTGCCGGTACTGCGTGAAGATGAGTGCGCGGTCGCCGGCGGCGAGCGCCTCCTCGAGCATCTCCATCAGTCGCTGCGTCTTTCCGCTGCGTGCCGTGGCGAGCGCCTCGGGCGGCAGTGGCGCATCGTCGATCGAGTCATCCACCGACGGGTCGGCCTTTGCCGCCGCGAGCTCTGCGCCGGCTGCCTGGTCCGACTTCGACCCCTTGGCCTTCGGTGAGGGCAGCGCAAGCGCACCAGCGCCCTCGCGCAGGAAGTGCGCGGGGTGGTTGCAGACCTGCTTGAGCTTCACGAGCGCGCTGAGCACGAGCCCGCGCCGCCGGATGCCCTCCGCGCTGTCGACCTTCGCGAGCATGTCCTTCACGACGACGTCGTAGAGCTTGGCCTGCTCCTCGGAGAGCGGCACATGCTGGCGGCTCTCGACGAGCGGCGGCAGGTCGCTGATGACGTTCGGGTCAACCTTCAGCCGCCGCAGCACGAATGGCCGGACAAGCGCGCGCAGCCTGTCGCCCGTGACCTTGTCGCGGTTGCGCTCGACGGGCACCGCGAAGCGGCGCCTGAAGTCGGCGCCGGTGCCGAGGTAGCCCGGGCAGCAGAACTCCATGATCGACCACAGCTCCGCGAGGCGGTTCTCGACGGGAGTGCCGGTGAGCGCCACTCGGTGCTCGGCCTTGAGCGCACGGATCGCCATGGTCTGCTTCGTCGGCGGGTTCTTGATGTGCTGCGCCTCGTCCAGCACGACGCGGCGCCAAGACACCTGGCTGAACACGTCCTTGTCGCGCACCGTGATCGCGTAGGTCGTGAGCACAATGTCGGCATCCTCAGCCGCGCGGAGGAAGCGCTCGCCGGCAGGTCGCTCGAGTCCGTGCTGCACGTGCACCTTCAGTTCGGGCGCGAAACGCTCAAGCTCGCGCTTCCAGTTGCCGAGCACCGACATCGGCGCCACGAGGAGCGTTGGCCCGGACGAGTCGCCTCGCTCGCGCTCGTGCTGCAGCAGCGCGATGAGCTGGATCGTCTTGCCGAGGCCCATGTCATCCGCGAGGCACGCGCCAAGCCGGTGGCGGTCGAGGAAGGAGAGCCACGACACGCCTACGCGCTGGTAGGGGCGCAGCGTTCCGCGGAATGCCTTGGGCGGCTCGATCAGCTTGATCTGCTCGCTGTCGGTCGATGACAGGAGGTCGCGCACCCAGCCCGTCGCCTCGAGGCCAAGGATCGGCAGCGCCTCAGGCGGCCCATCAAGTCCATGCGCCATGCGCAGCGCCTCGAGGAGGCTCATTGCGCCACCTGGGTGCTCCTTCAGGAACTGCACCGCAGTCTCGAGGTCCTCCGGCCGCAGGTCGACCCACTGTCCGCCGACACGCACCAGCGGTGCGCCGCGTGCGGCAAGCTTCTCCAGGAGCTCGACCGGCACCGTGCGGTCGCCGATCGCAAGCTGCCACCTGTAGTCGACGAGCGACTGCAGGCCCACGCCCGCAGTGACGGCGCCCGCCGTGGAATCGCCCGCGCCCGTCGGCATCGGTCCATCCGGGCTCTCGACGATCAGGCGTGCACCGATGCGGCTCGCCGGGTCGCCCCACCACGATGGCACGACCACCTCGATGCCAGCCTCGAGCAGCACTGGCCGGACGTCGCGCATGAATCGGTACGCGCGTGCGGTGTCGAGCTCGATGCCGGTTGGGGCCTCGTCCTCGAGCGCATCCTCCAAGTCAGTCCAGATCCTGCTGGCCCGGCCAAGCTCCTTGAGGAGCATCTCAGCGAGCTCCTCGTCGTGGGCGCCGCTTCCGCCACGCCGGCGGCCGCCGCGCCGCGCGAAGATGCTCTCCGCATCGACGACATGGCTCGTGTCCTCGGGGTCGACGAGCCCGAAGCCAACTGTCCACCGTGCCGACACGCCATCGTCGCTGGCGTCAAGCTCGGGCTCTCGCACCTCAAGCCTCAGCGTGAATCCTCGCGACTGCCGCGAGTCGTCAAGGAGCGAGAGCCACGATCGCGCGCCACGGATCAGGCTGACCTCGTGGCGAGAGGGGAGGTCGACCGCGTCAGTCGCGCGCAGCAGTCCGGTGAGCCACGCCGTGTGGGGATCAGTCAGCGGATCCCGGTCCTCAAGCGCGTCGGCGTAGGACTCCTCGACGATGGATGCGCGCACCGTCGCATCGACTGTCGAGGCAAGGAACGACTCGACGACGGGCCACGCGCGTCCGTCGCCGCCATCGACCGCGCGTGCGGCGGCCGGCATGCTCGAGAGCAGCGACGCGAGCCGCGTGTTGGTGTCGGGATCGGAGAGCCACGCGCGCCACGAGCCCGAGTAGGTGCCGTTTCGGTGCTGGGTGACGCTCGGCACGACCCGCTGGTCCGCGATGAGGTCGACCGCGAAACGCGCAAGCGCGCGCCACCAGCGCATCATGTGTCCTGTCGCGAACGGAGCACCGGGCGCCTCGGCTGCGTCGATCACGCGAAGCAGGAACGGGATCGCCTCAACCGCAGGTACGCGCAGGCAAGGCACCTCGACTGGCTCGAGCGTCAGCGCGTCCTCGTCGGGCGGGATGATCCCGAGCAGTGCGGCCATGCGGGCCGACGGCAGCGTGCACCGAGCGTGATGGAGCTGGCCATGCGGCAGCAGCACCGTGATCGTGCCATGCGTCGTGCCATGCGGAGCGGCTGGCCCGAGCGCGGCATGCAGGTCCTTTGCGTCGCTCGCGAAGGGATGTTTCCCCGGGACCGCGGCCATCGACGTGCGAGCCCGGTCCGCATCCTCTCCCCACAGGCAGAGGGCGCCATCAGACCAGTTCGCGTGAACCACTCGCATCCGTTCGGCAGCGCTCCGCGGGGTTGGGCCAGTGATTGCGCTGGGATTCGAACCCAGGACCTACGGCTTAAAAGGCCGCTGCTCTACCAACTGAGCTACGCAATCAGACGGCGGTGAGGAAGGGGTCCGATTCTAGCGAGATTGGCCGAATTTCTCGCCGCACGAGAGTTATCAATTTGGAAAGTTTGTTTTTATTGGACACTGTGGCGCAATTTATAGCCGCAACTCGCGATCTACCGAGAGTTTGTGCCGCGAATCGAATTCCATTGATTCCAAAGCCGACGTCTGCGAGTATGGGATTCCGAGAACCTTCGGTTCAGGGACCCGGGCCAATCCGCCGATGTCTCCCACCGAGGACCGATATGAGCGACACCCTTCCGATCATCCAGAGCTTCCTGAACTACCTGATCGACGAGCGTCACTTCAGCCCCTACACGTCTCGCTGCTACGGGCTCGACCTGCGCCAGTTCGTCGATTTCGCGGCCGAGGAGCTCGGCATCACCGTCAACATGGACCGCGAGACGAAGGTCTTCGAGGCCAAGGATGCGTCCGCGAAGGACACGGTGACTGGCCGGATGCTTGCGACGGACGTCGAGCTCGTGCGCGGGTTCCTTGCGCACATGGCGTCGCAGAACTACTCGGCGGCGACGACCGCACGCAAGATCGCAACACTGCGGAGCTTCCACAAGTGGGCGGAGAAGCGCGGCCTTGTGTCGTCGAACCCGATGACGCTGATCCGAACGCCCAAGCAGCCGCGCAGGCTCCCGAAGGCGATCACCGTCGACCAGATCAACAAGCTGCTCTCCGCGCCAAGCGATTCCGACATGCTCGGCGCGCGCGACCGCGCGATCCTTGAGGTGCTCTACTCGACGGGCATCCGCGTGAGCGAGGTCGTGGCGATCAACCGCCAGGACATCGACCTTGATGCGGGCCAGCTGCGCATCCGCGGCAAGGGCCGCCGGGAGCGGGTGGTGCCGGTCGGGTCGCATGCGGCCAACGCAGTGCGCCGCTACCTCGCGGTCGCGGAGGCCGAGCGTGGCGCGATCGCGCCCGCCGCGCCCCTCTTCATGAACAAGCTCGGCTCGCGCCTGTCGAGCCGATCGGTGCGCCGGAAGGTCGCCAAGTACCTCAAGATGGCGGGGCTCGATCCCGACATCAGCCCGCACACGATCCGCCACTCCTTCGCGACGCACCTGCTCGACAACGGGGCGGACCTGCGTGCGGTGCAGGAGCTGCTCGGCCACCAGTCGCTCTCCTCGACGCAGGTCTACACGCACCTGACCACGGCACGGATGCGCGAGGCGTACGACCGCGCGCACCCGCGCGCCGAAGCGTCCTGACCGATCGAATGCCCAAGCCCACGGAGGGATCCCCGAGGGGGCCGTCGGCCGCGCTGCACTGCGGCGACTGCATCGACATCGTGCCGGCGCATGGCTGGCGCGGGGTGGATCTCGTCTACGTGGATCCGCCCTTCAATACTGGCCGCACGCTGACCGGTCGCGGTGGGCTCAGCTTTGACGACAGGTTCGCGGGCACAGAGGGCTTCATCTCGTTCCTTCGGCCGCGCCTCGAGGCGTGCATCGGCGCTCTCTCGCCTGATGGCGCGATCCTTGTGCATGTGGACTGGCGCACGTCGCACCGTGTGCGCGTGCTGCTCGACGAGCTGCTCGGCGAGGATGCGTTCGTCAACCACATCGTGTGGCACTACGGGCTCGGCGGGTCGGGCCCTCGGTCGTTCGCGCGCAAGCACGACGACATCCTCTTCTACGCCAAGGGCCGCGACTACCACTTCACGCCGCCGATGGTGCCCGCGCGCAGCGCCCGCCTCGCAGGCCGCATGAAGAAGGCCACGGATGTGCTCGACATCCCGGCGATCAACAACATGGCGCTCGAGCGCACGGGATGGCCGACCCAGAAGCCGCTTGCGCTGCTGTCGACGCTTGTCGAGGCGTGCTGCCCGCCAGGCGGCATGGTGATGGACCCGATGTGCGGCAGCGGCACGACGCTGATCGCGGCAGTGCGCTCGGGGCGAAGCGCGCGCGGCATCGACATCGACCAGAAGGCGCTGCGCATCGCATCGTGGCGACTTTCACGCGAGGGCGTGGTGGATGCGGCAGGCGCCGGCGCAGCGGTGCGCAAGCCCCTGGCCCGGCTCTCGCGCGCCGCGCGGCCTCAGACGGCCCAGGTGCAGAGGGGCTCGAGGCGCGCGAGCGCCGCGTCGAGGGTCGCCTGATCTTCCGACACGACCGTGACATGGCCGAGCTTGCGCCCCGCGCGCGCGTGCTTGCCGTAGAGGTGCACGTGGGCCTCTGGGCATGCGGCGAGGAGTTCCGCGGCAGATGGGGCGCGGCCGACAAGGTTCAGCATCGCGCACAGGCCGCGAGCGCCAGTCGGGCCAAGGGCCATCGACGCGACCGCGCGCATGTGGTTCTCGAACTGGCTCGTGCGCGCGCCGTCGATCGTCCAGTGGCCTGAGTTGTGCACGCGTGGCGCCATCTCGTTGGCGATGAGCCCGTCGTCCGTCACGAAGAACTCGACGGCCATCGTGCCGATGTAGTCGAGCTCGTCCATGATGCGGCGCACGTGCATGCGCGCAGACTCCGCGAGCGCGCCGGCCGTGTCGCATGGCGCAGGCGCCACGCTTCGCCTGAGGATGCCGTGCGCATGCACGTTCTGCGTGAGCGGCCACGACACCCACTCCACGCTTCCGCCGCGGCGCGCGCGTGTCGCCACCAGGCTGACCTCGGCGGAGAAGCGCACGAGCGACTCGAGGATGCATGGCACCTTGCCGAGCTCCTGCCATGCGGCCGCGGCCTGCGCCGCATCGCGCACGAGTCGCTGTCCCTTGCCGTCGTAGCCGAGCCGGCGCGTCTTGAGCATCGCGGGAGCACCGACGGTCCCGACCGCCTCGTCGAGCTCCTTGGCGCTCGACACCGCCGCAAACGCCTGCACCGGCACGCCGCACTCGCGGAAGAAGCGCTTCTCGCTGATGCGGTCCTGCGACACGGCGAGCGCACGAGGCCCCGGCGCGAGCGTGAGCCGCTGCGCGAGCGACTCGGCCGTCGATGCGGGCACGTTCTCGAACTCGAAGGTGGCGACGCTGATCTGCGACGCGAACCGCTCGAGCCCGTCGGGGTCGTCATAGGGCGCGGTGATCACCTCGCCGAGCGCCGCAGCAGGACAGTCCGCGGATGGCTCGAGGAACCTGAACCTCATGCCGAGCGGGAGCCCGGACATCGCGAGCATCCTCCCGAGCTGGCCTCCTCCAACGATGCCGACCTTCATGTGCGACTCCTGCGCCTCGCGTTCGCCGGCATCGCGTTCAGGCCGACGGGTCGGGGTGGGCGAGCACCTCAGCCGTGCGCGCGGCGCGGTAGCCGACGAGCGCATCACGGATCGACTCGCGCTCGTTGGCGAGGATCGATGCGGCCAGCAGCGCCGCGTTGATGGCGCCGGCCTTGCCGATCGCGAGCGTGCCCACCGGGATGCCGGCAGGCATCTGCGCGATCGACAGCAGGCTGTCCATGCCGTGGAGCGCCTTGCTCTCGACGGGCACCCCGAGCACAGGAAGGTGCGTCTTGGCGGCACACATGCCGGGAAGGTGGGCAGCGCCGCCGGCTCCGGCGATGATGACCTTGAGGCCGCGGCTTGCGGCAGTCGACGCGTAGCGGAAGAGCAGGTCCGGCGTTCGGTGCGCGCTGACCACGCGCACCTCGCAGGGGACGCCGAGCTCGCCGAGCATGTCCACGCAGTGGCACATGGTCTCCCAGTCCGTGCGCGAACCCATGATGACGCCCACCAGTGCGCCTGCTGTGCCGCCTGCCGGCGCGTCGAGCATCGACTCCCAAGTCATGCAAGGATCCTAGCGGGCGGCAAGCGGTAGGATCCGCGGCTCGCCCATGCCGATTGACCCGGGAAAACGCGCGCAGCGCGCCCTTCGTGTCGTGCGCTCCACGACAGCGGAGCCGCTGTGCGAGGAGTTCGCGCGGCGCGTGTCGTCGAGGTGGGCCCGCGACGGTGATGGCCTCGCGCGGATCGGTCCCTTCGACCGCGTGGTCGTCGCAGTGCAGGGCAAGGGACTAGAGCGGTGGATGCGGCGGCGTCTTGCGCACCGCCTCGGTGTCGTCGGCGGCATCGAGACGCCGTACCTGCGCAAGTTCATCTTCGATATCGCCGGCATGGTGACGGGCGAACACCCCGCATCCCGTGCGAGCGATGACGTGCGCGAGCTCGCGTACCGGATCGCGCAGGAGATCGCCGGCCGCTGCGCCGGCCTTGGCGCGCAGGCTGCGGGTTCCGACGCAACGGCGGTGCGCGACGGGAGCGGCCGCGCCGCCATGCACGGGGGCAGTCGCGCTCCGCACGTGGACACCCCGCGCGTGGACGCTGCGCATGTGCTCCCGCTCGTCACCGACCGTGAGGGATCGCGTCCCCATCCTCACGCGCTGCTCGCGGCGGGGCACCGCATTGCCGCGATCTTCGATGCGCTCGAGGTGGAGCGTCCGGAGCTTGTTGTCGCATGGAGAGAGGGCCTCACGCTTCCGGACCGTGCGCCGTGGCTCAAGCGCGATGCGCCCGACCACCAGCGGCTGGTGTCGCTGTGCGCGTGGATGCAGCGGCTGTGGTGGTGGACTGCAGGCCCCGGCGGCCAGCCTGATCCGGCGGCATGCTGGAGCGGGCACCGTTCGTGGCAGTCGGTGCGGGATGCGATCTCCATCCTGTCGAGCGACGGCGCATGGAGCGATGCGATATCGCGGCTCGAGTCGCGGCAGGCGGGCGATGACCGCATGCGGCTGCCGGCGATGGTGAGCGTATTCGGCGTCTCGTCGCTGCCGCCGCTCGCGCTCGACTTCCTGGCGGCACTAGGCAGCCGCATCGATGTCACGCTGCACCTCGTGACGCCCACCGACCGGTACATGGACGAGTCGATCATGGGCCGGCCCGGCGATGGCGAGCCCGACGAGGCGCACCTGGACTCGCTCTGGTCGCGCGGGCACCGGCTGCTGGCGGTGTGCGGACGACAGCCGATGCTGATGCAGCAGCGACTCCTGTCGCTCGCGCATGTCGAGGATGTCGAGTGCGGCGATGTGTCGTCGGATGTGGGCCCCGATCGCGAGTCCGATGGCGCAGGTCACGCACGCACGGAGTCGCTTCGCGCGCTGCAGAGGTCGCTGCGTGAGGGTGTGCCGATGGAGCGCGAGCGCGCAGGTGACGGGTCGGTCAGCGTGCACCTGGTCTCGGGCGCGACGCGCGCAGGCGAGGTGCTGCGCGACCAGGTGCTCGATGCCTTCGCGTCGCTGCCGGGCACAGGTCCTGACGACGTGCTGGTGCTCACGACCGACGTCGAGCGCTACGGCACCGCCATCGCGCGCGCGATGGGTGCGGCCGCTCCGCGCCCGATTCCGGTGACGCTTGCGGACCGCAGCGCGAGGGTCGAGCGTGCGGCGGTGCGCACGTACTGCGATGCGCTGAGGATCCTCGACGGGGAGCTCACGCTCGATGCGCTCGGCGAGGTTGTCGCATCAGGTCCCGTGGCCGACCGTGCGGGAGTGTCAGTCGACGAGTGCGTGCAGTGCCTTGAGCACCTTCATGCGGTGGGCGCCCGCCGGTTCATCGATGCGGAGCACCGTCGCCGCGTGCTGGCAGATGCCGGCGGCACCGAGCTGCTGGCGGCGGAGCGCGGGGCTTCCGCACTCGGCGATGCTCCTGATGCGGCGCCAGATGGTGCAGATGCGCCCGACGGCACCGTCATGGACGCAGCAGAGCGGCTTGCGATGTCGATGGCAATGTCGCAGGACGTCGGCGGCACCCAGCTGCCTGGCATGGCGCGGGTGTGTGCGGCCATCGACACGCTGATGGCCCTTGGGCGGCGCACGGCAGGGTCCCGCACGATGCTCGAGTGGTGCGCTTGGTCACGGGACCTGCTCGACGCGGTCGTGCAGCGCCGCAGCCGTTCCTCCGACGAGGGCGACCTGCCCGCGCAGCGTGCGGCGATCCTCGAGGCGATCGAGTCGTTGGCCGCCGCGGCATCGCAGGCGGGCCTTGAGGAGCCGTTGCCGTTCGCGGTCGCGCGCAGCGAGATCGTCGACGCGATTGACCGCAGCGCTGTCGGACGTCGGTTCGGAGCGTCCGGTGGCGTGATGGTGGGCGGCCTCGTGCCGATGCGCAGCGTGCCGAGCCGCATCGTGGCGCTTGTGGGGCTCGACCGTGGCGTCTTTCCCAGGCGCGACGAGCGTTCCGGCATCGACCCTCGCCGGTGGTCGCGCGGCTCCGGCGACCGGAGCGCGCGTGACGAGGACCGCGCGCTCTTCCTGGAGGCGATCCATGCGGCGGGGGACCGGCTCATCGTGATCTCGACGGCAGTCGATGCGGCATCAGGAGAGGCGGAGCCTGCGTCCCCGCTGGTCGACATCCTGCTCGAGCAGTGCGGCGCGGCTGCACGTGTCACTCGCCACGGCGTGCATGCGTTCGGCGAGGAGGAGTGGTCGGCGGAAGGTGTGGGACGGCCGCGGCGCGATGCGCACGCGCGTCGGTGCGCGCTCGCGCGCCGCGCCGGTGCCGGACCGGATGCGCAGCGACGCATCCTGTGCCCGCAGGTCAGGTCGCCCGTCACTGTCAGCGATGCGCTGCGCGCACGCGTGGATTCGGTCGACCGCATCGTGGAATGCATGCGCGACCCTTCGCGGTGGTGGCTCGAGGCCATGGGCGCACGAATCGCGTCGATGGAGACCGACACCCAGGAGCGCGAGCCCGGCACGATCGACCGTCGGGTGCAGTGGGCGCTTGAGCAGTCGATCATCGAGCAGGCGGTCAGCGGCGCGCGGGTGTCGGTGGATGCGGTTGTCGATGCGCAGCGGAGGATCGGCGCGCTGCCTGCTGGCGCTGCAGCTGACAGCGTGGCGAGCGCACTTCGTGCTTGGCTGAGCGGAGAGGTGATGGGCAGCGCGGGCTACACAGCGTGCCCTGCCGTGCCGCACGAGTGGACGGTCGCCGGCGCAGGTGGGCCGCTCGCGGCGCGCAGCTGGCGCAGTGCTGCAGACTCGGGCACGCAGGTGCTCTTCCGTGGCGGATCGTGGAGGGCGCGTCACGCTGTGGAGATCGCGCTTCGAGCGGCGGCGTGGGCCGCTGCAGGTGGCACGCGCACCGTCATCATCCCGGAGCCGGACACCAGGAGCGGGATGCCGGCGGAGATCGTGTGGGGCGGCACTGCCGATGACGCGGCACGCGCCCTTCATTCGATGCGCGCCATCGCGGCGGCGGGCATGGTCGTGCCGCTGTGCTTTCATCCGATGCTGCTCGCCGACGCGGATATGGCGGGGCTCGCGGCTGGTGCCGATGACGCGCTGGACTCGGTCGCGCGCACGCTCGAGGAGTGGCTGTCGAGATCCGTGGACGACCTCTCGCGGGGCGAGGTGGATGCTCGCGCGATGCGTGCGGCGATACAGGGCATGAGTGCGCGCGAGGTGCTTGGCGGCCCACGCGACAGTGCGGTCGATCCGCCGGCAGAGATGCGCGCGGTACCGATGCACCTGCCCGCGGCAGCTGGGGCCGCCCCCGTGCGCACCGACTTCGGTGGCGTGTGGCCCCCCGTGGAGCGGCTCCTTGCATCGTGCGGGTGGGCCCGAAGTGCGGCAGGGGTCGACCCATGAGCGGCACGCGCGACCACGGTGCGCTGCGCGTCATCGAGGCGAGCGCAGGCACCGGCAAGACCTTCCGGATCACGCAGCTTGTGGTGGAGCTCGTGTCGTCGGGCACGCCAATCGACCGCATCGTGCTGTCCAGCTACACGAATGCGGCAGCGGACGAGCTCGCCGAGCGCGTGCGCGTGGCGCTTGCGCGCGCGGCCGATCCGCGCGCCCATGGTGACCAGGAGTCGCCGATCCCCGATGCGACGCCTGCCTCACGGCTCCGGCGCGCCGTGGCAGAGATCGATGGCGCGTGCATCGGCACGATCCACTCGTTCTGCGCGCGGCTGCTCGAGGAGGCAGCGGAGGTGGCGGGCGCGCTCTCGCTCGAGGGGATGTCGCCCGACGAGGCTGCGGGCGACCTGCAGTCGGAGGTGACGGCAGACCTGTGGGCCGCATGCGTAGCGCCCAGCCAGCTCGCGATCTCCATGCTTGGCGACGATCCCGCCGCTGCACGGGCGACGCTCGCCGGCATCGTGAGTGCGGTGGACGGCGAGCCCGACGCGGGCATCGAGCCTGAGGGCGACTGGACGCCCATTGCGGAACTCGAGCGGCGCATCGACGACCTCATCGCCGGCGACGGCGCACCAGGCCGCATGTCGGTGGCCGATGTGATCCCGCACTTCAACAAGGCGGCGGCCGGCCGTCTTCGCGCGATGGCCGACGCATCGCAGCCGGGCCCTGCGGCGCGTCAGGCCGTCATCGCCGGAGCCTCCGACCTCCGGGCCATGCCCGACGGGGAGTGGCCGGCAGAAGCCCACAAGGCCAAGCGCGCGCGTGTGCAGGAGTGGGCCCGCTCTGAGGCAGGCGAGCCTGCGGTGCGCACGCTGCAGCGGCTGCATGACGACTGGCGTGCGGCATGCACGGGGTTCCGCGCGTCGCTCGCGCGTCGGGCGCGCGCTGCACTGTCCGTGCGGCGCGACGCGAGACGCACCTACTCCTTCGGGGACCTCATCGCCCGCACATGGTCGCTCGTATCGCCGCCGGCAAGCGCACTCGTGGCGCACGCGCGCAGCCGCTATGCGGTGGCGATCATCGACGAGTGCCAGGACACCGACCCGCTGCAGCAGGCGATCTTCAGCAGGATCTTCGACGCGCCCGGCCACCGGCTGCATGTGGTGGGCGATCCCAAGCAGTCCATCTACGGCTTCCGCGGCGCTGACCTGCCGAGCTACATCAGGCTCCGTGACAGCGCCGCCGCCGACGATCCGCTCTCTGTGTCGTTCCGTTCGGACGCCGCGCATGTGGCTGCGGTCGAGGGTCTGTTCACGGCGCACGCGAGCCCCTTCGGGAGCGCTGCGATCGCGTTCACGCCGATCTCGGCCAAGCACACAGACCCCCGCTGCATGGGCGGCGACAGCGCACCGCAGTCGGGCGTGGAGGTCATCGCGCTTGATGCCGGCACGAGCGTTGGGTTGCAGCGTGCGGCCGCGATGCGTGCAGCTGCGGCGCGAATCCGGCAGTGGCTTGCATGGCCCGAGCCATGCGGCCTGTGCGTGCCAGAGCATGGCGATCCCGAAGGCCCACGGCGTCCAGTGCGTCCGGGCGACATCGCCGTGCTCTGCCACCGCCGCGATGAGCTCGATGCGATGAGGCGCGAGCTCGACAGGCTTGGGATCCCGAGCGTCTACTCGGGCGACTCGTCGGTGCTGCTGTCGCCCGCAGCCGAGGACATCCACGCGATCCTCGTCGCGTGCGCATCGAGGCGTTCGGCGCAGTACGCGGCCGGCGCCGCAATGACGCGTGCGCTTGGCGCAACCGCCGACGACATCAGGTCACGGCGCGAGTCGTGGATCGGCGCAATCCGAACGTGCGCACGCACGCTGGAGCGCAGCGGCATCGACGCCGCGCTCGTCGAGCTGCTCGAGCGGCCGATTCCCCACGCGCGCGCAGGCGCCGACGCCGGCCGTTCGGCGATGGAGCTCCTGCTTGCCCAGCCTGGAGGCGAGCGCCATGCGGTCGACCTCCAGCACCTCCGCGAGCTCCTCGGCGAGGCCGAGCGCACAGGCATCGGCGGCGCGGCTGCGCTCGCCCACTGGATCCGCTCCGAGCGCGACGCGCTCGAGCGCTTGGGCGGTCGCGGTGGCGGCGACACCGCCCGCCTGCGCACGCAGGCCACAAGGGACGCGGTCACGCTGCAGACCCTGCACTCCTCGAAGGGGCTCACGTACGGGCTCGTGTGCCTTCCGACTATCGCGTTGGGTTCGCGCCAGCCCAAGGATGCGCCGATCGTGAGGACAACGGAGGTCTCCGCCGACGGCACCGCATCACGCATCATCGACCTTGGCTCGCGGCGCCAGGCCGATCGTGCACGCCGCCAGCAGCAGGAGCAGCGGCTCGAGCAGTTTCGCCTCCTGTACGTGGCCATGACCCGCGCCCGCTACGTCACCAGCGTGTGCGTGCCGCTCGAGCCTGCCACATCAGTCAGGTCATCGGCGCTCGAGGAGCTGCTCGCTGCGCAGTGCGACGCCGAGGACGCGCCGGTGCCTCGCAGGATGGACCAGCTCGCGGCGTGGGCACGCAGGTCGGCGACGGCGCATGCAAGGCTTGCCCCTGCGGTGGCTGCTCCTTCAGCGGCCGCCTCCCGCGCCGGCGATGCGGCATGCAGCGCGTCGCTGCGCATCATCACGGAGGCGCCGACCTGGGGCGGTGCGCCGTGGTCAGCGCCCTCGGCCGCAGCGATGGCGCCGGTGGATCCGGACGTGAACGCGTGGACCGATCCTCTTCGCGAGGTCAGCTTCACGTCGCTGTCGCGTGGGGCGCCGCACGCAGATTCGGCAGCTGGCGACGGGAGTCGCGGTGAGGGTCGCGAGATCGACGAGCGCATCGAGCCCGACGCGGGGCCCGCCACGGGCGACACGGATTCGGGTGCGGACGATTCTGCAGCGGAGGGCGCGGCCGAGCGCGGCTCGGCAAGCGCCATCGACGACGCGATCCGGAGGTTGGGCATCCGGGGCGTGGACCTTGGGGTGGCGATGCATGCGGCACTTGATGCCGCGTTCACGTCGCTCGCCGACGCGGGCCGCGATGGCGTGTCCGGACCTCCGGATGCGGCGCATGACCGGCTCGCGGCGCAGGTCATCATCGAATGCGCAGCCGTGGCGGGAGGCGACATGCCCGAGGGCATGCGGACCGCCGCTCACGATGCCGCACGCGCGCTCCGTGCCGCCTTGGCGCAGCCGCTCGGCCATGGGTGCCCGTCGGTTGTCGAGCTTGCGGGACGCCGCGATGCGGTGCTCCGCGAGCTGCGCATCTCGGTGCCCCTTGACCTTGACCCTCATGCGCTCGCGGATGCGTTCAGCTCATGCGGCGGCGAGGTCGGGGAGCGGGTCGCGCCCACGCTCAGGCGCGCCTCCACGTCGAGGATGCGCGGCCTGCTGAGCGGCATCATCGACATTGCCGCGGCCGCGCAACCCGGCGAGTGGCACATCATCGACTGGAAGACAAACGACCTTGGCCGGGATCCGCGCGCATACTCAGGACGTGCGCTTGAGGATGCGGCAGCGGGCTCGCTCTACCCGGTGCAGGCCGCCCTCTACATGATGCTGCTGGCGCGCTGGCTTCGCCGGATCGGCGATGCGTCGGCCGTGGTCGCATCGCACTACCTCTACGTGCGCGGCATGGATCCGCATCGGCCTGGTGTGGGCGTGTGGTCTTGGTCCCCCGGCGATGCGCTGGTTGCGGCGATTGACTCAGCCGTGGGTGCGGCAGCGGTGACCGAGCCGGAAGGGGGCAGCGATGGGCGCTGAGTCGATCGGGGCAGGCCTGCTTCCTCCCGCCATCGTGCAGGTGGCGGCACGCATCGTGCGCCGGTGCAGCGAGCACTCTGGGCAGGACGCGCTGCCCCTCACCGCGGCGTGCGCGCTCGCGCTGCACCAGCTCTCGCAGGGGCATACCCGCATCGACATGTCCGACGCGGGCCGCGTGCTCCTGGCCCCGCGCGAGCCGCGCGATGGCACGGATCGCATTGAGGTTGCGGTGCCTGCGCCCATCCGCGAGAGCTTGATGCGTGCCGCCGGCCGCGGCAGCGCGCTTGTGTCGCGCATGGAGGTGTCGGATGGCGCGGCGGCGGTGACGCCGCTGGTCGTCGAGGGAGAGTTCCTGTCGCTCGCGCGGTGCCGTGACGACGAGTGCGCGCTCGCGAAGGCGCTTCGTGCGCGAACGCAGGCGCTGGCGGACTCGGGCGCGCGCATTGGCGCCGTGCGGCAGATGGTCGCAGCATGGGGTGACGGTGCGCTCGACGCCGCGCAGCAGAGGGCAGTGCTGTGCAGTGCCGAGCGCGGCCTCACGATTGTCACCGGCGGGCCTGGCACCGGGAAGACCACGGTCGCGGCGCGCATCGCCGCGGCGCACGCGCACGTGCGTGCCGCACGTGGCGAACAGGCATCGCTGAGGCTGCTTGCGCCAACGGGCAAGGCGGCGAGCAGGCTGAGCGAGTCGTTCGCCGCTGCAGCATCTGCGCTTCCTGAGGCGCACGGCGCGGCGCTGCGCGGATGCCTCGCGACAACGGTCCACGCCGCGCTCCTGGGCCGCGAGGGCGGGGGACTGGGCCGTGCAACGATGGTGATACTCGATGAGGCATCCATGGTGGACCTCTCGCTGATGCGCCGCCTGGTGGACTCCGTGGCCACAGGTGCGACGCTCGTGGTGCTCGGCGACGGGAACCAGCTTGCGTCGGTCGAGGCAGGCACGGTCCTTGCGGACATGACCGAGCCGCAGTCGGCGATCGCCGAATGCGTGATTCGGCTGGAGAGGTCGCACCGCTTCGCCGGAGAGTCGCCGGTCGGCAAGCTCGCCCGTGCAGTGCTCGAAGGCGACGCGGACCGCGCGCTCGCGAGCCTCGGTGCGGGGACTGGAGCCGGTGGCGGCACAGCGGACGGATCCGGCGCTGCACAAGCATCCGATGCCTCAGCAAGCGTGACGCTCGTCGACTGCCGCAGCGATCAGTCGATCATCCGCGCCACGCTCGACATCTTCCGTGCACGCGCACGCTCCACCGCAATCCTCTGCGCGCACCGGCACGGGACCACAGGCACGCTTGAGCTCAACAGGCTCTGCGCGGACGCGAGCGGCGCGCCGCTGTCCGATCCGCTCAGCGCGGTGCACTGGGATGGGCGCCCCGTGATCGTCACCGAGAACGATCGCGCGCTGGGTCTCATGAACGGTGACGTCGGCGTGATGCGCACAGGACCCGATGGCCGTCTCGAGGGAACGTTCCCGGGGCGCGAGGGTGCGGTGCCTGCCGCAATCCTTCCGGCGGTGGAATCGGCGTACGCCCTCACCGTCCACAAGTCGCAGGGGTCGGAGTTCGACCATGTGGCCATCGTCCTGCCCTCCGGTCCCTCGCCGATCCTGAGCCGTGAGCTCATCTTCACTGGGATCACGCGGGCAAGGCAGTCGGTGACGATCGTGGGCCCCCCTGAGCGGGTGCGCGAGGCGATCGGGCGGCAGGTGGCGCGTGCCTCGGGTCTGTCCGACCGGCTGCGCATCGGGTAGGAATCCGCCCATGCACCTGCGCCCCGCACCGCGGATCCCTCACGCCCCGCACAAGCCGTGGCTTGCACTGCCGTGCGCGCTGCTCGCGTCGGTCGTGTGCATCGCATGCGATCCCGCACCGAGGTCGGTGTCGCTGCCGCCGAGCCAGCGCTCGGGACCCGCGCTCGGTTCGCCGGTCACCGCGGGCGCCATCTCGCGCACGGAGGCCGTCGGCACATGGAGCCTCACCGACACCGAGAACGAGCTCTTCAACGTGGTGCTGCAGCCTGACGGTGCCGCAGTCAGCACATGGTGGAAGGGCGACGACGGCGCGAAAGGCGAGCGCGGCCGGTGGATGATCGAGAACGGCGTGCTCATCGTGCGGTGGACCGATGGATGGATCGACGCCGTGCGCCGAGGCCACTCCGGATACGAGAAGTACTCGTACGGACCCGGCGTTCCGGCGAGCGCAACGCCAACGAACTTCGGGCAGGCGGTCAAGGTCGAGGGACCCATGCAGCGCTACGCCGGCGTGTGGTCGATCCCGGGCGCGCTGCCCGGCTCCCGCTACGAGCTCTTCATGGCGCTCCGCTCCGACGGGAGCGCGATGAAGTCGATCGACGACGTGCACCTGGGCACGTGGCAGCTGGACGGCGAGAGCTGCCGCATCGTGTGGGCCGACGGATGGTCGTCGGTGATCGAGCCAACCGAGGACGGGTCATTCTTCAGCAAGAGCTGGAAGCCGGGCACTCCGGCTGATGCCATGCCCACCGGTTCCGGTCCCGCCACGCGCATCGAGCGCTGAACGGGGCCGGCAGCAGGTTCGCCGCGTCCGCGCCGCGCGCGGCGCCCAGCGTCACCAGTTTGGGCCGAAGCCCGGCATGTTGCCCATCGCAGGGAAGTCGGGATCGGTCACCGTCGGGTCCTCGTCGGAACGGTCCGCGAGGTTCGTGCCCAGCAGCTCCGCCTGCTCCCCTCCCACACCCCAGTAGCCCTGGCGCTGTCCACCGGCCACGGAGGCGAAGCGGTCGTTGGAGTCGCCCTCGACGTTGACGCTGCGCTCCGTGCCGCACGCGGCGAGCATCGCCGCGCCGGCGAGCGAGAGTGCGAGGAGCGGTCGGCCAGTGCGGAGTCGCATCGTCATGCGCCTCAGGGTAGCGCGGTGCGCGAGGGCTGGCGCAGCGACTCCGTGTCGCCGCGCACAGGCGCCGGCCGCGACAGCAGCATGTCGCACACGCGGTCGAGCGGCACGGGACCGAGCTCCCAGCAGTCGACGCCAACGTCGCACGACCTTCCCTCCTCGGTCGCCGCCCCATGCGCGTGCCCATAGAGGTGCAGCGCCCCGTTCCACATGCCCTGCCATGAGCGCATCGGGTAGTGGCAGCAGACGATGCGCTCGTCGCCTCCGCTCCATCCGCGGAAGGAGAGGATGTCGTGCACGGCATCGAAGATGCGCGCGAAGCTGCGCTTGGCTGGGTCGTGGTTGCCGCGCACCAGCTCCACCTTCCTGCACCTGATGCGGCTGCGGAGCTCGCGCGCACGGGCAACGCTCGCCTTGCCCTCGTCGCCGGACCACGCCATGGGACCCATGAAGTCGCCGAGGTGCAGCAGCCTGTCCCGCTTGCCGACATGCGCGTTGATGCGCTCGAGCATGAGCTCGTCCATCTCGCGCACGTCGCGCACGGGCCTAGAGAAGAGGCCGATCGCTGCATCGTGCCCGAAGTGCGTGTCGGCCGTGACCCAGACCTGCGCTGCCACAGTTCGGTCCTACGCCGACGCTGAGCGGTGGCTCGACAGCGTGCGCTCGAGGTGGTTCGCGATGCCATCGGCGATCGCGCGCTTGCCTTCCAGTCGCTGCGGCTCGCAGCCGGGCACCGCAAGCCACGCGATGTGCCTCGTGGTGCCGTGCTCGCGCGCCACGTAGTCCTCGCTGTGGTTGGCGACGCAGGCGCCATGCCGCGATGCGCGCTCGCATGCGGTGGCCATCAGCGCGCCATGCTCCACGCCAGACTCGAGCTTGAAGCCAACGATGTGGAGACCGGGCCTCTCGGTGCGCAGCGCGTCAATGACCTTGGCGGTCGGGCGCAGCGTGAGGCTCCACTCGCTGTCGGAGGGCCGCTTGCCGGGCGCCAGCTCTGCGGGCTCGAAGTCCGCGACGGCGGCGGCGAGCACCGCGGCATCATGAGGCTGCTGGTCGAGGATGCGCTTGAGGAGGTCCCGGTACCCGCCGATGTCCGCCACGCGCCAGGCGCAGAGCCACGAGGGAGGATCGATCGCGCCTGCGCCCAGCACAAGGCTCACGTCCGTGCCGCGAAGCGCGAGGTCTGTGGCGATGGCGATCGCGGTCGATCCCGACGACATTGCGGACACCGCGCGCACGTCATCGAGCCGTGCAGGAACAGGGCCGCCCGTCACGAGGATGCGCCGTCCGCGCAGGGGTGAGGTGCTTACCGCGCGGCACACGGCGGCAACGATCGGCCCTTCGTCGGGCAGGTTGTGCTTGCCGTTCTCCTCGCGCGGCGGCACGACGATCACCCCAAGGCGCTGCAGTCGCTGCAGGCTCTCGGTGAGGATGTGCGTGTGCATCGAGCCATGCATCGTCGGGCACACGAGGACCTTCGTCTGCCCGCGCTCGAGGCGCCCGAGTGCCGAGGCGAGCGTGGCGGTCACGATGCCGTCCGCGATGCCGCACGCCACCTTGTTGATCGTGTTGTAGGTCGCGGGCGCGATCAGGTACGCGTCGAACCTGATGCCGTCGCCGAGGTGCTCCGCGCGGGCGGATAGCCGCGTCACCACGGGGTTGTCGGAGGCCCAGGCGAGCGTGTCCTCGGTGACGTAGCGCAGCGCCTCGTCGCTCAGCAGGCAGGTGACGGTTGCGCCCTGACGGCGCAGGCTGCGCGCGAGCATGGGCGCCTTCATCGCCGCGATGCCGCCAGTCACGAGCAGCGCAATGTTGCGGCCGGCGAGGTGGGTGCCCTCCACTGCCACGGCATGGTCGCCAAGCGGCGACTCTGGAGGCGGTGCTGGGTTCCACGTGCTCATGGGGCGTCAGATCCTAGGTCGCGGCGGGTCCCTGATCGGACCATCTGAGCGAGAGCGTGCCCTCGCCGGCCACGAACCGCTCGATCCAGTCGCCGAGCGCATCGCGCCGCCAGTCGTCCGCAGGGAACAGCGGCGCGCCAGAGCCGCCCTTGCGCGCGATGTACCAGCGCGAAAGTTCGGCGCGCGTGAGGAGGATCCCGGGAGCGATGCCCATCGCGATGCAGCGCATCGTCACCACAGACCACAGGGCATCGATGCGCATGCGGTCCTCGGATGTCTCCTCCGGCGGTGCCCAGATGCGGTCATGCTCGAGAGGCAGCCCCTTTGCGTGCGCAACCGTCGCAAGGATGCGCTCGCCATGCGACTGCACGATGGGCCGAGGCATCCCGCGCACCTCCGCGAGTTCAGCAACCGACTCCGGCTTGTGGCGTGCGATCTCGAGCATCGGCCCATCCGGCAGCACCGCGCGTGGCGGCTTGTTGAGCTCGCCCGCCATCGTGTGGCGCAGCACGACGAGCTCCCGCAGTATGGTCATCACGCGCGGGCGCAGCGACAGACCTCGGCACGCACGGCGCACGTGGCTCTCCGGGTCGAACCCTTCCACTGCGCGGATGCTCGCGGCGCTCTCGGCGAGAGCCCACGGCATGCGCGCTCGTTCGGCGAGGCGCTCAGACAGCCTTGTCCATGCGAGCGGCAGGTAGCGCACGTCGTCGGCGGCGTAGCCGAGCTGGCTCCGGGTCAGCGGCCTCGCATCCCATTCCGTGAATGTGTGTGCCTTGTTGAGCCGGTGTCCGAGCAGCCCCTCCACCATGTTGCCGAGGCTCGTGGGCCAGGGCATGCCCACAAATGCCGACGCGATCTGCGTGTCGACGACGTTTGAAGCTCGCATCTCGGCGCCGCGCTGGGCCGCGTCCACGTCCTGGCCTCCCGCGTGCACCAGCGTGAGGAGCGACGGGTCGCAGACGCACTCCCACACCGGCTTGAGCGCGTCGGTTCCGATGCGGAGCGGGTCGATCAGCGAGACCCGTTCCGTCGTCGCGAGCTGGATCAGGCAGATCCTCGGGTGGAAGGTCTCCTCGCCGATGAACTCCGTGTCGAACGCGAAGACGCCATGGGAGCGGATGTGCTCCACGATTTCCGGGATCTGCGCATCGCTCTCGATGAGCTGCGCATCGCCCTGGGGGACACCAGGCTCCGAGAGCACGCGCGCCGCTGCGGCCGATGTGCCGTCAGCGTGCGCCTCCGCATGGTGGATTGCCCGCTTTCTGCGCCGGTAGTTCATCGCGAGCCATGCAAGGTATCGGTGCGGGGAGACCCGTCCGAGCACACTTCTTTATGTCCAATAACTAATGACATTTCAAAATGATTTGAACGCTCGACGTGTGGGGCGGCCATGGACACGTAGGATCGCCCAATTCCGATGCGAGCGCGACTGACACCCACGGTGTGCGCCGAGCGCCTGCAAGGCCAGTTCGCGTACCAGGACGCCCTTGGGGCGCTGCGTGACCGGCTGCAGCACATGTGCGGCGCAGTATCCCTGCCCCGTCGCGGGCTTGTGCGCGTGGAAGCGGCGGTGGACTGCTCGACCATGCCGGATGGGCCCTTCGCGCCGACGTCGGTGGCGCTGAACTGGCTTGCGAGCGCGCCGGCGGGGCGTCGAATGCTCTTTCGCAGCCGGGATGGAGTCCGTGAGCTTGCGGGCACCGGATGGGCGCTGAGCACCCATGACTGGAGGCATCCCGCACTCAGCGGTGTGGTGACAGCATCCGGCGGTAGGGCCAGCGCGCCGGATGCCGCATCGCACGAGCCAATGGACCCGGCAGTGATCGTGCTGGAGCCATTCCGCAACGGGCACACGTCGGGGAACCAGTGGCGTGACTTCGAGACCACTCGCCTCATCGTGCCCGCGATCGAGTGGCGTGCAGGTCCAGGCGGCGCGGTGCTGGCGGTCAATGGTGCGGGTAACGCAGCGCCGACGCTCGAGGCGCTGTCGGATCTCTCGCGCGCAGCGAATGCCCGATCGGGCGATGTCGTGGCAGGTGCGCGCGCTGCGGTGGCGTGCGCTCCAGGCTCGTCCGGCGCGCGAAGCTGGCGCCTGTGCGATGACGGCGATCCCGCGCGGTGGGCGGATGCGATTGATGCGGCGCTGTCGGCGATCGCGACTGGCCGAATCGAGAAGGTGGTGCTCGCACGGACACGCCGATACGGGTGCGATGCCACGATCGACCCCGTGCATGTGCTGTCGGTGCTGCGCGAGGAGGAACCGGACGCGTATCACCTGCTGGTGGAGAGCGGCATTGGACGCGCGTTCGTGTCCGCGAGCCCCGAGCGGCTCTTCAGCCGGGTGGGGCGCACGGTGCGCAGCGAGGCGGTGGCAGGCACATGCGCGCGCGGACCGGATGGGCCTTCGGACGAGAGCCTCGCAGGCAGGCTCATGTCCTCGGACAAGAACCGGCGCGAGCACGACATCGTGACGCGGTGCATCGAGTCCGCGCTTCGGCCGCTGTCGACGGAGCTGTCGGCGGCGGCGTCTCCGCGGATCGTCAAGTGCGCGCATGTGCAGCACCTGTCGACGCCGATCAGCGGGGAGCTGCGCGAGGGCGTCGATGACGGCACTGTGCTCGGCCGCCTTCATCCGACCCCTGCGGTGTGCGGGCTTCCGCTCGGCGAGGCCCGCTCGTTCATCGCCGCGCACGAGCCGAGCCCACGCGGGATGTATGCGGGTGCGGTGGGCCTGGTGACCGCGCGCGAGAGCGAGTTTGCGGTCGGGATCCGCTCCGCGCTTGTCGATGGCGACTCGCTTACCGCGTTTGCGGGTGCCGGCATCGTTGCGGGCTCCGAGGCTGACTCCGAGTGGCTCGAGACTGCGCGCAAGCTTGAGAGCTTCGACGCGCTGCTCCGGCAGCCGAGGGTGCAGTCCTCACCTGCAGCAGCGCCTCACGGCGAAGGAGCGCGCATCATGCGGTCGGTGACGGCCGCGACGCGCGCCGTATGAGCGATCCCAACCTGAATCATCTCTCGGCGCGGCTCGCGATCGAGGAGTGCATCCGGCGCGGATGCCGCACTGTCGTGGTGTGCCCGGGATCGCGCTCGGCGCCGCTTGCCGCGGCCGCCGCGGCGTGGTGCGGACGTGCCCACTCTGCGGCGGGCGACGCAGTGGATGTGCGTGTGGCGCACGACGAGCGGGGTGCGGCGTTCCTTGCGCTTGGTGCAGCGCGGGTGACCGGACGTGCGGCGGTGGTGATCACCACGAGCGGCACCGCCGTGGCGAACCTGCTGCCTGCAGCGGTTGAGGCGTCGATGGATGGGATCCCGATGCTGCTGTTCACCGCGGACCGGCCACCGGAGCTGCACGGATGCGGGGCGAACCAGTCGGTGCCGCAGGCGGGGATGCTTGCGCCGGTGGTGCGTGAGGCCATCGATGTCGGGTGCCCGGACGAGCCTGGCGCGTCGCCGATCGATGCGCTCGATGCGGTGTCGAGGGCCTGGGATGTGGCGCACGGCATCGGCTGCGCATCAGGACCTGTGCACGTGAACTGGCGCTTCCGCGAGCCGCTTGCGCCGGTGCCGGTGCCATGGGCGATTGAGCCTTCTGCGGCCGCGCGGATTGCCTCGTGGCAGGAGTCGGGGTCTCCGTGGGCGCCGCTTCGCGCAGCCAGCGGGCGGAATCGCGGCGAGGTCCCTGTGGCATGGTGCGCCGCGTCAGCCGCGGAGGTCGACGCGCTGTTCGAGCAGCTCCGGAAGTCGAGGCGGGGCGTTGTCGTCGCGGGGGGTGCGCGTTCGCCCGACGAGGCTGCGGCGCTCGAGCGGATCGCGCGCACGCTGATGTGGCCGGTGGTGGCCGACATCACCTCCGGCCTCCGCAGCGGCGCATCGCATCCCAACGTTGTGCACCACGCGGACCTGGTGCTGTGCGCTGCCGCCGCGGCCGGACCGTCCTCGTCCGCCCATGGGCCGGTCCGCGATGCGCTCCTGCCGGACACGATCCTCCGCATCGGCGGCAGGATCGCCAGCAAGCGTGTGCAGCAGTGGATCGACGATGCCGTGTCGGCGGGATGCGCGCTCGTCGTGGCCGGCGACGGCATCGAGCCGATGGACCCGTCGCGGTGCGCATCTGCGCTCCTCAGGGCGAGCGCCGAGAGCCTTGCCGATCGGCTGTCGGCGCTGGCTGGCGTGATGCCGCGAAGCGGTGTCGCCGATGCGTGGCGGAGCGCCGACGGTGCAGTGGCGCTCGCGCTCGCGGAGTGCGACCGGTGGCGCCCGGCGCCGGGCGAGGACGGTGCCCGAGTCACCGAGCCGATGGCCGCACGCGATGCGCTGCGCGAGGCGCACGGTGCGGGTGCGATCGTGATGCTCTCATCGAGCATGCCTGTGCGCGATGCGGAGATGCACGCTGACCGCGACGCGACGCCATGGTGCATCGCCAACCGCGGCGCGAGCGGCATCGACGGCATCGTGGCCACCGCTGCGGGCGCCTGCCGCGCGAGCGGAAAGCCTGTGCTGCTGCTGATCGGCGACGTGGCCGCGCTGCACGATCTTGCGTCGTGGTCGCTGCTGCGCGACCTTCCTGCGCCGATGTGCGTGGTGGTCGTGAACAACGACGGCGGCGGCATCTTCCGCTTCCTGCCTATCGCCGGTCACCAGTCGATCTTCTCGCCCTGGTTCGACTCGCCGCATGGGCTGACCTTCGAGGGTGCTGCGGCCATGTTCTCGCTGGAGCATGAGCATGTCTCCGAAGGGCACGGCTTCGCAGGTGCGGTGCGTGCGGCCTTGCGCCGCAGCGGAGCGGGTCCGGCAGGCGCACGCCACGCTGCGCACATCATCGAGGTGCGCACGGCCGCCGACCGCATCATCCCGGATCACCGCGAGATTCAGGCGGAGTGCGTGCGTGCCGTGCGTGATGCGCTCACCGCTCGCCCTGTGCAGGGGAGCGGGCGATGAGCGGCCGTCGGCCAGTTGTCGTGCTGGTGCATGGGTTCCTCGGCACGCCGGACGATTGGGAGCCGATGCGCGCCGCGCTGGGCGCCGCCAGCGGCATGGACGTGCGCGCTGCAGACCTGCTCGCATGCGCACGTGACCCTGAGTGCGCGTCGGCGCTTGCGCGTGCAGCGCAGCTGGATCCGCAGGCGCTCGTCGACGCAGACGAGGCCGCGCATGCGTCGATCGGGGGACGCGAGCACGCGGATGCGGTCACTGCCGCTCCTGCGGCGCGCACGGCGTCGCATGCCGCATGCGGCAAGCCTGACGGTCTCGATGCGCTCGCGTCGGCGCTCTCCGCGCAGCTCGAGAGTGCGGTGCGTGAGGGACGGCAGGTCATCCTCTGCGGCTACTCGCTCGGCGGCCGCGTATGCCTGGCGCTGGCCGGCCGCATGCCCGTGACGTGCATCGTGATCGGTGCAGACCCGGGAATCGAGGATCCGCGCGAGCGTTCGCTGCGCGCTGGACGCGACCACGCGCACGCGACGCACCTGCTGAAGGATCCCGATGCGTTCATCGCGTCGTGGTACGCGCAGCCTCTCTTTGCGTCGCTTCGCGCGAGCGCCGAGTTCGATGCCGTCGTTGCGCGGCGCCGTGCTGCCCTTGCGGACCCTGCGAGCCGCACGGGCTGGGCGCTGATCCTTGACGCCTGCTCGCCCGGGCGCTGTGCGCCACGGTGGGGAGTGGCGGCCCGGCTTGGTCACCGCCTTGCGGTCATGCACGGAGCGCTCGACGACAAGTTCGCGGGCATCGCGCGGCGGATCCATGCATGCGCACCGCAGGTGCCTACGATCTCCATCCCCGGTGCCGGCCACGCTGCCCATGTGGAGCAGCCACATGCCTGCGCCGGCGCGGTTGCCTCGATCATCGCCGCATCACTCCCGAAGGACCTGTGAGCACACCAATGGCATCCACCCCGCCCGCAGCATCGGCTCCCGCATCCAAGTCCGGCGCCCCGTCGGCCAAGCCAGACCCTCGCATCTGCACGATGCGGCCGGGCGCGGCGTGGGAGGCGGCAGGCACCTATCCCGACATCGCCTACGAGAAGGCTGACGGCATCGCGAAGATCACCATCGACCGGCCCGAGTGCCGCAACGCATTCAGGCCCCAGACGGTGCACTCGATGCGCCTGGCGCTACAGGACGCCCGCTTCGACCCCAATGTGGGCGTCATCATCCTCACGGGACGCGGCGACCTCGCGTTCTGCTCCGGCGGCGACCAGCGCATCCGCAAGGAAGCCGGCTACAGCGACGAGTCGGGCGTGCAGACGCTCAACGTTCTCGACTTCCAGCGCGAGATCCGCACGTGCCCGAAGCCTGTCGTCGCGATGGTCGCCGGATACGCGATCGGCGGCGGTCACGTGCTCCACATGCTCTGCGACCTCACCATTGCCGCCGAGAACGCGATCTTCGGGCAGACGGGCCCTCGCGTCGGCAGCTTCGACGGCGGATGGGGCGCGAGCTACATGGCGCGCCTCATCGGACAGAAGCGCGCGCGGGAGATGTGGTTCCTCTGCCGCCAGTACGACGCGCAGGCGGCGCTGCGCATGGGGCTCGTGAACGCGGTCGTGCCAGTCGAGCGGCTCGAGGAGGAGACGGTCCAGTGGTGCCGCGAGATCCTTGCGAACTCCCCGCTGGCGATCCGCTGCCTCAAGAGCGCGCTGAACGCCGACTGCGACGGCCAGGCCGGACTCCAGGAGCTTGCCGGCAACGCGACGCTCCTCTACTACATGAGCGAGGAGGGGCAGGAGGGGCATCATGCCTACCTCGAGCGCCGCAGGCCTGACTTCTCGCAGTTCACGCGCCGGCCATGAGCGGCACCGCGCTGCCTGCGCAACGGTCCGGGCAGCGCGAGGGCGCGTCGGCGGTGTGGTTCGATGCCATGCGGCCCAAGACGCTTCCCGCCGCAGCGGCGCCTGTGCTTCTCGGCACGGGGGTCGCGTGGGGCGAGGGTGTCGCGCACATCCCGTCGGCGATCGTCGCGTTGGTGGGGGCTCTCGCGATTCAGGTCGGATGCAACTTCGCGAATGACTTCTTCGATGCGCGCACTGGTGTCGATGGCCCCGAGCGGCTCGGGCCTGTGCGCGCGGTGTCTGCAGGTCTCGTGACCCCACGCGCGATGGCCATCGCGACGGCGATCGCGCTTGCGCTCGTGGTGCCGTGCGTGGCATACCTCGCCTGGCGTGGCGGTTGGCCCTTCGTGGCAATCGGCGTCGCAGCGATCGTGCTTGCGGTTGCCTATACGGGTGGGCCGTTCCCGCTTGCGTACCTGGGGCTCGGCGACATCTTCGTGCTTGTCTTCTTTGGCCCTGTGGCGGTGCTGTGGACCTATGCAGCGCAGGCCCAGTCGTGGTCATGGGTTCCTGCGCTTTCGGGCCTCGGGCCTGGACTTCTCGCCACTGCGCTCATCTGCGTCAACAACCTCCGCGACATCGACGGCGACCGCGCGGCGGGCAAGCGCACGCTCGCCGTGAAGTTCGGCGCTGCCTTCGCGAGGCTCGAGTACCTGTTCTGCGTGGTGGCGGCCGGTGCGCTCGCGCTCGCAGTGGCGACAGGTGCGGCGGGCGATGGCACGGCTCGGCCATGGGTGCTTGCGGCGCTCGTGCCGTGCGCGTGGCTCGCGCCGACATGCGCATCGGTGTTGGGCGGACTCTCCGGGCGGCCGCTCAACGCTGTGCTTGGCCGGACCGGGCGCGCGCTCTTCATGTATGGTGCGCTGATGGGTTTGGGTTGGGCTGTGTCATGAGCGGCGAGTCGTCCGAGGCTGCGCCCACCATCGAGCTCGCGCAGTACGAGCTGCCGCTGCGGCGGACATTCCGCACGTCGCGCGGCGACGTGAAGGTGCGCCATGGGGTGCTGGTGCGGGCCACGCTCAACGGCCGGTCGGGCTACGGCGAGGTGGCGCCGCTGCCCGGGTTCCACCGAGAGCAGCTCACCGAGGCGGTCCGCTCGCTGCAGGAGGCCTGCGCGTCGGGCACCACGCCATCTGCACCGAGCGCCGCATTCGGGCTCTCGTGCGCGATGGCGGAGTTCCGGCGCGACAAGCGGTTCGGGTTCGGCCCCGTCGCACGCGGCGCGACCGTCGGAGTCAACGCGGTCTTCTCCGGAAGCGCACGCGACGCGGAGCGCGCGATTGAGGCAGGCGAGTTCGTCGGGTTCCGCACCATCAAGGTGAAGATCGGGCGGTCGCGACCTGCGGAGGACCTTCGCGTCGTCAACGCGCTGCTCGAGGGACTGCCGGACGGCGTGCGCCTGAGGCTTGACGCCAACCGCTCGCTGACGCTCGCCAATGCCGAACGACTGCTGAGGCGAATCGACGCATCGCGCATCGAGTACGTGGAGGAGCCCCTTCAGGACGCGCGCGAGCTGGCGGAGCTCTCGCGGCGCGTGGGAATCCCGATGGCGATCGACGAGGCGCTGCACGACCCTGAGGTGCGCGATGCCGTCTACGGCGCCCCCGGCATCGAGGTGCAGGTGGTCAAGCCCTCGCTTGTGGGTCCGGTGGAAGAGCTGGAGTCGGTGGTCACGGCCGGACGCATCCACGGCATGGACACCGTCTTCTCGACAGCGCTCGAGACGAGCCTCACGGTGGCGATCGTGTCACGCTTCGCGCTGACGTTCGCGTGCGGCACCCGTGACCATGGGCTTGCGACGCCTGGGCTCTTCCTGCGCGACATCGCCGATGCGCCCGTCATCCGTGATGGCCGCCTTGAGGTGCCCGCGGAACTGCCGGTGCCGCGCGCTGACGCGGGGCTTGAGTTCGTGCCCGCGGCGTCATTCACGCTTCGCGAGAATGTCACGCCCGCGGCGTGAGCGCTGCGCGCACCGCATCGGGCACCGGCACGCTGCAGCCGCCATCCGGGTCGATGCACGCATGCACGATCCTGGTGCGGAAGGCCTCGGTGCCGTCCTCCTGCGTGGCGACCCACTCGAACGTGATCGACGAGTGGCCCACGCGCAGCGACGTGAGCCTCAGCTCGATGCGGTCGCCTGGCCGCACAGGGCTCAGGTAGTCCGCCTCGGCGTGCACTACCGGAAGGCGAACCTGGCCCGGACGCAGCAGCGCCGAGAGCGGAAGCCCGACAGAGTCGAGGAGCGCTTCCGCCGCCTCGTGCGCGAGATCGAGCGCCTCTGTGAAGTAGATCACCCCGGCAGCGTCGCTGCGGCCAAGGCCGATCGTGATGCGGTGCGCGAACGGGTGCTCGGACATGCAGGCAGGCTAGCGCGGTTCGTGGCCGCATCCCTACCCTCATGGCATGCACTGGCGAACAGCCTTGGGCCGCACACTCTGGCTTTCCGTTGCGGTAGCTGGCGCTGCGCCTGCAGCCAGTCCCGGTGCAGTGGCGCTCGCGAGCGCGCACGCGCAGGATCAGGCCGGCGCGCCTGTGCCCACGTGCGTGAGTGCCGACCAGCTCGTGCTGCCCACGCGCGCGCCGCGGACGATGCGTGAGTTTGCGGGCACACGCGCATGGACGCCAAGCGAGGGTGCCGCCGCGGAGCTCGAGTCGATCTCGCCCGAGCTTGCGCGACTCGGCGCTGCGCTTTCCTCGACATGCCGCTGGAACGTCGACCAGGCCGCAGTGACGGTCGATGCGGAGCCGTGGCGCGCGCTGCAGCGCCTTCTCGATGCGGACAGCCGCCGGCTTGCGCGGACGGGCCAGTGGGATGCGGCCACCGATCGGCTGTGCGCGATGATCGCAGTTGCCGGTGCCGTGGGACAGCTCGACCGGCTCGATGCGCGTGCCGCGGCCGCATCGATGGCCCATGCGGCGGTCGAGCGTGCTCGGCAGTTCATCGATGCCGGCGCACCGGCCGAATCGGCGCGTGCGATTGCCGGCGCCTGCGATGCCCTTGATGCAGGAGGCATGTTCGACCCGTGCCCGATGGTGCGTCTCGAGCGCATCAGGTGGATCATGCGTCCTGAGGCCTCCGCTGCCGCACGCGTGCCGTCGGCGGCGCTCGTAGAGAGCGCCCGCGGCGAGCGCCATGCGAAGGTCAACGCGAACGTCCTGCCCTCGCTCGAGAGCATGTCGCCTGCGGAGCTCGAGGTGCAGATCCGGGCAGGGGAACCGTGGTTCGGCGCGCTCGCTGCGAGGTGCGGCGACATCGACGTGCGCGCGGAGGCTGCAGACCTCGATGCGCGCGCGGGCCGCGGCGAGCATGGGGCGTGGCTCGAGGCGGTGCGACCGAACATGACGTGGGCGCTCGGCGAGCTTGAGCGCGCACGTGCGTCCGTGCGCTCCGTGCGCGAGCGTGCGCGCGTGGCCGCGTCTGGCGCTGGGCTGGATGTGCCTGCACCGCCGGCCGCATCAGGCGATGCCGCGGCCGCAGCGGCCGCCGAGGCCCCGGTGGATCCGTCTGCGATTCCCTGCTCGATCGGGTCAGTTGCGGTGCGCCGCGGCGACACCATCATGAGGCTGCCGTACCGGCTCGTCGCTCCTGCCACGGTTGCAGGGGACGCCACCTATCCGCTTGTCGTCTTCCTCCACGGTGCCGGCGAGCGCGGCGACGATGGAGTGTCCGTGCTGCGCCACTTCGCCGACCGGATGGCCACCTCCGCGATGCGCACCCGCTTCCCGTGCTTCATCCTCGCGGTGCAGTGCCCCAAGGAGCATCGGTGGGTCGATGCCGACTGGAGCGCGGCCACGCCGCCCACGTTTGCGGATCGCCCGACCCCTGCAATGGATGCGGTGATCGCCGCGCTTCGCACCACCGTGCGCACGAGGCCCATCGACCGTTCGCGCATCTACCTCACCGGACTGAGCATGGGCGGCTACGGCACGTGGGATCTTGCAGCGCGCCATCCCGGGTGGTTTGCGGCAGCGGTGCCCGTGTGCGGCGGCGGTGACCCTGCAACCGGCCCTCGATTCGCGGGACTCCCTGTACGTGCGGTGCACGGCACGAAGGACGGTGTCGTGCCACCCGAGCGCACGCGTGCGATGGTCAGCGCCATCCGTGCAGCCGGTGGCGCTGCGGACCTCATCGAGCCCGACTGCGGTCACGACGCATGGGTGGTGGCCTACACCCCAGAGGGAACGATCGACTGGATGTTCGCGCAGCGGCGCGCTCAGCCCGCGGAGCTGGGGCCGGAGCCCTCCGACGGCGGCACCACCGTCGAGCCGTCGCCTGCTGCGGTGCCTCCTGCGCCACGGTGATCCGCCATGCGCCCGGCGATCGCGCGCGCGAGCCGCAGCACGCTCAGGGGCGCCGAACCCTCTGCCTTGTTGTTGATGATGACCCAAGAGTCCATCGCATGTGCGGCGGCCTGCGCGCAGAGTGACGCGAACCCCTGCAGGCTTGCGGGATCGGGGTCGATGATGCGGTCGAAGGGCTCGTAGCGCGCCCGCGCCTCCTCGTAGCCGAACCCGCCGTGCAGCATCCACCTGCACACGATGGCGCGCTGCTCGTGCGGCGGCGCGCACCTCGCCTGCTCCGCCAGCGTCGGCATCGACGGATGCACGCTGTAGCAGTGCGTCGCGCCAAAGTCGCGCAGCATCGCGCCCCACGATGGGCGCGCGAGCGCGGCGTCACGCACCTCCACTGCGTAGAGCGGGCCGCGCGGAAGCTGCGCGAGGAACTCCCCGATGCGCCGGACTGTCGCCTCTGCAGCGACGTCCCCGCGGATCCCCATCGGGCTGAACTGGAACAGCAGCGGCCCTGCCCGGTCGCCGAGGCCAGACACCATCGGATCGACCATCCGCTCGCGCGCGTATGCCGCATCGAGGAACCGCACCTGGCCCGAGGCATCCGCCACATCAGGCCGCGTGATCGCCTCGTGCGCCTTGACGAGGAACCTGAAGTCATCGGGCACCTGCGCGGCCATGCTTCGGTAGTCGGCTTCTGCGATCGGCCTGTAGAAGGTGCGGTCGACGCCGACCGTGCGAAGCCACCGGTGGTGCGCGTACTCGCGCAGCCCTGTGCGCGCGAGCGTGCGTGCCGCGTGCTCGCGCGAGTACACGGTGCCGATCCATCCGGGAAATGTCCACGAGCTCGTGCCGAGCCTGATGCGCGGCCCGATGCTCGCCGCAAGCGCATTGCCCTCGGCGTCTGCAGCGGTGCCCTCGGCGTGGGCAGGGGTGTCCTCGGCGTCGGGAGGGGTGTCCTCGGGGTCGCCGAAGAGTCCGGGTCCTTCATCTCGCCCGCGGCGCGCCATCGGCGGTCACTCCCCTCAGGTCGCGGCCACCGCGCGAAGCGTGACCTCGACGATGCTCACGTCATCCGCGAAGCTAGGTCCGCCCTGGCGCTCGCGAGCGTGGTCGAGCATGGATGCGATGGGGTCGCTCGCGCGGATCGCCTCGCCCGACACGAATGACCTGAACTCCGAGTGCGTGCCGACGGTGCCCGACGGCAGCAGCAGCTCGACGATGCCGTCGCTGTAGATGAAGAGCCGGTCGCCCGTGCGCACGCGCACCACATCCTGCGAGAACGGCACGTCAGGGATCATCCCAGTGGGCGTGCCCTGCGACTCGAGCTCCTGCACTTCGCCGCCGGCGCGCACGAGCAGCGCCGGCGGGTGGCCTCCACCTGCCCACGTGAGCGTGCCTGCGGTCAGGTCAATCACGCAGTACCAGCTCGTGAAGTACATGCCGCGGTGGTGCGTCATCGGGAAGGCGCTGTTGAGGCGCTCGAGCACCGCCGCAGGCGATGCGGGATCCACGCCCATCGCACCCGTAGTCAGCGCATTGCTCACGCTCACCGACAGCAGCGCCGGACCGACCCCATGTCCGCACACGTCGATCAGGAACACGACGACACGCCCATCCGGGAGCCGCGACCAGCCGAAGAAGTCGCCACCGAGCGACGCGCTCGGGATGAACGCGCCGCGTGCGGCGATGTCCGGCTCCTCCATGGGCTTGGGGAGGATCGACTGCACGTAGTCGGAGGCCTGGGCGAGCTCGCTCGCGAGCGCGTCATATGCCGCATTGCGCTCGAGCAGCGCGCGGTAGCCACGCGAGTGGTGGCGGATTCGCGCGAGGATCTCGATCGGGTCCGGCAGCTTCACGAGGTAGTCGTTCGCGCCGCGTGCGAAGGCCTCGGCCTTGGTGACCGGCTCCTCGCGGGAGCTCAGCACGATGAGCGGAACCTCGCGCAACTGCTCGTCGGCGCGGAACTCGAGCACAAGGTCGAGCCCGTCCTTGCCGGGCATCACCAGGTCCTGGAGGATGACCGTCGGCGAGACCTTGTGCGCCGTCTCGATGGCCTTCAGCGGATCCTGGCAGAAGTGGTACTCCACGTCAGCGTGCGGCGCGAGGATGCGCCGCACAGCCTCGCCGATCAGGAGCTGGTCGTCGACAAGAAGCACAACATGGCGGTCAGGCTTCGGCGAGGGTTCGTGCGTCATTGGCGTGGCCCATGGGTTGCGCTCTCGCCAGCGGAGGGCGAGGCGATGGCGTGTCCGATCCTCTCCAGCGGCAGCACCCGCTCGGCGGCGCCCAGCGTGACGGCGGCGCCGGGCATGCCCCACACGGCGCTTGATGCCTCATCCTGCACGATTGTGCGCCATCCCGACTTGCGTAGCTGCAGAAGGCCCGCAGCGCCGTCGCGTCCCATGCCCGTCAGGAGCACCGCAGTGCCGCCATGCATCCTGTCCGACGCGAGCGAGCAGAAGAGCACGTCAACGCTGGGCCGGAAGAGGCACTCGCGGGGCTCCGTGCGAGTCTGGAGCCGCGAGCCTGCGAGCACAACATGCGCGTCGGCCGTGGCGACAAGCGCACGGCCTGCCACGACCTCGTCGCCAGGGAGCCCGGGCCGCACATCATGCCCCGTGACGCTCGCGAGCCACTGCGCAAGTCCTGGCGCAAAGTCCCGGTCGATGTGCTGCACCACCACGGTCGGGGGCAGCGAGCCGCGGGGGATCGCGCCGAGCACCGATGCAAGTGCCTGCGGCCCTCCGGTGGATGCGCCGATGGCGAGCAGGTTGCGGATGCCGCCTGACGTGCCTGCCTGCTCACGCAATGCGCCGCTGGTGTCCGATGGGCACGCAGGAGCGACGGCTTGGGCGGTGAACGCAGCGGATGGCGAGTGCGCATGCCCCGGCGCATGCAGCGAACGCACCAGCGAGATCCGGCGCGTGAGCGCATCGAGTCCTCCCGGCGCGCTGAGCGCTGCGGCCGATGGCGTCTGCACTGCATCGATCGCGCCGGCCGACAGCGCGTCATACACAAGATCGAGGTTGCCCTCGATCGTGCTGGTCACCACGAGGATGGGGCATGGCGTCTCCCGCATGATGCGCGCAGTGGCCTTCGCGCCGTCCATCACAGGCATCACCATGTCCATCAGGATGAGGTCGGGCCGGTCGCTTGCGCATCGCGCGCATGCCTCCGCGCCATCGGCGGCGACCCATGCGACGCTCGCACCCGGGATCCTCGCCACCGATGCCTTCAGGATCTCCTGCGCCATGCGCAGGTCGTTGACGATGGCGATCCTCACGCGATGGGCCCTCCGCACAGGTCGGCGACGGTCGCCAGCAGCGAACGGTCATGGAACGATCCCTTGGTGAGGTATGCGGTGGCTCCCGCGGAAAGCCCGGCCTCGCGGTCCTCGGCGCGGTCCTTGTAGCTGACGATGATGACCGGAATCGTCGCGAAGCGCGGATCGGCGCGCAGTGTCCTGATGAAGTCGATGCCGTTCATGCGCGGCATGTCGACGTCGCTGAGCACGATGTCGTAGCCGCCGCGCTGCAGCGCGTTCCAGCCGTCGACGCCATCGACCGCGACGTCGACCTCGTACCCCTCGCGCTGGAGCATCTGCCGCTCGACCTCGCGCACCGTGATCGAGTCCTCGACGACGAGCACACGTCGCCTGCGCGTCGCGCCAGCCGCCGCCGCAGGCCGCGCGGCGCCTCGGATCCGGCCCTCGCCGAGCATCTGAAGCGCCGACTGC
This sequence comes from uncultured Isosphaeraceae bacterium, assembly GCA_964555705.1. Taxonomy (GTDB): domain Bacteria; phylum Planctomycetota; class Phycisphaerae; order Phycisphaerales; family SM1A02; genus ZLKRG44. Next base: position 14,392 of record CAZKTN010000005.1, on the reverse strand, counting down.
ACCAGGTCGTCCGCGTCAAGAAGGAGCAGCAGCTGGCCGTTGTCGCGGATGCTTGCCGCAGATACGTGGGGCACCTTGCCGAGGCGAGGGTCGAGCGTCCGGATCACGAGGTCGTCCTCGCCGAGGAACTCGTCGACGATGAGGCCGCAGAGGCGGTCCCGCGCGCCGATGCTCACGACGGCGAGCGACTCTCCGGTGGGCTCTGCGTCGCCAAGCTCAAGAAGCCCCGTGGCCTGCACGAGGCCAACGGCCTGGTCCGCGATTCGCGCCGTGGCGCGGCCCTCGACAGTCTCCACGCTCTCCCGCGCGACGCGGTCGATGCGCTCGAGCCGCGCGAGCGGCAGCGCATAGGGCTCTCCGGCGATCGACACCATCGCTGCACGCACCACGCTCAGCGTGACCGGAAGCCGCATCGCGAATGTGGTGCCTCGCCCAGGATCGGACCGGACCTCGACGGATCCGCCCACGCCGTGCGCCATGGCTCGCACCACGTCAAGTCCGACTCCTCGGCCTGAGACATCGGTCACTGTCGTGGCAGTCGAGAAGCCGGGCAGGAACAGGAAGTCGAGGAGCTCGGCGTCATCGAGCGATGCGACGATGTCGGCAGGGGAGAGCTTGCGCTCGATGATGCGTGCGCGCAGCCTGTCGCGGTCGATGCCGCGGCCGTCGTCGCCCACGCTCACCAGCAGCGATCCTGCGTGATGGCGCGCCTCGATCCTCAGTCTGCCCTCTTCGGGCTTGCCTGCCGCAACGCGCTCCGAAGGCGCCTCGATGCCGTGGTCAAGGCAGTTGCGAACAAGATGGCCAAGTGGCGCCTCGAGCTGACGGAGGATGTCGCGGTCGACCGACACGTGCTCGCCGGCAATCTCCAGCCGCACCGACTTGCCGAGGCTGCGCGCGAGGTCGCGCACAGTGCGCGGCAGTGCGGCGCACGCATCCCTGAATGGGCGCATGCGAGCCTCGAGCGCCTGCGCGTGCAGCGTGGTGCCGATGTCAGCGCCGCGCCGCGACGTGGCTGCGATCCGGTCGGAGAGCGTCGAGAGCGTGCGCGCCATCTCGGTGGCGGCATCGTGGAGCGTGGCGGCTGATGGGTCGTCGCGCCGCGCATCGACGGCATCGAGCAGCGCGCGGTTCGTCCGCTGCGCGCGCAGCACGAGGTCGCCGAGCCTCTCGAGGCGCCGTCCCTCGACGAGCGCCTCGCCGCTCAGCCGCAGCAGCGCATCGAGGGTGGAGGAGCTGACGAGCACGCTCGAGCCGCCCGTTGCGGCAGGTGCGGATGTCGCAGGCGGGATGGCGGGTGTGGTGGGCGCAGCTGACGTGGCAGCGGTTGCACCGGTCGCGGCATCCGGTGCTGCGGGTGGTGGGGTCGGGGCCTTTGCCGTCGGCGCCGCCACGGGCGCGGCGGCTTGCGCCGCGGCAGCGGGCACAGCAGCGCCAGCCGCCGCGGCCACCGGCCTCGCAAAGGACGCGCACAGCGCATCGACTGCACCCGACTGCGAATCAAGCCACGCGCGCGCCGCGGCCTCGTCGGCCTGGCGCGAGAGCCCGAGCAGGAGATCGGCACCCTTGAGAAGGTCGTCGACGCGCGCCGCACTCGGGGTCTCCTGGCCCTTCTGGATCCTGACGAGGCAGTCCTCCATCGCGTGCGCGAGCGATACAGCCACATCGAGCCCGATGATGCGTGCTGCACCCTTCACCGAGTGCGCCGCGCGCATCAGCGGCTCGACAAGCGACGGGTCATGCGCATCTCGCTCAAGCCGGATCAGCCCATCGGCGAGCGCACCGCAGTGCTGCTCAGCCTCGCTGCGGAAGAGGTCAAAGAGCGACAGGCCGCCGAAGTCCATCGGCTACATCCCCATCCCGTCGACGAGCTGCATCAGCCGCACCATGTCAACCCGCGATGCGCGCCCCCACTCCGTGTGCACGAGACCCGCTGTGATGCTGTCGGGTGCCTCGCTCACCGTGACTGGAGGCGCCTCGTCCTCGCTGAGTGACACGGCCGCCATGCCAGGCGCAGCGTCGACCATGCACGCCCACGGCGCATCGGCATCGCCAAACAGCACGACGCGCGCCGATCCCGCGTCGCTGTCGGATGCGGCATCGATCCCCAGCATCCGGCCGAGGTCGACGACGGGCACGATCCTGCCATCGACGTTCGCGAGGCCTCGGAACGCAGCCCTCGCCCGGTGCGGCACGCGGTGCACGGGCACAGCAGGTCCGACATGGATGACCTTCTCGGCCGGCAGCGCGAACCACTCCGCGCCGATGCGCACCGCAAGGAGGATCGTCGAGTCCTCGCACCGGTCCTCCCGCGGTCGCGCCGCATCGCGCGCATGCTCGGCGAGCGTCTCTTCGCCCACGGGCCTGTCAAGGAGGTTCGTCAGCGCCTCACGCAGTGTCGCCTCTGAGGAGCGGTCGCTCATGCGAGGTCACTCTCCGACCGCCGAGCCGACATGCGCCGGAGACGCTCCCGGTAGCGAGCGGCCTCCTCGGGGCGGCCGCGGGACTCGGCAAGCTCGGCCATCGCCAGCAGCGCTCTGTCATGGGCAGGGTTCACGAACACGATCCTCGAGTAGAGGGCGAATGCGGCATCAAGCTCGCCGATAGAGCACAGCAGCCCAGCGGCGAGTTCCATCTCATCGGCGTGCGGGGCGTGCTGTCCCCGCGAAATCGCATCACGCATCCGAAGCAGGCCATGGCGGGCCGATGCGGTGTCGCCGCGCGCGAGCGCATCCTGTGCAGCCGCAATCGCCTGTTCCGCCGGCGCCGCGGCGGGCTCGGCTGCCCGCGATGCGGGCACCTGGAGGGCAGGAGGTTGCGCTGGTGGCGGCGCGGGTCGGGATCTCGGCCGCAAAGGCCCCGCGTCCCGGCGGATCGCAGGTGCAGCAGCTGCCGGCACGCCGGCATGCGCGCGCCGCCACGCGAAAGCGCCAGCGACACCTGCGGACTCGAGCCCGGCACGGCCCACCATCGACTCCGCGTGCCCGAGAAACAGGAGGCCCTCCGGCGCAAGTGCGCCCATGAGGCGCGACATCATGGACTCCCGCGCAGCCGCATCGAGGTAGATGAGCACGTTCCTGCAGAAGACGCCAACGCACGAGCCCGGCTCGACGATGGCCTCGGCGGTGGCGTCGCCCACACGCCATCGGATGCGCTCGAGCACGGATGGATCCACCACGGCAACGTCCGTGCCGGCCGCTCGCGCATCGGCGGGAAACGCGCTGATCCAGGGGGAGGACCACTCGGGCAGACCCTCGCGCAGCGCATGCAGGGGCCATTGGCCCCGCTGCGCATCGCGCACCGCCTGCGGGTTGCGGTCAACGGCGATCACCTCAAGGCGCTCGGCCGCCACGCCCGCCGAAAGCGCCGCGATGGCGATCGACACAGGTTCGCATCCCGCCGCGCATCCCGCGCAGAGGATTCGCACATCGCGCGTGCGGTCGGCTGCGTGCGAGGCCAGCAGCGAGCGAAGCAGCTCGAAGCTGCTCAGGTAGCGGAAGAACCACGTCTCCGGGACGGCGATCTCGCCGATGAGGCGGTCCGCCTCGCTCGGGTCCGACTGCAGCACCCGGGCATACGCCTCGAGCGACGCCGCGGCTCCGGAGGCGCATCGGGCTCGTGCCAGCGACTCGACCGTCCGTGCATCAAGCAGCTCTGGTGCGATCGCGCCCCGAGACCGCAGCAGCGACTCGATCAGTGAGATGGCACTCGCATCGCCGGTGGCGCGTGGGATCACGGAGCCTGCACGGTACCGGGCGGTTCATCACGGAACAGCGCCCGTTCCGCAGGCGTCAGCAGCGATCCCGCATCGATGAACGTGAGCATCCCGCCCTCGGCGGCCGTGATTGCGCCGAGCGCACCGTCGGCGGCGTGCACAAGGCCTGGATGCGAGCCGGGCGCCTGTGGGTCGGCGTCGCACACGCCACGTACGCGCTCGACACGCAGCGCCACAGCCATCGGAGGTTGGCACGCGCCAGCCACGAGCAGCACGGTGCGCGCATTCATGGTGCATGGCACAGGCGCGCCGCCGAGCCGGATCCCCCCATCGATCAGCGGCACGAGCCGCCCGCGCAGCATCGCCATCCCGAGGAGCCATGGCGGACCGCCGGGAACCGGATCGGCCGGCACGATCGGCAGCACCTCATCCACGAGCCTCAGCGGAATCGCGCACGCGCGGCCTCCGATCGAGAGCCCAAGCGCACGCACGCGCTATCCGCCCTCGCGCACGCGGAATGCGGTGACGCTCGACTTGAGTCCTGCGATCGACTCCTGCAGGCTCGTTGCGCACCGGCACGTCTCCTGCGCGGCCGTGACCGCCTCGCGCACGCCTGCCGTGAACTGCTGCATCGCCGCGGCGATCTGCGCGCCGCCCTGGCTCTGCGCGTGCATCCCCGCGGTCACCTGGCTGAACTGCGAGGTTCCCGCATCGACCTGCCCGATGATCTCGGCGAGCTGCGTGGCGACCTTGGCCACCTCGGCGACGCCCCGGCGCACCTGCTCGTTGAAGCGGTCCATCTCCATCACGCCCGCGCTGACGGCGCTCTGCATCTGCCGCACCGTCTCCTCGATGTCGAGCGTGGCGGCAGCGGTCTGGTCGGCGAGTCGCCTGATCTCGCGCGCAACCACGAGGAATCCAACGCCGTTCTCGCCGGCCTTCTCGGCCTCGATCGCGGCATTCACCGACAGCAGGTTCGTCTGGTCGGCCACCTTGCTGATGGTGGTGACGACCGAATTGATCGTCGACGCCTTGTCGCTGATGGTGGCAAGCTTGCCGGCGATCGACTGGGTGCCCGCATCGAGCGACGTCATCGTGCTGCCCATCGCATCGAGGCTCGTGCGCCCCTCCTGCGCGAGGCGCCCAGTCTCGGATGCCGCACGGTCGACCTTCTCCATCGTGCGCGAGAGCTCGGACGACGTCGACGTGATCTCCTGCACCGCCGCCGCAATCTGGCTCGTGCTTGCGCCGAGCGACTGCGCGCCGGCCTCCTGCTCGCGTGCGGTCGCGGCCAGCTGCGTGGCCGTCGAGTTCACCTGGATCGTCGTCTGCTTGACGCGCGACACGATCGACTCGAGCCCCGCGGATGTCTGCGCGAGGGCGTGAAGGAGCGCGTCTGCCTCGTCGCCGCGGCCGCTCGGCGTGTCGCGCACCGCGAGGTCGCCGGATGCGATCCGCTCGGCGGCGCTCACGGCACGGCGGATCCGGCGTGAGACGCGGATCGCCGGCAGCGTGAGCAGCACAGCCACCGCGCCCACTCCGGCCACGGCGATGGATGCGGAGGAGTAGGTCTGCGCGTGCAGCGGCCCAGTGACCTCATGCACCGGCTTGCGAAGCACAAGCCGCCAGCCGCCCGCAGTGATGCCGACGCCCACGAAGTAGCACTCGATGCCGTCCACAGGATCAGGCATGATGCGAATCGTCGCGTTTCCTCCGCCGGCGAAGAGGTCTCGCACCACGGCTGCGTAGGGGCTCCGCTCGATCAGCGTTGTGCGCAGCAGCCCGCTCACGTCGGTCTCGTCATCTCGCAGCGAGTCGGTCGTCGCGGCAATGAACGCGGGTCCCGCCTCGAACCCCGCGATGTCCGATCCGCTCGAGATCAGGAACGCATCGACGTCGGCATTCGCGGCCACGTCGCGCAGCATCCGGTCGACCAGCCGAAGCGAGCGGTCGGCGCACGCCATGCCCTTGAAGGTCCCGTCGATGATGATGGGCGCCGCCTGCTCGACGATGAACTGCCCGTCGTACGCGTAAGGCTCTGTGCAGCGTGGAGTCCGCGCGCCCTGGGTCTCCCACCGCGCCTTCATGCCGCCGTAGTACAGGCTCGTTGACATGTTGGTCAGGTTCTTCATCGAGATGCGGTCGCCAGCCGACCAGTCGCGCCACACGTAGGGGATGAAGCGGCCGCTCGAGTCCATCGACTCCTTCGGAAGCGACGGGTCCGCAAGGCTCCGGGCATCGGCGCCGTCAGCATTGGGCTCGTAGCCCACGCAGATGCCGATCAGGTCAGGGTTCGAGCGCAGCAGCGCGTCGAGCATCGCAAGCGTCTCTGCGCGCTTTCCGAACATCCCCGCCTCCTGCACCCGGGCCACCACCTGCATCAGGCTGAGGATGTTGTTGTTGGTGTCCTCAATGACGGCCGCAGAGAGCCTGGCCGTGGTCACGAGGGCACGCTCCTGCTCCTCGAGCATGCCCGTGTATGCGGTCCAGCGGTTGTAGGCCACGATGCCCGCCATCACGAGCGTCGTCGGCAGCACGCCCAGGATCATCAGCTGTCCGAGGAGGCGCCGGTGGAAGGGGATGGTCAAGTGATCCATGGCAGAGGCTGTCCGAATGGCTATCGTCGGCATCCTGCCCGCACGGCCGTGAAATGCGGAAATCCCCGCGGATCTGGGGACCTCGGCCGGCCCGCAGACCCTCACGCAATTGGGACGGCGCTACCGCGGTGCGCCGCGCATCGAGCTCGAATTGCGCTGGGGACGTGAGCCGCCGCTTCCGCGGCCACCCGACGAGCCGGAGCTGCCGCCTGCGGCGCCTCCGGGTGTCGTGCCCACGCCTACCGGGCCCGCCGAACTGCCTGCACCCGACCCGCGCGCGCCCGAACCGCCCCCAGTCTTCGCGACCTTCTGCGACGGGTTCGCGTACCGCATCCGAGCCTCCCACTGCTGGTCGGGCTTTACGCGCATCAGCGTCAGCGACAGGTCCTGCGCACGCTCGATGTCCTCGCGCGCGAGCTTGTTCTGCGCGCGGATCTCGTTGCGCGCATTTGCGGCCGCGCCGTTGCCGACGGCCGCGGCAATGTTGAACCATGCGTAGCTGCGCACAAGGTCGAACTCGACGCCGATCCCGTTGCGGTAGAGGTCCGCGATCCAGTACTGGGCCCAGTCGAGCCCCGACTCGGCAGCCTCGAGGAAGAGCCGGGCGGCGAGGGCCTCGTTCTGCGGCACGCCGTTGCCGCGCACGTACAGCACCGCGAGCGCGAGCTTGGCATCGGGAATCCCCGCATCGACGGCCACCTGGTACCAGCGCGCGGCCTCCTGGTAGCTCTGCGGCACGCCGCGCCCGCCGTCGTACCGGGTGCCGAGGATGAACGACGCATCTGGGTCGCCGAGCTCGGCCGCCTCCGCGTAGAGCTGGAGCGACTGCGAGGGATTGGCGGCAACCCCGAAGCCGAACTCATACAGGCGCGCAAGCTCGAACACGGCGGCAGGAAGCCCGCGGTTTGCGGCACGCTCGATCCACGCCGCACCTTCGCGCGGGTTCTGCCGAACTCCCTCGCCCGCGAGGAAGAGGCGCCCAAGCAGCAGCTGTGCTTCCGGATCGTCGCGCTCCGCAGCCTTGAGGAAGTGTCGTGCCGCAGCCTCGCCATCGCGCGCGACGCCATCGCCGCTCGTGTACAGCATGCCAAGCGCAACGTTCGCGGGGATCGACCCCTGGTCCGCAGCCGCGCGGTACCAGCGGATCGCCTCGGGGTAGTCCCGCGAGCCGCCCTCGCCTGACTGGTACATCTGCGCGAGCCTCAGCTGCGACTCGAGGTGCCCCTGCGTCGCGGCGAGCGAGTACCACACTGTGGCCTGCGCGTCATCCACCGGCCCGCCCTCGCCCTCGTCGTGCATCTTGCCGAGGATGAACTGAGCCTCGAGCATGTTCTTCTCGGCGGCCTCCGACAGCCACCTGCGTGCCTCGGCGAGGTCGACATCGGCGCCGATGCCGCGACGGAGGCGCAGTCCGAGCGCCATCATCGACATTGCATCGCCACGATCTGCCGCCACGCGGTACCACCGCGTCGCCGCCGCCTCATCAGCGGGTGCGCCGACGCCAGCCGCATGGAGTTCCGCCAGCAGCCGCGGCGCCTCCACATCCTGCGCATCGCTCGCGCGGGCGAGCCACTCGGCCGCAGCGGCTGGATCGGCCTTCGAGCCGATCCCTGCGCGCAGCCTCACGCCGAGCGCCCGGCACGCCGCGGCATCTCCCATCTCGGCTGCGCGCCTGACCCATTCGGTCGCTTCGGTGGGGTCTGCCGCGCAGCCGATTCCCGAGTCGATGCGCTCCGCGAGCGTGAGGATCATCGCGGGATCCGATGACTGCTTGCGTAGGCCTGCGCGCAGCCAGTTGGTGGCCGCATTCGGGTCGCGCATCACACCAACACCCTCGTCGTAGATCGCGAACAGCGCCACAGCAGCCTCCGCGCTGCCCGCATCGGCAGCGAGCCGGAAATGGCGGGCAGCCTCGGCGTCATCGCGCGGAAGCTCAGCTGTGCCGGTTTGGTAGGCGCGTGCCTTCTTGAGGGCGATGCCGGGGTCGGTCGCCGGCTCGCCCGAACAGGCAGCCACAAGCATCGGCAGCAGCCAAATGCCCCTGCATGCCCCCCTCAGTGATGGGCTCCGCGAGACCGACATGGAAAGCGAGTGTAGAGGGCAAGAGCCGCCCCCTCAAACCAATTGCAGCGGATACGCGCCGCGGCGCGGAGGCGAGAGGCCACGTGCCGCTCCTCGGTCCTGAGCCGCACGTCGCGCATCAGAGGTCGATCTGGATCCCGAGCTCGACCATGCGCCCCGGCGGGATGGAGAAGTAGAGCGGGTTATTGGCGCTCGCCTGCGCCATTGCGCAGAAGAGCCTCTTCTGCGGGCGCGGCATCCCCGAGTTCCCGCGCGGAGTCGTGATCGTGCGCCCGAGGTAGTACGTCGTCGTGCCCTCGCTCGTCTGCAGGCCAAGCGCCCTCGCCTGCCGAAGGAGGCGCGGCACGTCGACAGGCTGGTTGAACCCATGGCGCGCATGCACGCGCCAGAAGCCGATCTTCTCCGGCCACACCTCGAGCTGCTCGGACTCCGGCACGACCGGCACCTGCGCAGGGATCATCGACATGATCACCACCTGCTCGTGCAGCACCTTGTTGTGCTTGAGGTGATGCAGCAGCGTGGGCGGCACGCCGGCGGTCATCGGCGTCAGGAACACCGCGGTGCCGGACACGCGTGGCACGGGATGCGCGTCGAGGCTGTTGATGAGGTGATCGAACGCGAGCGTCTGCCTGTGGAAGCGCTCGGCGAGCACGCGGCGGCCACGCATCCACGTCATCATGATGATGAAGATCGTGGCGCCCATGCCAAGCGTGAGCCATCCGCCCGAGGGGATCTTCAGCACGTTTGCGCCCAGGAACAGCAGGTCGATCGTGAGGAAGAAGAGCAGGAAGGGGATGAGCAGCCAGAGGCGCCATCCGCGGTGGCGCCGCATCACCGCCGCGAACAGGATCGTGGTGCACGCCATGTCGGTGGCCACCGCAAGCCCGTACGCCTCGGCGAGGTTCGACGACGACTTGAAGATCACCACGAGCAGGATTGCGCCGACCGCCACCAGCAGGTTCACCGTCGGAACGAAGATGTGTCCTCCGTGCGATGACGTGTAGATCACCTTCAGGCGCGGGAGGATTCCCATGAGCACAGCCTGGTGCGTCAGCGAGAACATGCCCGTGATGATCGACTGGCTTGCGATGACGGTGGCCGTGACCGCAAGCGCCACCATCGGGATCAGGCCCCAGTCCGGCACCATCCGGTAGAAGGGGTTCGCGGTCGCGCTCATGTCCGTGAGCAGCAGGGCGCCCTGGCCGAAGTAGTTGATGAGCAGCGCAGGCATCACGAATCCGTACCACGACAGCGAGATTGGCCGCCGTCCGAAGTGGCCGAGATCCGCGTACAGCGCCTCACCGCCAGTGATGCAGAGCATCACGCTGCCGAGCACCACGAAAGTGTCCCACGGCTCGGCACGCGCGATGCGCACGATCCATACGGGATTGACCGCCTCAAGCACCTCCGGATGGCGCACGATGCTCACGATGCCGAGCGCTGCGATCGTCAGGAACCACAGCACCATGATCGGGCTGAAGAACGCGGAGATCTTCGATGTGCCGAGCCTCTGGAGCGCAAACAGGCCCACCAGCGTCGTGACCGTCAGCGGAAGCACCCATGGCTCGAATGCTGGCGACTTCTCCTGGAGCCCCTCGAACGCGGACATCACGGAAATGGCCGGCGTGATGATCCCATCCGCGTACAGCAGCGCCGTGCCGAGCAGGCCGATGAGGAGGAGCGGCTTCCAGAGCCCGAAGACTCCGCCTTCGACCCGCGAGGGCGTAAGCGCCAGCAGCGCCATGATGCCGCCTTCGCCCTTGTTGTCCGCGCGCAGGATGAGGGCGGCGTACTTGCCTCCGATCACGATCACCAGCGACCAGAAGATGATCGAGAGCACCCCCATCACCTGCAGGCTCTCATGCTCAAGGCCCGAGTGCGGACCGAAGCACTCCCGGAGCGCGTAGAGGGGGCTGGTGCCGATGTCGCCGAAGACGACGCCGATGGCGGCCGCGGCCAGGAGCGCGATGGGCGACCGCCTTAGCCCAGGCGCTGGTGGCGTGGCGAACTGGATCTCGGTGTCGGCGGGGGTGTTTCGAGCCATCGCAGGTCCGTGCGATCACGCACGCAAGCTCCCGACCGGGACGCGGGGCAGGCGGTCGCGAAGCGGTCAATCCTAGCGGCGGCAGTGGTGCGACATGGTTCTCGGACGCAAATGCACAATCCACCTTGTTCGCGCCGCGGCAATGAACGACACTGCGCTGATGAGCGACACCAACACTCCGCGCATCGGTCGGCGTCCATTCCTCGCGGGCACACTCGCGGCGGGTGCGCTAGCGGCGTCGGGCGGGCTGATCAGTGGCGCCGCCGCGTCTCCTCTCGCACGTCGCCGGGCCGCGCAGCTTGGCGCCAACGGCAAACTTCGCGTTGCGGCCTTCGGCGTCGGCGGCATGGGCAGCTCCGACATCGGGCAGGTGATGAGCCATCCGAATGCGCAGATCGCGATGCTCTGCGACACCAACCGCGAGTCGCTCAAGAAGGCGGCGGAGAAGTTCCCCGAGGCGCGCGCGTTCTCCGACTACCGGGAGGCGCTCGCGGCAATGGGCGACCGCATCGATGCGGTGATCGTCAGCACGCCTGACCATACGCACGCGCCGATCGCGCTCAACGCGATGGACCAGGGCAAGGCCTGCTACTGCCAGAAGCCGCTGACGAAGTTCATCGCGGAGGCGCGCGCGATGCAGGAGCTTGCGGCCGCGCGGAAAGTCGCGACGCAGATGGGCATCCAGCGCGGCACCGGCAAGGGACTTCGCACCGCAGTCGACATGCTGCGCAAGGGAGTCCCCGGAAAGATCGTGTCGATCCACACCTGGACGAACCGTCCCGCAGGATGGTGGCCGCAGGGCCAGCCCCGCCCAGAGGGCAAGGACGAGGTGCCAGCGTGGCTCGACTGGCAGGCGTGGCTCGGCGGCGCGCCGGAGCGTCCGTACAAGGCCGATGCGTACACGCCCTTCAAGTGGCGTGGAGTGCTTGATTTCGGCACTGGTGCGCTCGGCGACATGGCGTGCCACTTCTTCGACACGCTATTCCTGGGCATCAAGCTCGGCACGCCTGTGGCAGTGATGGGCAACTCCAAGGACCTCACCGCGGACCAGTACCCGGTCGCCGAGACAGTGACGATCACCTTTGCCGGCGGCGCTGATGCGGCCAATGGGGAGATTCCGCTGACGTGGTACGACGGCGGTCGCGTGCCGCCCAACTCGGTGTCTCCGCACCTGCCGAAGGATCTCGACATCGCATCGATCAATCCAGACGGCGGATCGATCATCGTGGGCACTGATGCGACCGTGATCGTGCCCTGCGACACCTTCGGCCGCGGCGAGAACGAGAAGGCGCCGAAGTTCGACTTCACCGATGGGTTCCCCAAGGTGTTCCCCAATTCGCGGCTCGACGGCTACGAGCGCCCGCAGCTCGACCCCTACAACCACTGGCACGTCTGGGTGGATGCTGCGATGGGCAAGGGCACCACGGTGGCGAACTTCGACCTTGCGGCGCCTCTCACGGAGGCCGTGCTGCTTGGCGTGATCGGCGGTCGCGTGCCCGGCCAGCGCCTCGTCTACGACCCCGTCGGCGTACGCTTCATGAACTCCGAGGCCGCGACCGCGCTCGTGCGGCCCAACTACCGAGCGGGCTTCGACAAGGTGCCGATCGTCGGCGTGGCCTGATTCGCCTCGCGCAGCCAGATCGCGCCAGCGATCGCCATCGCCACCGGAATCATTGCGAGGCCCAGCGGCAGGCCTGAGTCCGCGTCGGAGCCGATCGTGCGCAGCACGGCCGAGCGCCACGCATCTGGCGCGCGATCGGAGATCCATCCCGCAAGCGCGGGGCTCGGAACGTCGCCGAAGAGGTGGATGCACAGGACGCTCACGCCCACTGCAGCGGCGCGCATCGCGGGTCCCACGGAGTTGAGCGTGACCGCATTGATCGGTCCCTGCGTCGCAAAGCTCAGCGTCGCCGCGAGCACCAGCGCAGGCACGAGCACCCACGGCTGCGGCGCCGCGAGCGCAACTACCGCCAGCGGAGCCGCGCCGATCATGCACCATCCCGCGATGCGCAGCGCGCTGTCGTCGCGGCCACCGCCAAGCCGGCTTGCCGCCCATCCGCCGAGCAGCGTGCCCGCGAATCCCGTCGCCACGATGATGCCGCCAAAGGCGACGGCCGCGGTCTCGGCGCTCCACCCGCGCACCTGCTCCATGTAGTAGGGCATCCACGTCGCGAGCGCCCCGAAGGCGAAGGTGAACGCGGCGTAGCCGATCGTCGTCTGCACGAAGCGGCGGTTGCGTGCGAGTGCCGCGGCTGCAGGCAGCAGGCGCGCAGGTTCAGGGTGCGCGCCCG
>CAZKTN010000005.1:0-1563 GCA_964555705.1 uncultured Isosphaeraceae bacterium | reverse complement strand
GCGCAGCATCAGCGGTCGCGGCGTCAGCGTGCGGCGGCGGCGGCGCGTCGAAGCGCCCGCGCGGCGGATCGCGAAGCCACAGGCACAGCAGCGCAATCGCGAGTCCTGGAAGGCCCGCCACCAGGAACGCCTCGCGCCAGCCCCACCGCGAGGAGATGTAGCCCGCGAGCATGTAGCCGCACGCGGTGCCAACGGGAATCGCCGCGTAGAAGATGCTGAGTGCACCCGATCGCCGGTGCGGGGCATAGTGGTCCGCGAGGAGCGCCGGACCGACAGTCGCGTACGCGGCCTCGCCCACGCCAGTGGCCGCTCGCATGACCAGCAGGTGCCAGATCGACCGAGCGAATGCGCCACCTGCGGTCGCCGCACTCCACAGCGCCACGCCGAGCGCAAGCAGTCCCGTTCGGCTACGCGTCCGCGCCACCCACCCGATCACGGGCGACACCACCATGTAGCTGACGAGAAAGATGCTCATCAGCAGCCCGATCTGCGTGTCCGAGGCATCGAACTCGCGCTTGAGCGGTCCCACCATGCCCGCCACGATGTAGCGGTCGAGGTAGTTGAGGAGGTTGATGCCCGTCAGGACGGCCAGCGCGGTGCGCGATGAGCTGCGGAGGTCCGCCGCGTGCATGGCGGGCACGCTATCCGCGCGTGACCGGGTCCTGCCATGTGCGATGCGCGCGATGCTCCCGCCAGCGCGTATGTTGTGCGGCAGTGGCCACCGAGCATCCGAGCGCATGGGTCCGTCAGCGCGTCTTCGCGAAGATGCGCAACCGCGGGCTGGTGCTGCTTGCCGCGCTCGTGCTGCAGCTCGTGCTCTACCCGATTGTCGCCGAGCGGGACTCGCAGAACATCTCCTGGATCGTCGCGTACTGGCTCGCGACGCCGCTGCTCGGGGTGGTGCAGCTTGCGAGCCGCTGGTGGATGATCATCGTGGCCGCGCTCTTCATGGCCGTCATCGTGATGCTCGCGCTCCTCACTCGGGTGCAGGTCTTCTCCATCCCCGGCGAGGCGCTCGTGCTGCTCGGCATGGCGATCTACCTCTCGGCCGCGATCGCGATCGGGCGAGCCGCGCTCTTCAGCCGCGAGCTCGTCGACAACCGGCTTTATGCTGGCTTCAGCGCGTACCTGCTCATCGGGTACTTCTTTGCGGCCGTGCACCACTGGGTATGGCTGAACGACCCGTCTGCCTACCAGGTGGGAAACCAGACCGGACCCGCAGACCTGCACATCGCCGACTTCATCTACTTCAGCTTCTCGACGCTCACGACCGCCGGGTTCGGCGACATCGTCGCGGTCTCGCGCGGGGCGAGGCTGGTCTGCATGCTTGAGGCGGTGACAGGCGTGCTGATGCCCGCCACCTTCATCGCCCGCCTGCTCACGGAGCAGATGAAGAAATCGGGCTGACTCGCCAGTGAGGCGCGCCAGCCCGATTCAGCGAACTTGCGATTGTGACGAACCGGCGAATGGTCCGGTCGTCGGCGCGAGGGGTCAGCGCCGCCGGCGCGAGGCGCCCAGCAGGCCTGCCGCTGCCACGAGCGCGAGCGCGCCCGGCGCAGGGAC
>CAZKTN010000004.1:86352-123742 GCA_964555705.1 uncultured Isosphaeraceae bacterium | reverse complement strand
CGGGCTCGGTCTTCACCGGTACGGGCTCCATCTTCGTCGTCGGTTCCGTTTCCTTCACTGCCTCCGCCTGCTTCACCGGCGCCTCGACCTTCGCTGCAGGTGCCGGGGCCGGAGATGCGACCGCGAGCTCCGACACCGGAGGCTCGGGTGCCCACCAGCTCACCGACACCTTCGGGAATGCCTGCGCCACGCCGTTCACGTGCGCGCTCAGGACCGCATCGTTCACCTGCCGCTCCATTGCGCGGGACCAGGCCGAGTCATTGGGTCCACCCTTGATGACCTCAGTGACATCTGCGATGTCCGGATTCTGTGACATCAGTCCCGCATAGCGCCGATCCGCAGCGATGGATCGGATGTGCGGATGAGTCAGCGTGGAGAGCCTGCTTGCGATGCCGGCGTCGACGGGCAAGATCTCCACCGCATCGACCTGCACACCCTGCCGGGCGAGGGACTTCATCCACCCGGCCACGCGCGAGGTCACCGTCTGCGCACCGCGATCAAGCCACGGGCTCTGGATGGTCGTGGTGGTTGGACGACGGGTCCTCGCGTTGAGTGTCGTTGTCCGGATCGTGTCGCGCGAGGCAATGTCGTCCGCGAATCCTCGGAGCACGAGCACACGTGCCCCAGGCTTCATGGCCTTGAGCTGCGATGCGACCTGCGCCTGGCGCGAGCTTGGCGTCACGGTCAGGCCAGAGACCGACTGCACAGCGGCGGACTGCTGGGCAACAGCCTGCCTCACCGACGCGGACGCGCCCCACGCTGCGGAGACCGCCACCAGGCACACGGCGAGTGTCCGCGCACACATCGAACTGTTGGTCATGCATCCAGCTGCCATTGAAGTCCTCCTTGTTGCCGCGCGAGCGGCCGTGGACACCATCAGGTCAAGTCTGGATGGGTATTCCACGACAATCCAATCCGTATCGGCGGGGGTCAAGGCACACTGAAGCGGATGTTCCGAAAATCAACACCGTCCGATATGGCTACCGGTGGCGATCGCGCGCAGGGCCCGCGCGGACGGTCCGCGGACCGGTGCCCCGACGACGCGTGCCGCGACCCTGCCGCCGGAGGCCCGGAATCGCCATCCCGGGGTGCACCGAGCACTCCCATATCACGATGACCCGCCACCCAAGGCGCTCGAGCGCGGCAGCCACCCGGCGATCTCGCCGACGGTTGGCCGCAAACTTCGCCGCCCAGTACTCGGGTCGTGTCAGTGGCATCGACGAAAGCCGGCACCGGCCATGCCGATGCCAGAAGCAGCCGTGCACAAGGATCACCGTCCGTAGCGCGGGCAGCACGATGTCCGGTGTGCCAGGCAGCGACTTCACGTTGATGCGGAAGCGAAAGCCCCTGCGGTGAAGCGCACTGCGGACTGTGCGTTCCGGACCCGTGTCAGACCCGCGGATGCTCCGCATGATGCGGCTGCGCACCTGCGGGGAGACGCGGTCAGCCATGTGCTGTCACACCATCAGGGTCGCGGGGTTCTCGAGGTTCTGGCGCACCGTCTGGAGGTACTCGGCCGCCATCGCACCATCGATCACGCGGTGATCGAGACTCAGCGTGGCCGACATCTCGTAGCCGACCGCAAGCTGGTGATTGCGCACGACCGGCTGCTCCACCGCCGCCCCGCAGGCGAGGATCGCGCTGTTGGGCGGATTGATGATCGCCGTGAAGTGCTCAATGCCATACATGCCGAGGTTCGACACCGTGAACGTGCTGCCTCCCATGTCCTCCGGCGAGAGCCCCTTCGTGCGCGCCTTCTCGGCGAGTGTGCGCGTCTCAAGCGAGATCTGCCGCAGCCCCTTCTGGTCTGCGTGGCGGATTGTCGCCACCAGCAGCCCCCCACCGCGCTCGGCCGGAAGCGACACGGCGACGCCCACATTCACGTCCGAGTGGAGGATGATGCGGTCTCCGCCCCAGCTTGCGTTCATGAACGGGTGCGCCTGCATGCCGATGGCGCACGCGCGCACGATGAAGTCGTTGACGCTGAGCTTGACGCCCTGCGTCTCGAGCTGGCGGTTGAGCATGCTGCGCAGCTCCAGCAGCGCATCCATGCTGACCCGCATCGTCACCTGGTAGTGCGGGATACTGAGCTTGCTCTCAACGAGCCGGCGCGCGATCGTCTGCCGCATGCCGCTCACCGCAACCTCGCGCGACTGCGTGCCGATCGGCACCACAGGCACGCTCGACACCGGCATCGACAGTGCTGTTGACGGGGCCGACGAACGAGCCACCGGCGCGAGCTGGCCAGCCTTCATCCTCTCGAGAGCCTCCTCGATGTCGCGCTTGACGATGCGGCCCCCGGGTCCTGACCCGCGGATCGCATCGGTCGGCACGCCGAACTCGTCGGCCATGCGCCGTGCGACGGGAGACATGCGGGTGCGGGCGCCTGTTGCGGCGGGAGCGGCCGCGACCGCGGCCGACTGCGCCGCCGCACGAAGCGCGGAGTCGTCGATGAGCTCTGCCTGTACGGGAGCCGCCGAAGGTGCGCTCGACGCGCGCTTGGCATGCTCCGTCGCAACGGCCGCAGCCGGTGCGGCGGGCGCGCTCGGCGCAGGGACGGCCGCAGGCGCGGCAGCGGCGCGCGACGGCGGGCCCGAGGGCGCTGCGCCTGACGCTGCCGCCAACGCCACATCCTCGCCGTCAGTCGCGATGACCGCGATGGGCGTGCCGACCTTCACCTGGGTGCCCGGATCCACAAGGATCTTGGCCACAACGCCGTCGTCGAAGACGGGCATCTCCATGGTGGCCTTGTCGGTCTCGACGTCCGCAACCACATCGCCGCTCGAGACCGTATCACCTTCCTTGACGTTCCACCGGACGATGGTGCCAGCCTCCATGGTGTCGGAGAGTCGGGGCATCGTGAGCTGGACGGGCATTTGTGGGGATCCTTCCGTGGTGCGGTTCAGGCGCGGTACAGGCATGCGCGAACGGCCTCGCAGATGCGGCGCGCGTTCGGCAGGTACTCCTGCTCGAGGTTGGTGGCGTAGGGCGTCGGCACATCCACCGAGTGGACGCGGTGCACGTAGTTGTCGAGGTCATCGAAGCACTCGCGGTGCACGATCGAGGCCACCTCGGACCCCGGCGACGCGAAGCTCCATGACTGGTCGACGACCACGCACGCACTCGTTCGCCTGACGCTCCGCACGATCGACCCCACATCGAGCGGACGGATCGTGCGCATGTCGAGCACCTCGCAGGAGATGCCCTCCTTCGCCAGCGCATCTGCGGCCTCCAGGCAGAAGTGCACGGGACGCCCGAAGCTCACCAGCGTGACGTCATCGCCCGGACGCGCGATGCGCGCCTGGCCGAATGGCACGAGGTGGTCGCCCTCGGGCACATGTCCCTTCATGCCGAGCATGCGCTCGCTCTCCAGGAAGAACACCGGGTCGTCGTCGCGAATCGCCGTCGTCATCAGGCCCTTCGCGTCCTCGGGCGTCGCCGGGATCACGATCTTCACGCCTGGCACGTTCGAGTAGAGGCCCTCGACGCACCAGCTGTGCGTGGAACCGAGCTGGCCTCCGGCGCCATTGTTGCCGCGGAAGACGATCGGGCATCCGAACTGGCCACCCGACATGTACAGCATCTTGGGCGCATTGTTCAGGATCGGGTCAGCCGCCACCAGGCTGAAGCTCCACGACATGAACTCGACGATCGGGCGAAGCCCCATCATCGCGGCGCCGATCGCCATGCCGGCGAAGCCGCTCTCGCTGATGGGCGTGTCGATGATGCGCCGCGGCCCGAACTCCTCAAGCATGCCGCGGCTCACCTTGTAGGCGCCGTTGTACTGCGCGACTTCCTCGCCAAGCAGGAAGACGCGCGGGTCACGCCGCATCTCCTGGCTCATCGCCTCACGGATCGCGTCCCGGAACTCGATCTCGCGCAGACCGCCCGCAGGCGCCTCGGACACGGTGGACACCATCGTGCTCATGCCAGCTCCCCTGGCGTGCGCGCCTTCGACGGGTCGATCGCCTCGAAGCTCGGCACGTTCTCGGCGCCGCCAAGCATCTCCGGCTGGCTCGATCCGGTGTACGGGCCCCAGCGCTCCATGAACACGTCGCGCATGAGCTCCTCGCGCGACGGTACCGGCGATGCCTCGGACCACTCGACCGACTCGCGCACCTCTGCACGAACTTCCTTGACCATCTGCTTCCACGCCTCCTCGGTAAGCGCGCCGCGCGCCTGCAGGTGCGTACGGAGCCTCTGGATCGGATCGTCCGCCTCCCAGTGCTCCTCCTCCTCGCGGCCGCGGTACTTGCGCGGATCGCTCATCGAGTGGCCCTTGAAGCGGTAGCAGCGCATGTCCACGAAGGCTGGCCTGCTCGTGCGACGCGCCGTCTCGCAGATCTCGTGCATCTCGTGGTAGACGGCGAGCACATCCATCCCGTCCACCTCGTAAGAGTCGATGCCGTACGCCGCACCCTTCACGCCGAGGCGGTGCGCCATGGTGGTGCCGCGCGCGATGTGCGTACCCATCGAGTAGCCGTTGTTCTCGCAGATGACCACGCACGGGATGTCGAGCAGCCCCGCAAGGTTCATGGCCTCGTGGAACGCGCCCTGGTTCAGAGCGCCGTCACCGAGGAACGCGAGCGCCACGCGGCTCGAGCGACCGCCCTTGATCACCTCGTCCTCGTACTTGGCCGCGAAGGCCAGCCCGACGCCGAGCGGGATCTGGGCACCGACGATGCCGTGGCCGCCGAAGAGGTTGTTGGCGCGGTCGAACATGTGCATCGACCCGCCCTTGCCCTTGGCGCATCCGCCGATCCTGCCGAACATCTCGGCCATGCACGCGCGAGCGGACATCCCGCGCGCAAGCGCGTGCCCGTGGTCGCGGTAGGCCGTGACGATGGGGTCAGCATGCTGCACGGCAGCGGTGCAGCCGACCGCGACCGCCTCCTGCCCGATGTAGACGTGGCAGAAGCCGCCGATCTTCTTGTCCTGGTACGACTGCATGCACCGCGTCTCGAACTCGCGGATGAGGTACATCTGCCGAAGCCAGCCGATCGCTGTCGCGGCGGGAACTTCCGGATATGTCTTGCGCGGCCTTTCCGAGCCGCCGTGCACGTCGAAGGGACGGGCAGGCGCGGACGGATCCGAGAGCGAGGTCATGAGGACTCCGCCAGCCTGAGCTGGCTGCTGAAGGCGAGTCCCTAGTTATAGGGGATCCGCCCCCTCCCCGGCAAACGCGTTGCTCAGTTCGCCTTGCCTCGGGATCCGGAGGGGTCCTGCTCGGCGGAGGCGGCCTGCGCAAGGTGGCGGCTCTCGATGTCCCTTAGCACACGCCCCTTGAGCACGAGAAGCCCCATTTCCAGCTGCGGATCGACACCCTTGACGAGCAGGTCCTCGATGTCGGGGCGCACATCCACCGTCATCAGGTCACGCTCGCCCTCGTCGAGGCTGTCAGCCCTGAGCCGGATCTGGGTGAGCGACTCGAACTGGTCAGGCGACGTCTCCACGAGCAGGTCAGGGTTGACGCCCCAGTCATCGCTTGTGGCCCGCCGGTGCACCAGCCGCCCCGCAGACTCGCCCGGAAGCGCAGGGAGCACGTAGTACTGCGTCGTCACCTTCACCGCCGCCTCGTTCGCGCCGTCCTTCACTGGCTGGACGGTCTGGACCGATCCCTTGCCGAAGCTGCGCTCGCCGACGACGAGCGCGGCAGCGTTCGCCTGAAGGCTGCCGGCCACGATCTCGCTTGCGCTGGCGGAGCCTGAATTGATCAGCACCACGAGCGGAAGGCCGGCGAGAGGCGCACGGTTGGGCTCCGCCTCGACGGCCGCGATGCGCCTGCCGTCCCGGTCCTGGACCGAGACGATCGGGCCGCGGTCCACGAAAAGGTTCGTGAAACCCACCGCGGACTTGAGCAGGCCGCCGGGATTGCCGCGCAGGTCAAGCACAAGGCCATTGAGCGGTCGCTCGCGCTTCATCGCGCGGATGGCGTCCATGAAGTCGTCGAGGCTGTCCTCGTTGAAGCTCGTCAGGCGCACGTAGCCGATGCCCGCCTGTGCGTCGAGCCACCAGTCCCATACCGGGTTGCCGCGCTGGTCGAGGCCGCGCTTCCACCACCCGTTGACGGAGCGCATCTTGATCGTCTCGCGCACGAGCGACACGTCGATTGGCTCATCGACATCATCGCGCCGCAGCGACAGCGTGACGGGCTTTCCCGCAGGACCCGTGATCGAGTCGACCGCGCGATTGAGGCTCCATCCGTCCGTTGGCTTCCCGTCGACGGCGGCAATGCGGTCGCCTGGGCGAACACCCATCCGCGACGCTGGCGAACCCTCAAGCGGATTCACGATCATCACGTCGCGCTTGTCGTTGTGGCGGATCAGGATTCCCACGCCCACGAAGTTGCCGTCGATCGACTGGCGGAACCGCCGAAGGCGCTCAGGCCAGATGATCTCCGAGTAGTCATCCTCGAAGTCCTTGGAGAGCTGCGTCGTCGCTCCCTCGCCGAACTGCTGCACCAGCACCTCATCGGGCAGCGCGACGGTGTCCTGGTTCACGGCGAGCAACTCGCGCATCGTCTCGCGGTAGAAGGACAGGCCAACGGACTCCGCTGGGCGGTTCGCCAACGTCTCGCGCCTGCGGTCGATCGTCGCCACGAACGCGTCCCGCTTGGCGGCGTCGCGGATGCCCGGGAAGTTCTCCGCCAGCGCCGGGGTCGTGGCCACTAGCCGGAGCGCCTCGAGGCCGCCGTCGACGAGCGGCTTCCAGCCAGCCTCGGTCACGTGCTCGCTCGCGGCCTGCCGGAGCGCGATGTCGAGCATCCGCGGCGTGATCCCGCGGTGCTGCTCGCGCCACTCGTCGCCAAAGAGCTCGTTGTAGTCGGGGAACTCGTCGGTGTCCTCGTCATCGTCGGACCGCGCAGCCGCCAGCTTCCTGAGGCGATGCAGCTCCCTTGGCGCGTACTCGGCCACAAGCGAGACGCGCCGATTCACGCGGTCGAGCCGGCGGTCATACTCGCGGTACGTCTCTGTCCGGCCCACATCGTCGAAGAGTGCCTTGAGGCGGAAGAGCATCTCCTGCTCGAGCAGCAGGTCGTCCGCGGCGTCGGCATCACGGGCGGTGCTCTCCGCTGAAGCAACGAGTCGCATCGCGGCCGGCGAGGACAGCCATGCCGCATACTGCTCGCGCGGCAGGAGGAACTTGAGGTTGACCGCATCGAGGAGCGCAGCGCTGACCTTGCCATCGGCAAGTTTCTGCTCGACGCCATCCCGGCGCTTCGATGCCTCCTCGCTGCGCTTGGTGGCGTTCGTGCCCTGGTGCATGCGCCGCTGCTCCACCCGTGCGGCGAGTGATGCGGCAGCGCCGCTCTGGCCCTCGGGGATCGATGCGAGCAGCTGCTCGACCCGCGCGATGTCATCGGCCTGCGCCGCACGCCACAGCTCGTCGCTCCACTGGTTGACGGTCGCGGGCACATCCACGGACCGTGGCGCGCCCACGGCGCCGGCGCGCGCCGGCAGTGTCGCGCAGCACACCGCGAGCGCGGCAGCGACGAGGCGCATGCCGCAGTGCGTGGACCACCGGGTGAAACTCTGGAAACTCGTTCGCGCCATGGGGGACTCCGAACAGCGGTGCGACATGAACATGTGTTTATAGTCGGTTTGCCGGCACACGGTTCGCGTTCCAATTCATGGGATTCGGTAATTTGTTGGACGCACCGAGGCCCCGGGCGATCGCCCACACCCGTCAAGGTTGCGCATGGCGCCCCGGTCCGGCGTACGCCCCCGCATGTCACCCTTCCCGCCACCGGCCGCCTCCGAGGACGCGAGACCCTGCCCGGGCTGCGGATACGACCTTCGTGGCCAGGCGGTGGGGTCGCGGTGCCCCGAATGCGGGATGGCACGGGCCAACGTCGCGGCACCTGCGTCGTCCACGACACTCGCACCCTCGCTGACGCGTGCCGAGGAGCTGGAAGTTGCCTTCAGCGAGCTCGGCACCGCAGCGGCCGGCACGATCCTGCTCTGGGCCGGATGCGTCTGGCTCCCGCTGCTCGGCCCTGTCGCGTGGGCGGTCGTCGGCCTCTTTGCGTTCTGGAGGCTCGTTGGCATGCGGCGACTGCGCGCGCTCGGGGTGCTCGCCGCTGACTACATGCCCTACCCCGTACCTCACGCGCTCGGCCTCTGCGTCATCGAGGTGTCTCTGGCTGCGCCGACCATCCTTGTCACGGCTGCGGCTTCGGTGGGCATCTTCACGACGGTGCTGCAGCCGACCGGAGCCGTTCTCCAGGTCCTGCTCATCGTGGCCACAGGGGGCCAGCTGTGCGTGAGCGCACTGCTCGCCGCCACCGTGGCCCGACGTGAGGCTGTGTCGCCACTGCGCGTTGCCGCTCACGCAGCGCTGCTGCTCGCGCCTGTGGGCACACTCGCGGTCGTTCCGATCTGCATCCAGTGGCTCATCGGGACTGGTGCAGTGACAGGCAAGGCAGCCACTGCCGTCAGCAGCTCCATGACGGCCATCATGCTGGGGCTCGGTGCATGCGGCATCGCCGCGTCACTCGCGCTTCGGTATGCGCTTCATGGCCTGTCGGCAGTGGTGCCATCGGGCGTGGACGCGCCACGTCCACCCGCACGCGGACCGGTGCCGATGCCGGCACCGACCGCTCCCGATTGGGCCGGAGACCCCGACGAGCCGATCCCGCTCGTGGGCAGCGACGATGATGCGGGCGAGGGCGCGGGACATGCCGGCAGGTGACTGCAGCCCTTGACGCGGCAACATCCTCTGCGGCTGGCGGCAGGTGCCACATTCAGTGGGCGGGGATCCTGCGCGCGTAGGCAAGCGCGATCGCAATCGCATCGCTCACATCGGACGGGGTGGGCGCGCGGTCGAGCCCGCAGCACTCCATGACAGCGAGCTGCACTTGCCGCTTGGTGGCGCGGCCGTTCCCGGTCAGCGCCTTCTTCGCCTGCGCGGGTGCAACCTCGCCGAGCGGAAGCCCGCGCTCCTGCGCCGCGAGCAGCACAACGCCGCGCGCGTGTGCCATCACCACGGCGGTCTTCAGGTACCTCTGGTCCACGAAGATCCGCTCCACTGCCACGCGGTCAGGCTTGAGCTCCTCGAACGACTCGCGCAAGTCGCTCCATAGCTGGCTGAGCCTGTGGCTCACGGGCTTCGTCGCAGAGAGCCGGAACACGCCGGCCTCGACGAGAGCGATGCGGCCATGCCGGTCAATGTCGATGCAGCCGTAGCCGGTTCGGATGAGTCCAGGATCGATGCCGAGCACGCGCACAGCAGCGTCTATCGACCCGAGCCGTGCGCCCGGATGAGCAGCTCGATGCGCGTGCCCTCGGGCGGCATGCGCTCGCTCCACGCCACCCACGCGGCAGGATCCACCTCAACCCTGTCGGAGATGACCTCGTCGTACGCGATCACCTCGTCCCCGAAGGTCACGAGCCCCACAACCGATCCCGTCATGTCCGCCACGTAGTGCTCACCCGCCCCCATCGAGGGCGTGTTTTGCCGGATGCGCGATCCCGCGAACACGAAGTGTCCGGGCGGCGATGCTCCCCCACCGCCGGATGCCGGCGCCGACGGATCGCCAGACGGCTCGACCCGCCGCACCCACTCGAGGATCTCCACCTCGCGCGCATCGCCATCGGGAGCGCGCCATCGAACGCACACGTCGACGCGCGGTCCGGTCGGACGCACCCGGTCGACCTTCCACGCCCCAGTTCCATCTGCGACCTCCTGCCACCTGCCCGGCTCGCCCGGTTCGAGGCCCGCCAGCAGCAGCGCTGCATGCACCTCGCGCGGGGCTGCGTCAACCGCGATCAGAGACTCGTGGACGCGCGTGGATGGCGTGCACGCAAGCTGCTCGAGGAATCCCTGCGTGAGCACCACAATCCCATCGACGATCACCTGCCGCCGCGTGCGGTCAACGCGCACTCCAGGTGCAAGCTGCATCGCCCCATCCTGCGTGACCGGCATCGCATCGGCGGGCGCATGCGGAGCGCATGACGCAAGCAGGCACATGAGCAGCGCGATGAATGCACTGGCGCGCGCACCAAATAAAAAAGGCCCGGCGGAGGCAAGCCTCACGCCGAGCCCTTCCGGGGGTCTCAGTGATGTTGGAATAGTAGTAACCACAGTACGAATGTCAAGGCGAATGACAGATCACGCTCACGTTGATGCGCGTACCGTAGCGCAAGCTTGGTGACTCAACGGCAGCAGCGCCTCGCGATTTTTTTCACGATGCCCTTCGCACCTTCGACGCGACGCCTCACGCGATTCATCCGCATTCGTCCATGACACGACTCTCTCGAACGGTCAGGGTGACAGTCCATTCCCCAGGGGACACAGGTACAGCACCCCAACCTCATCACGCCACGAACGCCGTTTCCTTGCGATCCGGACATATCTCTCACGATGCCCTCGGCGCGTTCTTCGCCTGCACGGTCTCGATCGACGGGAATCCGGATCCGGTGTCCGGATACGTGATCTCCATCGGCGAGATCGACGCTGCGGTGCGCTCCGAGCTGCCTCCGCTCCTGCGCGCGGCAATGTGGCCGGATTTCGGAACCGCTGCCAAATCGGCAGGCACCCCTGCTGCGGTCGTGGGGACGCTTGCCGACCGGCTGGCATCTGCGCTCGGCCGTCGCATCGCAGCTGTTTCGCTTCACGTCAATCCCTTTGACTCATATTCGTGGGAGGCCCACATGCCAGACACCATCCTTCTCACCGCGCAGATCGAGTGCGCGGCTGCGCACCGCCTTCACGCACCCGGCCTGGACGAGGCCGCGAACAGGGCGCTCTTCGGGAAGTGCAACAACCCCAACGGGCACGGGCACAACTACCGCATCGAGGCGACAGTCGCCGTGCCGCTCGCCGATCCCGCCCGGTTTGCGATGCCGCAACTGGCGCAGATCCTGTCGGAGCATGTGGATCGCAGGATCGATCACCGGCACCTCAACCTCGACGTGCCCGAGTTCGCGCAGACGATCCCCTCAGTCGAGCACATCGCGGCGGCGTGCCGAGGATGGCTCGAGGAGCCTGTGCGGGCGGCCGGCGGCCGGCTCGTGCGAGTCACCGTGTGGGAGACTGAGAAGACCTCGGCGACCGTCGAGGCGTAGCATCGCGCCATGGCACGCATCGTTTCACTCCAGGGCAAAGGCCCCATCAAGGTCGAGGTGCAGGAGAAGCCCGTCTTCGTCTGCGCGTGCGGCCTCTCGCGCAAGTTCCCCTTCTGCGACGGCTCCCACAAGAAGTGCGCCGACGAGCCCGAGGGCAAGACCTTCCGGTACGAGGGCGAGGACCTGACCCGGGTCGAGGCTCAGGGCTGACGTTCGCGTCGCCTGTGCGGCCCGAAACGGGCCGCGCGCCGCACTCAGCCCAAGTCATCCTCACCGAGCACGACGTACCTCTTGCGAAGGAGGATCTGCCCCGCAAGCGTTGTGTCGTCGACGGCGAGCGCGATCCGAGCGGCGCCCTCTCCGCGCGTGAGCACCGGATAGGCGAACCGGATGTTGAGCTCAGCCGCAAGCAGGTGCAGGCACACGGTCGTCAGCGACTGCCCCTGGCCGAGCTCCACCACGAGAAGGTCGACCTCGCTGAACGTGTAGCCGTTCTTCCGGAGCTGGTGCCGCGCGGCATCGGCATTCGAGAAGATCATGCGCACCACCGCGTGGTCGCTCGAGTCCATCACGCTGAAGGCCGCCACGGAGATGTGCGGGTCCTGCTCGAACATCTTGAGCAGCTCGAGGAGCTTGCCGACCTTGTTGTCGAGGAAGACGCCGAACTGGCGCACGCTCGGCGCCGAGTAGCCCATCTCGGTTTCGGGGGGAGTCAGGCTTCCCATGGCATTGCTCGGGCGTGCGAGGATACGCGCTGGACTACGCTTGAGGACCCATGATTCGCGCGCTTCCCACGCTCGTAGGCATTGCCTGCTGTGCCGCGCTGATGCGCCCCGCCTGCGGGGCATCCGCACTCCCGGACGGCGATGCCGTCGCAGGCGCGCAGGAGTCCGCCGCTGAGCAGCTTGACCAGCTCCTCGCCGACTACCAGCGGTGGATGGACTTCGAGTATCCCGAGTGGGCCATCGCCCGAGGACGCGAGCCGGGCGCGAGGGGCCGCATCCATGACCCGTCGATGAAGGGCATCGCCACCCGCCAGCACGACATGCAGCTGTTCCTCGACCGCGCCGAGGCCATCTCGCGCGACTCCCTCCCGCTCGAGCGCCGGCTCGACCTGGACCTGCTTCGCCGCCAGTTCAGGCTCTCCGTGGATGCAGTCCCCTTCCGCCGCTGGCTGATGCCGGTCACCCACCGCAGCGGACCGCAGATCTCGTTCCCGCAGTTCGCCGACCGCGTGCCGATCCGCACGCCACAGGACCTCGAGGACTACGTGGCCCGCTGCGGCCGCATCTCGGAGTCGATCGACAGCATGCGCGATGTGCTCGAGGCCGGACTGAACGAGGGCGTCGTGCCGCCGCGCGTCGTCATGCAGGGTGTGCTCGAGCAGTTCGACGCCGTGCAGCGCGGCGGGCTGCGCGAGCTAGAGCGCCCTCTCGACAAGCCGCCGCAGGGTGTCGGCGAGGAGCAGCTCGCCGACATGCGCGAGCGCGTGAACCGGGCACGCGAGGGTGCGCTGCTGTCGCTCGGGCTGCTTCGGCTGTGGCTTGCCGACACCTACATCCCCGCATGCCGCGAGACGATCGCGGCATCGGAGGCGCCCAACGGTGAAGCGGCCTACGCCTACGACGTGCGCCGATTCACGACGACCGGGCTGACGCCCAAGGAAGTGCACGCCATCGGCCTCGCTGAGGTGGCTCGCATCCTGCTGGAGATGGACCAGGTGATCGCGCGCACGGACTGGTACGCCGCGGATCCCGCACGAGCGCAGATGCCCGCTCACGAGCGTCGCGCCGCGTTCATCGCCTACCTGCGCACCGACCCTCGCTTCTACTGCACCACCGGCGAGGAGCTGCTGGGCCGGTACCGTGACATCTGCAAGCGAATCGATGCGCTGCTTCCGGAGTACTTCGGCAAGCTCCCGCGGCTGCCTTACGGCGTGCGCGAGATCCCCCGCTTCATGGCCCCGCAGCAGACCACCGCCTACTACATGCCGGGCAGCATGAAAGCTGGCCTTCCCGGATGGTTCTACGCAAACACCTATGCGCTCGACCAGCGTCCGACCTACGAGATCGTGCCGCTCTCGCTGCACGAGGCCGTGCCGGGGCATCACCTTCAGATCGCGATCTCGCAGGAGCTCGAGGGACTGCCCGAGTTCCGCCAGGACGTCGAGTCGACCGCGTTCATCGAGGGGTGGGCGCTCTACGCCGAGCGGCTTGGCATCCCGATGGGGCTCTACGAGGATCCCTATGACGACTTCGGCCGGCTTCTCTACGAGATGTGGCGATCGTGCAGGCTTGTGGTGGACACGGGAATGCACGCGCTCGGCATGTCGCGTGACGATGCGATCGCGTACATGACACGCCATACCGCGCTCTCGCCGCTCAACATCGAGCGCGAGATCGACCGCTACATCTCATGGCCCGGCCAGGCGCTCGCCTACAAGATCGGCGAGCTGCGCATCAGGGCGATCCGCGCCGAGTGCGAGGCGACTCTCGGCGAGCGCTTCGACCTGCGCGCCTTCCATGACCACCTGCTGTGGGCCGGACCCCTGCCGCTTGATGTGCTTGAGCTTCGGATGCGCGAGTGGGCGCAGGCACGTGCGGCGCGCTAGGCGCTGGCCCAGTCCATGCCTCGCTGCAGGAAAGGGTTCGAGCGGCGCTCGGCGCCGATCGTGGTGGACGGCCCATGGCCCGGGTGCACTGTGGTCGCGTCCGGGAGGTCACGAAGCATGCGCGCGAGCGACGCCGCGAGCGTCGCCGGGTCGGCGCCCGGAAGGTCGCTTCGGCCGATCGATCCGGCAAAGAGCGTGTCACCCACGATGGCCACGTTCGCGGCATTGCACACCAGAGCCACCGATCCTGGGCTGTGGCCGGGCACATGCAACACACGCCATGCCGTCGGCCCGAGCTCGATCTCATCTCCCTCGGCAAGGGCGTGGTCGGGTGCGCGCGCTGATGAGGGAGGCCCATCCGTGTAGGCGCTCAAGTTGAGCGACGGGTCTCCATACCACCGCTGCTCATCCGCGTGCCCGTAGAGCGGAGGATCGCCTAGCGCAGTGCGGAGTGACTCGAGGCCAGCGATGTGGTCGTGGTGGGCATGCGTGCACAGGATCGCCTGCACGTTCAGGCCCTCGGCACGGATGATGGGCAGCAGGACCTTTGCGGCATCCTCGCCGGGATCGATGACCCAGCACGGGCGCTCGGACGAGTCGATCCACAGCAGGTACGCGTTGGTCTGGTAGACGCCGAGCGGAACGCCTCTTATGCGGAGCCTCGCCATTCGCGCAAGCGTAGGCAATCGCCCCTGCACCTGCGGCGACGCGACTATCCTCCGCACCCATGAGGACCACGTCGATCGTGTGCACCGCTGCGTGCGGCACGCTTGCGCTGCTCGGTGGCGCATGCGACACGATCGGCAGCGACCTCAAGTCCTTCGGCGAGTCCTTCGTGCCTCCATCCCCGCAGCAGGCTGCGGCATGGGCTGTCGACACCACCGACAGCGAGAACATGCGCCGCGGCATCTCGCTGCTGTCCAACTCCGTCTTCGGAGGGACCGAGGCGTACGTCAAGCTCTACCGCTTCTATGTGCAGGAGGAGCGCGATCCTCTTGTGCAGGCGGCCTCCATCGAGGCGCTCGGCCGGCATGGCACGCCTGACGACGCCACGCTGATCGCGCAGCGGCTCGACAGCTCCTTCTTCCAGGTTCGCCTCGCGGCGGCCGCGGCGCTGCAGCGGCTGCACAACGAGCGCGTTGCTGAGGCGATGTGGCGAAGGCTCGTCGCGGAGCAGGAGGAGAGCGATATCCGCGTCGAGCTCGCGATCGGCCTCGGGCAGTATCCGCGCGATGACGTCTTCCAGGCGCTGGCCACCGCCCTCGACCAGTCGGAGCTCGCGGTCAACCTCGCGAGCCTCGACAGCCTGCGTCTCCTCACCGACCAGGACTTCGGCCTCAACCGGCGCATGTGGCTCTCGTGGTACGCGTCGACGCCCGCGCCGGCTCGCTTCGCGGCCGACCAGACGTACCTCTACCCGACCTACCAGCGCGACCTCGGATTCTGGGATTACCTGGTCTTCTGGGACATCCCGAAGTTCGAGTCGCCAGGCGTGCCGACAGGCCTCGCCGCCCGTGGCGCCAAGAGCACGTACACCGATGGTGCGGCGGCCCCTGCCCCCTTCGGCAACGTCGGCGCGGGCGTGAAGTGAGCCCGGCTTGAGGGAGACCGACCCCGCCACAACAGCGGCGAGCCCTGACGATCCGCCTGATGCGGTGCTCGCGATGGAGGAGGCTGAGGTCTCGCTGGAGGGCGAGATCCGCAGCGGCAAGCTCGCGGGCCGGTCGATGCCCTCGGCGATCTGGCTTCTGGCGCTGCCGGTGCTGCTCCAGCAGCTGATGACTGCGGCAGTCGGACTCGTCGACAAGATGGTCGCGGGGTTCCTGCCCGAGGGAACCGTGGTGCCAGCGCTCGACGGCATCGGCATCGGCTCCTACGTGGGCTGGTTCATCGGCATCGCGATGGCAGGGCTCGGCGTCGGAGGGCAGGCGATCATCGCCCGCGCGATGGGCTCCGGCAACCGCGCCGAGGCGGAGGGAGCGGCAGGAAATGCACTCCTGCTGAGCGTCGGATGGGGTGCTCTCGTCGGCGTCGCGCTGTGGTGGGTCGTGGTGCCGCTGGCGCAGGTCTCGGGACTCGAGGGACGGTCGCTCGACTTCTGCGTGCAGTACGTGCGCGTGCTTGCGGTGGCCATGCCCTTCGCAGGCGTGATGACCGTGGGATCGATGTGCCTTCACGGCGCAGGCGACACCACGGCGCCGAGCACGATCGCGATCATCGTCAACGTCATCAACGTGATCGCCACATGGGTGCTCTCGGGCGTGGAAGGTGCGCTGCTTGGGATGGAGATCCCGCGACTGCTTCCGCTCGACGCCGCCGAGTGGGGCGTGCTCGGCATCGCCGCAGGCACCGCGCTGAGCTACGTCGTCGGGGCGGCGCTGACCCTTCGCGCCATCTTCCGCGGCGTGCCGGGCTTCAAGCCCGACCGGTCGCATCTTGCCGTCGACCGCGCGATGGGATGGCGCATCGCGCGCATCGGCGTGCCCAACTTCGCGGAAGGCATCGCGATGTGGGCCGTCAACCTCTTCGTGCTGATGTTCATCGGCATGGTGGCGATCGCGCGCGGCGCCTCGCAGGACGAGGCGGGCGGCCTCATCGGCGCGCACATGATCGCCGTGCAGTGGGAGGCGTTCAGCTTCCTGCCCGGCTTCGCGATGGGCATCGCGGCAGGCGCCCTCGCCGGGCAGTACGCAGGTGCAGGCAACATCCGCAAGGCGCGGCAGGCGATCTGGGCATGCACATGGGTCGGCGTCACCATCATGGGCCTGATGGGCGTCGTGTTCATGGTGGCCGGCGAGCCGCTGACGCGGCTGATCAGCCGCGAGCCCGTGCACCTTGCGGAGACGCCGAGGCTCCTCTTCATCTGCGGCATCGTGCAGGTGTTCTTCGCGCTCTCGATGGTGATCCGCAACGGGCTTCGGGGCGTCGGCGACACCACATGGTGCCTCATCATCACGGTCATCTCGAGCTACGGAGTGCGCTTGCCGGCCGCATGGCTGCTCGGCGTGCACCTGGACCTTGGGCTCGCGGGGATCTGGATGGCCCTGTGCGGCGAGCTTGTGGTGCGCGGACTTCTCTTCCTATGGCGGTTCCTGTCGCCCGGATGGGAACGGCTGAAGGTCTAGCGCGCGGCCAGCTGGCCGCAGCGCTACGGGCCCGCGCCGGAGTCGATGAACCAGAACAGGATGCCGCCTCCCGCCGCAAGCGCAATGCCAGGCAGAAGCAGCAGCGCAAGCGATGCGCGACGGCCCGACACGCCCTGTGCCGCAGAGAGCTGGATGATCGACGAGATGAGGCTCCAGATCGAGCCGATCGGCGACACGCACGCGAGGCAGGGAACCGAGTCCGCCACCACAGGCCCCATGCCGTACAGGCACGCGCACGCGGTCACGTTCCAGCCGCCGCGGACCGGTCCTGTGGCCTTGAGCACGAGGTGACCGACCGCCGCCTGCAGAAGCGAGATGAGCGGCCGGAAGGCAATTCCCCCAAGCGCTGCGCCGAGCATGAGCATCGTCTCGGAGGAGGTGATGGTGGCGCCCGGAGCCGCGAGCAGAATCGGGATCACCTGGAACCCCATGCACGTGAGCGGCAGCGTCAGCGTGATGGCGGAGACCCAGGCGCTGAAGATGAGCGCATCGCGAACGCGCGCATTGTGCGGCTGCGCGCGACCGATCTCGTGCGGCGCAGTGAGCGTCGCACGGAGCGTCCGCCAGAAGGCTCGCCACCGACCGATGCGGGCCCGTTCCACCCACGGGTGGATGTTGCCCATCACCTGGTCAGTGCCGAGCCCGGGCGCGGGCAGCGCGCGCATCATGTCGAGCGTCACGTGCTGGCCGCACGCGCGGCAGTCGAAGGACTCTGGCCATGGGCGCCCCTCGGGCCCGAGGCCCGAGTACGCGTGCTCGCAGTGCGGGCACAGGAAGCGCACGCGTCCCGGCAGGTAGTGGAAGTCGCGGTGCGTCCAGTCGCGGCCGCACTCGGGGCAGCGGCCGGGGGCCATGCTCCAGAGCTCGTATCCGCATCCCGTGCAGCGCATGCGTCAGTCGCCGTGGCGGCGCCGCATGCGCGCCGCGGGAATGCCCATCTGCTCGCGGTACTTGACGACCGTCCGGCGCGCGAGCGTGATGCCGCGGCCCTTGAGCTGCGCGGCGATCGCGGAGTCCGACAGCGGCCTGTGCCGATCCTCGGCATCGACGATCTCCTTCACGATCGCCTTCACGGCATCCCACGAGAGGTCCGCGCCAGACTCCGTCTCGCGGCCACCCGAGAAGAAGCGGCGAAGCTCCACCGGTCCACGGGGCGTCGATGCCCACTTGCCCGAGACGGCACGGCTCACCGTGCTCACGTTCATGCCGAGCTCGGCTGCCACATCCGTCATCGGCATTGGGCGCAGCGCCGCAAACCCCTGCTCGAGCGCATCTCGCTGCACGCGCACAATGACGTTCACGACGCGCAGAAGGGTGGCACCCCGCTGCTCCACCGCATCGATGAACCACTGAGCGCGGCGGATCGACTCCGACAGCAATGTGCGCGTCGCGTCGTCCGTGCTGCGCTCGCGCGACATGCGCAAGTAGGCCTCGCTCACCTTCAGGTTCGGCACGGTGCCGTCCGCGAGACGGGCCACGTAGCCGTCGCCCTCCGGCGCACGCTCGATGATGACGTCAGGCCGCACCGCCAGAGACTCCTGCTGGGCGAGCGCACGTCCGGGCGCAATGTCCAGGAGCCGCAGCAGCTCCATCGCGCGTACTACCCGTGCGTGCGCCATGCCTGTGCGCTGCTCGATCCGAGGAATGCGGTTCTCGCGCAGGTCGTCAAGGTGGTCGCTCACGAGCGTGCGCGCATCCGCGAAGCGCACATCGGCCTCGTTCGCCGAGTCCTCTCCGACGCTTGCGCCGCGCGCGCGCTCCTCAAGCGAGTCGAGCTGGATCAGAAGGCACTCGCGCATGTCACGGGCGGCAATGCCCGGGGGCTCGAAGTGCCGCTGCATGGCGTCGATCACTCGGTTGACGGCGGCCTCGTCAGCGGCGATGCCCTGTGCGGCAAGCTCGCGCGCCAGCGCAGGCGCATCCATCGTCCACAGCCCGTTGCTGCCGATGAACGGGATCAGGTGACGGCCGATTCGCTGCAGGTCATCGGGCTGCTCGGCGAGCGCCCACTGGTCCGCGAGGCTCTCCTCGAGGCTCGCGCCCCGGCCAGGCGCATTGGCGAAGAGCTCCGCGCGCGCATCGGCCACCGACTCCGCACGGTGCGTGTCGCGAAGGCTGTCGCCATGCCACTCCTCGCCGATGCCCTCCTCGATGCGGCGCAGGCGCTCGAAGTCCTCGCCGCGCTCGCCGACCACCAGCGTGCGCTCGACCTCCGAGTCCTCCTCCTGCTCCGCGGCGCGCTCGTCCGCAGCGCCGCGCCGGTCGTCCTCATCGGGGACCTCCTCGGCAACCTCGAGCGCAACATTGGACTGCAGCTCCTGCGCGACGCGCTCCTCGAGCGACGTCTGCGGAAGCTGCAGGATCTCCATGGCCTGGATGACCCGGGGCGCCACCTTCAGGTGCTGCCCGAGCGCCGGCTTTGCCTGCTGTCGCAGCTCGAACTTCATGCCGCGGGCAGGCTACTGCCCCTGAACGTCAGACTGGCTGACGAAGTGCGATCGCATCAGCGAGCGCCGCACGGTTGGCGAACTCGATCTGGGAGCCCGAGGGCAGTCCGCGCGCGAGCCGAGTCACGGCGATCCCTGTCCCCGCGAGGCGCTGGGCCACGAGCAGCGCCGTCGAGTCGCCCTCCATGTCCGGATTGAGCCCCATGATGACCTCGCGCACGGCCACTCCGCGCGCATTCTTGGCCGGATCCTGCACACGCGCGACAAGGTCGTCCACCGTCAGCGCCTCGGGGCCAACCCCATCGAGAGGGTCGAGCCTGCCCATGAGGACGTGGTAGATGCCACGGTGCATCCCGGTCTGCTCGAGGCTGATGAGGTCCTTGGGCTGCTCCACCACAAGCACGAGCGATGCATCGCGTGCCGCGTCGGAGCAGATGCGGCAGGGATCGGAGTCGGTGAGGTTCCAGCAGACGCTGCAGTGGCGCACGTCACGCTTGACGGCCCGGATCGCATCCGCGAGCGCAAGCGCATCGGCCGTGTCGGCCTTCAGCACCCAGAACGCGAGCCGCTCCGCGGTGCGGCGCCCGATGCCCGGCAGTCCGGCGAGCGCGTCGACGAGTGCGCTCACGCTCTGCGGATAGGGTCCGCCCTCTGTGCTGCGCCTTGCCATCAGCGGTCTCCCTCCGGGGCAGCTGGCGCATCGATGAGCAGAGCAGGCTCGGCATCATCCGGCGACGCCTCCTGCGGCGGCGCCAGGGATGGCGTGTCTGCCCGCGCTCGCACCCGGATGGACGTGGCATCGAAGATCTCCATCGCCTGCCGCACCAGCGGATGCGCGCGCACCGCGTCGACTGTGGCTGATGGCACGACGGGGGCACGTGCCGGAGCAGTGCGCTCCGGTGCCGACGCCGCCACTTGAGTCGGCGCACGCTGTGGTGTCGGTGGAGTAGACGGCGATGGCGCCGGTGTCGGTGACCGCTGCGGTGCGGCTGTCGCAGATGGCTGCTGCACCGATGCCACAGCCGGCGCCGCGGTCGCGGCTGGCGCCCTCCCCGGTGCCGCGGGACCCGCTGCCGATGCGGGTGCCGCACGCGCTGCACTCAGGCTTTTGGGTCGGGGGCCCTCGGGAGCGCTCCGCGCGTACCGCTGAGCAGGCCCGCAGCGTTCGCGAAGTGCTCGGCAAGCGCGAGCCTGACGAGCGCCGCGTCAAAGAGCGCTCTTGGGATGCTGGAGTTGCGGATGGTTCGGCTCGTCGCGTCGCAGAGCGTTACCAGGTGCACGAGGCCGGGCACGTCGAAGCTGCCGACAGCCGAACGCAGCCGCGAGCGCGTCTCCGGCGCCACGTCCACAAGCTCGGTCTCCGACCCGCACACCAGCAGCATCATCGAGTCGCGCAGGCGAGCCGCGAGAGTCTCGAGCGCATGGTCGGGCGACATGCCTCGCTCGAGGAGCGCCGCTCCGGCGGCGAGCGCGTTCTGCGGCTGGCCGCTGGCGATCGCCTCGACAAGCGCATCAAGCAGCTCGTCGTCAGGGAGGCCGAGCACCTCGCGCGCGAGCTCGGCGGAGACGTGCCCCTGTGCGGCCGACACGAGGCGGTCCATCAGGCTCAGGCCATCACGCATCGATCCGTTGGCAAGGCGCGCCACTTGCGCGACCACCGACTCGTCCGCAGTGATGCCTTCCTTGGCGAGCACGTCCGACAGGTGGGCCGCGATGCGCGACGACGGGATGCTGTGGAAGTCGAATCGCTGGCAACGGCTCTGGATGGTGGCCGGCACCTTGTGCGGCTCGGTGGTGCACAGGATGAACTTCACGTTCGCCGGAGGCTCCTCCATCGTCTTCAGCAGCGCGTTGAACGCAGGCTGCGTCAGCATGTGGACCTCGTCGATGATGTAGATCTTGTAGGGGCTCCGCGTGGGCGCGATGCCCGCGCCAGCGATGAGGTCGCGCGCGTCATCCACCCCGCGGTTGCTGGCGCCGTCGATCTCGATCACGTCAATGTCCTCGCCGCGCAGGATCGCGCTGGCGACAGCCTCCTGCTCCGAGAGGCTCTCGGTGGCGTTCAGCGCACGCGCGAAGATGCGCGCCATGCTCGTCTTTCCGACGCCGCGCGTGCCGCAGAAGAGGTACGCGTGCGCAGTGCGGCCTGTCGCGATCGCGTTCCTGAGCGTGCGCGCGATCGCCTCCTGGCCGACGAGCTCGTCGAAGGAGCGCGACCGGTACCTGCGCGCGAGGACCTGGTAGGCAGCCGGCGCGCCCGCCGGCGGCGCCGGGGCCTCGGCACCCTTGGATGCCTTGGCGCGCGAGCCTGAGGTGGATGAGGTCGTAGCCAAGTGGATCTCCAGTCGCAGTGACACGGTGTCGCCGAGGACGGCCAGGCGACCTTCGGCACGGACCTCGACGCTTATGGCTGCTGCGGTCAGGCCCTGACCAATTTCACGGGAGACCCGCCCGCCGGGCCCGGCCGTCCTCGACGACACCGAAGCGGAAGTCTACTCCGCGGCGCGCCGTACCATCACGGACATGGATGCGAGGGACCAGACCGAGTCGGATCCTGCGCCCCCGATCGTGGTGCCGAGGCCTGCCCAGAAGCCCTCCGGCGACGGAGAGGAGCGACGATCCGGATTCCTGCTGGTTGCGGTGCGGCTGATCTTCATCGTGACGCTGGTGTCCGTGGTCATGGCTACGGTGGCCAGCGCCCGGAGCACGGCCGAGTTCGGCCCCAGCACCGTTGCAGGATTCATCATCGCCGCTGCGGGTGTCGCGCTTGTGGTGCTGCTGCTTGATGCGCTGACGCCCAACAAGCGGCTCACCTCGATTGTCGGCATCTACCTGGGGATCTGCCTGGGACTCGTGGTCGCTCTGGCCATCGGGTCGATCATCGACATCGTGGCTCGCGCATGGGAGGTCAACTCCGACACTGCACTGCTGTATGTGGGCCTGATCAAGATCGTCGTCGGGCTGGTGCTCTGCTACTTCTCGGTGAGCTTCGTGCTGACCACGAAGGACGACTTCCGGCTGGTGATCCCCTACGTCGAGTTCTCCAAGCAGCCGCGTGGCGTGCGCCCGATCGTGCTCGACACCTCCACGCTCATCGACGGCCGGATCGAGTCGATCGCGGCAAGCCGGCTTCTTGACGCCTCGCTTGTCGTGCCGCGATTCGTGCTCGATGAGCTGCAGCAGCTCGCCGACAGCGCAGACCGGCAGAAGCGCGCACGCGGCCGCCGCGGACTCGACATCGTTGCGCGCCTTCAGGCCGAGCCCTTCGCCGACGTGCGCATCGAGGACCCCGCGCTCGAGCGGAAGCCCGTCGACCGCATGCTCGTGGACTATGCGCGCGGCGAGAGGCTGCGCATCGCCACCACCGACAGCGCGCTGCAGAGGGTCGCCGAGATCTCGGGTGTCCCCACCATCAACCTCCATGACTTCGCCGCGGCGCTGCGGCCGTCGATTGGGCCGGGCGATCCGGTCGACGTCGAGGTGTCGCGTGTCGGCGAGCATCCCGGGCAGGGTGTGGGCTACATGCCCGATGGCACGATGGTCGTCATCGAGGGCGCAGCCGACCTGATGGGGACCGTGGTGCGCGGGATCGTGGTCAACAGCGTGCAGACGGCGGCCGGACGCATCCTCTTCGCGAAGTCCGAGCCTGCACGGCCGGGAAGTGCAGAGTCGATGGCCGAGGCGGCCACCAGCCAGCCTCGCGTGACGGACCGGCCCGCCCGCGAGCGTCCCGGACCGGGCGCCCGGAACCCGCGGAGAGCGTGATGGCGTCCGGCGACTCGACGGAAAGGCGCGGACCCGAGGGGCATGACGTCCCGCCGACCGGCGAACCGCGGGCGGCACACGTGGTGCTCGTGGCGTCGGACGATGCGCGATCCTGCGCGGACCTCGCGGGCGCGTTCGCTGGCACACCTGAGTTCGCTGTCGAGACGAGTCGTGCGGGCGATGCCATCGACGAGGCCGTCCGCACATGCCCCACGGTCATCGTCCTTGAGCTCCGCGACGACAGCGGCGACTCGCTGCGCGCGCTGGAGGTGCTCAAGCGAAGCCCCGAGACGGAGGCTGTGCCTGTGATCGCGCTGCAGCGCGGCGCCACCGCGTCATCGCGCGAGCGCGCCTTCGGCGCTGGCGCATCGGATGCTGTCGCGATGCCGGTGGATCCGCCTGAGCTGCGCGCCCGCGCCCGCATCCAATCGGCTGCCTACCTCTCGCTGGTGCGCCGAAACACCGCCGTGGCTGCGCTGCAGCGGGTGCAGACGGAGCTGCGCCACGCGCAGCGCGAGCTCGCCGAGCTGCGCCGGCGCGAGAGCGTGCCCGAGGGGCACGGCGGCGCGTCGTGGCGCACGCGCATGTCCGGCCTTCTGCAGGTGGGCATCGAGCTCAACCAGATCCATGACTTCCACACGCTCATGGAGCGCATCCTGTCCGAGGCGCGTCACCTGCTTGGCACCGACGCAGGGACGATCTTCATGCGCGAGGGCGACTACCTCCGCTTCGCGTACTTCCAGAACGACTCCCTCGCGCGACGCTCGACCACTGGCGAGACTCCGCGCGTGTCGAGCTTCCGCCTCCCGATCAACGACAGGAGCATTGCGGGATGGGTGGCGCTGAGCGGCCAGTCGCTGCGGATCGACGACTGCTACGCGACCGATCCGAGCCTGCCATTCCGCTTCGACCAGAGCTTCGACCAGCTGCTCGGATACCGCACCAGGTCGATGCTCGGCGTGGCGCTCAAGAACAGGTCAGGCCGCGTGCTCGGCGTGGTGGAGCTCATCAACCCCATCGGCACCGAGGACGTGCCGCGCGAGGGGTTCGGCGCCCATGACACGTCGCTGCTCGAGCACTTTGCGAGCATCGCGACCGTCGCCATCGAGCGCGCCCACCTCACCGAGAGCGTGATCCTGCGCATGATCCGGATGGCTGAGGTGCGCGACCCCTCCGAGACGGGACCGCACGTGGAGCGCGTCGCCGGCTACGCCACCGTGATCTTCGAGGAGTGGGCACGCAGGCGCGGCCTCGACGGCGCAAGCTTCGAGCGCCAGCGCGACCGCCTGAGGATCGCCGCCAAGCTGCACGACGTGGGCAAGATCGGCGTGCCGGATGCGATCCTGCGCAAGCCCGGACGGCTGACCCCCGAGGAGTTCGAGCAGGTCAAGCGTCACTCGGAGATCGGCGCCGGGCTCTTCGAGGACCAGCCCACAGACTTCGACGAGGCCGCGCGCGAGGTCGCGCTGCACCACCACGAGCGCTGGGACGGGCAGGGATATCCAGGGCTCCTTGAGGGACTGTCGCGGCGCGGCCGCCGAGGAGAGGAGATCCCCCTCTTCGCGCGCATTGTGGGGCTTGTGGACGTGTTCGACGCCCTCAGCTCCCACCGCGCCTACAAGCGCGCGTGGGAAGAGGCGCAGGTGCTCGAGGCGATACGCGCGGAGGCGAACCGGGCGTTCGATCCCGAGCTCGTGGACATCCTCTTCAGGCGGCTGCCGGAGATCCGCGCGATCCGGGACGCGCACCGTGACCACGATGCCGCGGAGTCATCCGATGCCGGGGCGTGACGTGCAGCGGCGGCAGCCGATGGCGCGCGCGCTGCGCCGCGCAGCGGTGGCGACCGCCGTTGCGACGTGCGCGGGCGCATGCTCGACGGCACGCGAGGCGCCGAACGCGGCAACGCTCCACCGCTTCCGGGAGATGGTCATGGGCGTGGAGATGCTCGTCGTCATCGACGACGACAGCGCAGACCGTGCCGCTCGCTCCGCGCGGGCCGCGTTCGACGCCGCGCGCGCCGTCGACGAGTCACTCTCCGACTGGACCGCATCGAGCGGACTCCGCGCCACGCTCGATGCGGCACGCGCCGTGCCGCCCGGGACGGCTGTGGCTGCATCGCCAATCCTTGTCGATGCGACGTACCGCGCGGGCGAGATGTCTCGCCTCACCGATGGGGCTTTCGACTGCACAGCGGCCCCCGTAGTGACGCTCTGGCGCGAGGCGCGTGCCTCGGGCGCGCCACCCGCGGAGGACGCGATCGCCGACGCCCGTGCGCGCATCGGATACCGGCACGTGCGCGCCGATCGTGCTGCGGGCACGCTGCGGTTTGACCTTCAGGGCATGACGCTCGATTTCGGCGGCATCGGCAAGGGCATCGCGTCGGCGGCCGCCCTTGCGGCGGCGCGCCGTGACGGCTGCAACCGTGCGCTGGTGGCCGTGAGCGGAGATGTGGCCGCCGGCCTGCCCCCGCGGGGACGCGAGGGATGGCAGGTGGCAATCGAGTCGGGCATGGGCACGCTAGAGGCGTGCGTCGTGTCGCTGCGCGAGTCTGCACTGTCGACGAGCGGCGACGCGGAGCAGGTGCTCGTGCACGGCGGGCAGAGGCACTCGCACATCGTGGATCCGCGCACAGGCAAGGCCGTGAACCACTCCATCGCGCCCACCGTGTGGAGCACCGATCCTGTGGTGGCCGATGCGGCAGCGACGTCGCTCTCGGTGCTTGGTGTGGGCGAGATGGATGCGCTCTGCGAGCGCATCCGCGCAACCGGCGTGGCCATCGAGATGCGGGTCGCCTACCGCGAGACCCCGGACGGGCCTGTGCTGATCCGCGCCACGCCGGGATTCCCTGCATGCGTGAGCGCGACCTCAGCGGCGCCTGGGCCGCCGTCTCAACGCGTGACTGGATCGCCAACGAGCAAACGATCCCCGGCGGACTGATCCGCTAGGCCTTCGTCCATGGACGCGTGATGCCCGGACGCGCGATTGCCTCCTCAGGCGCCACGCCTGCGTCAATCGATGCTGGCATCAGGTCGAGCGGAGCCGCGATCGCGTCATCCCACGTGAGGTCGCGCCCGCTGTAGGCGCTCATGCGCCCGAGGATCGCCATCATCGTGCTGCGCGCGATCTGGCGCGCCTCATTCACCCGCGGCGCATTGCCGCGGATCGACTCCTGAAGCGCCACATGCTCAAGCATGTACGGGCTCGGGTCCTCCGCGGGGCGGTACGTCCACGGGTGCGCGCCCCGGATCTCGCCGCCGCCCGGACGCAGCAGCGCGACGCCCTCGGTCCCGATGATGACCTCATCGACCCTGCCATCGGTGCCGTCCTGCTGCCGGCACATCGATGCCGCGAAGCGCGCGCCGGGGAAGTCGAAGTGCACCGAGAAGTGGTCGTTGATGGCGCCGAACTCCGGACCCGTGCGCGACTGCCTTCCGCCAGTGGCGCACGCACTGGTGGGGAGCGCATCGAATGCCCACTGCACCACGTCGATGTTGTGCACGTGCTGCTCCACGATGTGGTCGCCCGAGAGCCACGTGTGGTAGAGCCAGTTGCGAACCTGGTTCTGCAACGGCGAGAGCGCGGGATCCGGCTCGGCGTGCCAGAGGCCTCCCTGGTTCCAGTAGCAGCGCGCGGCGATCGGTCGCCCGATTGCGCCCGCGCGGATCCTCGCCATGGCCTCGCGGTAGCAGCGCTCGTGCCGACGCTGCGTGCCCGCAACCACCGAGAGTGCCTTCGCGTCGGCACGGTCTGCCGCCGCGAGCACGGCCCGCACGCCCGCGGGATCCACTGCGACCGGCTTCTCGATGAACGCGTGGCGCCCCGCATCGACTGCGGCGGCAAAGTGGAGAGGACGGAAGCCTGGTGGCGTCGCCAGGATCACGCAGTCGACGTCGGTGCCGAGCAGCTTCAGGTAGGCGTCGAACCCCACGAAGCACATGTCCGGCGCAACATCGCCGCGCCCCTGGCCGTGCTCCGCGAGAGCTGCGCGCGCTGCGTCGACGCGACCGGGGAACAGGTCCGCGAGCGCCGTGACGCGCGTGTCGGGGCTCGCCGCAAGAGCATCGAATGCCGCACCAGTGCCGCGCCCGCCGCATCCGATGACGCCGACCCTCAGGGGGCGACCGCGCGACTCGCCCGGTGAAGGCGATGCGCCGGGCTCGCCCGATCCGGCGTGCGCGCCGATCGCTCGCGCGGCTGCAGCGACCGATGACGCTGCGGCAGCCGCTGCCGCCAGCACCATGGCACCCGAGCGAAGCACATCACGGCGGTGGACGGGATCTTGCTCGCAAGTCATGGTCAGGGGCCTCGTGTGCGGCTACGCCCTCGTGACGACACCAGGCTTGCGCACTGGGGGCACTGGCCTTGGAGATGGGCTCCAGTCGGTCGGGAGCATCGACTCGCCGGAGTCGCGCGCCTGCTCCCACGTCACCTTCTGGCCCGTGTAGGCGGCCATGCGTCCCATGATCGCCATCAGGCAGCTGTCGGCCATCCACGCGCCGTCATTGATGGGCCTGCCCGCGCGGATCGACCGGAACAGCTCATCATGCTCCACCTGGTACATGTTCGGGATCTCCGCGCTGGAGTCCCACGACCAGAGCGGGTTGCCCTTGGGATCGCGGATCCAAAGCGTGGGCCCCCATCCGTTGATGAAGGCATAGCCGCGCGAGAGCGTGATGTGGTCGGTGTTGTCGTTGAAGCAGTTGGCCTGCTGCCTGCACATCAGCGTGTTGCGCGGCCCATCCGCGTACTCGTAGAGGATCGCGAAGTTGTCGTAGACGTCGCCGCGCTCGGGGATCTCGTCGCGAGTGAACCGGCTCCCGACCCCGTAGCACGACGCCGGCATGCGCCCGCCCATCGCCCACGCCATCTTGTCGATGGAGTGCACTGCCTGCTCCACGATGTGGTCGCCCGACAGCCAGGTGAAGTGCTGCCAGTTGCGCAGCTGCAGGTCCAGGTCGCTCCACTCGGGCTTGCGCTCGCGCACGCCCAGCGGCGACGTCAGGTACGTGCACTCCACGCCCACCACGTCGCCAGCGCGGCCGGAGAAGATCTCGCCGAACAGCGCGCGCTCGGGCGAGGAGTAGCGCCAGCAGAATCCCGACACGAGCGCCAGGCGCCTCTCGCGCGCGATGCGTGCGCTCTCGATCACGGACCTGTAGCCGGGTCCATCGACGCACATCGGCTTCTCGCAGAAGACGTGCTTGCCTGCGGCCACAGCCTTGGCGAGCTGCGCCGGCCGGAAGACCGGCGGCGAGCAGAGGAGCACGACATCCACTTCCGGCAGCAGGCGATCCACGACATCGATGCCCGCGAACTGCCGCTCCTTAGGCACCTGGACGCGGTCCTTCGCCTCATGCTGCATGAGACCGTTGAGGCAGGAGCTGACCCTGTCCTCGAATGCATCGCCAAGCGCCCAGATCACCACGCCAGGATCCGCATCGAGCGCCTGCGCCGCGGCACCGGTGCCTCGTCCGCCGCATCCGACCAGGCCAACGCGGATGCGGTCTGGTGCGGCCACCGAACCGAAGACCCGAGGCGCCGCACCGAGCCCGAGCGCACCCGCAGCGACAGCGCCGCTTGCGGAACCGATGAAAT
Organism: uncultured Isosphaeraceae bacterium; assembly: GCA_964555705.1. Classification (GTDB taxonomy): domain Bacteria; phylum Planctomycetota; class Phycisphaerae; order Phycisphaerales; family SM1A02; genus ZLKRG44. The sequence goes on along the minus strand of CAZKTN010000004.1, from coordinate 95,112 downwards.
CCCGTCGCGTGTGGCCTGACGATGCGTCGCTCATGGCGCCTTGGGCTCCTTCTTCTGGCTCGGTGGATGGTCTGGCGCACCGGATGCGGCACTCGCGCCAAGCGGACCGGCGCCGGCATCGCACACGATGCGCATCCCGACATGGGGCGCATCTGCGAGCCACCACACGCTCTTTGGAAACTGCGGATCGCTCCTGTTCCAGTTGGGCGTGTCGCGCTGCATGGCGCCGCATCCGACGCTCTCCGCAGCGTCGCGGTACGAGCCTCCAAGCACTACGCCCTTCCCGTCCTCAGCGACGCACCACTCCGCCACGTTCCCGCAGAGGTCGTGGAGACCGAGTGCATCCGCCTTCCCGGAACCGACCTTGCGGGTGGTTCCGCCGGAGTTGGAGGCCATACACGCACGCTCCTCGATGGGAACCGAGCCAGACTCGGCGACCGTGCAGAGGCGCGTCCACTCCGTCACCGTCGGCAGCCTGAACGGACGGCCTGTCCTCAGCTCCAGCCACGCGCAGAATGCGTTCGCGCCCTTGAAGCTCATCGAGATCGCAGGCCATCCCGCATGGCCAAATCCGCGGTCCACCGAGATGTAGGGCTTGGTCGGACGGGTGACGGCATCCGCCTTCGCGGCCGGGCGGTTGTCGGACTCCGCGTACGTGCCGCCGGCGCCGCCCGCGTTCGAGGACCCACCCGCTGCCGAGCTCGCTGGAGCCTTGGGCTCGTCGAACCCGTAGACGAAGCAGTCGTAGACCTCCCAGGGGATCTCGGTCGCGCTCACCCACATCGCCGGCGCAGATCCATCAGGTGAGGCGGGGATGCGCACAAGCTCGATCGAGAGCGCCGTGCCGGGGATCGTCACCCGCTCCCTCTCGGGACTGGGTGTGCAGCACAGCGCGAGCGCGACGCTGAGGCCGACCGTCATGCCGTCATGGGCTCCACTGCGCGAGGAGCGCAGTCAGGTCGGTCGCGCTGACGACGCCATCACCATCGATGTCGGCAGCGCCAGACGCACCCCACTGCCCGAGCAGGATCGTGAGGTCAACGCCGTTCACGAGCCCGTCCCCATTGAGGTCGGCAGGAAGCTCCGGATCGCAGTCCTCGACGATGACGCTCACGTCATCGAGCCCGGCCTCCACGAGGCTGCCCGCACCGAGGTCGCGTGCGACGAACCGCAGCCGCATGTTCGCCGTCGGCGCGAGGAACTGGGCGACCGGGAAGCGCCGCTCGACCCATCGTCCCAGGCTCTCGGTCACCAGCTCGAGCTGCACCCACGTCAGTCCGTTGTCGTTGGAGATCTCCACCGGCATCGAGTCGGTGTTCGGGCTGCCTCCAAGGCTGTTGGAGTACCAGCGCCAGTACACGAGCAGCGGATTGGAGATCCCGCTCATGTCGATGCGCGGCGAGAGCAGCGTGGTGATCCCGCCGTCAACGTCCGCCGCGCCCGATGCCGATCCGGGCGATGCGTTGCCGGTGACCCAGCAGAGCGTGCCTGGGTTGGACTGGTCATCCTCTGGCTGCGCGACTGTGCCGACGGGGTCGACACGCACCCACCTGCCGCTTGTGGCAGTGTCGCCCGGCTGAGCGCCCACCCATCCGCGGTCAGTCTCGAAGTCGTCGGCGAACACCGTCGTCTCGCCGTAGTTGACCGGCAGCTGCGTCAGTCCCTGCACCGGATCGCGCACCACGTCATCGTCGTCCAGCCGGACCTCGATTGCGTAGTTCACGAGCGATGCGCACGCGAGCGCCGGAAACTGCGCCCGGTATGTCGTGCCTGACACGGGTACAAGCGGCGCCGACTCGATGCCCTGCCCAGTGCCGCGGTCGAACAGGAGCCTCGGGCTGCCCTTGCCAAGCGAGACGCCGGGTGCGAGCGAGATGTCGACCTGGAACCCGCCGCCGACCGGAGCCACTCGAGTGGGCTCCCCCGCGGGATAGCTGATTGTGGCGGGCTGCGGGCCGAGCTTCCACACGAAGAGGCCTCGGCTCATGTCGGCGCCGATGACCGTGCCGCTGGGAAAGTACGGGTAGCTCGTCCAGAGGCCCGCGTAGTTGGCCGCGTCAGCCTCAGGATGGGTGTCGAAGTAGGCGACCTGGGGCGGCGACGTGGGGTTGGAGGCGATGTCGAAGATGCGGAGACCGCTCTGGTAGTTCGCGCAGAACATCAGCCCGCCGCGCACATAGAGGTTGTGGTCCACGCTCACCACGCCAGGATTCGCGCTGCCGACGAGCGTCGGCGCCGACAGGTTGCTGACGTCGACGATTCGGGTGCGCCCGTAGATCTGGAACCCGTTCTCGTCGGTCTCGTCGTTGATGTAGGCGTAGCGGCGGTCATCCGTGAGCCACACCTGATGGCAGTAGCCCGCCTGCGGGTAGGTGAACCGCGAGATGTTCTGCAGCGCCGACTTGTCCGTGACATCGATGATGTCCATGCCGGTCTGCGTGAATCCGGAGCCAAGGCCGCCGCAGGCGAAGAAGATCTCCTTGCCCGCGTAGGGCCCCTCCGTGTAGGTGTAGACCGCGCCGTCATGCACGTAGCGGTCGGACCACTGGCCGATGTACGTGGGCGATGCGGGGTTGGGCTCGAGCGCGTAGATGCGGATGCCGACGCCGCTGCTGCCGCCCATGCGGTAGAGGTAGCCCGACTGCTCGTTGATGATCATCGTGTGCGTGCTTGCGACGCCGCCTGTCATCACCTGCGGCAGCTCCGTGATCACGCCACTGTCGATGTTCGCAAGGTCAAAGACCTGGATCCCGCCTCCGCCCTCGCTCACCGCATAGCACCAGGTGCGGTACGTCTTCACGTTGCGCCAGAGGCTGTCGGTGGCGTTGCCGGGCCGCTGCTTGAACGCCACAAGCGTCGCGTTCACGGGCGACGTGATGTCCACAAAGGCAGTGCCCGTGTTGAGCCCGATGATCGCGTACTCGCGCCCTGACGGGCTCACGTAGCCCCAGCAGTCGTTGCCGCTGGTGGCCAGCGCGCTCGGCGTCGATAGCGTGTTCAGCGGGAACCACGACTTGAGCTGCACGCCGCTCGAGACGAACTGCTCGGCGATCCCGCCATCGCCCTCGCGCCACACGGACGCGTACACCGGAGGCTCCGAGTATCCGCCCTTGGGGTCACCCTCGTGGGCACGCACCTGGACGGAGAGCGACGCCACGACGAGCGACGCGATTGTGACGGCAGCCATGCTGCGCAACCGCGCAGTCATTCCTTCTCTGGCGATCGGCAACATGTTCTGAACGGTAGCGTATCCCCGTCCTGCTCGCCTCCAAGCGGAATCACTCCGACTTGGGCGCATTCGCGGGAATGGAGGCCCCGGTCCTGGGCACCAACCACGGATCTGATGTCCATGTTGAGGGCGGCGGCGTGCCCGCCGCACTTCGGAGGAACGCCACGAGATCCGCAGATTCCTGAGGCGACAGGTCGAGCCGCGTGAGCACCTGTTCCTGGTGGTGGTCGAGGGACTGCGCGCCCTCGAGCGTCGAGTAGAAGCGCACGACATCCTCGAGCGAGTCGAACTGCCCCTCATGGAAGTACGGCCCGCCGAGCCCCGCGTGCCGAAGGCTTGGCGTGCGCATGGCGCCGAACTGGTCGGGCACCCTCACGAGCGACCGCACCAGCTTCGCACGCTCGCCATCGGGCGCATCGGAGTGAGCGCCCGCCGCCGTGAACGGCGACGACTTGAGCACGTCGACGCCGCCGTAGCGGCCCGCGTCCGATGACACGCCGCCTCCACGCTCCGGGCGACCTGGCGCACCAAGTGCGTGGAACTCGCCGTCACTGAGCATTGGGCCGCCATGGCACTGCCAGCACCCTGCACGGCCAGTGAAGAGCGAAAGACCGCGCAGCGCCGACTCCGACATGCGCGCATCCGGCGTGAGCGCAGCAGTCGCGCCGGACTGCTTCCACTTCGCCACCCATTGGTCGAACGCGCTCGGTCCAGTCACCAGCTTGCGCTCGTACGCCGCGATCGCCTTCCCGAGCTTCGCAAACGCCGCATCGATGTCCTGCGGGCTCGCATCGCCCGATGCTGGCGGCGCCTGGCCGAACGCTGCCGTCCACCGCTCACGCAGCATCGGATCGCTCGACACTCGCGCGAGCGCCGCACGGCGGCTCGATCCGAGCTCTATGTCACGCTCGATCGGCTGCAGCGCCTGCGACCACAGCGAGTCCGCACGCCCATCCCACCCGAGCCAGCTCTGGTGCGCGGAGTCGAGCACGGTCATGGTGCGGCGAGGCCCGGTGCCGATGCCGACAGCGACCCGCAGCCCGTCGGAGAAGGCCCGATCGGGACGGTGGCATGTGGCGCACGACACCGTGCCAGTCGATGAGAGGCCACGGTCGAAGAAGAGCGCATGACCGAGCGCAGCGGCCGCATCGCTGTCGGCCCATCGGTTTGTGGGATCCGCAGGCGGATGGCCCGGCCACGCCATCTCGCGAATCCTCCGCACCTGCTCCGGTGACACGGCAATCGTCGGATGAGTGGCCTTCGGCGCCGGAGGATCGACTGACATCGCGGCACTGCCGGCGAGCCCACATGCGCCCGCAGACGCGCACACTGCCCACCAGTGTCTCGCCGACCCGCGACCGCGCCATCCACGCGGCGCACCGTTCATGGCAGCTCCACCATCCACTGCGCGCGCTCGCTCCGGCCGTCGCGCACAAGGTCCACATCGATCTCCCACAGGCCGGACATGTGCATGAGCATGCCCTCCGCACGCCAGCGACCCGGCGCCTCAGCGGTGATCCGCGGCGCCACATTCATGCCGTGCCGGTGGTGCGGCATCCAGGAATCGATGAGTGCGCTGTCGGCGATGTAGGGACGCGTGCACTCGACATCCTCGAATGCCTCGACCACGATCGCGAACGGCCGCCGCAGCGGAGGTGTGGACGCATCATTCATCGGTGCGTCGGAGGAGAGTCGCGCGCGGATCCAGAACGCTCCTCCGTTCGAGCGCACCGGTGCACGCACCGCATCGCCACCTTCAGCCCGAGACCACCAGAGACGCGACGCGATGTCGCTGGGGATCGCGCGTTCCGCGGTGTCTCGGGTCGCCGATCCGTTCACTGATGGCTGCCTCTGCGGCGAACCCTGCACGGGCGAAGGCACTCCACCGGCGGCAGGTGCGGGCACCGCGGTGCCGCCGCGCGCTCCCGGCAGCCCAAGCACCTCGTCCTCGCTGCGGGGCCTGGTGTAGCTGCGCCCGAGACCGAACGTCGATCGCCATGTGCCATCGGCGCCGAACGCCTGCCCGCGGTGGTTGCCTCCGTCCACCACGTACACGGCGTCGCCGTGCGCGAGGATTCCCACGGGCAGCCACAGCGCGCCATCTGCGGCACCGCGGCCTCCCCACATGCGCGTGCCCGCCGGCACCGGCGTCTCGCCGGGCTGCCGCGACTGCTGGGGCTGCACTGCGACCTCGATCACACGATCGCCCAGTCGGTCGCAGACGAGCGCGCGACCATCGCCCGCGATGCACAGATCGACCGGATCCTGCGCATCAAGCTCCTGCACCCGATCGCCGGCGAGCACCCATCGCATCGCGGCTCCCGCAGGCGCATCCGCACGACGTGCGATCCACGCCAGTCGCCCATCTCGCGGATCGCATGCGATGGCACGCGGCATCCACCGTCCCGCGGCCGGCGGGTGCAGGGGGCGCTGCTCGCGTGACTCGAGCAGGTGGCTCACGTGCACCGCCCTGGGCGATTCAGTCCCCTGGGCACCGCCGCTGGCAAGAAGCAGGAAGCCGCCATCGACGGCAACTGCATCGGCCACACCCTCGGATGCCCCGATCCCGAGCGACTCGTACGTGCAGGTGCCCACAAGACGCCCCGCGAAGGGATTGAACCTCAGCTCTTTCTCGCGAGGAGCGAGGCTCCACAGCGCGATCCGCCGGGCGCCATCATCGGCGACGCACACGAGCGCACCGCCACCCGACATCGCCATCGACGAGATGCGCACAAACTCGTGGGGCTTGGTGCCGGCCATGCCCATCGTCGACACGTGCGCAGGCGCCTCGAGCGAGAGGTCGAAGACCACGACACTTGACGACTCCGGATCCTGCATCACGAGCCGCTGGCCATCGGCATCCGCGCCGGACCCGAAGTGGCTCTGCACACCCTCGAGGCTCGGAAGCACCACACGCACGTCTGCAGGCTCGGGACCGAGATTGACCCGGTACGCCTGAACGCGGCGCTCGAATGGCTCGCAGACCAGCGCGATTCCCGACTCCGCGTCGTGCGCCACCGCGACGGGGTAGTGCACGGCGCCGCGACCCGCACGCGGACGGACCGCGTGCTGCCCGTACGCGAGCCTGCCTGCGCCAGCCGCATCGCAGCGCACGATCCTGTGGTTGTGCTCGTCGGCCACGAGGATCCACGGACCCGCGGCGCACAGTCCTCTGGGGGAGTTGAGGAGACCCGGGTACGGGCCGCGGCCGCCCCACGTCAGCGCCGACGGCTGCACGGCGGGATCAGCGGGCATGTCTGCGGCGAGCCGCATCACGCGGTGGCCATCACGGTCGGACAGCATGATCGACCCGTCTGCGGCGATCGTGGCGCCGGCGGCCACGAAAGGCAGGCTTACGACTCTCACCGAATCGCCATCGCACACCAGCACGCGGCCTGATGCGTTCGCGTCGGCGACAACGACGCGCGGCACATCCGAAGGTCCGGGCGCGCTGGCGAGCGCACCGGGCACGATGGCCGCGCGTTCCCACGCGCGCCGGAGCTCGCCCTCCGGAGGCCAGGCGCCAAGGTCACTTCCGTCGACGGAGGACAGCATCGCCACGACGCCGCGCGCCGGGTCCGACACGAGCACCGCGCCGTCGCCGTAGGACGCCACGGATGAGGGGCGCACAAGCTGGCCTCCAGCGCCGCGATCCACGCTCCAGAGGGGCGTCCCATCCGCCGCAGACATCGCACGGACGGCGCCGCTCGCGTCAGCGACCACGAATCGGCCATCGCCCGCAGATGCGCACGCGACCGGCTCGACGAACCCGTCGCGCTCCCACACGAAGGTGCCCGCAAGCGCGTTGCTCGAGTTCGGCGGCACCGTCGGGCCGCGCAACAGCATGTCTGCAGCCTGGCCCGCTGCACGCGCGGGCGCGGCCGCACCGCCCCGAGTCGCCGGTGCCTGGGGCTGCCCGGCCGCCGTCACCGAGAGTGCGCCGGACCACGCAGCCACCGCACACCACATCGCGCACACGACGGCAGCGTCCCGCTGCGTGCGCGCACCCATCCGCGGCCGGGCTGCCACGACGTGGCGTCTCTCGCATCGGGCGCATCGCGGCAAGTCCTCTCGCACCGAATGCAGTCTAGGTCGCGGACCGATGCCTTCACGCAGCGCTGACGGATCGTGCGTATCGTGCGCCTCGCCATGCAGACCCTGCTGGACATGTCCGCTGCGCCAGGCAGCATTGGCGCGGCCACCGGCGCGATCCACCTCCCCGCGCTCATTGCGGAGGCGAGCGGCGCGCTGCCTCCCCTATGGCAGCTGGGCACCGCTCCCTTCGTGGCGCTGCTGCTGTGCATCGCGCTCTTCCCGCTGATCCCGGCCACGCACCACTGGTGGGAGAAGAACTTCAGCAAGGTGCAGGTGTCGGTCGCGTGCGGCGTCGCCACGCTGGCCTACCTGATCCTGTCCGCGCCGGACATGGAGGCGGGCGCGGCGGCCGCGGGCCATGCGGTCAGGCACGCGATCCTCGACGAGTACATCCCCTTCATCGTGCTGCTCGCGTCGCTCTTTGCGGTGTCGGGCGGCATCGCGATCCACACGCGCGCGCGGCCCACGCCATTCATCAACCTGCTGTTCCTGATCGTGGGCACGTCGCTCGCGAGTGTCCTTGGCACGACCGGCGCCAGCGTGCTCCTCATCAGGCCGCTGCTTCGCGTGAACGAGCGCCGCACGCGCAAGGTGCACACCGTCATCTTCTTCATCTTCTGCGTGTCCAACTGCGGAGGGCTGCTGCTTCCGATCGGCGACCCGCCGCTCTTCCTGGGCTACCTCAAGGGCGTGCCCTTCTTCTGGACGCTCGTGCTGTGGAAGGAGTGGATCATCGTCAACGGCGTGCTGCTGTGCATCTACTACACGCTCGAGAGGCGCGCCTTCCGGGCGGAGCCGCTTGAGGTGCACGTGGAGCGGCGGGCCATTGCGCCCGGCTCCCGGTTCCGCATGGAGGGACTCATCAACATCCTCTGGCTCGCGCTCATCCTCGGCGCTGTGGCGTTCGTGGTGCCAGGCCGCATGTTCCCGCTCTCGGAGTGGCTGGCGGTGCCATTCGTCACGCCCAACTTCCTGCGCGAGGGCATCATGGTCACGGTGCTCCTGCTGAGCCTGTGGACCTCCCCCTTCGCGGCGCGCAACCACAACAAGTTCAACTGGCACCCGATCGCGGAGGTCGCCGCTCTCTTCATCGGGATCTTCGTCGCGATGCAGGTGCCGATGCAGGTGCTCAGGTCGATGGGTGGCGGACTCGGCGTTAACACGCCAGACCAGTTCTTCTGGGCGACGGGCCTGCTCTCCGCTGTGCTCGACAATGCGCCGACCTACCTCGTGTTCCTGCAGACGGCGATCGGGCTTGCGCCGCCAGACGCCACTGGCCCGGGCATCCTGCATCTGGTCGGCGGCGAGACAGTGCACTCCGACGTGCTGATCGGCATCTCGTGCGGCGCCGTGTTCATGGGGGCGATGACCTACATCGGCAACGGCCCCAACTTCATGGTGAAGGCGATCGCAGAGGCTCAGGGCATCAAGATGCC
>CAZKTN010000004.1:85137-86252 GCA_964555705.1 uncultured Isosphaeraceae bacterium | reverse complement strand
GCTCTTGATCCGGCCATCGTCGATCTCCGCCTCGAAGTCGATCAGCGAGTTCTCGACGGCGAGCATCATCGATGCCAGCACCGCCCACTCGTGACGCGTGTCGGGCCAGTACTGGCTGCTGCGGAGCAGCTCGACGGGCACCGCGAACTTCCAGCCATCGCCACGCTCCACCATCGTCACCGTGCCGCCAAAGAGCGGCTCGCCCTCCCAGTCGAGCGCTGCGGTGCCGTCGCCGAGATCCTCTGCGGCGAGCTTCTCGCGCTGGGACTCGATGTACGCAAACGGGTCAGCGACGATCCGGCGTGCAAGGCCCTGAAGGTCGCGCCCACGCAGCTGCGTGACGCCGAGGTCGCCTTCCTTCTCGAGGTCCGCCGGAAACCGCTGCTTGATCTTGCGCGAGACGCGCCAGAGCCGCGCGAGCATGTCGCCTGCCTTGCCCTTGACCTCGCCGATTGCGCTCGCCTCCGTCACCCCGTCATCGAACGTGACGTCGCGCGCGGGGATGTCGATCATGGTCGGCAGCAGCTCCGGCCTTCCGTCCGCCAGCATCTTCTGCACCGCCTGGAGCGCCTTCTCCGGGGTGGACGTGTCGTACTCGGGCTTGCTGCAGCCCGCGAGCAGCGCGGCTGCAGCGACCGACCCGAGGATGATGCGCGTGCACCGCATTGCGATGGCTAATCTTACGTCATGGACACTCGCAGCCATGCGGCCCAATCGCAGGATCACGCCATGACCGTCACGGTCAATGGCGAGCAGCGGTCCATTCGGGAGGGCTGCACCGTGGCCGAGCTGGTGGAGATGCTGGGCCTCGGCGGGCGCGCCTGCGCCGTCGAGGTCGACCGGGCGATCGTCCCCCGCAAGGACCACGCAGGCCGCCGCCTCACGTCGGGCGCACAGGTCGAGATCGTGACTCTTGTGGGAGGTGGCTGAGCCATGTCGTCCGTCCAGTCCAACCCCGCGTCTTTGGACACGGTTGCGCCGCCGCCCCTGAAGGTGGGCTCGTTCTCGCTCCGCAGCAGGCTTGTGGCGGGCACCGGCAAGTACGCCGACTACGCGCTCATGAACTCGGCGCTCGATGCGAGCGGATGCGATGCCGTCACGGTTGCGGTGCGCCG
>CAZKTN010000004.1:26617-85037 GCA_964555705.1 uncultured Isosphaeraceae bacterium | reverse complement strand
GAGGTGCTCGGCGACCGGCGCACGCTGCTGCCGGATCCTGTGGGCACCCTCGAGGCGTGCGTAGAACTCGTGCGCGACGGATTTGAGGTGCTCTGCTACTCGAGCGATGACCCGATCCTGGCCGTGCGGCTGCGAGACGCGGGCGCCGCGAGCGTGATGCCCGCAGGGAGCCCCATCGGGTCAGGGCGCGGCATCGCGAATCCGCCCGCGATCCGCATGATCCTCGAGTCGCTGAAGGATCCAGCGCATGGCGGCAACCCCGACTATCCGGTGATCGTCGACGCAGGTGTCGGCACACCGAGCGATGTCACGATCGCGATGGAGCTCGGCGCGGACGGCGTGCTCCTGAACACCGGCATCGCGCATGCGACCGACCCGGTGTCGATGGCGCACGCGATGCGCCTCGCCTGCATCAGCGGCTGGCTCGGCGCACGATCGGGCCGGATCGCGAAGAAGCTCTACGCGACCGCCAGTTCCCCCTGGGAGGGATCGATCGCCACCGCCGTGCCGTCGGCCGACGGCATCCCAGGCGAGTGACGTTCCCCTCGCTGCGCGAGCCGGTCCACCGCCGAACCGATGAAGTCCGGCGTGCCCTGCCCAAGCGCGAGCGAACGCTCGTCGACTGGCACTGAGCGGTCGCTTGCGCCCACAAACGCGCCCGCGAGTCGCTCACGCCACAGGTCGCTGCGTGCAGGTCCGCTCCATTCGGGCGCAAGCGCTCGCGGCTTCGGGCCAAACCCGCAGTGCCAGGGTGCGCTCGACCATCTCCACCGCCATGCCTTGGATACGAGCCCCTGCTGCACCGGCATCCGCTCGACATACGCCAGAGCCGCATCAATGTGCACAAGGTCCACCCTCATCCATCCGCGTGCCCGCACTCCCGCCCCCGCATCGCCGCCCCACAACCCGTGATCGCTTGCCTCGCCGCCCCCATCCGCCGGCAACACGCTCCATAGGGTGACGTCGCACCAGGGAAGCACGGCGTAGCCCAGGAGTGCTGCGCCGGCTGCCGGCGCTCCGCGCACCGACGCCACCCTCCTGTCGAGCCAGACCGCCCGTGCGGTCCGCCGCGACACCCATCCCTCGATCCCGAGGCCGGGCCTTGGGGAGGGCCAATCCACCCGAGCCGCCTCCAGCCGCAAGTGCGCATCCTGCATCCCCGCGAACCTAGGCGGCGGCGCAGCGGCACCCCCAAGTTCCTCCCGTTTTTCGCGCATTCAGGTGTGGTTCACGCGGACGGAACCATTGACCGGGGGTGCGATCGGCGCTACCCTCCTCGATTCGCCCCGAATGGGCAGATAACCCCGGAAACACCAATGGCCACCGACCTCAACTTCGTCCGAAACATCGGAATCTGCGCGCACATCGACGCCGGCAAGACCACCGTCTCCGAGCGCATCCTCTTCTACACCGGCAAGATCCACCGCATGGGCGAGGTGCACGAGGGCACCGCCACAATGGACTCGCTCGTGGAAGAGCAGCAGCGCGGCATCACGATCCAGTCGGCCGCCACGAGCTGCCCGTGGGAGTACCACGGCAAGGAGTACAAGATCAACCTCATCGACACCCCCGGGCACGTCGACTTCACCATCGAGGTGGAGCGGTCGCTTCGCGTGCTCGACGGCGCGTGCGCCGTGTTTGACGGCAAGGAAGGCGTCGAGGCGCAGAGCGAGACCGTGTGGCGCCAGGCCGAGCGATACCGCGTGCCGCGCCTCTGCTTCATCAACAAGATGGACAAGCTCGGCGCGGACTTCGAGTTCTCCTTCGGCTCGATCCTCACGCGTCTCGGCGCGAACGCGATCCCGATCCAGTGCCCGATGGGCTTCGGCAACGACCTCAAGGGCATCATCGACCTGATGACCATGAAGGCGATGTACTGGAGCACCGAGGACGAGGGCCGCACGATCACCGAGGGCGAGATCCCCGAGGAGTTCAAGGACGAGGCGGAGAAGTGGCGCGCGATGATGGTCGAGAAGATCGCCGAGCTCGACGATGCGCTCACCGAGAAGTACCTCGCCGACCCCAGCTCGCTCGGCGTGGACGAGATGAAGGCCGCCCTGCGCAAGGGCACGATCGGCCTCCGCTGCTTCCCCGTGCTCTGCGGCGCGGCGCTCAAGCGCGTCGGCGTCCAGAAGATCCTTGATGCCGCGATCGACTACCTGCCCTGCCCCACCGAGCGCGAGGACGTCGAGGGTGTCGACCCCAAGGAGACCTCGAAGAAGCTCAGCCGTCCCCACTCCGAGGACGCGCCCTTCTCGGCGCTCGTCTTCAAGGTCGTGTCGGACATCGCGGGCAACCTCACCTACCTGCGCATCTACTCGGGCAAGCTCGACAAGGGCTCGCGCGTCCTCAACCCGGGCAACGGCAAGCGCGAGAACGTCAGCCGCCTCTACGAGATGCACTCGAAGGACCGCACCGCCCTCGACTCTACGGGTGCCGGCCAGATCGTCGCCGTCGTCGGCCTGAAGGACTCCTTCACGGGCGACACGCTGTGCGATCCCGACAACCCGATCATCCTCGAGCGCATGGTGTTCCCGGAGCCGGTGATCTCGATGTCGATCGAGCCGGTCACGGCCGACGACAAGAAGAAGCTCGGCGAGGCGCTCACCACGATCCGCCGCGAGGATCCCTCGTTCCGCTCCAACTACAACGAGGAGACGGGCGAGACGATCATCTCGGGCATGGGCGAGCTGCACCTCGAGATCATCAAGAACAAGCTCACGCGCGACATGAAGATCGGCGTCAACGTCGGCAAGCCGCGCGTCGCCTACCGCGAGACGATCGTCGGCGCCGCGAAGGACGTCCGAGGCCTGTTCAAGAAGCAGACCGGCGGACGTGGCCAGTACGGCGACGCCGTCGTCAGCGTCTCCCCCATCACCAAGGAGGAGGCGGAGGCGCAGGAGCTCGTGATGAAGGACGGCATCGTCTTCGAGGACAAGGTCACCGGCGGCGTCATCCCGCGCGAGTTCATCCCCAGCGTCGAGTACGGCGTGCGCCAGGCGGCCGCCAGCGGCATCCTCGGCGGATACCCCGTCATCAACGTCAAGGTCGAGCTGGTCTTCGGCTCGTACCACGACGTCGATTCGAGCCAGATCGCGTTCGAGCAGGCGGGCGCCCTCGCGTTCCGCGAGGCGTGCACGCGCGCCAAGCCGGCGCTGCTCGAGCCGATCATGAAGCTCGTGGTCACCACGCCTGACGAGTTCTTCGGCAACGTGTCGGGCGACATCGCCAGCCGCCGCGGCCAGATCGTCGACAGCGAGATGCGCGGCGTCACCCGCGTGCTGCACTGCGAGGTGCCGCTGTCGGAGCTCTTCGGCTACACGACGAGCCTCCGGTCGATGACGCAGGGCCGCGCCTCCAGCGCCATGGAGCCGCTGACCTACCGCATCATGCCCGACCGGCTCAAGGACGAGGTCCTCGCGAAGCAGTGAGTGCCTGAGGACCGGGCGAGACGCATGCCCGGGATTTGAGGCGCTGACGGCTCCGTGCTGGGCATAGGCTTCCGACCCTGTGGCACTAGAGGAACTCGAGCGCGACACCTCGCTCCTCGGTCGCGAGTACGACCTGGAGCTTGAGCGCTGGTTCCGCAAGCGCTTCGGGTGGCTCTGTGCGCTCTACGGGACGTGGCAGGTCGTCTTCGCTGCGCCGGTGCTGCTCGTGCTGGTCGGCGCGCATGCTGGCGCATTCGGCCCCAAGGCAGAGTGGCCTGAGGATGTGAGGAACCTGATCGAGGCCTTCGGCGGTCCTGCCGTCTGGGTGGGCATGGTCTCGATCGTGGCGATGCTGTGCATCGCGCTCTGGTACGGCATCGTCAAGCGCAAGCGGGTAGAGACGCGCGCCGACGCGGTGCGCGAGGCGAGCTGGATGATCCTCAGCCTGGGCATCGTGCAGGCCGGCTTCGAGGCCGTCGTCGCCGCGCGCGGCGGTGACTTCTCCCCGCTCACGAGCCTCTTCTTCTGGCACTTCACGGCGTGCCTGATCCTGCCATGGACGTGGCGCGAGTCGCTGCGCCCGATGCTGCCGCTGATCCTGCTGTACGCGGTGATCGACGTGGTGCTCAGGCCCGCGTCCAGCGAGCTCATGATCCAGGGTTCCGGCGGCATCCCTAACCCCGCGGCCATCGCAAACCCCGGTGGGCTCCCCGGCACGAACACCATCGGGCCATCTGTCACGCCAACGACACCGATGGAGCCGCTCTCGAGCGCGGAATGGTGGACACGCGCCATCGTCCGCACGCTGGCGCTGCCCGTGATCCTCGGGCCTGGATCGCTGATCGCATACTGGCGCCTGTCACGGCACCGCCGGCGCTACCGCAGCCGCCGTGCAGGCGAGGGATTCCTCGCGCTGCGGCGCGAGCTGCGGCAGGCGCGCCTGATCCACGAGTCGATGTTCCCGCACCAGGACTCGAAGGCCCACATCCCCTTCACCTTCAAGTTCGTGCCCGCATCCGAGATCGGCGGCGACTTCTGCGACACCGTCGTGAGCAGCGACGGGTCGCGGTCGGTGATCATCGTCGACGTCTTCGGCCACGGCCTCGCGGCTGCGCTCGCGGTGAACCGCCTCAGCGGCGAGCTCGAGCGCCTTGGCGCCGAGATCGAGGGCGCGCCCCCGGGCGAGGTGCTCAAGGCACTTGACCGCTACGTGCGCGCTGCGCTCGCCAAGCATTCGGTGTTCGCCACGGCGATTGCGGCGCGCGTGAATCCCGCTGACGGGACGCTGCTGTGGGCAAACGCGGGGCACCCCGACGGGCTTCTTCGCCACGCCGACGGCACCGTCGAGCACCTGACGTCCACCGCAATGGTGCTTGGCGCAGGCGACCCATTCGAGGCCCATGAGGTGCAGCGGAGCTCGACCTTCACCCATGGCGATGCGCTGGTCCTGTTCACCGACGGCATCATCGAGGCGTGCGATCCGCGGGGCGACCAGTTTGGGCTCGCCCGCGTGCGCGCCGCACTGACGCGTCCGGAGGCGCCGGCGTCGTGGCCCGACTACATCGTGCGCATCGCGCGCGAGCATGCGCGTGGAGTGCCGGGCGACGACATGCTGGTGGTCGAGGTGCGTGCGCCTGCGCCCGCACCGGTCGAGCGGGTCCCCGAGCAGCCGTCGCTGGCGGCCACAGCATGAGCGCGCACGACGCGCAGCGCGCCATCGACATGCGCATGATGTCGCATGCCGCACGCATCGCGCTGCGCGGCCATGGCGGGGCCGAGCCGAATCCGATGGTTGGATGCGTGATCGCCACACCCGCGGGCGAGGTCATCTCCGAGGGCTATCACCGCAGGTGCGGGCAGGCCCACGCCGAAGTGCATGCGCTCGCCGCAGCGGGCGCGCGCGCACGCGGCGCAACGGCGTACGTGACGCTCGAGCCCTGTGCCCACCACGGCCGCACGCCGCCGTGCGCGGATGCACTTGTGCGCGCTGGCGTATCGCGGGTGGTGTTCGCGCGTCCCGACCCCAACGTCGAGGCACAGGGGGGATCTGCGGCGCTTGTGCGCGCCGGGATCTCCGCAGAGCGACTGCCCCACACCGCTGCGGAGGCGCTCACCGAAGGATTCGCGCGGCGCGTGCTTGAGCGCATGCCGTGGGTCATCGCCAAGTGGGCCGCCACCAGCGACAACCGATGCGTGGCGGACCCGAGCCACGGCCGCTGGATCAGCTCCGCGCGCAGCCGGCAGATGGTGCACCGCGAGCGGGCGCGCGTCGACGCGGTGCTCACTGCGATCGGCACCGTGCGCGCCGATGACCCGCACCTGATGCCCAGGGTCAGCCGTCCCCGTCGCGTGCCACGCAGGGTGCTGATTGACCCTCGGCTCGAGGTGCCAACCTCCGCACGCATCATCCGCACCGCATCCGAAGGGCCTGTAGAGATCGCCTGCGCGCCTGAGACGCGCGCATCGCGTGCGGCCCACGACATCTGCGCGCTCGAGCATGCGGGCATCCGCTGGCGCGACGTGGACGCGGCGGCTGGACGTGGCGAACTCCTGCGCTCGCTGCTTCGTGACCTCTCGGCCGATGGCGTCTCGACGGTGCTCACGGAGGCAGGTCCTGGGCTCGTGCGCGCGCTGCTCGATGCGGACCTCGTCGACGAGGCGTGGGTGTTCACGTCGACCGCCGTGGCCGGCGACGTGTCGTCGCTCACCTGGCCCCAACTGGATCCCTTGCGGTTCTCCCTCGTGGACGAGCGGCACCGCGACAGCGATGTCGTCCGCCTCTGGCGCCGCACGCGCTAGGGAATTCGGATGCCTGCGCGAGGCAGCGGCGCCTCAATCGGAACCACTGCGGCAGGTGGCCACACGCGAAGCACCCCGCTGCCGTCATCCATGCCCCAACGCCCTCCCTCTGCCTCGCGTGAGATGCGCACGGATGCCAGCGTGCGCCCATCGAATCCGACGAGCCGCACCGTGGCCACCGTGAGCTCAGCAGGCGCAGGATGCAGCGATATGTCGCTCGCGCGGCCCTCGCACAGCAGCGCCAGAAGCGCGTCGACCGGTCGCGCATCCACAGGCTCGGGATCGCCGTCGGTGCCGCGCCTCACGCGCCACGTGCTGCCGTCGCGAGCCGCGCTCCAGGCGACCCGGCCATCCACCTCCACGACGACATCGCGCACATCCGCTGCACGAACGCCCGTCGCCGTGGCTTCCACAAGCGCCATCGGCAGCGGCATGAATGTCGCGGTGCTTGCGGCGTCGAGCTCGAGCACGTCAGGTCGCCCCGAGATGCGCGCATACCTCTCCTCCGCGCCGGGGCGCACAGGTGCCCCGATCTCCACCCGCTCGACGATCGCCTCCTCGCGCACCGAGTCACCCTCAGGAACGCGCCGAGTCGAACGGATCTCGACCGCACCGAAGGGCGCATCGAGCCCAAAGGCCGCAAGGTTCGGCGCGCTGTCCGTCACCACCCCGAGCGCGCGCGCGCGAGCGAGCGCCTCAAGCCACCGCTCCACTGCCGCACGGTCCGCGCGTGTGGCGATCGGCGCCGTGAGCTGCCATCCGGCGCCGCGGCGCGCGAGCTCGATCCTGCGCGCTACGCCATCTCGCCCACGCAGCTCGGCCGATACCGCATCGCACTCGACGTCCGCACGCGCGAACAGGCGCGCATCGCGCCACTGCCTCGGGTCAAGCTCCAGGAGCATGCCGTGCAGCGCACCATCAGCGACCTGCGGCGGACCGCCGGCCTCCGGGTCGACCCTGATCCACGCGCGCCCTCCCGGAAGACGGCGGCCGAGCGCGACCGTGCGCACGGCATCGCCGCCGCGCAGCTCCACAGTCACCAGCGGCGCATCGAGCCGCAAGGCGGCAAGCAGCGCATCCTGGCTCCCAGCCGACTGCGGCGCCTCGGCCTCGAGCGACAGCGCCACGCCGACCAGCGTGTCGATGGCGGCCGAATCCACCGCGCATTCGAAGGGCTCCGACTGGCGCCACCCCGATGGTGCCCGCGTCCACGCGACTGCAGGCGAACTGCCGGATCTGATGCGGACCGTATCGACCGCAGTGGCGCTCATGCCCCCGATGGCCAGAGGCCGCTGGCCCGAGGCCGTCACCGCAGGCCCCGATGACCACAGCGCCCACGCGGCACCGAGCGCGCATGCGGCGGCAATCCATGCGGCAGCGATCGTGCGAGCGCGGATCACCGGAGCGTCCTCCGCCATCGCAGCGCGAGGCCCATGCCACCAAGCGCGCACGGCAGCGCCACACCAAGCGCCATCGCCCATGACATGCGAGTGATGGGCTCGATCGCGCCAACACGCTCCACGTCCTCCACTGTGCGCTCGGCATCGAGGCGGGCATCGAGCCCCGCGAGCCAGAGCACCGACGCCACCGCCAGCGCGCGGTTTCCGGGATCCACAAGCACGTCCCTCGCACCGCCAAGGCGCTGCACCGCGTCCATGATTGCGGTGCGCATCCACTGCGGGCTGCCTACGACCACCATCCGCGATGTCGTGCCGTCGGACCGCTTGCGCTCGCTCGCCATCACCACCGGCACATCGGCCTCTGTCGCGCGTCCCGCACCCGGAGGAAGCTCCCCGCCCCCTGCGAGCGGTCGCCAGTCGGACACGATGCGTCGCACTGGAATGCGCGGCGCGCTGGCGACCACGTCAGCGTTGCCCTCAAGCGGCACCGCCGACATCAGCCCGATCCGCGCTGGACCGACCACCGCACCGACCTTGGACTGCGGCTGCGACGCGCCCGGAATGCGCAGCAGAGTCTCTCTCTTGCCCTCCGACACAGGCACCTCATCGACGATCACACGATCAGTCAGCGCACGGATTCCTGAGGGCTCCGCGACGCGCGCCCATGGATCGTCCTGGCCGCTCATCGGGAGCAGGCTCGGCCCGACCGACAGCAGCACCGGCTCCCCTTGCGCGGCAAGCGCCGTCACCGTCTCGATGAGCGCACGCTCCCTGCGGCCCGGCGCAAGTGTGCTGCGCCTCGGCGGCACCGCGATCCACACAGTCCGCGGGCCCGCTGGCGGCCGCGGCCCATCACCCGCGCGCCACTCCATCACGTCGATTCGCGCGCCGCGGAGCGCATCGGCAAGTCCGATCGCATCGGTGCCTTCGGCGCTGGGCTCCAGGATCGATCTCTCGTCCGCATGCGCAATGACCGCGACAGGGCGCACTCCGCCCTCGAGCGCGCGCATCGCCGCGAGCGTGCGTGATGCGATGCGCGCACGGCGATCCGTACGCAGCACCTCCACGCGGTCGGCATCGCCTCCGAGCAGGTCGCGCGCAGACACCGCCATGACCCCGCGAGGCGACTCGACCACCATCACGCCGCCGATGCCCAGTGCCGCGGGCAAGCCTCCCAAAGGGTCCGGAGGCAGGGACTCGAGCGCATCCTGAGCGCCCCGCAGCTCCAGTGCCGTGCGCTCGAGCGCCGCACGCGCCTGCGCAAGCGCCATCACCTGGTCCGGCGAACGCGACGCGTCAGCCGCGGCGTCGCGGATCGCCGCCGCACCTGCCGAGAGCTGTGCCGCCCACTCGCCGTGGCTGCGCGCCAGCAGCGATGCCGCAGCGCCGGGATCGGGCACAGGCCGCGCCGCGGAGCCGTCGCGCAGGCTGCGCACGCCCGCGAGCAGCGATGGGCATGCGCTGGGGAACTCCCCAAGCGCCGACGCGAGCGGCGCAAGCCGCGCACGCAGCGCATCGCCATCGGCGAGCGATCCAACCAGCGCATCAAGTGCGGGAGCCTGGATGCGCGCCCACTCCATGAACGACTGGAGCGCCAGGATGCCGCGTTCGGTCGCTGGCACAACTGGCCATGACACGCCGCGCTGGCGCTGGGCAAGTGCGTCGAACCAGCGCGCGTACTCGATCGCACCCTGCGGCGTCGTGGGGTCAATCGCAACGACGGCGCCATCGCGGCCGATCGCGCGCACGCACTGCGCAAGCACCCTGCTCACCTGCTCCTCGAGCGCCGGGTCCTGGCGTGCGCCGCCGCTGACCCACGTCACGCGCCATCCCTCCGGAAGCGCGCCGAGCCACTGCCGGTCGCCAGAGGGGAGCTCGAACTGACGCGTGCGCGTCAGGTCAATGCCGATGCGCGCCGCAGGCGCATGTGCGGCAGCGGCAATGCCGAGCGCAGCGCCCGCGCATCCGAGCGCGAGCATCGCAGGGCCACCCCAGGTGCGTGTGCCTCGGCCCCTGCCGGCCCGCTCTGCCTCTGATGCCTGCACTGCCGCGGCAGCGCACAGCAGCGCCGCGGCGACTGCCGGGAAGTACACAAGATGCGTCGACTCGATCGACCCGAACACGAACGGCTCGAGCCTCCTCACGGGATCGAGCGCGAACATCGCATCGGCAAGCGACGGATCGAGCATCGGCCCGATGATGCGGGTGCCCACAAGCACCGCCGCCCACCCGAAGACCGCCAGGAGGTAGGCCACCGTCGGGCTGCTCACGAGGCTGCCCGCGAACGACCCGGATGCGAGATACGCGCATCCCGCGAGCCACACGCCCAGCGCGGCGCACAGTGCCTCTCCGGGATCCGGGCGCGCCACGGACTCGAGCGCCACGAATGGACCGGCCAGCGCGAGCATGACGGCAACCGCAAGCACAATCGCCCCAGCGATCCATCGTCCGACAACGAGCGACACTGAGGACGCGGGGCTCGACAGCAGCACCTCCCAGAGCCCGCTGCGACGGTCGTCTGCCGTCGTCCTCGAGCTCAGCGCCGGTGCGATGAGCAGCACCGCCCATCCCGCTGCGGCCGCAGCGAGCCGGAGGCTCGCAGGCTGGCCGGGCGCGAGCACCGCCACTCCTGTGACGAGGCCAGTCACGCCGCACAGCAGCGCGATCACCATCCATCCCAGCGGCGTGCAGAACGCGGTGGTCAGCTCGCGGCGCACCATGGCGCGAAGCGCGCTCATGCGCGCACCTCCATCGCGACCCTGGAGAAGACCTCCTCGAGCGGCTCGTCGACTCGGCTCATGAGCCGAAGCGTGCCGCCACCTGCGGCGATCGCGCGCGCAACCTCGGCACGCGCACGCTCCGACTCGGCGTGGTCGATCTCCATGCCCACAAGGAACCATCCCTCGGCGGCGGGTTCGGCATGCACCCCGTGAACGCCGGCGACCGCCGAGAGCGCGGACAGCTCGACGCGGTCGCACTCGATGCGCCACCGCTCGCGTCCCGCACCCCGCCGCCGCAGGTCCTGCATGGTGCCGGTGGCCACGAGACGCCCACGCGCGATCATCACCACGCGGTCGCAGACGGCATCCACCTCCGCAAGGTTGTGGCTCGAGAAGAGCACCGTGCGCCCCTTGGCCAGCGACCGCACGAGCTGCCTGAAGGACTGCGCTTGCGCGGGATCCATGCCCGCGCCTGGCTCGTCGAGCACCAGCACCGATGGCCGAGTCACAAGCGCCGCCGCAAGCCCGACGCGCTGCGCCATCCCGCGGCTGAGGCCGCCGCAGAGCCTTCGCTCGAAGGCGCCGAGCGCGCACAGCTCGATCACCTCCGCGATCGATGCGAGCCAGGCTCGCCGCGGCATGCCCCACAGGCCGCAGCGGTGCGCAAGCCACTCCCGGACCGTGAGGTCGGGAGGAAGCGGGCACCGCTCGGGCAGGTACCCCACGAGCCGCCTCGCGAGTGCACCCTCTCGTGCCACATCGCGCCCGCAGATGGTCACGTGGCCCCTATCGGCGCTGAGCGCGCCCACGATGATGCGCAGCGTCGTGGTCTTGCCGGCGCCATTTGGGCCAAGGAACCCGCACGGGCAGTCGGGCGGAACCTCGAAGGAGAGGTCGCTGACTGCGTCGGTCGAGCCGAACCTTCTGCTGATCTGGTGGACGACGATCACGCGAGTGCTGCCGGGCCCGTGCGCGGACCGGCGAGTGTACGCCGCGGCGTACACTTCCACGCCGTGAACGACCCAGCCTCGCCCGCGCCAGTGCACGACGCCCACGCGCTGCTCTCGGAGATCGCGGACGGCGTCGGACTGGTGTCGGACTCGGGAGAGATCCTGTGGATGGCGCCGCGACTTGCCGCGCTCGATGCCGATCGCCTGAGGCTCTTCGCGACTGCGTGCGTCGAGGCGGGCCGAGACATCGCATCGCAGCCGCGCCGCGCCCGCCGTCGCAGGTTCCCTTGTGGTGACTCCTTCTACGAGGTGGTGGTCACTCCGGGCGCGCCCGGCACGCTTGTCGGCGTGCTCATCGACGTGACGGCCCGGCAGAGGCTCGCGGACCGCATCGAGATGGTCGACGCGCTCGGAGCGGAGCTCCTCGACCTTGACGCGCAGATCGTCAACCCGCTGAACGTGACCGAGCGGCTCGACCTCCTCGAGGGCAAGGTCGTCGAGGCCATGAGGCACGTGATGCGCGGCGAGCCCTTCGAGATCAGGCTTCGTGACCGACGCTCCGACCAGCTCGAGGTGGTGATCTCCCAGGGCCTCGAGCCGCTGCGCATCGGCGACACGATCCACGCGCGCGCGAGCGGCCACGGCATCTCCGGCTTCGTTGCCGCATCAGGCACCAGCGTGGTCTGCTCGGATCCGGACCATGACGAGCGCTACCTGCCTGGCCTCCCCGGGGCGCGGAGCTCACTGACCGTGCCCCTGCTGCTGAAGGACCGCATCACCGGCGTCATCAACGTCGAGTCCATGCGCGAGAGCGCATTCGACGACGCCGACCGGATCGCCCTCGAGACCTACGGCCGCTACGTGGCGATGGCGCTGAACATCCTCGACATGCTCATTGTGGAGCGCACCACGACGAGCGAGCGCGTAAGCACCATGCTGCGCGACGAGCTCACCGAACCTGCGCGCCGCCTGCGCGAGGCGGCCACCAACGTCGCCTCCGGCCGGCTCGACGGGTACGAGTCGCTCGAGCGCGCGCTCGAGTCGCTTGAGGCGCGCATCCGCAGCGTCACCGCAGGGCCACAGACAGTGCTCGGAGTCGACCGCATGGTGCGCGACGGGTCGCTCGACCCGGCCATCTCGGGCAAGCGCATCCTGGTGGCCGATGACGAGACGCAGATCAGGGAGACGATCCGCGGCATCCTGCAGTCGTGCGGCGCCACGGTCGACATCCGCGGCGACGGCGCGGGCGCGATCGATGCGGTGGTCACCGCAGCGCGCAGCCAGCAGCCCTACGACCTGGTGCTCTCTGACATCCGCATGCCCGACCGCAACGGCTACGAGGTCTTCCGCGGCACTCGCGAGTCATCGCCATCCACTGCCGTCATCCTGATGACAGGATTTGGCTACGACCCCAACCACGCGATCGTGAGGGCCGGACAGGAGGGGCTCGCTGCCTGCCTGTTCAAGCCGTTCCAGGCGCAGGTGCTGCTTGAGGAGGTCAGGAGTGCGCTCGGAGCACCCGCGGAAGGCCCTCATGGTCCGTGAGGACTGACGCATCGGCGAAGCCTGCAGCGCGGGCAAGCGCCATCGCACCGTCGCCCTGCGCCGCGCCGATCTCGCACAGGAGCGCGCCACCGGCGGACAGCAGCGCAGGCGCGCGGGCCACCAGGCGCCGCACGATGTCGAGGCCGTCGTGGCCACCATCAAGCGCAGACCTTGGCTCGTACTCGCGCACGTTGCGGTCAAGCCCCTCCCACTCTGCGCTCGTGACGTACGGGGGGTTCGCGCACACCACGTCGAACCCCTCGCCGATGTCCGACGCCGAGATCCCCGCATCGAGATCCCCCACCCGCACGTCGACTGCGGCCGACAGCCCAAGACGGCTGACGTTGCGCCGCGCGAGCTCGGCGGCGGCAGGCACGATCTCGGTCGCGATGACGGACACGGGCGGCACCGATGGTGCCGCCTCCCCGCCGTCGCTGCCCTGCTGCGTGCCTGCGGCGCTCCACGCGAGGGCGCGGCGGCCGCGGCGAGCGGCGCTCACGCCGCGCGCGAGAGCAATCGCGATGCATCCGCTGCCGGTGCAGAGGTCGAGCGCACGCACTGGCCGCTCCGCCGTGGGCTCGAGAAGCCCGCGCTCCCGAAGGTGCGCGAGTGCGGCCTCCACGAGCGTCTCCGTGCATGGCCGGGGGATGAGCGTGCTCGGGTCAAGTTCGAGCTCGATGCCGTGGAACCCCCACTTGCCGACGAGGTACTGGACGGGCTCGTGGTCGCCTGCGCGCCGCACGAGTGCACGGAGCCTCGCGAGCTCGTCTGGCGACGCGGGACGGTCAGCGTGCATGTAGAGCGACATGCGGTCGCACCCGAGCACGTGCCCAAGAAGCAGGTCCGCGCAGAGCCCCGGGGCGTCCACCTCACGCTCCCCCAGGAAACCCGCTATCCAGGCCCGCAGGCGGCGTGTCGTCCATGACTCTGCCATCGCCTGATGCTACGGCCCAATCCGCGGACACATCCGCCGCCGCGGGCTACACTTGCGATCCTTTCGCCATGAGCGCCTCCACACCTGCCACCGTGCACGCCGTGCTGTCTGCCATCCGTGAGCTTGCCGCATCGAAGGATGTCTTCGACGGGGTGGAGTTCAACGGCACCACGCTGCAGTGCCGGGCGCGCGGCGCCGCCGCAGAGGCGACCTATTCGGTGGGCCACGGGTCCAACGGGCTCGCGGTGTCGCTCTCGACCCCCGACCGCTGGCTCAGCGAGTCCATCGAGTCGGACCTCGTCCACTACGGCGATCCGATCGAGGAGCTTGTGGAGGAGGAGCTGGTCGACTTGGGCTGGACAGAAGGGTGCGGTCGCATCAGGCACTTCAGGGACGATGCCATGCGTTACGTCTTCACCTGCGATCTTCCGCTGTCGGGTGACACCGATGCGGACACGCGGGCGGGCGCTTGCCTCCTGCTGGCCTTTGAGGCCGCGTTCCGCCAGCTTGGTGACATGGCGGACGATGGCGAGGAGGGCTGACCCCTCCGATGGCCGCTCGCGTGCTCATGCTGGGGTGGGAGTTCCCTCCGTTCATCACGGGTGGGCTCGGTACCGCATGCCATGGTCTCACTCGCGCGCTGAGCGCCGCCGGCGCTGACGTCACGTTCGTGCTGCCGCGCAGCGTGGACCCTTCCGCATCGAGCCATGTGCACCTGCTGAGCCCTGAAGCCGAGGCGAGCGAGACGTGGGCGGCCGGCGCGCCGGCAGCACCTGCTTCCGTCGCCCCCGGACCTGCGCCTGCGGGACCCTCATCCGCCGTCGCCATCGTCTCGCCGACCGGCGGGCAGTCGGCGGCCTGGCATGCGGCCGCCGGCTCGCGTGCGCAGGAGCCTGTGCACAGCGCGGCGCAGCTTGCGCAGGGAACGCCAGCACGCCTGAGCTTCCTCGGGATCGGCGCTTCCGCGAGCGCCTGGCCGAGCGCGTACGCGACCTCGCCTGTCGCCCAAGGGATGCCCCGATCGACCACGCAGCTCGAGTCGTGGCGGCGTGCGCTGGGGAGACTGCAGCGCGTGATCGCGGCGAGCTCCGACCCCGTCGCATACCAGACGTGGTACGACAGCCTCTCTGAGGAGGAACGCGCGATTGTGGGTGCGCTGCCTGAGGCGTCCGCATCGGGCGCCTCAGAGGGGTCGCACGGTGACGGCGCCGCACCCGCCGCAGGCGCGAACCCCTACGACGGCGACCTGGTGCTCGCCAGCGAGCGCTACGCGCGCTTCTGCGTGCGCGCATCGCGCGGGCTCGCCTTCGACGTGATCCATGCCCATGACTGGATCACCTATCCCGCAGGCATCGCGCTCGCCCGGCTCACGGGGCGGCCGCTTGTCGTCCACGTGCACGCGACCGAGTTCGACCGAAGTGGCGACCACGTCAACCAGGCGGTCTACAACATCGAGCGACGCGGCATGCACGCGGCCGTGCGCGTGATCTGCGTGAGCATGCTCACGCGCAACCTCTGCGTGAACCGATACGGCGTTCCGCCCGAGAAGGTTGACGTGATCTACAACGGCGTTGACGTCGAGCCGTCCACGTACGGCATCAAGCGCATCGAGCGCAACGAGAAGATCGTGCTCTACTTCGGGCGCATCACCATGCAGAAGGGACCCGAGTACTTCGTCCGCGCGGCCAAGCGCGTGCTCGACGTGATGCCCGAGGTGCGGTTCATCGTGGCCGGCAACGGCGACCAGGCCACGCGCATGATCGAGATGGCCGCCGAGATGGGGATCGGCTCGCGCATGACCTTCACGGGATTCCTGCGCGGGCGCGACATCCCGCGAGTCTTCTCGATGGCCGACGTCTACGTGATGCCCAGCGTGAGCGAGCCCTTCGGGATCGCGCCGCTCGAGGCGATGGGGCACCGTGTGCCCGTGATCATCAGCCGCAACTCGGGCGTGTCGGAGATCCTCACGCACGCGCTGAAGGTGGACTTCTGGGATGTCGACGACATCGCCAGCAAGATCGTCGCGGTGCTTCGGTACCCGCCGCTGCGCAACAGCCTCCGAGACCACGGCCTCTTCGAGGTCCGTGGCATCACGTGGGACGGCGCCGCGCGGCGATGCCTGGCCACCTACGCCAAGGCGATCGCGGCCGTGTCGCGGCACTAGCCGGCGAAGTCGCGCACCTATACTTGCGCCTTCGCCATGAAGATCTTCCAGCGGGCCAAGCCTGCACCACCTGCCGCCCCGGCCCGCACCGAAGCGCCCCGCCCGACGGCAGAGGGCCGAGCCTCCGTTCCCGCAGACCTCCGCGGCGATGCGTCGCTCGAGTCGCTCGCGCGCGCGAAGGCCAGCATGCTGCTCGAGGCTGCGCGCGCCAATCAGACCGGGCTGCTGAGCGCGGCGTTCTGGTCGGACAAGCTGATGTCCTGGTCGATGCGCGACGAGGCCTTCAAGGTCCAGCTGTTCCGGTTCGTCGACGCGTTCCCGACCCTCAAGTCGTCGGAGTCGATCTACGACCACCTCACCGACTACCTCTCGCAGCCGGGCGTCACGCTTCCGCCGGGCATGGAGACGATGCTCAAGGCGGGCGGGCTCGCGAAGGGCCTCGTCGCCAAGACGATGTCGTCGCAGATCCAGTCGATGGCTGCGAAGTTCATCGCCGGCCGCGACGCGCGCGACGCGCTCCCGCAGCTGTCCCAGCTTTGGGGCGACGGGTATGCGTTCAGCGTCGACCTGCTCGGCGAGGCATGCGTCAGCGACGCCGAGGCGGAGATGTACCGCGCGAAGTACCTGGACCTCATCGAGAACCTCCCGGCGTCGGTGGCCGCATGGCCCGCGAAGGCGGTGCTCGAGAGCGACCACCTCGGCGCGATCCCGCGCACCAACGTGTCGATCAAGATCTCGTCGCTCTACGCGCGCACGGACCCGATCGACACCGCAGGCTCGGTGCGAGGGCTTGTGGAGGCCATCGAGCCCCTGCTGCGCGCCGCCGCGGCGCGCGGCGTGTTCGTCAACTTCGACATGGAGCAGCACTCGCTCAAGGACCTCACCCTTGAGCTCTTCATGCGCTGCTGCGAGCGCGTCGACTTCCACGCGGGGCTGGCGATGCAGGCGTACCTGCGTTCGGGCGAAGGCGACGCGAGGCGCATCATCTCGTGGGCCAAGTCCAGCGGCCGGCAGGTGACGGTGCGCCTCGTGAAGGGCGCGTACTGGGACTACGAGACGATCCACGCCGAGCAGCAGGGATGGCCTGTGCCGGTATGGGGCACGAAGCGGCAGACCGATGCCTGCTTCGAGCGCATGAGCGGCCTCTTCATCGACTCGTGCCCGCGCCGCGCAGGCGAGGGCGGCGTGAAGCTCGCGCTGGGATCGCACAATGCGCGGTCGATCGGCGCGGCGCTGGCGATGGCCGAGCGCGCAGGGCTTCCCCCTGCTGCGCTCGAGTTCCAGATGCTGCACGGGATGGG
This sequence comes from uncultured Isosphaeraceae bacterium, assembly GCA_964555705.1. Taxonomy (GTDB): domain Bacteria; phylum Planctomycetota; class Phycisphaerae; order Phycisphaerales; family SM1A02; genus ZLKRG44. The sequence continues at coordinate 67,793 of CAZKTN010000004.1, read as the reverse complement.
GGACTCGCTCAAGGCGGCGACGCGCGAGCTCGGGCTTCGCGTGCGCGAGTACGTGCCGGTGGGCGAGATGATCCCCGGCATGGCGTACCTGGTGCGCCGGCTGCTCGAGAACACCAGCAACGAGAGCTGGCTCAAGGCTGGCTTCGCCGACGGCGCGGACACCGCGACGCTTGTGGCGTCCCCGCACGCTGTGGGCGATGCCGACGGCGGCGATGACGCTGCGGCGAGGCTTGCGGCTGCGGCGACGCGGCACTCGCTCTCGGCGGCGCCCGCCGGCATCGATGACGGCCTCCCCTTCTTCACGGAGCCGATGCGCGACTTCTCGCAGGCTGGCGCGCGCGAACGCTTCGCGGCTGCCGTCGCATCTGCGCGTGTTCCCGCAGTCGCCGTGAATGCCACCGAGCGGGATGCTGACGCGGCGGTCGCGCGGCTTGCCGCAGGGTTCGCCGCATGGCGCGACCGCCCCTATGCGCAGCGCGCCGCAGCGCTCGTGGCCGCGGCGCGCGCGATGCGCGAGCGCCGCGACGAGCTCTCGGGCATCATCATCCGCGAGTCGGGCAAGACCTGGCGCGAGGCGGACGCCGACGTCTGCGAGGCAATCGACTTCTGCACGTACTACGCGCGCGAAGGCGCAGCGCTGTTCGCGCCGCGCCGGATGGGCCGCTTCACCGGAGAGTGGAACGACGAGTGGTTCCAGCCGCGCGGCGTGGCCGCCGTCATCAGCCCCTGGAACTTCCCGCTGGCGATCTGCTGCGGCATGACGGTGGCGGCGCTCGTCACCGGCAACACGGTGGCCGTGAAGCCCGCCGAGCAGACGCCGGCCATCGCGAAGATCCTCTGCGACATCCTGTGGGCGTCCGGCGTGCCCGCCGATGCGCTGGCGTTCGTGCCCGGTCCGGGCGAGACTGTCGGTGCAGCGCTGGTGCGCGACCCGCGTGTCGCAATCATCGCCTTCACCGGATCGATGGGTGTCGGCCTGGACATCCTCGAGGCTGCCGGGCGCACGCCTCGTGGCCAGGCATTCGTGAAGAAGGTGGTCTGCGAGATGGGCGGCAAGAACGCCGTCATCGTGGACGAGAGTGCCGACCTCGACGAGGCGGTACTGGGCGTGCGGCAGTCGGCCTTCGGGTTCCAGGGGCAGAAGTGCTCGGCGTGCAGCCGCGTGATCGCGGTGGGCTCGGCGCACGAGCCGTTCCTGCGCCGGCTTGTCGAGTCGACGAAGGCGCTGGTCGTGGGCGACCCGACGCTGCCCGGCACAGACATCGGTCCAGTAATCGATGCAGAGGCGGCCGCCAAGATCCGCTCCTACATCGGCATCGGCCGCAGCGAGGGCACGCTGGAGCTTGAGCTCGCCGTGCCCGAAGGCCTGGAGGCTCGCGTGGGCAAGCCCTACGTGGGACCGGCGATCTTCTCCGGCATCCGTCCGGAGCACCGCCTTGCGCGCGAGGAGATCTTCGGCCCGGTGCTTGCGGTGATGCATGCCCGCGACTTCGACGAGGCGCTCGCCATCGCCAACTCCACCGAGTACAAGCTCACCGGCGGCGTCTTCAGCCGCCGTCCCGAGCACCTCGAGCGCGCACGCCGCGACTACCGCGTGGGCAACCTCTACCTCAACCGGGGCATCACTGGTGCACTCGTCGGGCGCCAGCCCTTCGGCGGATTCGGCATGAGCGGCGTGGGCAGCAAGGCCGGCGGCATGCACTACCTGCTGCAGTTCGTGGAGCCGCGCACCTGCACCGAGAACGCGATGCGCCGCGGGTTCGCGCCGCAGTCCTGAGCAGCCGGCGCCGGGCGGCTGCCGGCTGAGGCTTCACGCCCTGCATCCCACCTCCTCCTCGCGGCGCCAGGCGATCGCGCGCTGCACATGCTCATCTCGCACGCTGTCGCTTGCGTCGAGGTCGGCCACCGTGCGAGCCACCCTCCGCACCCGGTCGTACCCGCGTGCGCTCATCGAGCCCTCCGAGAGGCAACGCGAGAGGCACTCCCGCGCACCCGCCTCGAACCCGCCGATCTGGTCGAGCTGCACAGGCGTCAGGAGCGCGTTGATGCATGACCCCTGCCGGCGGCGCTGGCGCTCGCGCGCGTCCATCACGCGCTCGAGCATCTGTGCGGAGGTCAGCACGGCCTGAGGCGACGTGGCCGCAGAGCGCGTGAGGTCAGACGGGCGGACCCGGCGCACCTCCACGTGAATGTCGATGCGGTCGAGGATCGCAGGAGACCCGTCGCGGCGCGCGCGCGAGCCCGGCCAGGGCGATTCATCCGGGTTCATCGCTGCCACGAGCGTGACGCAGGCGGGCCACTCCACGAGCCCGTCTGCGCGCGCCACCCGAACCACGCCCTCCTCGAGGGGTTCGCGAAGCGACTCGAGCACGTCGCGGCGGAACTCCGGCCACTCGTCGAGGAACAGGACGCCGCGGTGCGCGAGCGAGATCTCGCCGAGCCTCCCCGATGGACCTCCCCCGATGATGCTCGCAGCGGTCGCGCAGTGGTGCGGCGCCCGGAACGGACGACGCCCGCGCTCGAGCCTTGGCACCCCCGCGCATGACGCGATCTGCAGCACCTCAAGCGCCTCGTCGTCGTCGAGCGGCGGCAGGATCCCCGCGAGGGCACGGGCGAGCATCGTCTTCCCGCAACCGGGCGGGCCCCGCATCAGCACATTGTGCCCTCCCGCGCTCGCGCAGAGCATCGCCTCCTTCGCGCCCGACTGGCCCCGGATGTGCGCGAAGTCGGGCGCAGAGTGTCCGTCGGCAGCCACACGTTCGCTGGCGGCAGGCGCGGCGCGCCCGCATTCCGCGGGCGGCGGCTCGACGCACCCAAGCGTGCCCCGGTCGCCTGCGGCAGCGAGCAGCGACAGGATGTGCTGCAGCGACTCGGCGCCAACCACCGGCACGCCGGACACCAGCCGCGCATCATCGACGTTCTCCGTCGGCACCACGAGGGACCGCCCGAGCGACCGCGCCAGCAGCGCCGCGCTGACCACGCCCCGTACGCCGCGCAGGCGCCCGTCCAGCGCAAGCTCGCCCGCCACAATGCACCTCGACAGCTGCGCCGACCACCGGCACGGCGGCGATGCGCAGGCGGCCACGAGCCCGAGCGCGATCGGAAGGTCGAACACCGGACCCTCCTTGCGCAGCCCGGCCGGCGCTAGGTTGACAACTGTTCGGTGCCTCGGCGGCGACATGCCGCTCGCGGAGATCGCCTGACGCACGCGCTCGATCGACTCCCGGACCGCCGCATCCGGCAGCCCGACCACCATGATGCCCGGGAGCCCGTGTCCAGATGTGCGCACCTCCACCTCGCACGGGAGGGCATCGATGCCCCGAAGAAGGAAGCTCATGCACTGCGCGGACATGCGATTCACCCTAGCGAGCCGCGCCAGGCACCCCCGGCAGGGCGCCCGTTTTTCCGCGATACTCGCCGGATGGACCTCGTCACGGGATTCGAGACGGCCATCATCGGTGCGCTCGGCGGCCTCGCAGGCGGGCTCTTCGGGGTCGGAGGCGGCATCATCGTGATCCCGCTCCTCACGATCGTCCTCGGCAGCGACCCCAACCCCTTCCAGGCGGCGAGCCTCATCAGCGCGATCTTCGTCAGCGCCGGCGCCATCCCGCGCCACGTGCGCGCGAAGGCGATCCACTGGCGTTTCGCGATGCATGCCGCAGGCGCATCGCTCGTCACCGTGATGCTCGGCGTGTGGCTCTCGAGCGCCATCACCAACCCCGTGGTCGTCGAGCGGATCTTCGCGGCGTTCCTGGCGTACGTCGCCGCATTCGAGGCGTGGAAGATCATCCAGGCACGGCGCACAGCGGGCGCCGTGCGCCCGGACCAGGCCGATCACCCCTCGGCTGCCGCGGCGGAACCCGCGGAACCGGCCCGCGATGCCCGCGTCGAGCCGCAGGCGGGCATCATCGGCGGCATCATGGGCGTCATGGCGGGACTGCTCGGGCTCGGAGGCGGTGTCGTCGCGGTGCCGCTCATCCGAAGCCTCACCAGGCTGCCGCTGCGCGAGGCGATCGCCACGAGCTCGGCGATGATCATCGTGACCGTGGCGGTCGCGGCCACGCTGAAGGTCACGTCGATCTACCTGATGGAGCCGCCTCCCGGCACGACAGCGCAGGACCGCCTGACCTACACGCTGATCCTCGCGGGGCTCCTCGCACCCGGCGGGCTCGTCGGTGCGCGCATCGGCGCGCAGCTGATGCACAGGCTTCCGCTCAAGCCGCTGGCGATCGCGTTTGCCGTCGTGTGCCTTGTGCTGGCATTCCGCATGGCGAGTCTCGGCGCGTAGCCACCGCCCCTGCACCTATCCTCCGACGCTCACCATGCATGCAGGCCACTCACCCCGCGAGGCCGCCACCTCGCGAACGCAGCGATTCCTTGCCGTGGCGCTCGGCATCGTGTGGGGCACGCTGCCTGGCATCGTGGGCATCATGCTGCTGGTGCAGCTGCAGCCGGTATCCGAGAGCCTGCGCGGACGCGGCCCGGAGGGCATCGCGCTGTTCACGCTCCTTGCGGCGCTGTGCTCGGGCGTGGGGATCCTTCCGACATTCTCGCAGGCGATCCTCGGCGGGTGGGTCTTCGGATTCGCGTGGGGCGCGCCATCGGCGCTTGCGGGGTTCGCGGGCGGCGCGCTGGTGGGCCGCGCGATCTCGCTGATGGTCGCCGGCTCGGCGATCCAGGAGATGATCGATGCGAAGCCACGTTCGCGCGTGATCCGCGAGGCGCTCGTGAACGCGGACCAGCGCAAGACGCTCCTCTACGTGACCCTGCTGCGGCTACCGCCCAACTCGCCCTTTGCCTTCATGAACCTTGCGCTCACCGGTTCAGGTGTGCGCATCGTGCCGTACGTGATCGGCACGGTGCTTGGGCTCGCGCCTCGCACACTTGTGGCGGCGTGGTTTGCCGCTGCGGCCGCTTCGACCGGAGCCGAGGACCTTGTCGCTTTCGCGAAGAGCCAGGGCCCGGTGGCGCTGCTGACCGGTGTGGCGCTGCTCGCGCTGGCGCTCGGTGTGCTCGGCGTCGCGTCGAAGGCTGCACTGCGGCGCGCGGGGCTCGCGAGCTAGTCCTGCGGGCGCTCGGGAACTGACTTGGGAGCCGGCTGCGACGCTGGTGCGCCAGCGGGTGCTGGCCCCGCGGGTACCGCGGATGGCGGCACGGTCGCCGCTGGCGGCTCGGTCCCGGGCTCGCGCGACTCTCGGGGAGGCCCGCCTGCCGCAGGCGCACCGCCACCTCGTACAGCCTCCCGCGAATCGGGCACGAGAAGCGCATCGGCACCGGCATCGGGCACCCCGCGCGCGGGATCTGCAGCTCCCCGCGGCACGCCAGGCACGCCCTGCGGAGATGCCTGCGCCAGCCGAAGGCCCACCTCGTCGAAGAACCGGTCTGCCTCGAGCGTGAATCGCGGACTGCGGATCGTGGAGTTCTGGGAGATGCGGATCGCCGGAATCTGGCCATCCTCCGTCTCGAGCTGCACGGAGAGGGCCCACGTCTCCTGCTGACGCCGGCGCTTCTGGCCCGCAGGCGTGTAGTCGCGCTTGAGTTCCCGGTAGATCTCGATGCGGCCCGAGGGCTTGTCGGCGTAGACGCCGTTCTCGACCACGTGCCAGTCGTCGTAGCCCGTCGGCCGCTCCGCGGTGCCAAGCGCCGCCGCCCACAGCGCATCGCGGGTCACGCCGGGGTAGTTGCGCGCGGTCCCGCCGCAGCCGGCCACCGCCACAAGCGCCAGGATGCACAGTGCAGCGCGGAGCGCGCCGCGCGCGCACCACGCGCCTGTCACGCGGTCACTCTGGCATGTCCGCATTGGTGTAGACCTTCTGGACATCATCGTGCTCCTCGAGGGCCTCGACCAGCCGGGCCACCTTCTGAGCATCATCGGCTCCCACAGCCACTGTCGTGAGCGGAAGCCACATGATCTGGCTCTCCTCGGGCACCAGCCCCTGGCCCTCGAAGGCATCCCGCACCACCGAAAGCTGCGCGGGCGGGCAGGTGACCTGCCACGAGCCGTCCGCGGACGCCACGTCATCCGCGCCCGCCTCGAGCGCGATCTCCATCACCCGGTCCTCGCCGGCCGTGGCGCCAGGCACGAGCAGCACCCCCTTCTGCACGAAGCTGAAGGCGACCGATCCGGGCACCCCCAAGTTCCCCCCGGCCTTGTCGAAGGCCATGCGGATCTCGGGAGCGGTGCGGTTGACGTTGCTCGTCAGGCACTCGGCGATGACCGCGACCCCGCCGGGGGCATAGCCCTCGTAGCGGATGGCCTCGAACTGCTCGCCGTCTGTCTCTCCCGACCCCTTCTTGATCGCCTTCTCGATCGTGTCGCGCGGCATGTTCGCCGCCTTCGCCTCGTCCACCGCGAGCCTCAGCGTCGCGTTGAAGCGCTGGTCACCGCCGCCCTGCTTCGCCGCAACGATGATCGCGCGCGAGAGCTTGCTCCAGATCTTGCCGCGCTTGGCGTCCACCGCTGCCTTGCGGTGCTTGATGTTCTTCCATGCGCTATGTCCGGCCATCGCCCGCTACCCCGCTCAGCGACGGCCCGAGCGTGCCGGGCTCCTCGAGGACTTGACTGCCTTGACGACCTTCGCTGAGCGTGCAGCCTTGTGCGAGACTGCACCCTTGGCCTTCGCCGCGGGGGCACCCGTGCCCTTGCGCACCGCAAGCGCGCCATTGCGTGCGGGTCCAGAGCCTGCGGACGAAGCCTTGGCCGGCGGGACCTTGGCGGATGGGGCTGGACGCGCCGCCGCGGCCCGTGCCGCCTCCTCCTCGCGCGCGCGCAGCGCGGCAAGCGCCGCAGCCGCAGCCGCCGCACGCTGCATCTCCGCGGCCTTCTTCTCCTGCTCCACCAGCTTCTCGCGGTCCTTGCGGACCTTGAGCGCCTTGCCGGAGGTCCAGAACTCGTCCGTCGCCACGACGAGCGAGGCGTGCACCTCGGCGGCCTTGTCGGGCCGCACCACCTTCGCGAGCGCCTCGCTCACCAGCAGCGGGTCCGCAGGCTCGCTGAGCACGCCCTTGTCCACCAGCAGGTCCACCAGCGCCTGGTCGACCGGAATGAGCGGAACCCCCATCGCCAGCAGCATGAACCGCGCAACGACGTAGGCGGGCATCCCCTCAAGGTTCTCGAGGTAGGTGCGCACATCGCGCTTGGGCTTTCCGACGAGCATGTCCAGCGACACCCGGTGGTGGCGCAGGTACACGTCGTTGAGCGACATCCGCAGCCGCTTCATGCGCGCGAAGGCCTCGGGGTAGCGCATCCCGATGATGCCGACCATGTCATCCACGTGGTTGACGCGGAACTCGTTCCAGTCGACGCTCGACGAGCGGATGCGCTGCGTGGCCTCGTCGGCCTGCTTGCGGGTCGCGTCGTAGAGCAGCGACGAGTGCACGAGCAGCGCCACGAGATCGGCGGCGTTGGGCTCGGTGACGCGTGCCTTCGGCGCATGCTTCTTCCACAGCGCGTTGAACTTGGTCTGGTTGACGTTGATCTTCTTGCTCACTCGGGAGTCTCCTCTCGGGGCACGGCAAGCTCGAACGAGAGCTCGGGCACGCGCCTCAGGTGTACGGAATCGCGCACCGCCGCGCGCAGGTGGCCTGCGGCGCTGCGGAGCGCGGACAGCGACAGCGGACCGCGGTCTGCGGGAAGGACGGACACGCGCACCCTCGCCTGCGAGAGGTCGGGCGTGACGCGCACCTCAAGGATCGAGACGAGCCCCTGCAGCCTCGGGTCGGAGAGGCCACGCGCAATGCGCTGCTGGAGCGCGCGGTGAAGCACGGCTGCGACCTGCGCAGGACGACGAGAGCTCGCCACAGCCGCCGCAGGATCGCCGCCGAGGCCCGGCACATGGATGCCGGGCGGCAGCACCGGGCCGCGGCTTCGGTGGCCGCCCTTCGCGCGAGCCTCTCGCCCGTGCCGCTCAGGCATTGGCCGTCTCTTCGGCCCGCTTGACGACGACGGTCTTGTAGCACTCGAGGACGTCGCCGACACGGATGTCGTCGTAGCCCTTGATCTTCATGCCGCACTCGGTGTTCGCCTTGACCTCGCGCGCATCGTCCTTGAACCGCTTGAGCTGCTCGAGCCTGCGGTCCTTCTCGATGACGATGCCGTCGCGCGTGACGCGGATCTGCGCGTTGCGCTCGACGAGCCCGTCGGTGACGTAGCAGCCTGCCACGGCGCCGACCTTGCTGATGCGGAAGACCTGGCGGACCTCGGCGTGGCCGAGCACCTCGAGCTTCACCTGCGGGTCGAGCATGCCGCGCATCGCCTTCGTGAGGTCATCGGTGATGTCGTAGATGACGTCATAGAGGCGGATGTCGACGCCCTTGGCCTCGGCGAGGCCGCGGGCCTTGGCGTTGCTCGTCACGTTGAAGCCCACGATGATCGCGCCCGTGGCCTCGGCCAGGAGCACGTCGCTCTCGTTCACGCCGCCGACAGCGCAGTGCTTGACGGCCACGGTGACCTCCTCGGCCGCGAGCTTGGAGAGCACGGCCTTGAGCGTCTCGACAGAGCCCTGCACGTCGCCCTTGACGACCAGCGGCAGCTCGCGCTTCTTGCTCTTGCCGAGGTGCTCGAAGATGTTGTCGAGCGTGATCTTCGGCGCCGCAAGCTCGCGCTCGCGCTCATGCGCGCGGTGGTCGAGCGCAGCCTGCTCCGCGGCCTTGTGGTCGTCGGTCACGTAGAACTTGTCGCCTGCATCAGGCAGCTCGTCGATGCCGGAGATGGCCACCGGCGTGCTCGGGCCAGCCTGCATGATGCGCTCGCCCCGGTCGTTCATGATGTCGCGCACGCGCCCGAAGGCGCGGCCCACCACGATGAAGTCGCCTCGGTTGAGCACGCCTTCCTGCACGATGATCTGCGCCACGGCGCCGCGGCCCTCCTCCATGCGCGCCTCGAGCACAGTGCCCTGCGCGTGGCCGTCGAAGTCGGCCTTGAGCTCGAGCACGTCGGCGGTGAGCGCGATGACCTCAAGAAGCTCCTGGATGCCGGTGCCCTTCACGGCGCTGGTGGCCACGACCTCGGTCGAGCCGCCCCACGCGATGGGGTTGAGCCCGTGCTCCGCGAGCTGGCCGTAGATGCGCTGGATGTTGCTCTCGGTTGCCTCTGGCTTGTCGATCTTGTTGAGCGCCACGATCACCGCGACGCCCGCCGCCTTGGCATGGTTGATCGACTCGATGGTCTGAGGCATCACGCCGTCGTCGGCGGCGACGACGATCACCGCAATGTCGGTGACCTTGGCGCCGCGCGCGCGCATCGCCGTGAATGCCTCGTGGCCGGGCGTGTCGATGAAGGTGATCACACGGTCGCGGTCACCGGCGTGCAGCGGCGTCTGGAACGCGCGCGTGGACTGCGTGATGCCGCCCGCCTCGCCCGAGGCCACGTTGGTGTTGCGGATGCGGTCGAGCAGGCTCGTCTTGCCGTGGTCGACGTGGCCGAGGATCGTGACCACCGGCGGGCGCGTGCGCTCGTCGGTGCGCTCGCGCGCGGCGAACGTCGCCTCGATCTGGTCCTGCGCGGACTGCGCGGTGTCGACGACCACCTCGATGTCGAAGTCCATCATGATCTCGGCAGCGCGCTCGCCGTCGATGAAGCTGTTGATGGTCAGCGGAGTGCCCTTGAGGAAGAGCTTCTTCAGGATGTCCGCGCTCTTCACGCCCGTGATCGCCGACAGCTCCTTGATGGAGACCGGATCCGGGATCTTCGCGGGTCCCTGCGGCTTGATCGTGCCCCGCGACTGCTGCATGCCGCCGCCGCGGCGGTCGCTGTCGCGGTGCTTCTTCAGCCATCCCCCGCTGCGGCTGAGGCGCTCCTCGCGCTCGATCAGGTCCTGGCCGCTGAAGCGGTCGCCGCCGCCCTCGCCAGCTCGGCCCGTCCGCCCAGCGTCGCCGCGGCGCCGGGTGTCTGGACCGCGCCTGCGGTCATCGGGTCGTCCGCCCATTCCCGGGCGCGCGCCGCCGGGAGGCCCAAAGCGACCGGTGACGCCACCGCCGCCAGTCGGCGTGCGTGTGCCCGGGCCCGGACCTCCGAAACGTGCACGGGGTGCCGGGAGGTTGTCTGGCGCATCGACGCGCACCACCTTGGGCCCGGAGAGCCGCGACTTCTCGGGCTGCTCGAGTCGGGGACCCACAGGTCCCACATCCCGCGGACGCACGGGGACGTTGGGCGCCGCAGCAGGTCCCGGGAAGAACCGCGATCCCGTTGGGCGGCTGCCCTCCGAGGGGCGGGCTCCGGGCGCCGCAGACGATGGCGTTCCCGGCGCGGACGTGCCTCGCGCGGTGACAGGAGGACGCAGCGGACCCGCCGATGGCGGCATGACCCGCGGCGCAGGAGGTGCGGATGGTGCAGTGAGTTCAGGTCCGCGCGGCGCTGGAGGCGCGGGCGCAGGCGACGGAGCGACCGCCGCAGGTGGCACCGCTGGCGCGGCAGCGGCCACACGTGGCGCCTCGGGCACGCGTGCCGGCGCGGCCGGCGCTGCAACAGGCGCCGGTGCGGACTGGACCGGAGCAGGAGGCGCCTCCACCACAGCTGCAGGCGCGGCCTCAGCTGCTGGTGCGGGTGCCGCGACATCGTCGGCCTGGCCCTTCCTCGACTTGCCGCGCTTGGGGGCGACCTTCTCGGCACGCTCGCGCGCCGCGTCGACGTCAACGCGTTCCGCTGTCTCGATCGCCGTCGAGGAACCATCCACTCCGCCGAACCACTCGCGGATTGTCTGCGAAAGCCCGATCGACACCGTCGACTGGGGATTCGAGACCTCCTCGATTCCCTCGCGCTTGCACTTCTCGATCACGTCCTTGGACGTGACGCCAAGCTCCTTCGCCAGTGCCGAGATGCGGACCTTCTTGGTGGTTTTCGTCGTCAATCGCTGCTCCGTGTGTGCGTGAACCAGTGAATCAGTGAATGTTCCCCAACGCTCAGCCCTGCGCGGGCTCGTCGCTCGTGATGCCAAGGATGCTGTCCGCCGCGGCCTCGCTCTCGGCGTCGGTCGCCACGGCGCCCTCGCCGCCAAGCAGCGCATCGGCCGTCGCGCCCTCCTCGGCGCGCCGGGCCTCCTCGGCCGCCTTGTCCTGCGCCATCTGCTCGGCCACGGCGCGGCCGCGCTCGGCGCACGTCGAGACGACCTGCTGCGCCATCTCCGGCGACATGCCGCACTCCTGCACGAGCACAGGCTCGCCGACCTCCTCGACGTCGAAGACGCTGATCATGCCGAGCGCGCCCATGCGGTCGAGCATCTCGTCGGTGATGCCGGGCACGGTGCGCACGGTCTCCTCGAGGATCTGCAGGCCCTTCTGGAACTCGGGCGGCGTCAGGATGTCGACATCCCAGCCGGTCAGGCGCGCCGCGAGGCGCACGTTCTGGCCTCGGCGGCCGATGGCGAGCGAGAGCTGGTCGTCGCGCACGATGATCGTCGCGCGGCCGAGCTCGAAGCACAGCGAGACCTCCTCGACCTCGGCAGGCTTGAGCGCGTTGGCGATGAGCACCTGGCTCGACTCGTTCCAGCGCACGATGTCGATCTTCTCGCCGCCGAGCTCGTCGACGATGTTGCGGATGCGCGAGCCGCGCACGCCGACGCACGCGCCGACGGCGTCGACCTTCGCGTCGACGCTCGACACCGCGAGCTTCGTGCGGAAGCCGGGCTCGCGGGCCATCGCCTTGATGTCGATGGTGCGCTCGGACACCTCCGGCACCTCGGCCTCGAACAGCTTGCGGATGAAGTCAGGGTGCGCGCGCGAGAGCACGATCTTCACCTGGTGGCCGGCGTCGCGCACGTCAAGCAGCAGGCATCGCACGCGGTCACCGGGCTGGAACTGCTCGCCCGGGATCTGCTCCGAGCGCGGCATGAAGCCCTCGGCACGGTCGATCTGCACGATGAGCGCGTTGCCCTCGTAGCGCTGCGCGAGACCCGTCACCAGCTCGCCGCGGCGCTTGGTGTACTCGTCGAGCAGCGAGTTGCGCTCGTTCTCGCGGTTTCGCTGGATCATCACCTGCTTGGCGGTCTGCGCCGCGATGCGTCCGAGCCTCTGCGGGTCGTTGATCTCCTCGCGGGTGCCGTCCTCGTGGTTGCGCCACAGCGAGATCTGGCCCGTGATCCGGTCAATGGCGCATCCGAACTCCTCGAGGTCGAGGGAGTTGAAGTACTTGCGGGCCGCGCTCATCATGGCCTGCTCAAGGTTCTGGAACACCAGCTCGCGGTCCACGCCCTTCTCGCGTGCCACGGTGTCCACCAGTCGGATGACGTTGTCGTTCATTGAGTTCGGTTCCTTGGATTGTCGTGACGGGATGTTTGGATGTCGTTGCGCCAGACCGCGCCAAAAACAAGTCGGGCCATGGACGCGCGGTCACGCCCATGGCCCGTCCGAACCGAGCAGCGGTGCCGGGTCAGCCCATCAGGGCCTCCGGCACGGCAGCGCCGACCGCACGGGCGAGGATGACGCAGGATCGCGTCATCCGAGGCTCGTGGGGAACCCCATGGGGAGCATGCGCTGAGCTGTTGCGTTTGCGTGCATCATGGGGTCTGGTCGTCGGTGCGGACAGGCTCGAAGCCACGCGGCTTCGAATCGGGAATTGTAGCCATTTTGGACGCATTCCGCAATGCTGCGCCCGAATTGCACGATCCATAGGATTCTGGGACATGGTTGCGAACCCGCTCACACGCCTGTCGGTGGCTGCTGGAGCCCTTTGGGGGCTCTTGGCGCTCCTAAACCCCCCTTCGGCCGCCGCAACCCAAGGGTCGGCATTCGATTCCGGACCTGTGCGGTCGTCGGAGGATGCGGTCCGGGTCGCGGTGGAGCCCGCGGCCACACGGGTCGCTCCGGGCGCCGACCTTCCGGTCGCGATCGTGCTGGACTTCAGGCCCTCGTGGCATGCGTGGAGCGATGACCGCGCGCTGCCGGCGAGCGTGGCCCGCTTCGATGGCGCGATCCACACCAGCGTGCATGTGGCCACGGGATCGTTCGGCGCTGGCGCGCTGCGCGCGACCGCTGCACCGGCACCGATCCGCCCAGGCATGCCGTCGCCCGACGGCACGGCCGCCGCGCTCGTGCAGTGGCCCGACTACTCGACGATCGATGCGGACGTCGGCGAGGGCAAGAAGCCGTACGCGGTCTTCTCAGGCCAGACCGTCATCTACCTGCCTCTTGTGGTCGCCGCCGACGCGCCCGCAGGCACCGCAACGCTGAGCGGCTACGTGCAGCTGCAGGCGTGCGACGACTCGACGTGCGTGGCCCCAGCGGACATCCCCTTCACGGTGTCGGTGACGGTCGAGCCTGGTGCGACGATGGGCGCGCCCGGGGCGAGATTCTCATCCTTCGACCCTGCGATCTTCGCGGCGATCCACTCCGGGAAGCCCGGCGCGACCGCAGTGCGATTCGACATCTTCGGGCGCACGTTCGAGATCGACCCCACAGGTGCGGGCTTCTTCGCGCTGCTGCTGGTCGCTGCGCTTGGAGGATCGCTCCTGAACTTCACGCCATGCGTGCTTCCGGTGATCCCGCTCAAGATCCTCTCGATCTCGCGCGCAGCAGGACATCCGCGTCGGTGCCTGCAGCTTGGCCTTGCGCTCTCGGCAGGCGTGGTGCTCTTCTGGCTTGCGCTTGGTGCGGCGATGAGCCTCATCTCGGGGTTCACGAGCGCAAACCAGCTCTTCCAGTACCCGCTGTTCACGATTGGCGTCGGCGTGGTGATCGCGATCATGGCGCTTGGCATGTGCGGAGCCTTCAACATCGTGCTCCCGCAGCGCGTGTACATGGTCGAGACCAAGCAGGACACGCTCCCCGGCGCGGTCGGATTCGGCGTGATGACTGCAGTGCTCTCGACGCCGTGCACTGCCCCGCTCATGGGCGCAGCCGCCGCGTGGGCGGTCACCGAGTCGCCCGCCACCGTGCTCAGTGTCTTCGGATCGATCGGTGCAGGGATGGCGCTCCCCTACCTCATCCTGTCGGCGAAGCCATCGCTCGTCGAGCGCGTGCCCCGCAGCGGACCTGCAAGCGATGCCCTCAAGACGACGATGGGACTCCTGCTCCTTGCCGCAGCGGCGTACTTCGTGGGATCAGGCCTCTCGGGCGCCATGGTGACAGCGCCTGACCCCCCGAGCACCGTGTACTGGTGGGCAGTGGCCGCGTGCGCGATCGGTGCGGGCGGCTACATGTTCGCGCGCACGATGGCGCTCGCGAAGTCGATCCGCGCCCGCGTGGTGCTCGGGGCGGCGAGTGCGCTGATCGTGGCGATCTCCGTCGGCGTGGGCGTGCGGATGACGGACAAGGGTCCGATCCCCTGGACCTACTACACGCCGGAGCGGTTCGCCGAGGCGCTCGCGCGCGGGGATGCGGTGATGCTCGACTTCACCGCCGAGTGGTGCCTCAACTGCAAGACGCTCGAGAAGACCGTGCTCGAGAGCTCGCCGGTGGTGGCGCGCATCGCCAAGGGCGGCGTGGTCCCGATGAAGGTCGACATCACGGGCAGCAACGATCCGGGGCGCGCGAAGCTCAAGGATGCCGGCCGGGTGACGATCCCCTTCCTTGTCGTGTACGCACCCAGCGGCACGCCCACGCTCGAATCCGACCTCTACACGCCGGCGCAGGTGGTGGAGGCGATCGACAGGGCCGTCGGCGCGCGGTGATCGGCACGCGCACCGTGCGCCCGCGCGGGCTGCACGCCACGCGCGACGGGATGGCTCCTCATGCGCTACTCGCCGCGCATCGCGCGTGCCCTTGACTCCCACGCGCGTCTCTGGGCATCTCCCATCTGACGGACCGGGTCGAGCGCGTAGGAGGCGTCGGCCTCCAGGGCGCGGTCGATGGCATCTGCGGCGCCCTTCCGGTCGCGTGCGCCCTCGCGTGCCTCCGCGAGGGTGATCCAGGAGCCCACGCTGCGCGGGTCGAGGGCGACCGCATGCTCGCAGCTCTCGAGCGCGGCTGCCCATCCCATCCACTGGCGCCTCGCTGCGGCCACCGCCAGCCGCGCGCGCGCCTGCGCCGCCGCAAAGGCAGATGCGTTGAGCTCGCCCGCGGTGCCCGCAGCCTCGTGCGCGTCGTGGACAACGGCACGGACGCTGTCGGCGTCATCGCGCGGCGCGTCGGGGGGAAGCGCGCGGAGTGCCGCGAACGCCTGTTTCGCGGCGGCCACTGCGATGGGCGAACGCGCCGGCTCGATCGTCCACGCGTGCAGCAGCTGCTGCGCGGCGCGTGCGCGCGAGGGCGCATCGCCGCCCGCGGCGCTCACATCCTCTGCCGCGCGGACCATCACATAGTCCTGGCGCGCAAGAGATGCGCCAGCGACGAGCAGCGCGATGCCCGCCGACGCGACCGTTGCGCGCACGAGTCGGGCGGGCCACGGCACCGGATCCGCGTCGCCGTGGCGCGCACGTGAAGGCGACTCGAGCGCAGGCTCTTCCGGTGCGGCGCGCGCGCAGGCGAGCGCTGCGCAGGAGCCGACCAGAAGCCAC
Organism: uncultured Isosphaeraceae bacterium; assembly: GCA_964555705.1. GTDB lineage: Bacteria > Planctomycetota > Phycisphaerae > Phycisphaerales > SM1A02 > ZLKRG44. Next base: position 52,365 of record CAZKTN010000004.1, on the reverse strand, counting down.
CCGACCGGCGCACTCGACGGCAGCCAGAACGTCATGTCGATCTGGCCATGCGCAAGCAGCGCCGCCGAGGCACCCACGGCGCACGCACCAAGCGCAGCCTGCTGCGGATGCGTGGCGGCGCTCGCGGCCTGCCGCGCCACCCACACTGCGACCGCGAGGGCGAGCACGCGAACGAGGAGGCCCGCCACGTCGAGCGCGGCAAGCTCGCAGCCGACGCCGATCACCCATGCCACCGCGATGGCCGCCACCGCCGTGCACCATGCGCTGCGTGCGTCCTCGGACTGCTCCGCAGGATCCGGACGCGCCACCGGCGCCGACAGCGCCAGCGGCACGCGCCATACGACCGCCATCAGCGCGGCGACAAGCGCGAGTCCCGCTGGCGCGCCGAGCGCCGCACACCAGTCTGCGATCGCAGCGTGCGCGCTCGACACTTCCTCCACGCTCCAGGATGGCCTGAACGAGATGTCGGCGAGCTGGAATCCCGCGGGTCCCCATCCGTAGAGCGGCGAGGCGCGCACCGCCTCCCACGCAGAGTGCAGGTAGCCAGCCCGCACCAGGAGGCTTCGCTCGCCCCACTCGAGGCCGCCTGCATACCAGCGCACCCACGGCAGCGCGAGCGCGCACAGGGGCGCGGCGATCAGCGCCGCGCGCAGGAGCGGCACGGACCCGGCTCGGCCAGACAGCGCCATGGCAAGCGCAGCGGCGCCGAACCCGACGGCGATCGCCGCAATGCCGCCCTTGCTCCCGCTGATGGCGACAAGCGCGACGAGCGCGGCAGCTGCGGTCGCCGACAGCAGCGCACGCCTCGCACCCGCACGCACGAGCGCCACGCCCACGAGCAGCACGGCGCCCGACGCGGCGAGCGACGCGTAGACGTTGGAGAACCCGAACCAGCCGGTGGCCTCGCGCTGGCGAAGACGTCGCTCGTAGGCGAGGGCCTGCGGCGATCCTGCACTCCACCCTTGCGACGCAAGCACTGACTCGCGGTTCGCGTCGTAGTGCGCCACCGTCGATGGATGCTCGCTGAGCACCTGCGATGCGCCGCGCACGGCGAGGACCGCGAGTGTCCCGCAGACGGCCGCGATCGCGGCTGCCGAGCACACACGCGCAGTGCGCGCGTCGGCGCTCGCGAGCGCAAGCAGCGCAGCCACAGCCACAACGCCGGCCAGCCACGACGATGCGCGCCAGAGCTGCTCGCCGTCGGCGATGCCCCACCATCCGCCCACCACCGCCAGCGGCAGCGCAAGGATCAGCGCCGGCATCGCCGCATGGAGCGCAGCGCGACCGCCGCACCGGTGCGCACGACCGAGCAGCGCTACGGCGCACAGCAGCACGACGCCATCGAGCGCGCATCCGAGCGCAGGACCGGCACCAGCGAAAGGGGAGGGATCGAGCGCAGGATCGATGTCGAAGACCGGCATCGGGATCCACATCACGAGCGCGCGCGCACAGAGCGACGCGAGCATGAGCGCCAGCGGAAGGTTCATGCGCGGTCCCGCCCGCGCCCAGCGCCGCCGGAGAGGCGGCCGGGCCCGGCCTCAAGCATCGCGAGCGCACCAAGTGCCGCGATCGCCTGCACACCGACGAGCAGCGCCTGCCATGGCTTCAGCGAGCCGATCATCAGGCCACCTGCGCCAACGATGGCCGCAACGAGCCAGATGAGCATCACTGCGCCGCGAGGCGTGAATCCGCGCTCCACAAGCCGGTGCGAGAAGTGCTGCTGGTCGCCAAGCCACGGCGGGCGCCCCTGCGCGATGCGGATCGAGCTGACCACGAGCAGGTCGTAGAGAGGGACCGCAAGCGCAAGTGCGGGCAGCAGCCACCCGTACCACGCGCCGCCGAGCGCGTACGTCGGGTCGGTCGGATCCGCGCACGTCAGCCGCACCGAGAGCAGCGCCAGCATCCATCCGGTGAAGAGGGATCCTCCATCGCCCATGAAGATGCGTGCGCTCGAGCCTGCGCGCCATGGCGCGTTGAAGAGCAGGAATCCTGCGAGCGACCCCGCAAGCAGCGCAAGCGTCCCCGCCACAAACCACTGCGACACGAGGAACGCCGCAGTGCACAGCACGATGGCGCCGATGAGCGCCACGCCGCCCGCGAGGCCATCCATGTTGTCGAGGAAGTTGATCGCGTTCACCACCACCACGACCCACACCGTCGTGATCGCGATGCCGAGCGCCACGCCAGCGCCACCCCACGCCTGCGGCATCGGGACCATCTGCATGTCGAATGGAATGGTGACCGCCGCCGCGATGCCGACCTGCGCCACGAACTTCGGCCATGCCGACAGTGGACGCCTGTCATCGACGATCCCCAGCGCATGCATGACCGCCCCGCCTCCGAGGATCGCCCACCAGACGCCCGACTCGCTCGCAACGCGCTCGGCGTAGGGCGCAAGCGCGGGCACCAGCCGCGACATGAGCGAAGGATCGACGGACGCCGCCGCAAGGCCCGCGGCCAGCGGCAGCAGCGTGGCTGCCGCGATGGCGATCCCGCCGATGTTGGGCACCCTGCGGAGCCTCTTCGCATGGCCCGCGGCGCCGGGCGAATCAAGCGCGCCGACGCGATGGCCAAGTCGCACCAGGAGCGCGGTGCCCGACGCAGCGACCAGCAACCCGGTCGCCGCGAGCAGTGCCACGAAGGCGAGCATCGTGGCGGCTATCGTAGGAACGCATGTCACCTCCTGCCCCGGATCGCAGCCCTGTGCGGTCCGTGACCGTCTACTGCGGAAGTGCGCCAGGGTGCGACCCGCTGTTCATGACCTGCGCGACGCGTCTCGGCGCGGCGATGGCCGAGCGCGGCACATCGCTGGTGTACGGAGGCGGGGGCATCGGGCTGATGGGCGCGATCGCGCGCTCCGCGAAGGCATCAGGCGGATCGGTCACCGGCATCATCACCGAGCAGTTCATGCGTCTTGAGCAAGGCTGGGACGGATGCGACGAGATGATCATCGTGCCCGGAATGCGCGAGCGAAAGCAGCAGCTCGAGGAGCGCGGCGATGCGTTCGCCGTGCTGCCTGGGGGCCTGGGCACCTACGAGGAGTTCTTCGAGACGCTCGTCGGCCGAGTGATCGGCCGTCACAGCAAGCCCATCGGCGTGCTCAATGTGGCTGGCTACTACTCGCCGCTGGTGGAACTCGTCGAGCACGGCATCACGAGCCACTTCGTGCGCGATGCGGTCCGTGAGCTGATGGTGGTGCGCGACACGCCTGAAGCGCTGCTCGATGCGCTGCTCGATGCGGGCACGCATCCGGTGCCTCATGACCCCAAGCGCATGCTGCCGATGCACGGGTACGGGGGCGTGACGCAGTGACGGCCGTGACGGCCACATGTGCGTGGCGGAGGCGGCCATGAGTGCCGTCGGCCTCATCGCGGGCGAGGGTCGCCTGCCAATCCTGGTCGCTGACGGGATCCGTGCGCGCGGCATGCGTGTCGCGTGCGTGGGCCTCTACGGCTGCTACGACCCTGCCCTGCCGGCGCACTGCGACGAGTTCCGCGTCGCGGGCATCCTTCAGCTCGGACGCTGGATCCGCCATCTCCGGCGCATGGGCGCGCGCGATGCGGTGATGGTGGGCCGCGTCGCGAAGGCACGCTTCCACCAGCCATTCAGGATGCTGCGGCAGGTCCCCGACTGGCGTGCGGCGCGCGTCTACTATCTGCGCGCACGCCACGACCGGCGCAGCCCTGCGCTGCTTGCCGCGGTCGCGGACGAGCTCCTCACTGGCGGAGTGCGGCTCATCGACTCGACCACACACATCGCAGACCACATGGCCAGCGCCGGGGTGATGGGATCCGTTGCGCCATCGCCCGAGGTCACGCGCGATGTCGAGTTCGGGTGGCGCGTGCTTCTGGAGTCATCGCGGCTCGGCATCGGCCAGTGCATCGCGGTGCGCGACCGCGACGTGCTTGCGGTCGAGGCCATCGAGGGCACCGACGCGATGATCGAGCGCGCAGGGTCGCTGTGCCGCGCGGGCGGATGGACGATGCTCAAGACCGCCGGGGCGGCGCATGACATGCGCGCGGATGTGCCGACGATCGGCGTGCAGACGATCGAGCGCCTGGCCCGGACGCGCGCACGCGCCCTTGCGCTTGGCGCGGGCCGCGTGATCCTCATCGACCGGCCAGCGGTGCTCGCGGCCGCGGACCGCGCCGGGATCGCCGTGATTGGCGTGAGCGACGGCGGCAACTCAGCTGCGTCCGCAGGCCGCGCGCCGTGAGCGCCGACGCGCCGCGTTTCGTGTCGCGCGCGGGGTCGAAGCTCGCCCACGCGCTCGATGCGTTTTCGGTATCGCCCGCCGGATGGGTATGCGCCGACTTCGGGTGCAACGTGGGCGGCTTCACGGACTGCCTCCTGCAGCGCGGCGCTGCGCATGTGCATGCGCTCGACACCGGCTACGGAGCGCTCGCGTGGACGCTCCGCAACGACCCTCGCGTGAGCGTGCGCGAGAGGACGAACGCGCTGCACGCGGATCCCCCGAACGGTGGAGTGGATCTCGTGGTGATCGACATGGCATGGACTCCGCTGAGGCTGTCCGTGCCTGCCGCGCTTCGATGGCTCGAAGCGCGCGGAGAGCCGGGCGCAGGGCTGATCATCGCGCTCATGAAGCCGCACTACGAGGCGCAGGACGCGGAGCGCGCGGGCATGCGCAAGGGTGCGCTGCCGCCGGAGGCCGCTGACCGCGTCATTGGGCGGCTGCTGGCGGAACTTCCGTCGCTGGGGGTGGAGGTGGCCGGCGACGCTCGAAGCCCACTGACGGGCGGCAAGACCGGCGCAGGGGGCAATGTGGAGCACCTGTGCCTGCTCCGAATGGCCTCGCGCGCGTGCGCACGCGCGCGTTCATTAGTATGATTCGCGATCGGTCGCAACGCGGCCGCCAACGCGCATGAAGACCCCCCCGCCCGCTGAGCCAGCGCCGGAGACACCGGCCGACCGCATCCTCGACCAGGCGATCGACCGCGAGCTGCACGACTCCTACCTCGTGTATGCGATGAGCACGATCATGGACCGGGCGCTGCCCGACGTCCGCGACGGGCTCAAGCCCAGCCAGCGGCGCATCCTGGTCGCGATGAACGACCTCAACCTGTCGCCTGGGCGCAAGCACATCAAGTGCGCCAAGATCTGCGGCGACACGAGCGGCAACTACCACCCGCACGGCGAGAGCGTCATCTATCCCACGCTCGTGAACCTTGGCCAGTCGTGGAAGACGCGTTGCCTGCTCGTGGACAAGCAGGGCAACTTCGGCTCCATCGAGGGCGATCCGCCGGCCGCGATGCGATACACCGAGGCGCGCATGACCTCGGCCGCCGTGGCGATGCTCGAGGATCTCGACACCGAGACCGTCGACTTCAAGCCAAACTACGACGACCGCCTCCAGGAGCCGGTCGTGCTGCCGGCGCGCTTCCCGAACCTGCTCGTCAACGGAAGCTCGGGCATCGCCGTCGGCATGGCGAGCTCGATGCCGCCGCACAACCTCCGCGAGATCGCCACCGCAATCGCCGCGGTGATCGACAACCCTGCGCTGACGCTCGAGGAGCTGCTGCGCATCGTGCCCGGCCCAGACTTCCCCACAGGCGGATCGATCATCGGGCGCCGCGGCATCGTCGAGGCGTACGCCACCGGGCGCGGCAAGCTCACCGTGCGAGGCAAGGTCTCGCACATCGAGAAGGACGGCCGCGACATCCTGGTGATCGAGCAGATCCCCTACCAGGTCGTGCAGAGCCAGCTCATCGAGAAGATCGTCGAGGCCAAGAAGGACGAGCGGATCCCCGACATCGCCGACGTGCGCAACCACTCAGGCCGCGACGCGCAGACGCGCATCATGGTCGTGCTGCGCAAGGGCGCCGACCCCGCGGTCGTCGAGCGCCAGCTCTACGAGTACACGCCGCTCCAGACCACCTTCAGCGTCATCAACATCGCCCTCGTGAACGGGCAGCCGCGCACACTGCCGCTGCGCTCGATGATCGACTGCTACATCTTGCACCGCCGCGAGGTGATCCGCCGGCGCACCGAGTTCCTGCTCCGTCAGGCGCGCCAGCAGGCGCACAAGCTCGAGGGACTGATGTACGCCGTGTGCGACATCGACGAGGTGATCCGCATCATCCGGTCCTCGTCGACCCGCGAGGAGGCGATCGAGCGGCTCATGGAGCGCGCGTTCCGCATCGCGCCCGACCATCCGCGCGCCGCGCTTGTGCCCGAGCGCATCGCCGCCGCGAGCCGCGAAGGCGACGGCGTGCGCCTCACGCGCGTGCAGGCCGAGGCGATCGGCGCGCTGCGGCTCATGCAGCTGGTGGGCCTCGAGATCGAGAAGCTTGCCGCGGAGTTCGCGAAGCTCCTCGACGAGATCGACGGCCACGAGCGGATCCTGGCCGACGACCGCCTCGTGCTCGACATCATCCGGGAGGACGTGCTCGAGCTCGCCGAGAGGCTCGGCGATGCGCGCCGGACCGAGATCGCCGAGGGCGAGGCGGGCGACTACGACATGGCGGAGCTCATCCAGGAGCACGACGTGGCCGTCGTCGTCAGCAAGCAGGGCTTCATCAAGCGTGTGCCCGTGGACACCTTCCGGACACAGGGCCGGGGCGGCGTGGGCGTGCGCGGCTCCGACGCGAAGGATGGCGACTACATCGAGCGGGTGCTCGTCACGAGCACCCACAACGACCTCCTCTGCTTCACCAACACGGGCCGCGTGTACGTGATCAAGGTGTGGCAGGTCCCCGAGATGTCGCGCACCGCCAAGGGCCGTTCGGTGCAGAACATCGTCGAGCTCAAGCCGGGCGAGACGGTGTGCGCCTACCTGCCTGTGGCCGACTTCGAGAAGGCCGAGGACTTCCTGCTCTTTGCGACAAGCCTCGGCCGCGTCAAGCGCACGGCGCTGCGCGACTACGGCAACGTCAACCGGTCCGGCATCATTGCGCTGAAGCTCAATGAGGGCGACAGCCTGGTGAACGTGCTCCACGTGTCAGGCAAGGACCATGTGCTGCTCGCGACCTCCAACGGCATGTCCATCCGCTTCGACGAGAACGACGCGCGCGTCATGGGGCGCGACACGGCGGGCGTGATCGGCATCGACCTTGCGGAGGACGACCGCGTTGTGGGCGTCGTCCGCTGCGACGACACCGCGTGCCTCTTCACCTGCACCGAGAGCGGCTTCGGCAAGCGCACCCCGATGACCGAGTACCTCGTGCACCAGGAGGACGGCACCACGCGCGTGCAGTCGCGCGGCGGCAAGGGACGCATCGACATCCAGACCGGCGGGCGCAACGGCTCTGTCGTGGCGGTGCACTGCGTGCACGAGCCGGACCAGCTGCTGTTCATCTCGCGGGGCGGGATGGTGGTGCGCATCCGCGCATCGGATGTGCGCCTGATCGGCCGCAACACCAAGGGCGTGCGCGTAGTGAAGCTGCAGGACGGCGATGCGCTGATGGCCGCAGCGCGGTTCGAGGCCGACGGCGACGACTCGCCCACGGACGCGCCTGCGGACGCGGCGGCCGACGAGGCAGCCGGTGGCCAGGCGGATGGCGGCGGCTCGACGGGTGAAGGCGACGCGCCAGCTGACGCCGGCGGCGCCTCCGACGGAACCTGATCCGCGCACTATCCTCGCGACATGTCGCTCAACGATTGGGCCGATGATGTTGTCGTGGGCGAGCTGCAGGACGAGCCCGCCCTCGGCGAGGACCTGACCGAGCTGCGCCGCAGGATCGAGCGTGACCCGGCGAAGGCGCCCCACGTCGTGCTCGACATGTCTCGCATCACGTACCTCAACTCCTCGAACATCGCGCAGCTCCTGCGGCTCCGCCGGCACGTGGTGTCGTCGCACCGGTCGATGCGCATCTGCTCGGTGAGCGACGAGGTGTGGAGCGTCATGCTCGCCACGGGCCTCGACAAGGTCTTCCACTTCAACGACGACGTGTCGACCGCGCTCGCTGCGGTCCGGCTCGGGCTCTGAGCGGACCGCCGCGATGCCGACCCTTCGCCTGAGGCGCGCCCCGCACGAGCCACGGATCGAGGTGATCCCGCTCATCGACGTGATGATGTTCCTGCTGTCGTTCTTCATCTACTCGCAGGCGCTGGCCGTGCGCGTGAGCGTGGTGCCGATGGAGCTCCGCAACTTCGCGAGCGCACAGGACGCAAAGCCGGCGCCTGCGGCCACGATCTCGATTGACCTTGACGGCAAGCTCTTCTACGACCGCGAGCCGGTCGACCTCGATGGGCTCCCCGAGCGCATCGCCGCAAGCCGAAAGGAAGATGAGCGCACCGTCGTCTACGTGGCCGTCGCCGACGGCGAGGGCACCGTCGACCGTGCGCCCATCCTGCAGGATGTGTGGGAGCGGCTGCGCCGGTCGGGGCTGACGGTCAATCTCGTGGGCAGGCGCATTGACCGCGACGATGCCTCTCCGCGCCGCGGATCCGCACCAGCGGCGCCGCCATCTGCAGCCCCTGCATCCCCGGCGCCACCTCCCGCCCTGCAGCCGCCTGCATCGGCCCCAGCGCCCTGATCCCGTCCGGCAGGGAGACCCGAAACGCCGCAATCGAACAGCGGCACGTGCGTACGTGCGCGCCAGCCACATACGATCGGGGCGTGCTCGAGGCCCGCGCCAACGACAACCGCCCGCTGGTGGTGGGATTCGCGATCGCGGTCGGGCTGCACCTCTTCGTCGGCGTGCCGGTGATCGCGCGATCGTTCGGGATCGGCGACCCGACGGCGCTGTTCACCCACTCGGACGCGCGCGACGAGGCGGATCGCCGCCGCAAGGAGCGTCTCGCGCAGGCGCTCCAGGACCACCACGAGAACCCGCCGGACCCGAACGAGATCCCTGAGGTCATCCCCGGACTCGAGGACGGCTCTGAGACGTCGATGGCCTGGATCGGTGCCGACGAGTACCAGGAGCACATGGCTCGGCTTGGCGAGGTCGACCAGGGCGGATTCCGAATCAACGACTCCGGTGGCGGTGCGCGGGTCCCCGGACCGCCGCAGTCGGGTCCCGATGCGCCGCCGGGTCCGCCCGAGCAGCCGCAGCCGGTCGCGGCACCGATGCAGCCGCCACCTGAGCTTGCACGGGAGCCGCAGCCCACCCCGCCGGAGAGCGCGACAACGCAGCCGCCCGCGCAGCCCCAGCAGCCTGCCCCCGACGCGCCTGCGGCGCAGCCGTCAGCGCCGCCAATCGAGGCGGTGCGGCCGGCGACACCGATCACTCCGCCGGAACCCTCGGAGGCGCCGGGAACTGCGCGCCCGATGCCGGAGCCGCCTCCTGCGGAAGTTCCGTCGGGATCGGACCTTCCGCCAGCGGAGCCTGACCCCACCGGTACAGCACCCAAGCCCCTCGAGCGCCCGGTGACGCCCGACCCTACCCCGCAGCCGGCGCCGACGGCTCCGGAGGATCCCGCACGTACGCCGGAGCCGGTCCCGCGCGACACGCCGCCCGACCAGCCGCCGCAGACTGCGACGCCGAGCTCACCGAGCGAGCCCGTGCCGCCTCCCTCTCCCGAATCGCCTCAGCCGCCCACCCCCGCTCAACCCGCGCAGCAGCCCGCGCCACCTCAGCAGCCGACTGATCCTGCCCAGGCTCAAGTGCCGCCGGCTCAGCAGGCGCCGCCAGGTGCCGGCGGCGCCACGACACCATCGCCCTCGGGCGTGATCGGTCCCGGCCAGGGCCCGGGCCGTCCGGACAGCGGCCAGCGCAGCGACCGCGAGTCGGATGCGACGAGCGTGATCAACGTGCCTCCCGAGAAGTGGCGCACGGGCGCACCGATCGCGCACAAGGGCGTCGAGATCCTCACGCGCCGGCCTGAGCTGCCCATCCTCACGCGCCTCACCACGCGCCCACTGCACCCCGTCGCTGACCTCTTCTTCGACAACCAGGGCAAGCCAGTCAGCGTGAAGATCGTGCAGTCGAGCGGCTATCCCGATGACATCGACCAGCCCGTCATCGACGCGCTCTACCGTTGGCGCGCCAAGGGATCGCAGCTCGCGCGGTTGCCTGAGGGCAAGGTCGCGCGATTCCGGGTGCGCGTCATCCTCGACTGAGCCGCGGGGCAACCGACGGACGTGCGTGCGCCGCCATCGCCAGCGCATGCGCCCACGGGCGATCGCCAGCGCGATGCCGCACTACCGCTCCAGCCGCGCGCGCCACGCATCGATCGTGCTCGGGTCGGTCAGGTCGTGGAAGAGCGGCGTCACCGTCGCGTGGCGCAGGTTGAGCGCCTCGACGTCGCTCCCCTCGGCCGTGTGCATGAACTCCATGCCGCTGCCGCAGGGCCAGTAGTAGGTGCGCCCGTCGGGCGCGACGCGCCGCTCGTAGCCGTCGCGGCCCGCTGCAGTGTTCATCGGCACCACGCGGATCTGCGGGTCGGGCGCGTCCGCGCTCTCGGTGCGCGGGATGTTCACGTTCATCACGCGGTGCGCATCGAGCGGGTGCTTCACCAGACGGTCGATCACTCCGCGCGCGATCGTGGACGCGCGTGCCCACGCGATGCGGCGCGGGTCGCCGATGTGCAGGCTCACGGCGATCGCCGGAACACCGAGGAACGCAGCCTCGATGGCCGCCGCCACGGTGCCCGAGTAGATCACGTTGATGCCCACGTTCGCGCCGCAGTTCATGCCGCTGATGACCACGTCGGGCCGCGTGCCGGCACCGAACCGGTCGGCCCACAGCGCGCGCAGCGCCAGCTTCACGCAGTCTGCCGGCGTGCCCTCGACGGCGAGGCCTGTCGCGCCGCACGAGAGCCGCGCGTCGCGCACGAGCAGCGGGTGGTGGAACGTGATCCCGTGGCTCTTGGCGCTCTGCACCGACGCGGGCGCCACCACGAGTATCTCGCCCATCCCCTCCAGTCCCGCGCGAAGCGCGGAGATCCCGGGTGCGTCGATGCCGTCGTCGTTTGTGAGCAGTATCCGCATGCGGACTCCTATCTACGTTGTGCGTGCCTGCCTGCGGCCTACGTACCTCGGCGACAGCACGTAGGTGCGGCCGCCCCATCGCACGGGCCTGCCCGACACGAGAAGCGAAGCCGCGCGCCAGAGGATCCCCGTGAGCGATGCGCTTCCAAGCCAGTGCAGCCACACGCCGCGCTTGGGCGTGCGCATCAGCCGGTAGATGCCCCGCAGCACGAGGTGCTGCACCAGGATGCCGGCCGCCCCGCACAGCGCGCCTCCGACCATCAGTGGCACATCGCCCATGACGCCGCCCACGGTGCCGATCGCAACCGTGAGCACGCACGCGAGCGGCCCTCCGATGCCGATCACCGCACTCAGCACGGCGTAGCGGCGCAGCCGCGACGGATCCCGATGGCACGACTCGATGAAGATGCGTGTCCATCCCTCGCGGAACTGCTCGGCGGACTCGTACATGTGCGTGATCAGCATGCCTTCGGGCATGAAGAGCCCAAATCGGCGCTTCTTGTGGTGCACCCGTCGCGCGAAGGCGATGTCCTCGAGCAGGTCGTCCTTCACCGACGCATGGCCGCCGATCGCGTCGTACGCCTCGCGCGAGAAGAGCATGAACTGGCCGTTTGCGAAGGGCCGCGGATCGTGCGTCCGGTTGACGCGCTCAGGGGGATAGAGCTTCATGAGCTGCAGCGCCGCAACGGGCTGCGCAACGCGCTCGAAGGTGCGCCCCGACGTCAGCTGCGGCATCGCCGAGAGCAGCGAGAGCCCCCGGTGCGCCGCGAGCGCAACGCTCGAGCGCACCAGCCCCGGGTCGAAGCGCGTATCTGCGTCGGTGAACAGGATCCATGCGGCGCCACCGCCGCCATCGAGTTCGGCCCCCACCCGCGCCGCATTGCACTTGCCCGCCCAGTCGTCGGGGCACGTGGCGTTGTCGACCACCCGCACAGTGCACCCGGGCCGCTGCGAGTGGCCCGCCATCGCCGACTCGAGCGCAGACCGCGTCGCGTCCGTGCAGCGGTCAAGCACGAAGACGACCTCGAGCGGCCCCGGGTAGTCCTGCGCGAGCAGCGACTTCAGCAAGGTCGGTGCGTGCCGCTCCTCGTTGTGCGCGGGGACGACGACACGTACGGCGCGCCACCCTCCCTCGGGAGCGGGAAGCGCAAGCCCCTCACGAAGGCTCGGCCTTCCGCGCGCATCACGCGCCGCTCGCCACGCGAACACGGACCAGTACGCAATCACCGCGATTGACAGCGCAGCGCCGATCCATGTCGCCACGATGACTGCCTGCATCGACGCGAGGGTAGCGCCCCGCGCACCTCTAGGATCCGCCGCATGACCGAGGGAGCCACGCTCTTCAGCCGCTCGCAGGCACGCGCGTACGACTCGTGGTGCATGCGCGATCTGGGCATCCCCGGCATCCTTCTGATGGAGGCCGCGGCGCGAGGCATCGCCACCGAGGCAGCGCGCGCGTGGCCGGCTGGAGCAGGCCCGCAACCGCTGTTTGTGGCCGTGTGCGGTCCGGGCCAGAACGGAGGCGATGGCTTCGCCGCCGTGCGCCACCTGCACAGCGGCGGAGCCGAGGCGGTCGCCCTCGAGACCTCCACGCCGAAGGCCGATACCGACGCTGCGCTCCAGCATCGGATTGCCTCGCGACTCGGGCTGGTGCGGCCCTTCGCCGACGGGGTCCCCGAGATCGAGCGTGCATCCGCAGTGCGCCGCATCGTGGTGATCGATGCCCTCTTCGGCACTGGACTCGACCGGCCAGCCGCCGGTCTCGATGCGGTCCGCATCATGTGGATCAACTCGATGCGCGAGCGCGGCGCGAAGGCGGTCTCGGTTGACATCCCAAGCGGCATGGACTGCGACACGGGCGAGCCGCTCGGCGGCATCTGCGTCGAGGCCGACATCACCGCAACGATGGTGGCGCCGAAGCTCGGGATGGCGAACCCTGCGGCGGCGCGGCTGCTCGGCGCCGTCGTGACCGTGCCGATCGGCGGGCCGCCGCCCGCGCAGTTCGCGTAGCCTTCCGCTCCCACGATGTACGCGAGGCTCCTCTCCAACCGCTACCTGACCAGCCGGCTGATCCCGCTCATCGCGATTGGGGCGGTCGCGCTGTGCGTGGCGATGGTGGTGACGGTGGTGAGCGTCATGACGGGGTTCCTCGACCTGCTCCGCGGGGCGGGCCGTTCGGTCGTGGGAGACGTGATCGTCTCGTCCGGAATCGGCGGGATTCCCCACTACGAGGAGCTCATCGCGCGCATCGATGCGCTTCCCGAGTGCCACCGCGCGACGCCCGTCATCGACACCTTCGGACTGCTGCGGATGCCCTACCCGCGCGGGCCCGAGAAGGAGATCGTCACCACGCAGGTGTGGGCGGTCGAGCCGCTGAGCTTCGCGGAGGTCACCGAGTACGGCACAAACCTGTACTGGCGCCGGCCCGCCGACGATGCCGAGCGCGCGGCCATGATGCCCGACGACCCGCGTATCGACGTGAATCCCACCTGGCTGAAGGATGGCCAGACGCTCGTGGAGTCGGCCACAGGCAGGCCCGGCATCGTCATCGGCATGCACGTGTCTGTCGCGAACGAGCGCCAGAGGGACGGCTCCTACCGCGCTCGCTTCGGATGGAGCATGCCCGGCCGCGACGTCACGCTGACGCTGGTGCCGGTGAGCTCGCGCGGCAAGATCGCGGAACCGCGCGAGGAGGCGTTCCCGATCGTGAACGAGTCGCAGTCGGGCGTCTACGAGGTCGACAAGAACCGCATCTTCGCGCCGCTTGCTGTCGTGCAACGGATGCTTCGCATGGACCGTGCGCCGCTCTACGACATCACCGCGGACCCTGGACCTGACGGGCAGCTGCCGGTGATCGGCGAGACGCCGGCGCGCATCACCAAGATTCTCGCGCGGGCGAAGCCCGGGGTCGACCCTGCCACCCTGCGCGATGCCATCGAGCGCACGTACCGCGAGTTCTCGCTCGAGGTGGACGCCAACCGCTCGCTCACCAGCAAGATGCCGCAGATGGTCAACGTGCTCACGTGGGAGCAGCAGCTGCGCGACCTGATCGCTCCCGTGCAGAAGGAGCGCGAGATGATGCGCATCCTCTTCTCGCTGATCTACATCGTGTGCGCGGGCCTGATCCTGTCGATCTTCTGGGCGATCGTGATCGAGAAGACGCGCGACATCGGAATCCTGCGCAGCGTGGGCGCGTCGCGGGCAGGCATCCTGTGGATCTTCCTTCGCTACGGCCTCGTGATCGGCATCTTCGGGAGCGCGCTCGGCGTGGCGCTCGCATGGCTCATCGTCAGCCGCATCAATGACATCCATGGGGCCATCGGCTCCGATGCGCCCGCCGCGGTGTGGATCGGCACCTACGCGCTCGCGGTGGGTGCGCTGTGCGGCGTCATGTGGCAGGCCATCAGGGGCCGGCTGCTGCCGCTGCTGCTGTGGACCCTGGCGACGCTGGTCTTCATGCTCGCGGGCACCGGTCTCCTGTTCCACCGAGGCACGCTGATCTGGGATCCTTCGGTCTACTACTTCAGCCACATCCCTGACCAGGTGGACTGGTGGACCGCCGGGCTGACCGTCATCGGCGCCGTGGTCTTCAGCGTGATCGGAGCCGCCATTCCGGCAGCGCGCGCCGCCGACACTGACCCCGTGGAGGCGCTGCGCTATGGCTGACAGCCCGCGCATCCTCGAGGCGCGCGACGTGCACAAGACCTACCGCTTCGGTGCGGTGCCGGTGGAGGTGCTGCGCGGCGCAGACCTCACGGTGCACGCGGGCGAGTGGGTTGCGATCCTCGGCTCAAGTGGATCAGGCAAGAGCACGCTGCTTCACCTGCTCGGAGGGCTCGACCGTCCAGACCGCGGGCGCGGCGAGGTCCTGTGGCGGGGCGAGTCCATCTCGATCGCGCCAGGCCGACGCATCGACCGCTACCGAAACCGCGAGGTCGGCTTCGTGTTCCAGTTCTATCACCTGCTGCCGGAGCTCGACACGCTCGACAACGTGCTGCTCCCGGAGATGGTCGGCCGCTGGACAAGGCCTGACCCGACGTGGGCGCGGTCGCTGCTTGAGTCATTTGGGCTCGGGCACCGCCTGCATCACCGGCCTGCGCAGCTTTCGGGTGGCGAGCGGCAGCGTGCGGCGATCGCCCGTGCGCTGGTGCGCAACCCGAGCGTGCTGCTTGCGGATGAGCCCACCGGCAACCTCGATGCGGTGACCGGAGGCTCGATCCTCGACCTGCTCGCGGAGCGGCACCGGGCGGGCCTGACCATCGTCATGGTCACCCACGACAAGGATGTGGCCGCCCGCGCCGACAGGATCGTGCAACTTCGGGACGGTCGCGTGCAGGCCTAGGATTGGCAGCGGTTTACGCTTCTGCAAGGCCCTTCGGGGCCGCTCACGCCCGCCAGTCCCGCAGGTGCCGTACTCCAGACAAGATGAGGGAACCGCGCCGGTTTCCTTGAAGTCAGACCACAGATATCCGACAGTTCTACCGATGGACCTTCCCTACCCTGCCCCGAACCCATCTGCCACGCATTTGCGTAGAAGGTGGGTGACTGGCATGGGGATTGCACCCATCACCCAGTCCAGTGTCCGGCGCGAGGGATGTGCGCCACAGGTCCCCTAAGGAGGTTCCCATGTTCGAGCGTCTGACAGATCGTGCCCGCAAGGTGATGGCCCTGGCCAACCAGGAAGCGCAGCGTTTCAACCACGAGTACATCGGCACCGAGCACATCCTGCTCGGCCTCGTGAAGGAAGGCAGCGGCGTCGGTGCCAACGTGCTCAAGAACCTCGGCATCGACCTGCGCAAGGTGCGGCTCGAGGTCGAGAAGCTCGTCAAGAGCGGCCCCGAGATGGTCACGATGGGCAAGCTGCCGCAGACCCCGCGCGCGAAGAAGGTCATCGAGTACGCGATCGAGGAAGCGCGCAACCTCAACCACAACTATGTCGGCACCGAGCACCTGCTGCTGGGCCTCTTGCGCGAGCAGGACGGCGTCGCGGCGCAGGTGCTCCTCAACCTCGGCCTCAAGCTCGAGGAAGTGCGCGAGGAGGTCCTCAACCTTCTCGGCGCAGGCGGCGAGCAGGAGGAGAGCAGCGCCCAGCCGCAGTCGGAGACTCCGTCGGAGTCGACCGGCGGTGGCGAGCCCGGCCCGCAGCGCCGCGGCAAGAGCAAGACCCCTGCCCTCGACTCGTTCGGCCGCGACCTCACTGAGCTCGCGCGCAACGGCGAGCTCGACCCGGTGATCGGCCGCCACGGCGAGATCGAGCGTCTCGTGCAGGTGCTCTGCCGCCGCACGAAGAACAACCCCGTGCTGCTCGGCGAGGCCGGCGTCGGCAAGACCGCGATCGCCGAGGGTCTCGCCCAGGCGATCGTGAGCCAGGACGTGCCCGACATCCTGCACGACAAGCGCCTGGTGGTGCTGGACCTGGCGGCGATGGTCGCAGGCACCAAGTACCGCGGCCAGTTCGAGGAGCGCATCAAGGCCGTGATGAACGAGGTGCGCCGCGCCAAGAACGTGATCCTCTTCATTGACGAGCTGCACACGCTCGTGGGCGCCGGCGGCGCCGAGGGCGCGATCGATGCCTCGAACGTGCTCAAGCCCGCGCTCGCGCGCGGCGAGATCCAGTGCGTCGGCGCGACCACCTTCGACGAGTACCGCAAGTACATCGAGAAGGATGCCGCGCTCGAGCGCCGCTTCCAGTCGATCACGGTTGAGCCGCCGACTGCCGAGCAGACCCTCGAGATCCTCAAGGGCCTGCGTGAGCGCTACGAGAGCCACCACAAGGTGAAGTACGCCGATGATGCGCTGCGCTGCGCCGTCGAGATGTCGGGCCGCTACATCCCCGGCCGCGTGCAGCCCGACAAGTCGATTGACGTGATCGACGAGGCTGGTGCGCGCCTGCGCCTCAAGAGCATGACCAAGCCGCCGGACCTCACCGAGATCGAGGAGCGCATCGAGCGCCTCGCGATCGAGAAGGACGAGTCCGTGAAGGCCGCCGACTACGAGCGCGCCGCCGACCTGCGCGACCAGGCCGA
The DNA here is from genome assembly GCA_964555705.1 of uncultured Isosphaeraceae bacterium. GTDB lineage: Bacteria > Planctomycetota > Phycisphaerae > Phycisphaerales > SM1A02 > ZLKRG44. The sequence continues at coordinate 35,445 of CAZKTN010000004.1, read as the reverse complement.
GAAGCTCCGCAAGGAGAAGGAGCGGATCCAGCAGCAGTGGCGCGACCGCATGAACGAGACGCAGGCCGTCGTCGACGAGGAGATGATCCGCGAGGTCGTCTCCAAGATGACCGGCGTGCCGCTGACGCGCCTCCAGAAGGAGGAGTCCGAGCGCCTGCTGCAGCTCGAGAAGGAGCTCCACAAGAAGGTCGTCAGCCAGGACGAGGCGGTCAAGTCCGTGTCCCGCGCGATCCGCAAGGCGCGCGCGGGCCTCAAGGACCCCCGCCGCCCGATGGGCTCGTTCCTCTTCGTCGGCCCCTCCGGCGTCGGCAAGACGCTGCTGGCCAAGGCGATCGCCGAGTTCATGTTCGGCGACGCGGAGGCGATGATCTACCTCGACATGAGCGAGTACATGGAGAAGCACTCCGTGTCGCGGCTCGTCGGCGCGCCTCCCGGCTACGTCGGCTACGAGGAGGGCGGCCAGCTCACCGAGCGCATCCGCCGCAGGCCGTACTCGGTGGTGCTGCTCGACGAGGTCGAGAAGGCGCACCCTGACGTCTACAACATGCTCCTCCAGATCATGGAGGAGGGGCGCCTCACCGACAGCTTCGGCCGTCATGTCGACTTCAAGAACGTCATCCTCATCATGACGAGCAACCTCGGCGCCGACATCATCAAGGGCGGCGCGTCGTTCGGCTTCACCCGCCGCGCGGAGGTGCAGGACTACGACAAGATGCGCAAGGCGCTGATGTCAGAGACGGAGAAGTTCTTCCGCCCCGAGTTCATCAACCGCCTCGACGACATCATCGTCTTCCGTCCGCTCGTGAAGGACGACCTGAACCAGATCATCGAGATCGAGCTGGGCAAGGTGCGGCAGCGCCTCACCGAGCGCCAGATGCACCTCGAGCTCGACCAGGCCGCGAAGGACTTCCTCATCGACAAGGGCTACAACCCCGACTTCGGCGCGCGTCCGCTGCGCCGCGCGCTGGGGCAGTTCGTCGAGGATCCGCTGGCGGAGAACCTGCTCAGCGGCGAGTTCAGGCCCGGCGCGCACATCGTGGCGACGCGCGAGGAGGGCAAGGACCACCTGACCTTCTCCGCGACGCATCCCGAGCCTGCGTCACCGGCGAACTCGGAGCCTGCAACGAGCTCCTGAACCGACAGTTCACGCAATGTCGTGCGCGACCCCGCGAGTGGCTTGACTGCTCGCGGGGTCGCTCTACAATTGCTCCTGCATACCGATCTCCGGCTGTCCTCTGAAAGCCGGATCGCAACCGAGCCACGAACAGTGTGCCGCGGTGCGGAGGACACCCCGAAAGGGGCATGTGGCGCGATGCGCAAAACCGCCGTGTTTCCGGCGCGTTCCGCACATCTCGCACAAGCCCGCGGGCCCCAGGACGCTGTGCGTTCCGACGGTCCCGCGCACCTGGACTGCGGCGACGTTCGCCGCACGCCTTGACGGGGCCTCGGTCGGCATGCGTGGAGCCTCCTCATGGCCACGCACGACATTGCCGCCGCAGCGCCCTCTCCTCGCATCGCGCGCGCACCCGAATCGACGCCGTACGGCATCCTCCGCCAGCTCGGCATCATCGGGTTCGACTCCATCGAGCCTGTGGTGCTCGCCGCGCTCGCGCTCGAGACGCCGCTGCTGCTGATCGGGCCGCACGGCACCGCAAAGAGCATGCTGCTGGCGCGACTCGCGCAGGCGCTCGGGCTGCAGTGGCGCCACTACAACGCCAGCCTCGTCAACTACGACGACCTCATCGGCTATCCGCTGCCTGGCGACGACGGCACGCTGCGCTTCGTGCAGACACCGGCGTCGGTGTGGGATGCGGAGGCGGTGTTCGTGGACGAGCTCTCGCGGGCCCGGCCCGACATGCTCAACCGGCTCTTCCCGATCATCCACGAGCGCGTGGTGCAGGGAATGCCGCTGCCGAAGCTGCGGTACCGGTGGGCCGCGATGAACCCGCCGGCGCTTGACGACACGTCGGTAGGCGGGACGTCGTACCTCGGAAGCGAACCCCTCGACCCTGCGCTCGCGGACCGCTTCGGCTTTGTGCTTGAGGTCCCTGTGTGGGAGAGCATGAGCGATGCCGACCAGCAGTCGATCATCACGAGCGCCGACGCCGAGCCGGGCGCCGAGGCGTGCCGTGCGGCGGCGGACGCGATCTCCGCGACCCGCCAGGAGATGGAGTTCACGATCGGCTACGCAGGGCCCGCCATCTCGCAAGTCGTGAGGCATGTCATGATGCACGCCCCCGAGCTTGGGGTGGCGCTCTCGGGCCGGCGCGCCGCAATGCTCTACCGCAACATTGCCGCCGTGCACGCAGCGCGAATGGCGCGCACGCCATCGGCCGACATCGTCGACTCAAGCTGGCTGGCCGTGAGCGCGAGCGTGCCCCAGCGTGCGCAAGGCATCGCGTTCGACTCCACACGGCTGATGATGGTGCACACTGCGGCCTGGAAGACCGTTCGTCTCGATGCTGGCGACCCCCGGCGTGCACTCGCGTACGAGAAGGACGCCGTGCGGCGCGCCGTGCGGGCTGCGGCGATGCCGCAGCTCTCCCTCCAGGAGCGGTCCGCGTACGTGGCCGATGCGCTTGCCCACCTCTCGCCGGGAGGGCGCCAGGCGCTCGGGCACTGGATCGTGGAGCAGGGCCACGCTGCGGGGCTGATCGCCCCCGTTGCCGAGCAGTGCGCGGCGCTCTACATCCACGTGGCCGGCGGGCACCAGCTCAACCAGCAGATTGCGGCGACCGGACCGGCACACGACGCCTGGCGCGAGGTGACGGCTGCGCTCGCCGGCCTCGGCAGCGATCCCGACCTTGCGCTCCTCAGCAACGTGCTTCCCAGCCTCTTCATCGCCCGCGACATCGTGCAGGCCGGCGACACCGCGCGCGTCATCGAGTCGTGGCGCGCCGTCCGGGCGCTGCTGGCCTCCTCCGGCATCGCGGATGCGGCGGCCGGCGACCGGCGTGGAGGTTCGCGCCGGCGCGCGAGGGCCAGGCCATGAGCAGCGAGTCCGCCACATGCGGTGGTGCCGCCAACGCGCGAGCGCATCCTGCTCCCGAGCGCGCATGCCGCACGCCCATCCTCCACAACATGAGCTGCAGGCCGACGGTCACGATCACCCACTCCAGTGCGGCGCAGTGCAGGCGGCTGATGTTCTCCTCACCGCTGTGGCCCAAGGACGCGCAGGCCTTCGCCGAGTTCTGCCCTGTGTTCGGCTTGCCGCGGCCTCCGGCAAAGGATGGCTACACCCGGCTCGCCGAGGCCGCCAGCGAGCCGTGTCCGCTGCTCGCGCGGCTGCCCCCGGTGGCCGCTGCGCTCCGCAACGCGCCGGGCGAATCGGTTGCCGGAATCACCGACGACCCACGGCTCCTGCTGGCGGTCCTCACCCGCTGCTTCGGCACCGTCTTCATGCGCGACGTGCCTCCCTCCGTCACCTCCGACTCATTCCGCGGTCCTGTCACCCTCCTCATCCCCCGCTCCTGGAACCTCAACCCATGACCATCCATGCCCCTATCGCCGACCGGCTGCTGAACGCCTTCCCATCCGCCGCCTACGGGCTGCCTGCGCTCCTGCAGCTCTCGCAGATCGTCGAGTCGACCGATGTGCCGTCGGCCGCAGTCGAGTGCACGCGGCGTCCCCGCATGCTCATCAACCCGGAGTTTGTCGCGCAGCACGCCAACACCCCGGACAAGCTGGTGACGCTCGTGATGCACGAGCTGCACCACGTGATCCTCGGCCACACTCGGCTCTTTCCGCGCATCACGCCCCTGGACAACCTTGTGTTCGATGCCGTCATCAACAGCATGCTGTGCCGGATGATGCCTGAGCGCGCGCATCGTGCGCTGTTCGTGGACTTCTACAGCGATGCCGCGTTCCCCGAGTGCTTCCTGCGGCCGCCACCCAACTGGATGCCGGACCGGTACGGCGACCGCCCCGCAGCGCTCGCCGACCCCTCGAAGGCGCACCTTGCCGCGCTCCACGAGCGGCTCTACTCGCCGACCGGCGCAACCTACGAAGAGCTTCGCGAGGCGCTCTCGCGCGAGGTGCCGGAGGAGCGCGTGGTGGTCCTGCTTGGCGACCACAGCGCTGCAGGCGAGGGAAGCTCGAGCGATGGAGGCCTTGAGCACCGTGCACCGGAGTTCATGGAGCACGTGCGCAGCATCGTGGAGCGATGGCCGCAGCCACCCACACCGATCGCAGGCCGGTCCGCAAGCGACCTCCTCAAGAGGTCGCGGATCCGAGTTCCTCCGCCATCGCGTCGCTCGATGCTCGCGAGCCTGCTGCGCAAGGTGGCCGGCAAGGTTGGACCCAGCAGGATGCGCGCACCGCAGCGGCGCGACCTGGAGGTCGAGTCGCCGATTCCGCGAATCGACCGCCGCACGTCGGTGCTGCGCGGGCTCGGGCTGCGGCCCATGCTCTACCGCCATGCGCTCGCGCACACGCGGATGGGCCGCGGAGGCGAGCGCGTGCATGTGTACGTGGATGTGTCCGGCAGCATGAGCAGCGTCGTCGGCGCGCTCTACCGCGCCGTGCTCGACTGCGAGGGGCTTGTGCACCGGACGGTGCACCTCTTCTCGTCGCAGGTGGCCGATGTGAGCCTCGACAGGCTCCGCACCGGCGACTGCCCCACCACCAACGCCACGTGCATCGAGTGCGTGGCGAGGCATATGCGCGATCACCGTGTGCGGCGCGCCGTGATCATCACCGACGGCTACGTGGGCACGCCCGGCGCGACATCGCGCGCAACCCTCGAGTCCTGCCGGATCGGCGTTGCGCTCACAGGCCCAGCCACCACACGAAAGGATCTCGATGCGTTCGCTGACCACTGGATCGACCTCAACGGAGCGTCCAATGACCGCTGATTCCATCCTCCGCCCGGCCGAGTACGTGCTGCCCGGGCACCCCGACAAGCTCGCCGACGCGATCGCCGACGCGCTCGTGCATGAGGCGTGGACGCGCGAGCGCCGAGCGCTCGTGGGCGTGGAGGTCGCGCTCCACCGTGACGTGGTGTTCATTGACGGTCGCATCGCGTGCCGCGGCGCAAAGGACATCGACGTGCGCTCGCTGGTGCGGCGCGTGTACGCGGACATCGGTTACGGCACGCTGTTCGGCCCGGAGCCGCGCCGGCTCAAGGTCCGAACGGACCTGTGCCTGGGACCGCTCCTGCGCGGCGAGTCGAAGTTCCGCGAGGTCTCGGATGACCAGGTCATCAGCGTCGGATACGCATGCAGCACCCCGGGCACCGACATGCGTCCCGTCGAGCATGCGATCGCGAAGAGGCTCGCGGGTGCGATGGACGACCTGCGGCGCAGCCAGCCGGGCCTTCTCCTGGGCCCCGACGGCAAGGTCATCGTGCTCGTGTCCGAGCACGTCGAGGGCGACACCGTGCGGTGGACGCTCAAGCAGGTCACGGTGTCGATGCAGCATGCTGCGCGATGGCATCCCGTCGAGTCGCATCGCGCCCTGACCAAGCGCCTTCAGTCGGAGATCGCCTCGATGGCCGCAGTTGTGCCAGGACTCTCCATCGCGCCGGACCTGGATCTGCGCATCAACCCCATCGGCGACTTTGTGGAGGGCGGACCCTTCGGCGACAACGGCCTTTCCGGCAAGAAGCTGGTGATGGATGCGTACGGTCCTCGTGTGCCCATCGGAGGCGGCGCCACCGCGGGCAAGGACCGGTGGAAGCCTGATGTGCGAGGACCTGAGTTTGCACGAGCAGTTGCCGTTGAGCAGGTACTTCGGCACGGGTGCCGCGAGTGCACGGTGACGGTCGCGATCAGCCCGGGCGAGCGAGAGTTCACGGTTGCCGCGGTGGACAGGAGGTAGGCGCGACCCGCCACGGATAGCCTTCGCGCATGATCATGCGCGCAATTGTGCTTCGGGTGATGCTCGGGGCACTTGGGCTCGCCGCGCTGTTTGGCGTCACCGCCGTCTTCACGGATGGCCTGATTCCTGCAGGAAGGCTCCTCGGCACGTCGCTCACGATCGCCATCGGCAGCGCCATGCTGCTGCCGGTGAGCGCGAGCAACGCCGCCCGCCGATTCTCGCCTCTGGCGATGGTGTGGACGGGATATGTGGGCATCGGCGCGCTGCTCGTGATCATCGCGATCTGGTACCGCGGCCCAGTCGGACTCGGCTGGGGCATGGAGCTGCCTGCAGGATCATGGATCGGGTACGGGCTTGGGGCGATGATTGTCGCGGTGGTGCCGCTCGGAAGACGCCAGACGGGAATGGACCGCACGTACTTCACCTCGGAGTCGGTGGCGCTGTGGGGCGCGGGCGTCTCGTTTGCCGCTGGGTTCATGATGCAGATGTCATTCGGGACCGGCATGGGCGGCGAGTGGTCGATCGTGTGCTACCTGATCCTGCTCGGCACGACTGTGGTCGCGGCCATCTGCGCGATGGGGCTTCGGCAGCCGCCCGCAAAGCCCGCGCGCGACATTGTCTCCCCGGGTCCCGCGGACCGCTGGCTTGCATGGGTCGGCATCGCTGCGACGGGCATCGCGTCGGTGCTCTGGCTGTGGCTGACGCTCGACGACATCAAGCCCTTTGGCGGATTAGGCGGAGGGTCGGATTTGCTGCTCGACAAGAGCGACCACGTCGCACTGTCCACGGCCATGACCACGCTCGCGCTCTGCAGCGGGCTGTGGCTGATGCTCACGACGTTCCCGCTCAAGGGCCTCACGCGGCTGCTGCGCCACGTGATCGTCGCGTGCACCGCGTGCGCCGGCGCAATCGTCACCGCGTACTTCGGGGACGCCATCTGGTCGGACTGGCGCGACTTCCTCATCGAACGTGCGCTTGCGGCGCTGCTCATCGTGGACGCATGCGCGATCCTCGCAGCCGTGGTGCTCCTGCGCATCGGCAAGTCGAGCGGACCGTCGGGTGACCGCACGCGACCAGTCTCGTCTGCGCGCATGGCATGCCCGCGCTGCCAGCGCCTGCACATGGCCCCACGCGGCGAGAGCGCATGCGGCGAGTGCGGGCTCGTGATGCTGCTCGAGTTCCGTGACGACACCTGCCCCGCATGCAACTACGACCTTCGCGCGCTGCCCCCGGGAAGCCCGTGCCCAGAGTGCGGCCGACCGCGGCAGGTGCCGGGTTCGGTGCCTGTGGTGGAGGCATGACTTGCCCATGAGCGACCGCGAGCTGATCCTGCGCCACTTGGTCGCCGATGTGCACGCGCGGCGCACGATGCCCGCGGAGGTGCGCATCAGCAGCGGACGGATCGCATCGATGCGCGAGCTCACTGGCCCCGATGCATCCCGCGTCGATCCCGGCATCCTGATACCTGGGCTGATCGATGCGCATGTGCATATCGAGAGCAGCATGCTGCCCCCGTGGGAGTTCGCGCGGGTGGCCGTACGGCACGGCACTGTCGCCACCGTCAGCGATCCGCACGAGATCGCCAACGTGCTGGGCGCCGACGGCATCCGCTTCATGCTCGATGACGCCGCGGGCAGCCCATTCACCTTCTGGTTCGGGGTGCCATCGTGCGTGCCTGCCACCACGCTCGAGACCGCAGGCGCATCGCTTGATGCGGATGCGGTGGCGGCGCTGCTCGACGACCCGCGCCTCCCCTACCTCAGCGAGGTGATGAACTGGCCAGGCGTGCTTGCCCGTGACCCTGAGGTGATGGCGAAGATCGCGGCGGCGAAGGCGCACGGCAAGCGCATCGATGGTCATGCGCCGGGGCTCCTTGGCGACGACATCGCACGCTACGCCGCCGCGGGCATCGAGACCGACCACGAGTGCCGCACCGCCGAGGAGGGGCGCGCGCGCGTCGCCGCCGGCATGATGCTCGCAATCCGTGAGGGATCCGCAGCCCGCAACATGGATGCGCTGCTGCCGGTGCTGCGCGAGCATCCCGACCGCTGCATGTGGTGCACCGATGACGCGCACCCCGACACGCTGCTTGCGGGCCACATCGACCGGCTGATGGCGCGGGCAGTGGCTGCTGGAATCGATCCGTTTGATGCACTGCGCGCGGGCACCCTCAACACCGTGACCCACTACCGCATGCCATGCGGACTGCTGCGCGTTGGCGACCGCGCCGATATGGCGCTTGTCGATGACCTCCGCAGCTTCCGGGTGCGCCGCACCTGGATCGAGGGCGCCGTCGTGGCGGAAGAGGGAGTCTCTCGGCTCCCCCGGCGCGCCAGCGCGACCCCCAACAGGTTTCGCGCGTGCCGCGTGGGCACCGAGGACCTCGTGCTTCGCATGCCGCCAGACACAGGCTCCTCTGCCCGCGCGCATGTGATCACCGTCGAGGATGGCCAGCTCGTGACCGGGCACGCGATGGAGACGGTGACGGTCTCGGGCAGCGCCGCGGCCGGCGGCGCTGCGGAACGCGCGACTGGCGCCGATGGGGTGGTCGAGCCAGACCCCTCGCGCGACCTGCTCCTGCTCGCAGTGGTGAACCGCTACACCGATGCGCCGCCTGCGCTCGCGCTCGTACGCGGCATCGGCCTCACGCGCGGCGCGATCGCGTCGAGCGTTGCGCACGACTCCCACAACGTGGTCGCGGTGGGCGCATCGCGTGCGGAGCTTGCCGAGGCGATCAACGCCGTATGCGCCGCGCGCGGCGGGCTCGCGCTCGCGGCATCGGGCACTCATGTGCTCGAGCTCCCCATTGCAGGACTCATGAGCGACCGCCCAGCGGAGGACGTCGCGGGGACCTATGCGCGGCTCACCGCGGGCGCGCGCGCGCTTGGGTCCCCGCTGCATGCGCCTTTCATGACGCTTGCGTTCCTGGCGCTCATCGTGATCCCGGCGCTCAAGCTCAGTGACCGCGGGCTGGTCGACGCCACCGCGATGAGGTTCGTTCCGCCCATCGA
>CAZKTN010000004.1:23850-26517 GCA_964555705.1 uncultured Isosphaeraceae bacterium | reverse complement strand
GGCGCTCAGGGCAGCGCATCGGCCGGCGTCTTGAAGTGGGCGCGCACCGCATCCACCTCTCCTGCCGAACCGACGATGAGCGGTACGCGCTGGTGCAGCTTGTTGGGCACGATGTCGAGCGTCGGCTCTAGTCCGCTCAGGCACCGACCCCCTGCCTGCTCCACGATCATGCCGATCGGGTTGGCCTCGTAGAGCAGTCGCAGCTTTCCGGTGGGGTGCGACTTCGTCGGCGGGTACATGAACACGCCTCCCGTCAGCAGGATGCGGTGGATGTCGGCCACAAGCGAGCCGATGTACCGCGACGAGTACCCGTTGCCGTGCGCCCACGCGAGGTAGTTGCGGTACCCGGTCGGGAACGAGTCGGTGTACGCCTCGTTGACCGAATAGACCTTCTTGCGATCGGGGATCCGCAGGGACCGCTTCACGAGGATGAACGACCCCACGAAGGGATCGAGCTCGAAGAGGTCGACGCCGTTGCCGGTCGTGATCACGAACGCGGTGCTCGGCCCGTACAGGATGTAGCCCGCGGCGAGCTGGCGCGAGCCGGGCTGGCACACCGTGGCCTCAGCATCAGCCACATCGGCGTCGTTGCGCAGCACCGTGAAGATGGTGCCGACCGCGCCGTTGGTGTCGAGCGTGCTCGACCCGTCGAGCGGGTCGAAGAGCACGCAGTACTTGCCGCCGTCCTTGCCGCGCCGCAGGATCGTCGGCTCCTGGTCCTCCTCGCTCGCGAGCACTGCGATCGACGCGCGCGTACCGAGGCAACGCATCAGGATCTCGTTGGAGATGACATCCATCTCCTGCTGCGACTCGCCCTGCACGTTGCTGGTGCCATGCTCGCCGAGCACGCTCTCGAGCCGCGCCCGGCGCACGCGGTGCGCGATCGCCTTGCCGGCCAGCGAGATGGCGCTGATGATCCAGGAGAAGTCTCCTGAGGCCCCCGGGTGCTGCGCCTCCTCCGCCAGGATGTGGCTCTGGAGGCTGAACAGGTTGTCCGTGCTCTGCTGTGGCGCCATCTGCGCGCAGGATACGGCTGCCCAAGACCGCGGAAGGCACTAGGATTCCTGCCCCATGTCCACACCTGTCATCGTCGCTGCCCGTCGCACGCCCATCGGCAAGTTCCTCGGCTCCCTCAGCCGTGTGCCCGCACCCCAGCTTGGCGCGCATGCCATCTCGGCCGCCCTCGCCGATGTCCCTGCCGTGCGCGACTCGATCGACGAGTGCATCATGGGATGCGTGCTGCAGGCGGGCGTCGGGCAGAACCCGGCGCGCCAGGCGGGCCTCAAGGCGGGGCTTCCGGTCACGCTGAGCGCCGTCACCGTCAACAAGGTCTGCGGGTCGGGGCTGCAGTCGGTGATGCAGGCCGCCACATCGATCCGCGCCGGCGAGTCGCACTGCATCGTGGCAGGCGGCATGGAGAGCATGGACCTCGCGCCGCACTTCATGCACCTGCGCACTGGCGTGAAGTACGGGAAGTCGGAGATGCGCGACCACATGGAGTCCGACGGACTCGCGTGCGCCTTCGAGTGCTGGCCCATGGGCATGGCCGCGGAGCACATCGCCAGCGTGCACGGCGTATCGCGCGCGGAGCAGGACCGCTTCAGCGCGCAAAGCCACCAGCGCGCAGCGCACGCCACGAGCGCCGGCTGGTTCAAGGCGGAGATCGCGCCGCTCTCAGCGGAGCAGTGCAAGCAGAAGGCCGGCCTCGATGCCGATGAGGGCATCCGCGCGGACACCACGGTCGAGGGCCTCGCCAAGCTGCGCCCCGCGTTCAAGCCCGACGGTGTCGTGACCGCCGGAAACGCCAGCCAGATCTCCAACGGCGCCGCGGCGGTCGTGGTGATGAGCGCCGAGCGCGCGAAGAGCGCTGGTGTCGCGCCGATGGCCCGCATCCTTGGCTACAACACCGCAGGCGTCGACCCCAAGGACATCTTCATCGCGCCCAAGCTGGGCATCGAGAAGATCCTGGCGGACCACCGCCTCAAGGTCTCCGACATCGACCTCTTCGAGGTGAACGAGGCATTCGCCGCGCAGGTGCTCGCCGACGTGAAGCCCCTGGGCATCGGTGAGGACAAGCTCAACGTCGCCGGCGGCGGTATCGCGCTCGGCCACCCCATCGGCGCCAGCGGCGCGCGCGTGCTCGTCACGCTCGTGCACGGCCTGCGCCGCACGGGCGGACGGCTCGGCATCTGCAGCCTCTGCCTCGGCGGCGGCAACGCGGTGACGATGCTGGTCGAGCGCTGCTGAGCGCTCAGTCGAGCGATTCGCTCTCGATCGAGGCGGACTCGCCCGAGAGCCGCTTCTCCGCGTAGCGCTTGACCCAGTTCTCCCAGGTCTTGCCTGCGGCGGTGTCCTTGCCGGTGAAGGACACGGACCGGATCTCCGACCACCGCACCGTGCGCCGCTCGTCCGAGTCGCGAAGCAGCACACGCACGGTCGAGTCCGCGAGCGTCGCGCCAGCCTTGCGGTCGAACACGAACCCGTCGACCACCGACGCATCCGCGAGCGTGAGCGTCACGTCGCCGCGGTAGGAGAACGCCTCCTCAAGCGCATGGCGGAGCATGTCCGGATCGGCTGCATCGAAGATGTCGCCCTGAACGGCGGAGCGCGGTTGGTCTGAGGCCATTGCGCCATTGTCACCGCCCCGCTGCCCCGCCGCAAGGTGGC
>CAZKTN010000004.1:22613-23750 GCA_964555705.1 uncultured Isosphaeraceae bacterium | reverse complement strand
CCATGCAGCAGCATGTGCTCATCACGGGTGGCGCTGGATTCATCGGGTCTCATGCGGCGCTTGCCCTGGCTGAGGCCGGGCACCGCGTGACGATGGTGGACGACATCTCGCGGGGCCACCGTGCGGCTGCGGATGCGGTGATTGCCGCTTCGCCCAAGGGTGCAGCCCGCTTCGAGCACGCCTCGATCGCCGACCGCGAGCGTCTCGCATCGGTCATGAAGTCGGGCGGCGTCACCGCCGTCATGCACTTCGCGGCGTTCACCTACGTGGGCGAGTCGGTGGAGCGTCCGCTCGAGTACTGGTCGAACAACCTCTGCGGCTCCCTCGCCCTGCTTCAGGCGATGGGCGACGCAGGCGTGCACCGCATCGTCTTCTCGAGCACCGCGGCGACGTACGGCGAGCCGCCGGCGGAGCTGATCCCTATCCGCGAGGACTGCCCCCAGCGCCCCATCAACCCCTACGGCGCATCGAAGCTCGCGTTCGAGCATGTGCTCGCGGACCGGCTTGTGGCTGCGCGTGCGGTGAAGGCGCCCTTCTCCTTTGCCGCGCTGCGCTACTTCAACGTCAGCGGATGCGATCCCAAGGGGCGCCTCGGCGAGGACCACCGGCCCGAGACGCACCTCATCCCGCTGTGCATCCAGGCGCTGCTCGGGCGGCGGGCGGCGCTCACCGTGTACGGCAACGACTACCCGACGCGCGACGGCACATGCGTCCGCGACTACGTGGATGTCGATGACCTCGTGGATGCGCACGTACGCGCGCTCGCGGCGCTTCCCGAAAGCGGTTCGCTGCACTTCAACGTCGGCACCGGCACCGGCTTCTCTGTGCGCGAGGTGCTCGACGCGTGCGCGCGGGTGGCCGGCAAGCCGGTGCCTCACACGATGGGCGCACGGCGGCCGGGAGACCCCTCATCGCTCGTGGCCGACGGCAGCGCGATCCGCGCAGCGCTCGGCTGGAACGCGCGCACCGGCATCGAGGAGAGCATCGAGCGCGCGCTGCGCTGGATGAGCGACCATCCCAAGGGTTGGGGCTGATCGCGGACGTCAGAACCCGAAGCTCACGCCCGCGTAGGCGAAGATCCCGTCGTACGAGGGATTGGGTGATCCGGTGTTCGCGTTCGACACGTGGAACCAGCGC
>CAZKTN010000004.1:16260-22513 GCA_964555705.1 uncultured Isosphaeraceae bacterium | reverse complement strand
GAACGCACCAAAAACAGAGCCGCCGTTCGGTCGCTCCGACACGATCGAACGGCGGCGTGCGCAACCTGTCACACAGGCTGCGAAGAAGTCTGTCTGCCGCACGGTATCCTCCTCGGGAACCGATGGTCAATGGATCGACGGAAATGCGGAAAAAAGTGTTTCGGAATCGCTAAAGCGCTTTTTATTGGCTATACTGGTTCTCGGACTAGAGTCCCGTCACTGTCCAATAATGCACCGCAGCCCACCACAGATCGTCCTCGGAACCGTGTGGACAAGTGGCCCGTTGGGGTGGTCGATTCTGCTCGCGCAGAGGCGCCCTGATGCCCCCGTCCTGCCGGGTTACTGGGAGGTTCCGGGGGGCAAGGTGGAGCCTGGAGAGGATCCGCTGGCGGCCGCCCGACGGGAGCTGTCAGAGGAGACGGGCATCGATCCCCCGCCCAGAGAGCTGTGGATTGACTGTGGATCCCACCTGAGCGATGGATCCCAAGGTCCGGTACTTGAGTTCCGCCTGTTTCTGGCCCCCGCGCCCGCACACTGCGCCCCAGAACCCCGCGCAAGCGCCCAAGTGCGATGGGTCGGGCCAGCCGAGTTCTCCGGCCTGAAATGGCCCCCTGCCAACGCCCCCATCAACGTGATGCTGCGCAAGGCGCTGGACCGGCTCCACGAGGCGCATACGCGCTAGCAGGCGCCACGGCGACCGATTGCTGTGCAAGGTGCACGACCGGCTCCACGAGGCGCACCCTCGCGAGCACGCGCGCGCCCGCACGGACGGGCGAAACCCGTGACCCGCTCACTCACTTGCCGCGCGGCGGCGCGGGCTGGCCCGGCACCGCCGGCACAGATGCATCGGGCGGCATCGGCACGTCGGCCGGGCCCTTGCCGGGAAGCGCGCCCTGCCCCTCCGCGGCGCCAGCTGGCGTCGAGTACTCCGGGGACGGTCCGCTCGGCACCGCGTCTCGCGCTGGCACATCACTCGAGCGGGTGAACGCCTCGCCCGACTGCAACCTCATCTCCGACGCGCGCGCGCGCAGAGCGCCCGCATCGCGCGTGGAGGGCTCGAGGTCGAAGTGCCACTCGACGCGGCTCTCGAGCTGCGCAGGCACAAGCTCCGCGAAGAAATCCGCTCCGATGAAATCCCATACCGGAGCGTCAGCCCGCCCGCTTCCAACGACCGGCTCGTAGCCCTCGAGCCGCAGTCGCAGGTCGTAGACGCCGTAGTGCAGGAACTCGACGTCGCAGGGCGTGCGCCCGACCTCTCGGTCATTCAGGAACACGATCGCGCCGGGCGGTGTTGTCGTCACCGAGATCGTGCGGCGCACGCACCCGACCGACGGGAGCATCGCCACGAGAAGTGCGGCAACGACGAGCCACTGGTGCATGCGGCACATGGCGCGAATGGTAGCCGCAGCGCGGCACCCCTACACTCGCGCCGTGGCGCTGCTCGACGTGCACGGACTGCAGAAGACCTACAACGGTCGCCGAGTCGTCGATGCAGTCTCGTTCCACGTCGAGGCAGGCGAGGTGGTGGGGCTGCTTGGCCGCAACGGCGCCGGCAAGACCACCAGCTTCCGCATGACGATCGGCATGATCACGCCGGAAGCCGGTGCCGTGACCTTCGCCGGCAATGACGTCACGTCGCTTCCCATGTACCGGCACGCGCGCCTCGGGATGGGCTACCTCGCGCAGGAGCCGAGCGTCTTCCAGAGGCTCACTGTCGAGCAGAACCTCATGGCCATCCTGCAGACGACACGCATGGACCGGGGTGCACGCCGCCGCCGTTGCGACGAGCTGCTTCGGCAGTTCGGGCTCGAGCACAAGCGGCACGAGCAGGCGCGGACGTGCTCAGGAGGCGAGCGCCGCAGGCTTGAGATTGCACGCTCGCTCATCACGGAGCCGCGGCTGATACTGCTCGACGAGCCCTTTGCGGCGGTCGATCCGCATACGGTCGAGGATCTCCAGGCGGAGGTGCGCCGGCTCGCCGAGTCGGGCATCGCGATTCTCGTCACCGACCACAACGTGCAGCAGACGCTGCGCATCTGCACGCGCGCCTACATCATCCACGAGGGGCGCAACCTCCGTGACGGCGCGCCCAAGGACATCATCAACGACCCGCAGGTGCGTGAGGCCTATCTCGCGTCGACCTTCCGCGGCGACGAGTTCGGCTGAGTCGCAGGAGCGCGCGTCACCACATCGAGCGTCCGCAGCGGCCCGGCGCCCGAAGCGCCAGAGCGCCGAATCCGGTCAGCTGCCCTCAGCCGGCGCGCCATCCGCGCGCGGCAGCCTGATGAGCACGCGCTCGACGCGCGAGGGACTCGCCGCGATCACCTCGAACTGCGCGCCAAGCGCCGTGAAGCGGTCGCCGCGTGCGGGAATCCGGCCGAAGTGCTCGAGCACAAGCGCCGCCACCGTGCCGTACTCCGCATCCTCGGGGATCTCAAGGCCTGTCTCCTCGGCCAGGCGCGCGATCTCCACGCGCGCGTCGGCCTCCCATGCGTCCGGCGCGACCGCACGAAGCTCCGGCGGTCCCTGCTCGGGCGGCTCGTGCTCGTCGCGGATCTCGCCGACGAGCTCCTCGACCACGTCCTCGATGGTGACGAGGCCCGCGGTGCCCCCGAACTCGTCGACGACGATCGCCATGTGCACCTTGGTGCGCTGGAACTGCTGCAGCAGGTCGCGCACCCGCTGCGTCTCCGGCACCCGTACCGGCGTGCGCAGCAGCGGCTGCAGGCGGAACGACTTGCCGTCCTCGCCGATGAACCGGATGAGGTCCTTCAGGTACAGGATGCCCGCGATCTGGTCGATGCTGCCGCGGAAGACAGGCATGCGCGAGTGCCCTGCCGTCTCGATGAACCGGCGGATCGTGGCGAGGTCATCGGTGTACTCGATGCCCTCGATCAGCGTGCGCGGCGTCATGATCTCGCTCACGACCTTCTCGCCGAACTCGACCGCATTCTCGAGGATTGCGGCCTCGACGCTGCCGACCGCACCCGAGCGCTCGGTGTCCTCGATGGCATGCAGAAGCTCCTGCTCCGCGACCTCGTGCGGCGGGTCCGCCCGCACCATGATCCGGATAAGGCCGTCGATGCGGCCGCCAATCCAGACGAGCGGCCACGAGATCGCGTAGAGCGTGCGCAGCAGCGGATAGGTGCGCGACACCACGCGCGCCGCCGCATGCCGAGCGACCGCGCCCGCCATCACGCTCGTGACGAACCACAGCACGATCGTCGACACCAGGAAGGCCTTCAGCACCGAGGGCCAGGTGAGCACGGCGGCCTCGCCCATGCCGGCATCCGCGATCAGCAGCCCGACGAAGACGCCAAGTCGCCCCGCCGTCCGGAAGAACGCCACCACCTGCTCCACCACGTCGATGCGCGGCATCAGCCAGTCGGCGCGCGCGGGATGCCCTGCCTCCTCGAAGCGCTCGCGAAGCGCACTCTCGCTGCAGAGCGACAGCGCACGGCTCAGCGCCGCAAGCAGCGCCGTGAGCGCAAGCACCCCCGCCGTGGCGATGAGGATCCCCTCGGTCATGCCGCCCGCCCCCGCCCGGAGAAGAGCGCGCCGTGCCCGAGGTGCTGGAGGAGCCGGTCCTCCTCGGCATGCATGCGAGCGTGCTGGTCGGCCGTGGCATCATCGAAGCCCACCGCATGCAGCAGCGCGTGCACTGCGTACAGCAGCAGCTCCTCGCGCACCCCATGGCCGAACTCGCCGCAGCGGCGCGCGGCCTCGTCGGCGCAGACGGCGGCGTCGATCTCGAGGGCACCATCGCCTGTGCGCGGCTCCGCGGGCGAGCCAGCGCCCGCCGCACCTTCGCCGCGCACCGCCTCGCCGCCCACGAACGTCAGCACGTCAGTCGTGCCCGGGATGCCCGAGTGCCGCTCATGCAGCTGGCTCATGTGCTCATCGCCGACGATGCGCACCGACATGCGCGCCACCTGCACGGGCCCACCATCGGCCGAATGCGCACCTGCCACCGCACGCGCAAGCTCTCCCTGCAGCCACCGGCACAGCGCGGGATCCGCGGCTCCAGTCACCTCGATGCAGGGTTGGCCGCTGGCGTCCATTCAGCGGATTGCGGCGGACGAGACATGCACAGGCACGAAGGTCGGCTTGACCCGGCGCTCGAAGTCGCCGCGGAACTTGCCCACGATCGTGCGGATGGCCCAGTTGTTTCCGTCGGCGAGGCCGCAGATGGTGGTGCCTGGCGTGAGCCCCATCGAGAGCCCGAGCTCAAGCAGCAGGTCGATGTCCGACGTGCGCGCATCGCCGCGCTCGATGCGGCAGAGCAGCTTGTAGATCCAGCCCGAGCCCTCGCGGCACGGCGTGCACTGGCCGCACGACTCGTTCTTGAAGAAGCGAGCGATGTTGCGCGCCACCATCACCATGTCCGTGTCCTCGTCGAAGACGGTCGGACACGCGGTGCCCAGGCCAAGCACGTTGTACTTGCGGCCGATGTCGAAATCCATCTCCGCGTCGAACTGGTCCGTGCCCAGCACGCCCATCGACACGCCGCCCGCGATCGCTGCCTTGAAGCGCTTGCCGCCGCGCATGCCGCCGCAGTAGTCGTTCACCAGCGTGCTCAGCTTGATGCCAAGCGGCGCCTCGTAGACGCCAGGCCGGTTGACGTGGCCCGAGACCCCCATCAGCTTCGTGCCCCAGCTCGGCATGCCGCCGGCCATGCCGGGCGAGCCGATGCCGGTCCACCACTCGACGCCGTGCTCGATCACCGGCACCACGGCCGCGAGCGTCTCGACGTTGTTGACGATCGTCGGTCGGCCGAAGAGGCCCTTCACGGCGGGGAATGGGGGCTTCACGCGCGGCCATCCGCGCTTGCCCTCGATCGCCTCAAGCAGCCCAGTCTCCTCGCCGCAGATGTAGGCGCCAGCGCTGCGGTGCAGGTGGCACTCGACGGCGTGCTTCACGGTGCCGCCCATCAGGCCCTTGGACCCGAAGATGCCGGCGTCGTACGCCTCGCGGATCGCGCGCTCCATCACCTTCGCCTGATGGTGGTACTCGCCGCGGATGAAGAAGTACGCAACGTCGATCTGGCACGCCCAGCAGGCGATCGCGATGCCCTCGAGCACCAGGTGCGGATCGAAGTCGACGAGCAGCCGGTCCTTGAAGGTGCCGGGCTCGGCCTCGTCGCAGTTGATGGCCAGGTACCGCGGCCCCTTGCCGTCCGGAGGCGCAAGGAACGACCACTTGAGGCCAGCCGGGAACCCTGCGCCGCCGCGGCCGCGGATCACCGCAGCCTTGACCATCTCGACGATCTTCGCGGGCTCCATCGCGAGCGCCTTCTTCAGCGCGTCGTAGCCGCCGGTCTTCCGGTACTCCTCGATGCCGACGATGTGGCGATCCTTCGGGTCGCCCCATGGCCAGGTGGGGATGCGCTTCGTCAGGACGGGTTTCTCAAGACGCATGGTGATCTCTCTGTGAGTTGCTGGCGGCGGGCGCGACGATCTCGTCGACGACGGTCCGCCTCAGGGTTGTGCCATCGGGCCCAGGCGCATCGCACTGATGCACGCGGCGCGCGATGACGGGGTCGTGCTGCGCCGCCACGGGCGTGCGGATCGCCGCCGCGATGTGGCCAACCATTCGGCCGAGGTTGCGGGCCACCGAGTCGTCGCCGGCGGATTCGTGCGCGGCGCGCGCTGCACAGCCGCAGCTCGCACTCTGCGCACCGTCGCCATGGATGTGCATTGCGGCGCCCATGATCAGTTCAGTGCGCTCCGTGACCGCCGGCCGAGGCCGCGCCACCGGGCCTCGTGGCCTCGTCGATGAGGCGGTCCACCGTCTCCACCGTCAGCTTCTCGTGCAGCGTCTCGTTGAAGAGCGCCACCGGCGCGGTATCGCACGAGCCCAGGCACTCGAGCGTCAGCAGCGTGAACGCGCCATCGGGAGTCGTCTCGTGCGGCTCGATGCCGAGCCGCTCGCGCACGCGGTCCACGATCTTCGTGTGCCCGCACGCCTCGCACGCGATCGACTGGCAGACGCCGATCACGCAGCGGCCGCGCGGCTCGAGCGAGTACTCCTCGTAGAAGGTCGCGGTGTCGAGCACGTCCGCGGGCTTGATGCCAAGGAACGCCGCCACCTCCACCATCGCCTGGTACGGGATGTGGCGGTACGTGTGCTGGATGTCATGCAGGATCGGCATCAGCGCGCCGTGCTTGACCGCGTACTTGGGCAGCACCTCGCGCTCCCAGCGCGCCTTCATCTCGGCCGTGCAGTACGGCTCCGCGCGGCGCGGGATCGACAT
>CAZKTN010000004.1:0-16160 GCA_964555705.1 uncultured Isosphaeraceae bacterium | reverse complement strand
AGCGCGCCTTCATCTCGGCCGTGCAGTACGGCTCCGCGCGGCGCGGGATCGACATGGTGGCGGATGGCTTTGCTTTCCAGGACATTCAGCGGGCTCCGGTGCGTGAAGTGCGGCGTGATGCGGCAGGCGATGTGCGGTTCGGCGTGCGTGGACTGATGCGGAGGGAATGCGGCGCGCGGGCACTCAGCGGTCGAGCTCGGCCGCGATGACGTTGAGCGACCCGAGCACGGCGACGACGTCGGCGAGCTGGTGGCCCTCGATCAGCTTCGGGAAGACCTGGTAGTTGACGAAGCACGGCGGGCGCGTGCGGATGCGCCAGGGGTACTTGCCGCCCGCGGACACCAGGAAGAAACCGAGCTCCCCGTTGGGGCTCTCGATCGCGGCGTACGACTCGCCCACAGGGGCCTCAAAGCCGCGGTTGTGCATGAAGATCTCGAAGAGCTGGATCGTGCCCTCGATCGAGCCGTACACGTCGCCCTTCTGCGGCACGCGAACCTTGCCGTCACGCACCGTGTCGATCGGGCCACCGGGAATGCGGTCGATCAGCTGCGAGATGATCGACATGCTCTGCTTGATCTCCTCGACGCGCACGAGGTAGCGCGCGAGACTGTCGCCCGTCGTCGCCACCGGCACCGAGAAGCGCACGGGCTCCGCGCCCTTGCCGTCCCAGTTGGGCGCGTAGCAGAGGTATGGCTCGTCCTTGCGCATGTCGCGGCGGACGCCGGAAGCACGCGCCACGGGGCCGGTCAGGCCCCACGCGATCGCATCCTCGCGGGAGATCGCACCCACGCCCTCGAGGCGGTCCACGAAGATGCGGTTGCGGTTGAGCAGCGTCTCGAGGTCGGTCACCGCCTTGGGCAGGCGCACGTCGATGAGGTCGCGCACCATGCGCCGGAAGACCTGGTCATCGGGGATGTCGCGCCATGCGCCGCCCACGCGCGTCCAGTCCGGGTGGAATCGCTGGCCCGAGACGTACTCGATGATGTCGTAGATGAACTCGCGCTCGTTGAACCCGTAGAGGAACCCGGTGAATGCGCCCAGGTCGAGGCCCGCCGCACCCACGCAGAGCAGGTGGTTCTGGATGCGGCCGATCTCGGCCAGGATCGTGCGCACCACTGTGCAGCGCGGGGTGAGCTCGATGCCAAAGAGCTTCTCGACCGCCGTGTGGAACGCGATGTCGTTGACGATCGGCGACACGTAGTCCATCCGGCTCGCCGTGCACACCCACTGGTTCCAGTCGTGGTGCTCGCCGAGCTTCTCGAAGCCCGAGTGCAGGTACCCGATGTGGGGGGTGCAGCGGGCGATGCGCTCGCCGTCGAGCTCAAGCACAATGCGGAGGGTGGTGTGGGTGGCCGGGTGCTGGGGACCGAAGTTCAGGACCCACCGGTCGGGGGCCTGGACATGGTCGCGCAGGTACTCGGTCGTCTCGATGTCCAGTCCATAGCCCGTATCGGGCTCCAGCGTGTACGGCATGGGACGGGGAGTATAGGACGCTCAGGCGGGCCGGGAGCGCTCGCCTAGCCGCGGAAGACCGCCCCAAGCCGCTTGCCGAGCGCCGCGCTCGCCGCAAGCAGCGTGGCGGCCAGCAGGGCCATCGCCCACACGCCCATCGCGCTGGCGATCTGGGGACCGTCGCCGAGCCGCTCCGCGAGCGTGTAGATCGCCTTCGTGACGGGGTAGTTGCCCTCGCGCTGCGCAAGCACGATCGAGTCGGACACCTCGAGCATCGAGAAGCTGAAGGCGAGCAGCCCCCCTGCCACCAGGTTCGCGGCCACAAGCGGCAGCACAATCTTCCTAAGGATGCGCATGCGGCCGGCGCCTGCGTTGGCCGCCGCCTGCTCAAGGTCGACGGGCGTCTGCTGGAGCCCTGCCGAGGCGGAACGCACGATGTACGGGAGCCGCCGCACCGCGTACGCGGCGATCAGGAACGGGAACGGCGACGGCTCTGCGGCGACGACGCTCGCGTAGGGCCCAAGCGGCCCATCGGAGAACGACGCCCATGCACTGTCGCTCATGAGGTGCCGTGTCCACATGAGCCACGACGGCGGCGAGCCCGCGAATGGCCACGCGAGGCTCATCGACACGTAGCCGAACGCCATCACGAGACCGGGCACCGCGAGGGGCATCATCACGAGCGCATCGAGCAGCCACTTGCCGCGCACCGACGACCGCACCAGCAGCCGCGCGGCGACGAGGCCGATCACGATGCCGACCGCCACCGCCGCCGACGAGAGGATCAGGCTGTTGCGGATCGAGCCGGCCGCGAGCGGGTGCTTGAGCGCGTGCGCGAAGTGCTCGAGCGTGAAGGCCTGCGGAAGGACGCTGCCGTACCAGCTGCCGACCACGCTGACGCTCGAGAGGATCACGCCCGTGTGCGGAAGGCATGCCACCGCGATGAGCCCGCCAAAGAGCGCCCACATCGCCAGCGTCCCGCCGAGCCCAAGCTGCGTCTCCGAGCGCCGCACAGACGCCTTCGTGCTGGCCACGTCGCGCGATCGGCCCAGCAGCGCGCGGCTCACCGTGTACACGCCGGCGCTCACGAACAGCATCATGACGGTGAGGGCGTAGGGCCGCGCGCTCGACTCGACCTCCTTCAGCCCATCGAAGATCTGCACGCTGGTGACGCGGCGAAACTCGAAGACCAGCGGCGTGCCGAGCTCCGTGAAGCTCCATACGAAGACGATCGTCGCGCCAGCGAAGAGGCCGGGCCTCAGCAGCGGCAGCGTGATGCGGCGGAAGCGGGTCCATGCGCCGGCGCCCGCGTTGCGGGCGGCCTCGTCGAGCGCGGGGTCGATGTTGGCGAGCGCGGCCACCACGTTGAGGTAGATCACCGGGAACAGCGCGAGCGACTGCACGCCGACGATCGCGAGGAACCCGCCGTTGCTCAGGAGATCCACGGGGCCGTCAGTGATGCCGATCCACTGCAGGATCGCGTTGACCGAGCCCTCGCGCGCAAGCAGTGCCTGCACGCCGATCGCGCCCACGAAGGGCGGCAGGATCAGCGGGGCGAGCAGCGCGGCGGAAAGCAGCGACTTTCCCGGGAATGAGTAGCGCGCGCCGGCGAGTGCCACAGGCAGCGAGATGAGGGTGGCGAGCGTGGTGGTGCAGACCGCGATCGCGAGCGAGTTGCGGAGACCCTGCAGGACCAGCGGATCCTCAAGCAGCGCCGAGACCTCGCGCACCGTCCACTGGCCATCGACGTGGAAGGCGCCGCGCACGGTGAGCCACACGGGCACCACGAGCAGCAGCCCGAGCACGCACAGAAGCGCAGCAAGCAGCGCATAGTCGGCGCGGGAGCGGCGCATGAGCGCGAAAGGTATCCAAATGGAGCGCGCGGGCGCGTCAGCTCCAGTTCGCGAGGATCACCGCCAGGTCGAGGCCATCGATGGTGCCGTCGTCGTTGAGGTCTGCGGCGGGCAGGTCGGTGCCCCACGCGGAGAGGACGACTGCGAGATCGAGCCCATCCACGAGGCCATCCCAGTTCGCATCCGCCGCCGGGGCAGGACGGAACCACGCCACACCGGTCGGAGCGGCGGTCCCGGATGAGCCGAGCCTCGATGCCTGGATCACGTACTCGCCCGCGACCAGGCCCTTCACGTAGATGTGCTGCACGTTGTCGGGAGCGCTGGTGCTCGCCACGTTGCCGGATGCGTAGTAGGCGGCGCCGTCCTCGCCAGTGAGCGGCACGAGCGCGCTGCCCTCCACCCGGAAGAGGCGCAGCCGGATCGTGGGCACACTCGGCGCGATGGTGAAGTTCGTGGACGGGAGCCGGCGCCATGTGGCGATGACCGACAGCTCAGGCGCCGTCTCGTAGAGGCGGAAGCGCCAGTGGACGTCGTTGCCAGGGCCAATCTGCACGAGATCCCATCCGGCCGGAGCAAGAGTGGCCTCGGTGGGCAGCTCAAGGCTTCCGTCCTGCTCGCCGCCGGTGAGGATGCGGTGCGACCGGTCGACGTTCACGACGCCCGCTCCGAAGATGGGATCAAGCGGCCGGACTGCCTCGCCGCGGGCGTCCCCCGATGCGATTGGGGCGTTGGACCAGGTCTCTGAGTGGATGGCACCCGCCATGAGCGCAGCCTTGATCACGGTCGGATCGCGCGCGCTCGGATTGGACGAGAGCGGCGGCTCGCCAGCCACCTGCTGCATGAGGGCGGCCGCGGCAGCGACCACCGGAGTGGCCCAGCTCGTGGCGCTGCCCGGCGCGACGATGTCGGGCTTCATTCGTCCCGGACCGTCGGTGCCCGTTGGAGTGAGGCCGTACGAGTGGGCACCGTCGGTGCGGCCCACGGCGATCCCGTTGTAGCTGCACGACAGCAGCGGCAGCAGCGTGCTTCCCGCATTGTTGTTGAGGCCGGTCGCGTGCAGCGTGCCGTCCCGGTTGGCCTGGAAGTCAAGTCGACGCAGCGCCTGGTTGTCGACTGCCGATCCGGCCGACCCGATCCAGCTGTGGTTCATGATCCGCACGCCACTTGGCGGCGTGTTGGGGGTTGATGACTGGTTCAGGCGAAGGAAGCTGTTGATCCAGTTGTTCGCCTCGTAGTTGAAGATGCTCGTGATGCCGGACGCGATGCTCGTGCCGCTGCCGTAGAGCGACGTTCCCACCGTTGTGGCATGCCAGCTGGCCGCCATCGTGCCGCTCATGGGCGTGAACGTCTTGCCCGCGAACTCCGCGCGCGACTGGTCCGGACCGTAGAAGGTGAGACCCCCTTCTGTGTTGGCCTCCACCTGGCCGACGGGCACTCCTGCGCCTGTTGGAGTGGCGGACCCCAGTCGAGCGGCGAGCTCCTGAAGGCCGACCTCATCCGCGTGGGCCGTTCCAATGGCATCCAGCCCGAGCAGGAACATCAGCGAGAGCGCCACCGCGAGGTGGACCGCACCGGACGGCCTGCCTACTGTCCCGCTCCCTCCCGCCTGCTTGCGCAGCGGGACAGAGCCGGTCGTTCTCCGGTTTCGGCACGAAGCCCCTGTCATGGTCGCCTAACCCTAGCATCCGCAAGGACCCGAACAAGGGATCTTTGCCCTTTTGACGCGCAGGAAAGTTGCCCTTGGGGGGCCCCGCCGCGCGACGAACACGACCTCCCTCGACCCGACCCCTATGCCCGCCCCCGTTCCCCTGACGCCACCCACCGTGCTGGTCACCGAGCAGCTGTCGGATCCCGCGCTCGCGTGGCTCAACCGGCACGCGAACGTGATCCGGACGCAGCCGGGAACCCCCGAGTTCGAGGACTGCGCCGCGCGCGTGCAGGGACTCGTGGTGCGCACGTACACGAGGGTCGACGAGGACCTGCTTGCGCAGATGCCCTCGCTCAAGGTGGTGGGGCGCGGCGGCGTCGGCCTCGACAACGTGTGCCTGAAGGCGTGCCGCGCGCGCGGCGTGCGCGTCGTCTACACGCCAGACTCGAACACGCAGGCGGTCGTGGAGTACGTGCTCTGTCTGCTATGCGATGCCGTGCGTCCGCGTCTTTTCCTTGACAGGCCGGTGCCGCGCGCGGAGTGGGACGCGATCCGCGAGGAGGTGTGCGGGCTCTGGCAAATGAGCGAGAGGTCGCTGGGCATCCTCGGCATGGGGCGCATCGGATCCCGACTTGCGCAGGTTGCGCAGGCGATCGGGTTCACGGTGCGCTACTGCGACATCCGCGACATCCCCGAGCGCGAGCGCCACGGCGCCGAGTGCGTCGACATGCCCACGCTCTTCGCCGAGAGCGACGTGATCTCGGTGCATGTGGATGGGCGACCGGGCAACCGCCATCTGGTGGGGCCGGACACGGTGTCGATGATGCGGCCGGACGTGATCTTCCTCAACACGAGCCGCGGGTTCGTGGTCGACCATGACGCGCTTGCCGCGTTCATGCGCGCAAACCCCGCAGCGATGGCGCTGCTCGATGTTCATGACCCGGAGCCGTTCACGGCGGCGAACCCGCTGCTTGGGCTCCCGAATGCGCACCTTGCGCCGCACCTGGCCAGCCGCACCACGACCGCGCTCGAGAGCATGAGCTGGGTGGTGCGCGACGTGATCGCGGTGCTCAGCGGCCGCGAGCCGCGCTGGCCCGCCTGAGCGGCCGGCCGCGCGCGCCGCTGTCCCGCGCGCCCCGCCGCCCTGCGCGAACCGACAGCCCGGCCGCAGTGCCCCGGACTATCTTGGGGCGCATGTTCACCATCGCTGACATCCGGGCGCGACAGATCCTCGACTCGCGCGGCAACCCGACCCTCGAGTGCGAGGTGCGCCTCGAGTCTGGCATTGTCGGGCGCGCGGCCGTGCCCAGCGGCGCATCGACCGGCGAGCACGAGGCCGTGGAGCTGCGCGACGGCGATGCGTCTCGGTGGATGGGCAAGGGCGTGATGTCTGCGATCCGACATGTGCACGAGATGATTGCACCCGAGCTGCTCGGCGCGGACGTGCGCGACCAGGAGGGCATCGACTCGGTGATGCTCGAGCTCGACGGCACCGCCAACAAGTCGCGACTGGGCGCCAACGCAACGCTCGGCGTGAGCATGGCAGCGGCGCACGCCGCCTCGATGGCCACCGACCAGCCGCTCTTCCGCTACATCGGAGGCACGCACGCGCGCACGCTGCCGGTGCCGATGCTCAACATCCTCAACGGCGGCAAGCACGCCGACAACACCGTCGACTTCCAGGAGTTCATGATCCAGCCCTGGGGCTTCGACACCTTCGAGGAGTCGCTGCGCGCCGGCACGGAGATCTACCACTCGCTCAAGAAGGTGCTGCACGCGAAGGGGCTCTCGACGGCCGTCGGCGACGAGGGCGGGTTCGCGCCCAACCTCGCGTCGAACGAGCAGGCGCTCGAGCTCATCGCGAAGGCCACCGAGAATGCCGGCTACGACCTAGGCCGGCAGGTGCAGATCGCCCTTGATCCCGCGACCAGCGAGCTCGCCAACGAGGCGAAGGCCAAGGGCAAGACGGGATACCGGTTCTTCAAGAGCGACCCCGACCGCGTGGTTGGAAGCGACGAGATGATCGCGCTGTGGGAGCGCTGGTGCGCGAACTGGCCCATCTGCTCCATCGAGGATGGACTTGCCGAGGATGACTGGTCGGGATGGGCGTCGCTCACGAAGGCGCTGGGCTCCAGGATCCAGCTTGTCGGCGACGACCTCTTCGTCACGAATCCAAAGTTCCTTGCGCGCGGCATCCGGGAGCGGTGCGCGAATGCGATCCTCGTGAAGGTCAACCAGATCGGCACGCTCAGCGAGACGCTCGAGGCCGTGCAGCTCGCTCAGACCTCCGGCTACCGAGCCGTGCTCTCGCACCGCTCAGGCGAGACCGAGGACGCGACGATCGCCGACATCGCGGTGGCCACCAACTGCGGCCAGATCAAGACGGGCGCGCCCTGCCGCTCCGACCGCAACGCCAAGTACAACCAGCTGCTGCGCATCGCCGAGGAGCTGGGATCGTCGGCGCGCTTCGCGGGATCGGCGGGCGCTGGCGCCGACGCGCAGGCGCACGCGCACGGCGGCGTCACGGGCCAGGCGAAGTCGCAGAAGGCGGCGACCCCTGTGGCGGGCTCGGCGGGACTGCCGAAGGACGCGTCACCGAAGAGCGCTCCCTCTCGCGCGCGATGAGCGCACGCAGCTCCTGCACCGCCGGCGCAAGCTGAGGCGCGGACTCTCGCGTGAGGGACTCGATCCGTCCGAGCTCGCGCTCGGCATCGTCGGCGAGACCTGACTTGGCCAGCGCGCGGATCCGGTCGAATGACATGTCGATCGATGCATCGCCCTTGCGGGCCGCGTCTCCGTATGCGCTCGAAGCCAGGCTGAAGTTGCCCTGCAGCTCGAGCAGCCGTCCCCGCTGCCAGTGCACCTCGGCATGCTCGGGCGCACGCGCAATGGCCAGGTCGACTGCGGCCAGCGCCTCACCGATCCGCCCGAGCAGCCGCAGCGACTCGCTCATCTTCAGGTAGACGGTGTAGTCGGCATTGGGATCCTCTGCGGCAATGATGTCGTGGGCCAGCGCCTCCTGCACGAGCGCGCCGGCGGCCTCGGCATCGCCCGCATCCGCCGCATCGCGCGCCTGCGCGAGCAGCAGCGCGGCGAGGTTGTCGCGCGGCATCCATCCAGAGGGGTTGGTGACGATCGTGGCACGCCACAGCGACTCCTCGTCGCGGTAGTCGAGCGTGCGCACCGCGGTGAGTGCGACGAATCCTGCGACGGCAGCCGCCAGCAGCGCATGCCCCAGCCGCGCATCGCGCGAGAGCCGCGCGACGGTGGCGCTCGCGGCGGTGACCGCCAGCACCAGCAGCGGCACAAGCGCCACGTAGGCAAAATGGTCGGCCACGAAGCTGTAGCGGTGCGGCCACACGTTGATGAAGCCAAGGGCCGGAAAGATCGCAGCTCCGTAGCACAGCGTGCAGAGCAGCAGGCCCGGCGCGCCATGCCGCGCACGTGCGGATGACGCAGCGGCGATCGTGATCACAACCGCCACCGCAGCCATCCCAGCCGCATCGAGCGGCGCGGTGGGCCATCGCGGGTAGATGAAGCTCAAGTCGACTGGCCACAGCGCAACAAGCGGGTAGAAAAGCAGTGCCCTAGCGGCGATGACGATCCTCGCCATGGCGCCATGCGCGAACTCCGGGCCGAACGCGCCCACATGGGTCGACTCCACCCACGCCGTGAAGAGGCCCATGGGGACGCCAACCACGAGGAACGGCACGATCGCCGCGATCACGCGGCGGTCCTTCGCTGGCCGCCATCCCCGCCACCACTCGCCTGCAAGGATCATCACCGGCAGCGCGACCGCTGTCGTCTTGCACCCCATCGCGAGGAGGAAGCACGCCATGCTGCCAGCCCACGCGCCCAGGCTGATGCATGCGGTGCGCTCCGCGCCGCGCGTCGGCAGGTCGCCCGCATAATGGTTGCCCTCCGCCGCATCACGCCCGCGGAACCACACGAGCGCCGATGCGCACATCGCGAGCATCGAGAACGTGTTCTTGCCCTCGGTGACCCACGCAACGCTCTCGCTGCACATCGGGTGCACCGCCCACAGCAGCGCGACGGGCCACGCGCCGGGCACGCGCATGCGCAGCAGCACGCGCCACAGCAGCAGCGACGCGCCGGCATGCGCGGCCCAGTTGACGATGTGCCATCCGAGCGGGTCGGTGCCGAAGAGCCGGAACTCGAACCAGAACGCGCTGAACAGCACCGGGTAGTACTGCGGCGTCTCGCCAGGAATCCATGCGCGCCATGGACCGCCCGGGTCGCGGAGCATCGCGTTCATGGTGACGTACGAGTCGTCATCCCACACCCACCCCGCCCACGGCAGCGTCACGTAGGCAGCCACGCAGGCCAGCAGCAGGATCACCCCCTGCCGTGCAGCGCTCATGCGTAGCTGTGCAGGCCGGTGATCACGAAGTTGATCACGATCCAGTTGAAGAGCATGACGGCGGCGCCCGCGACTGCAAGCCACGCCGTCCAGAGGCCCTTGTCCTTGCTCGTGAGCCGAACATGCACAAGGATCGCGAAGACCACGAAGGTGTTCAGGGCGAAGACCTCCTTGGGGTCCCATCCCCAGGGACGGCCCCACGAGTGGTCTGCCCAGATGGCGCCCATGGCGATGCCCGCCCACAGCAGCACAAACGATGCCTGCATCAGCAGCATCGTGACGCCATCAAGTACCTCGCCGAAGCCGCCAGCGCCCTCGGCGCCCCACTGGAAGTTGCCGCCGCCCACGCGCGCGAATGCCGGGGCGCCGCCGCGCGCGCGCCACACGATGTACATCATCGCGGTGACCGCGGCCATGAAGATGAGGCAGTAGCTGAAGATGATCACGTTCGTGTGGATGTAGAGCCACACGTCGTGCAGCACCGGCATCATGTTTGAGACGGCCGGGTTGAGCTGCACCGGCAGGAAGTGCGCCGCCATCAGCGCCACCGCGCAGGACACGCCTGCGGCGAGAGCCACGAGGCCGGCGGCCGCTCGCTTGCGCAGCCACCACTCGATGGGCAGCGCCGCCACTGCGCCGAACCAGCTCGCGGTGGTCACGGCCTCGAACATGTTGGAGTTCGGCCAGCGCTGGGCGATCCACCAGCGGAGCCCCACCGCCGCGGTCTGCAGCAGCAGCGATCCCGCGAAGAGCGCGATGCCCACCGCGCGGGTGCGAGGCCACCGGTAGACGACGCCGATCAGCAGCACCACGGACGCGATCGCGTAGGGCAGCCACACCCACGTCATGTTGCGGTTGGCGAAGTACCACGACTCCCACTCAAGGCGGTTGCGGTCGGGGTAGCCCGCGGTGTCGACGCCGTGAAGCGCATCGGCGAGGGCAGCCACCGAGGTGTTCACCATCGAGGCGTTGCCTGCGGTCCATCCCTCGACGACGCCCTTCCAGGCGTCTGCGACCTTGCGCTGCAACGCCTCGTCGAGGCCTGCGACTGGCTGCGCCTCGAGCCCGGCCCGGGCCACGCGCGCAGGATCCGCCGAAAGCAGCATGATTTCGGCGATCCCATGCCACTTGCCGTCGGGGCTCGACGCCGATGCGGGCACGATGCGAAGCCTGTCGAGCAGGTACTCGGGGCGCATCACGGTGAGCGCGCCGCGTACCTGGTCCATCGCCTTTGCGGTGCGCAGCAGGTCCGACTCAAGCGCGCGCAGCACCGGCTGCACCTCGGGCCTCGCGAGCAGGTCCTTCGAGATGAGACCCGTGCGCTCGAAGGCCCTCATCCGCTCGTCGAGCTGAGGGTCCGCGCGGCGCAGCGCCTCGGCGATCGGGGTTCGCACGGGCGCGCCCTTCACCCAGATGGCGTCCGCGTCGCCGTAGGCCTCGGGACGCAGCATCATGTCGAGGTACGTGAACTCCGGCGACTGGCCGCTGATGCGCCGAGGGCCGCTCACGAAGGACATCATCTGAGACGCGAACGACGGGAAGCTCTTGATGCGGCCGTCGTTCTGCACCGCGACAGTGGCCAGTGGCGATAGGTCGACCTTCGCGGCAAACGGAGCGCCGGCGTCCGCTGCCGCCGGAGCCTGCGCGGTCGCATCGACCGGCCACACAAGCGCGGCGCAGAACGCAAGTGCCGCAGCCGCAACGGCGCTCGGCATCGAGCGCATGACCGCTGCGCGTGCGCGCCGGCGGATCATCGGCTTCACGTAGAACGCGTAGATCATGCCGAGCGTGGCCAGCACGCATCCGGCAAGCTGCGTGTAGACGCCCTCGCGGTTCCCGACCCCAAGCACCGTGTAGTTGAGTCCCATTGATGCGCGGTCTCCCTCGAATCGTGCGCCGTCCGGCGGATCCCACTGTGCCTGGAAGTACCACAGTCCCTTGCGCTCGACTGGATCGTTCACGCTGACCTGCACCGGCGATGTCCACGAGCCCGTCGCGCTCTCCTGGAAGCGCAGCATGCTCGTGTAGTCGCGGATGGTGGTCGCGTCACCCGTGTATCCGCCGATGTGCGTCGCGAGCTCGAACGTCTCGAGCGCCACCGGCTCCGGCAGCGGCAGCCGCTGGCGCGAGAAGAGCACCTCCACCTGGCGGCCGTCGCCCAGCGTCAGTGTCAGCGGCCGGTACGGATGGCGGCGGAGCGCGAAGCGCTGGTCATCGAATGGGTATGGCGTGTACTCGAGCCACTGGCTGCGCCCATCGGGCACCTGCAGCCGCACCTGCGCGAACAGCTCACGCGCATCGCGCACGCGCTGCGACTTGGGCACCACAAAGGGGCGCGTCTCCACGATGGCGCGCGCATCGAAGCTCGACACGCGCATCGTGATGCCCGCGGGAAGCGTCAGCGGCTGCCCGACGGTCACCGGCTGCACGCGCGGTTCGCCCGGAAGCACCGACGACACGAGCCGCAGGCGATCGGGTTCGGGGCCCGCAATCAGCGTGACCAGCGCACGGCCAGATCCTGGCGCGAACGTCGCCTCAATGGACGTGTCCGGCGGAACCGGTCCCCCGCCATGCATCGCATCCGCACCATCGCCCTGCACATCGCGCGTCAGCGCAGCATCGTCGAAGACCCAGCGCCGGATCGTGCCCGCCGGCGTGCGGAACTCCACCACCGCCACGCTCGCTGCACGCGCTCCAACAGGCAGGTCCTCCTGCACTGCGATCAGGCGCCACGCCCACGGCGTGCCCTCACCGCCGAGCGCGCGCCACGCGGGCTGGCCATCGGCCTCAGGCTCCTTGACGTCGCGCAGCGACACGCGCGTGTCGATGCCCGCCTGCGGAATGCGGATTGCCAGAGTCGGCGGCGCGATCATCCGCTCGAATGACGCCTCGTCGGGTGCCCACCGAAGCCGAAGCAGGCCCTCGCTGTCGCTCGTTGTGGCGGGGTCGAAGGCCGCG
This sequence comes from uncultured Isosphaeraceae bacterium, assembly GCA_964555705.1. Classification (GTDB taxonomy): domain Bacteria; phylum Planctomycetota; class Phycisphaerae; order Phycisphaerales; family SM1A02; genus ZLKRG44. Next base: position 3,868 of record CAZKTN010000004.1, on the reverse strand, counting down.
AGGGTGAACGACGCATCCTGCCCGTCCGGGCCGGTCATCTGCACGGTGGCGACCGGGTTCAGCGGCGACGAGGACGCCCCCGACACCAGCCGCGAGCGCGTCTGGGCGTACCGCAGGTAGCCCGTGAGCTGGAACGTGACGTCAGGGAACGGGTCCTCCGCGTCGGTGGCCGGCACCGCGACGTCGATCGGGTCGATGGGCAGCGGCGGCGCGCCCGGCGCCTCGAAGACATGCGCACGGTCGGAGATGTAGTCGTTGTAGAGCGGGAGTCCGCTCACGCGCCGCTCCACCCACGCGGACTCTCCTGGCTTTCGCACGTAGATCGCCCAGCTCTTGACGAGGTCGTTGCGCAGGTAGAACCACCCTTGCGTCTCGTACTCCATCGACATCACGATCGCCTCGTCGACGATCGGCGTGCCGAGCTCCTTGCGGGCGCGCTTCATCGGCTGCTGCGGGTCTGAGGTGAGGATCAGGTCCTCGGTGTACTCGGGCTTCCCGTCCACAAGCTGCCGCATGAACTGCCGAGTCGGCGACTGCACCATCAGCGTCACGGAGTACGCGCGCGCACCGTCGTCATCGCCGGAGCGAATCTCCCACGAAGGGTCGATCGACGTCACCTCCACCTCGTAGCGGTTGGGGCCGGCGCCAAGCGATGCCCTCGCCCCGGGCGATGCGAGCATCTCGATGCGGTCGCTGCCGTCTGCGAGCGCAAGCACCACCTTGCGGCGCGCGACTGGCGCGTCGCCCTCAACCTTGGAGTTGAAGTAGATGAAGCTGCCGACGATGAGCACGATGATCCCCGCATGGATCATCCAGACGCCAAAGTTGACGGGCTTGAGGGGGATGCGCCGGAGTGTCGTCACCACGATGTTGGCCGCGAGGAGCCCGACCATCACGTCGAAGGGCCACCAGTGGAACCACTCGAACTCGGTCAGCTCGAACGGGCGCCACTGCCGGAGCTGGTCATGCGCCCACGCGTCGGGATGCAGGATGTTCGGGTGCTCCGGATAGATCACCCCAGCACTGCCCACACTCATGTACACGAACAGGATGACCAGCAGCGCTATGCCAAAGCGAACCGAGCTGAGCAGGTCAAAAACGAGTCGCACCGGCGCGGGCATCATGCGATGCTAGGCGTACGCTCGTAGGATGAGGGGTTCGCAAAGCAGCGATCCCGACCCACGAACCACGGAACTACTCCCATGACCAACTCACCCCGAATGCCCCTCATCGCGACCATTGCCGCGGTCCTTGCTGCAGCGGGCGCGCTCTCCGCGTCAGCGCGCTCGGGTCAGGCCGAGCCGGTGAAGCCGACGCTGCCGCCTCCCCCTGGCGCTGCCGCCCCCGCCGCGGCTCCCGTGCCCGCCACTCCCGTCAAGGAGAAGGTCTCGTACGTTCGTTTCATGACCTCGATGGGCCCGATCCTGATTGAGCTCGACGAGACCAACGCGCCCATCAGCGCCGCCAACTTCGCCGAGTACGCCAAGAGCGGCTTCTACGACGGCACGTGCTTCCACCGCATCATTCCCGGCTTCGTCGTGCAGGGCGGCGGCTTCACCACTGACATGGTGCAGAAGAAGACTCGCGAGGGCATCAAGAACGAGTGGCAGAACGGGCTCAAGAACAAGCGCGGCACGCTGTCGATGGCGCGCCTGGGCAACCGTCCCGACAGCGCGACGAGCCAGTTCTTCATGAACCTCGTCGACAACGGCATGCTCGACATGCCTCGCGACGGCGCGGGCTATGCGGTGTTCGGCGAGGTCGTCGAGGGGATGGATGTGGTCGATGCGATGGCCAAGGTGCCCACCGGCATGAGCAAGGGCATGCGCGACGTGCCGCGTCAGGCGATCGTGATCGAGAAGGCCGAGTGGTTCGCTACGCGGCCCGCACCGGTTCCGGCCGCCGCGAAGGATGCGGCAGCCGGTGCGAAGGACACCGCCGCAGGCGCAGCGCCTGCGGGCGATGCGGCGGCAAAGCCGGCGGAACCGGCGAAGCCCGCGGATCCTGCGAAGCCGGCTGAGCCCGGCGCCCCCGCACAGCCCAAGTGATGGCGGTCCCTTGAGGACCGCGCCCCCATCCCACAGCGACTGGACTTCCCAAGAGAAGGAGATTCGATGACCACCGCCACTGCATCGCGTGCCGCGCCCAGCTTCCATCCCCTGATCCAGAAGCTTGGGCTTGACCGGCACCCTCTGGTATCGGCGCCGCCGGCACCCGGCACCGGCGCGCCCGCTGGCCACGTGGTCACCGACAACCCGGCCTCAGGCATCCCGCTCGCGACTGTGAAGCTCGCGTCGCGCGCAGAGCTCGATGCGGCCATCGAGCGGTGCAACGCGGTGTTCGCGCAGTGGAGGATGCTGCCCGCGCCCAAGCGTGGCGAGATCGTGCGCCGCATCGGCGAGGCGTTCCGCGCGAAGAAGGAGCCGCTGGGCGAGCTCGTGTCGCTTGAGATGGGCAAGATCCGCGCCGAGGGTCTCGGCGAGGTGCAGGAGGCGATCGACATCGCCGACTTCTCCGTTGGCATGTCGCGCCAGCTCTGCGGGCTCTCGATGCACAGCGAGCGCGCGAGCCACCGCATGTACGAGCAGTGGCATCCGCTTGGAACCGTCGGCATCATCACCGCCTTCAACTTCCCCTGCGCAGTGTGGGCATGGAACGCGATGGTCGCTGCGGTGTGCGGCGACGTGAACCTGTGGAAGCCGAGCCTCCTGACGCCGCTTGTCGCCATCGCCAGCAACGAGATCGCACGCGAGGTGATGCGTGAGCAGGACATCTTCAAGCCGGTGGGCACCGTCAAGGGCGCGCCGATCGATCCCGCGGATGTGTTCTGCCTGGTGATCGGCACCGACGCGGAAGTCGGCGAGCCGATGCTTGCCGACCGCCGCATCCCGCTCGTGAGCGCGACAGGCTCGTGCCGAATGGGCCGCCGCGTGGCGGAGGTCGTGGGCGCGCGGCTCGGGCGCACCCTGCTTGAGCTCGGCGGCAACAACGCCATCATCGTGATGCCCGATGCGGACATGACGCTGGTCACGCGAGCCGTGCTCTTCGGCGCGGTGGGTACCGCTGGCCAGCGCTGCACCACAACGCGCCGCCTGCTGGTGCACGAGTCGATCGCGGACGACCTCGTCGCGAAGCTCGCGAAGGCGTATGCGTCTGTGCCCATCGGCGACCCGCTCGACGCGAAGACCCTCATGGGGCCGCTCATCAACGCGAAGGCCGTGGACGGCATGCGCGCGGCCATCGAGAAGGCGCAGTCGGAGGGCTGCACCGTGGTGTGCGGCGGCACTGCTGGCATCGACCGGCACAAGGCGCGCGGCGGCCACTTCGTGGAGCCCACCATCATCCGCGTGCCGCACGGCACCGTCCCGTCGATCGTGAAGGAGGAGACGTTCGCGCCGATCCTCTATGTGATGCCGGTGCGCAGCCTTGACGAGGCGATCGCGCTGCAGAACGGCGTCGACCAGGGACTCTCGAGCGCGATCTTCACCGACAGCGTTCGCAGCGCGGAGCGGTTCCTGTCGCACTCGGGCAGCGACTGCGGCATCGCCAACGTCAACATCGGCACCAGCGGCGCAGAGATCGGCGGCGCGTTTGGCGGCGAGAAGGACACCGGCGGCGGCCGCGAGTCCGGCAGCGATTCCTGGAAGAGCTACATGCGCCGGCAGACGTGCACCATCAACTGGGGCACCGACCTCCCGCTCGCACAGGGCATCACCTTCGGCGACTGAGGCTGCGGTGCGGGGAGGCGCCTCCCTGTCATCCGCTGGCGCGATGCGTGCGACCCTGCAGCGGCATCCGCGCACTACGATCTGACCATGGCTCTTGACCGCAACCAGATCGCTGCGCGCGCCGCGCGCGAACTCAAGGA
>CAZKTN010000003.1:120465-125530 GCA_964555705.1 uncultured Isosphaeraceae bacterium | reverse complement strand
TGTCGCTCGCCGAGGAGATGCGGGCTCCAATCGCCACACTCGATGCGCGAATGTCCCAGGCCGCGCGCGAACTCGGGCTCCGCGCGGTGCCGGGCCGGTAGCGCGGCAGGGAGCGGCTTGCTCCCGCGCGGCTAGGCTTCCCGCGCGGCACGCCCCTCGTGGGGTATGACGCCATCACTCCCGGGAGCGCCCTATGAACCTCGCGATGATCGCCGCAGTGCTCGCCGGAAGCATGGTGGTCGTTGGGTACCTCGTCGTCATCTGGTGGCTCGACCGCTACGAGCGCGAGCCGTTCTGGCTGACGCTGCTGGTCTTCGCATGGGGCGCATTCGGAGGCACGTCCATGGGATGCCTCTGCAGCCTGCCATGCGTGCTTGGAGCTGCGGCTGCCGCAGGTGAGGCGGCGGGGCAGGTCTTCGGTGCTGTGGTGGTTGCACCTGTCGTGGAGGAGCTCACGAAGGGGCTGGTGTTCATCGCCTTGCTGCTGACGAGGCATCTCGACAACGAGACGGATGGACTGATCTACGGTGCGGCTGCAGGGCTCGGCTTCGCGGCGGTCGAGAACGTCGCCTACGCGATTGGGGCGGCCGAGATGGGCACTGGGGCAGTGGTGCTGCTCATGTTCGTGAGGACGCTGTTCTGCGCATTCGTGCACTGCATCAGCAGCGGGATCCTCGGCATGACGATCGGCTATGCGTGCCACCGTGCGGGACCTGCGAGGTGGATCGTCTGGCCCACGATCGGGCTTGTGCTTGCGATCGGCAACCATGCGCTGTGGAATGGGCTCGCGACGGCAGTCGAATTCGAGGTGATCGGTGAGGCGAGCCCGCTGCTCACAGTGCTCGCGATGCTGATCGTGGTGGCCGCAGGTGCAGGCATGTTCGCGCTGACGCAGTTCTCGCTGCACCGCGAGCACCAGGTGATCCGGCGCCACCTCCTCGCCGAGTCGGCGCTCGGCGTGCTTCCTGCGGAGCATGCGTCGATCATCCCGTACTGGTCGAGGCGAAGGCGACGTGGCTGGCTGGCGCCGCACGTGCCGCACGAGCCGTATGTGCGTGCCGCCACGCTACTCGCGTTCAGGCATCACCAGCTCGAGGTGGCACGCGGCGAGCGGCGCGAGCGGTACCTCCAGGACATTGCAGCGCTCCGCACCGAGGTCATCGGGCGCCTGCGCGGAGCGTGATCCCGGGTCAGGGGGGTGCGCCAGTACCGCTGCGTCACCTCCTAGACTGGGGCGCATGACGACCATGGCAGCGCCGACGTTTCCCTCGCGTACGCGCGAGATCCTCCAGAGCCTCGAGCAGACGGGGCAGCTCAAGAGGCTGCAGACGATCGAGGGCCCGATGGACGCGACGGTGCGGCTGCGCGGCTACGGCGAGGTCGCCTGCTTCTGCTCGAACAACTACCTGGGCCTGGCGAACCATCCCGATGTGGTCGCAGCCGGCATCGAGGGGCTGAAGCGCTACGGCGCCGGCACCGCCAGCGTGCGCTTCATCTGCGGCACCTTCGACTGCCACGAGCGCATCGAGGCGCGCATTGCCGAGCTCTACGGCGTCGAGGCGTCGTACACCTTCACGAGCTGCTGGAACGCCAACGAGGCGATCTTTCCCACGCTCTGCGAGCCAGGCGACATCATCATCAGCGACGAGCTCAACCACGCGTCGATCATCGACGGGATCCGGCTCGCGGCAGTGATCAAGAAGGGCCTGCTGAAGACCGTCTACCGGCACAACAGCATCCCTGCGCTGCGCGAGCAGCTCGAGAAGGCGCGCGCAAACCCTGATGTCACGGGCACCATCTGGGTCGTGACCGATGGCGTCTTCAGCATGGAGGGCGACATCGCCGACCTGCCTGCGATGCGCACCCTGTGCGACCAGTACGGTGCCATGCTCGTGGTCGACGACTCGCACGGCACAGGCGTCATGGGACGCACCGGCCGCGGCACGCACGAGCACTGGGGCATGCCGGCCACGAAGGTCGACTACTTCACGGGCACACTGGGCAAGGCGCTCGGCGGCGGCGCGGGCGGCTACATCGCCGGCTCGCGTGCAGCCATGGACCTTCTGGTGCAGCGGGGGCGGCCCACGCTCTTCTCCAACGCGCTGCCTGCGACGATCGCCTGCAGCTCCGACAAGGCCATCGAGATCCTCATGCGCGAGCCGCAGCGCGTGGCAAGGCTCCGCGACAACGTCGCCTACGCGCGCTCAGGCATCCGCGATGTGGGCTTCGAGGTGCTCGAGAGCCAGACCGCGATCTGCCCCATCATCGTGCACGACACCGCGAAGGCCATCGCGATGAGCAAGCGGCTGCTGGAGCTCGGCGTGTTCGTGATCGGCTTCGGCTACCCGGTGGTGCCGGAGGGCCACGCGCGGCTGCGCGTGCAGATCTCCGCGGCGCACGAGAAGGCGCACCTTGATGCGCTGCTCGGTGCGCTCAGGACGCTGCGCGCCGAGTACCGCTGACCGCAGCCTGCAGGGAGCGCCGGAACGCGAGCCACGCGACGAGGTTGGCCGCGAGCTGCGCGCCAATCGCGACGAAGAGCAGCCAGAACCCGGTGCGCGCCTCGGTGCGGATGAAGGAGCTGCCCTCGGACAGGAAGAGTGCGAGCGCAACCGCGAACACCTCGAGCATGGACCATTCGCGGAGTGTCGCGATGAGGTGCCAGAGGGTCGCGTGACGCGCGGGGCGGGCGGGCAAGATCCAGAGCGCGAGCTGCGCGGCGATCACCGCAGCAGGCGCCACGATCAGCCCTCCCCACACGAGAAGCCCGAGTGCCCACTGGCCGTGGGCGAAGAGCGCGTGGCCGGCCTGCGGAAGCCCGAACGCGTTGTCCTTGAGCAGGAACTGGTGGATCTGCAGCAGCGGCACTGACAGTGTGGTGGCGAACGCTGCGGCGGAGAGGGCGAGCATCACAGGAAGGAGCCAGGACCAGGGTCGCACGAGCGCACTGGCCGCGCGGGCGCGGGTGGCGGCGGGGCTGGCGTGATCCGCAGCCCCATTCGGCGCGGAAGGGGCACCGGCGGCAGTTGCGTCGGCGTGCGCGGCAGCGCTCTCGCCCGAGCTCCGGTCCATGCGCTGGGCGATGGCACCGAGCACCATAGCAATCGTGATCGCCGCAAGGAAGCAGATGACGCCGGGCTTGGTGTCAGCGGACACCGCCCACTGGTCGCTCGCGAACACGACAAGGAGGCACACCGCGAGCGGATCGATCATGGACCACTTGCCGAGCGCCGCCAGCATTGCGGTGAGGCGCCTGCGTCCGGCGCCGGGGCGCATGATCAGCCACGCGTATGCGATGCCGGCGATCTTGACGAACGGGAAGATCACGGAGAACCCCATGATCAGCGCCGCAAGCAGGTAGAGCTTCGAGTCCCACATCAGCTGCACGGTGTGCGTGAGGCGGTAGTCCTCCGCGCCCGCGAGCACGATCGACACCCGCACGAAGGGGAGCGTGAGTGCCGTGACCTGCAGGGCCAGCGCAGCCCCGAGCACGGCGAGGAAGGCCCACGACCATGGGCCGACGGCACGGTGGAGTGTCACGGCGTGTGGGACCATCGTAGGTGCGCCGTGCGCTCAGGGGCCGACGCCGTGCGATCAGGTGCGGACCTGGCGCACGCGCACGCGGGCGCATGCGTGACGCGACTGAGCACCTTATCCGCTGACGCTGATCGTGGGCATCTGCAGCCGGCCGTGCATCGCGGCCATCGAGACCTGCGCAGCGGTGTTCTGGCAGATGGCGTCGAGCTCCGCGGCGAGGGTGGGATCCGCATCCCAGTTGCCCAGTGGCGTTCCCTCGTCGCTGTTGGTGCGCAGCTTCATGTGGATGGGCAGGCGGCCCAGGAACGGGAGCCCCATCACCTGCGCCATCACCTCCGCGCCGCCGCGCCCGAAGATGTCGTAGGTGACGCCATCGTTCCCGATGAAGTAGCTCATGTTCTCGACGACGCCGAGGATCGGCACGCCGAGCTGCTCGAACATGCGCACCGCGCGCCGCGCATCATCCTGCGCGACGCGCTGCGGCGTGCACACGATCACCGCGCCGGTCAGCGGCAGGAGCTGCGAGAGCGTCAGCGGCACGTCGCCAGTGCCGGGCGGCAGGTCGACCACGAGGTAGTCGAGCGCGCCCCATTCGGTCTGCGTCGCGAGCTGCTTGAAGGCGCCGTGCGCCATGGGTCCGCGCCAGACGAGCGCCTTGTCGGGATCGACGAGCTTGCCGATCGTCATCGCCTTGATGCCGTGCACCTCAAACGGCAGCAGCATGCTGCCGCGTGCCGCGGTGGGCACGTCATCGAGGCCGAGCATCGTGGGTCCGCTCGGGCCGTAGATGTCGCCGTCGAGGTATCCGACGCTCGCGCCGAAGCGCGCGAGGCCGACGGCAAGATTGACGCTCACGGTGCTCTTCCCAACGCCGCCCTTGCCGGCGCCGACGGCGATCACATTGCGCACGAGCGGGAGCGGGTTGTGGCCATCCTTCACCTTGTCGTTGGCCTTGCGCACGTCGGCGGTGAAGTTCACGTGGACCCGTGGGGGAGAGGCCCCGGCGGAGCGCGCAGCGTCGGCGATCGCGTTCTCGGTGTCGCCCCGGATCTTGTCCTTCATGGGGCAGGCTGGGGTGGTGAGCTCGATGCCCACGGTCACGTCATCTCCGCTCACTGACACGTCCTTCACCATGCCGAGGGTCACGAGGTCCTTGCCGATGTCGGGGTCCTTGACGGTCCGCATCGCGGCGTTGATCTGTTCGGCGGTCAGTGGCATGTGTGCTCCAGGGACTGGTGGGAGGGAAATGGTAGGGAGCGGTGTCCCATCGGGCGTGGGGTGGGACAATGGATCACGTTGCGGCGTGTGCCGCAAGATTCACTCGCGTTCGATGGACGCGACCACCCCTCCGTGAGGCACTCATGAGCCAGATCCAGAACTTCCGCTCCACGCTCCTATCCGCAGCACTCGCGATGCCGCTGTCATTCGCGATCGTCAGCTTCGGCGATGACAACCCGATGGGCAGCCAGCCGGCCGCGCCGCCCGCGTCAGCGCCAGCCGCGCCTGCGCCCGGGCAAGATGCGCCAAG
>CAZKTN010000003.1:49992-120365 GCA_964555705.1 uncultured Isosphaeraceae bacterium | reverse complement strand
CCGCGCCGCCCGCGTCAGCGCCAGCCGCGCCTGCGCCCGGGCAAGATGCGCCAAGTGGCGACAAGGGCGTGCTGTCTGGCCCCAAGGTCCCTGCCGGTTCGGAGCAGGGTGGTCCCGCATTCGGAGGCGGCACGCGCGGGGAGCGCGGTTCGATGCAGGACGGACCCGGGCAGGCCGTTCGCCGCGCGGCCGCCGAGGAGCGCCTCTTCATGATGACGATCCGCGACATGATGGACGGGCTGAGCGACGACCAGCGCACCAAGATCGAGTCGATCCGCAAGGACTTCGAGGCGCAGCGCAAGGCGTGGCGCGAGAAGAACGGCGAGCAGCTCCGGGAGATCGAGGAGGGGATGCGTGCGATGCGCGAGGACGGCGGCAAGCCTGACCCTGCGCTGATCGAGAAGGGCGAGGCGCTGCGCAAGACGATGCCGGATTCGAAGGCGATGCAGGCGAACGTGTTCGCGGTGCTGACGCCTGACCAGCAGGCGGCGTTCAAGGACGCGTTCGCGGCCAACCAGAAGCGCGCCGAGGAGCGGCGTCGCGCGGGTGGACAGGGCGCCGGAGGCACCGACGGCCAGGGCGGACCGATGGGTCCAGGTGGCGGTCGCGGCCGAGGACGCGGTCAGCGGGGCGGCGGTGGTGGCGCAGGTGGAGATGGCGCCGGCGCACCTCCCGCGAAGAAGGCTCCGCCCGGCGCGGATCCCCCGCAGGACCGCAACTACGAGTTCGATGCGCCTGCCGGGTCACCGCGCGGCTGAGCGGGCATCTGCCTTGGCAATCACGTGCGTGCAACCATGCCACCGGCCCTCCATGGCACCGGGAACCCGCTCCCTACTGAGCGTGACCGTCTCGCTCGGGTCGCGATCGTCGGAGGGGGGCCTGGAGGCTTGTTCACCGCCTACGAGCTTCAGCGGCTCGTCGACCGGCCAGTGGAGGTCACGGTGTACGAGTCGTCGGACCGGCTCGGCGGGAAGGTCTCGACGATGCGGTTCGCGTCGCTCGATGCGAGATACGAGGCGGGTGCGGCGGAGCTCTACGACTACTCGCACTTCGGGCACGATCCGCTGAAGGAGCTGGTGGAGGAGCTGGGGCTTCCGGTCCGTCCGATGGGCGGCTCCGCGATGATCGTGGACGGACGCGTCGTGGCGAACACGGACGACCTCCGAGTCCGAATGGGCCTGAATGGAGAGGCGTCGCTTCTGGAGTTCGACCGGCTTGCGCGCGATTGCATGACCCCAAGCGAGTTCTACTCATCAGGCGACGGTGACCTGCCCGTCGCTGCGACTCCCCCGGGGAGCTTCGACGCGTTTCTTGGGACGATCGAGTGCGGTCAGGCACGGCGCTTCATCGAGCAGCTGATCCATAGCGATCTCGCGGCAGAGACCCATCAGACGAACGATGCATACGGGCTCCAGAACTACCTGATGAACGACCCTTCGTACATGCGGCTCTACGCGATCGAGGGCGGCAACCAGCGACTGGTCGACGAGGTCGCCGGGCGCCTCGCCGCCTGCGTGCGGATCGGGCACCGTGTCGAGTCCATCGAGGGTGACTCATGCGGCGGCCTTGTCGTCAGGCATTCGGCAGGGGGCGATCGCGGCGAGGAGCGTTACGACGCGGTCGTTGTCGCGCTTCCGCACAACCAGGTGCCCGGGGTGAGGTTTGGCGGCGGACGACTGCAAGAGGCGATCTCCCAGCATCACTCGCACCATGACCACCCTGCGCACTACCTGCGCGCGACCGTGCTCTTCGACCGGCCGTTCTGGCGAGACTCGCTCGCCGAGTCGTTCTGGATGCTGGACCAGTTTGGCGGGTGCTGCCTGTACGACGAGTCGTGGCGCGATCCCCTCGCGTCGCATGGGATACTCGGCTGGCTCATTGGAGGCGATTCCGCGCGGGATCTTGCGGACCGGACCGATGATGAGATCGTGCGCACCGTGCTTGGATCGCTGCCCAAGTTCCTCTCAGATGCCCTGTCCACGGGCCGGGCACGTATGGTTGAGGCTCGTGTCCATCGGTGGATTGGTGCGGTGAGCGCATTGCCCGGAGGGTGGACCGCGATGCCGATCGAGCAACGCCACCAGCCGGATCCGGTCGGGCACCCGGGCCTGTTCATGGTTGGCGACTACCTCTACGACTCCACATTGAATGGGGTGCACGACGCGGCGGCGCGCGTCGCCGCGTGGATCGCCGCGGAGCTCGCCGACGGACGGCTGCCCCAGCGGCGCGCGGATCGGGGTGCGTGCGATGCGTGACCAGCCACCACTGGCACAGGACCGGTCCGACCAAGGAAGCCTGCTGCCTCAGGGGCTGCCTCAAGGATCCACCCTGGAGCGGGTGATGACCTGGGGACCTGGGGAGCCGGCAATGGAGATCCTCTGCATCCCGGGCGAGGGTGGAGAGCTTCCTGCAACGGTCGATGCCTGGATCGAGGCGGGCGTATCGGGCGACGCTGCATCCGCGCCGTGGATGTCCTTTCAGGGATCGCGGATCCGCTGGTCGCCGGACCGATGTGCGATACTCGCGCCGTCCGATCGGCTGCCGGCCGTAAGGAACGCATTGCTCGAGGTGTCGGGCCACGAACGCGCGCTCCGTGCAATCGAACGGGCGCTCGACTCGGCCTGGCCCGAACTCGACTCCGATGCGTCCCTTGCATTCGAGTTCGAGGAGAGCGCAGTCGGGCGGCGTAAGGAGCTTCGCGAGCGCCTCGGTCGCGTGCTCCTGATGCGTGCAAGGCTGGCCAGGATCGCGCCCGCCGTGCTCGCGCCGCCGCTCTATCCGCCGACGCTCGGCAGCCAGGTCGCCGACCGCCTTCGCGAGCGGCTGCGCATCGCCTCGCGCTACGAGGCCGCGGCCATCCAGGTTGACGCGTTTCGCGACACCTACGACATGTGCAGCCAGCGTGCGAGCGACTTCATGCTGGCTCGGACGGGACACCGGCTTGAGTGGGTGATCATCGTGCTGCTGGGCACGCAGCTCCTTCTCTGGGGCTTCGAGCTCCTCACGATGGCCGGCGGATGACGACGCGTCTCGCCTCCATCGACCTGCTGCGCAGCGTCGCGATCATCACGATGGTCCTCGTCCACTTCGCCGAGAACCTCTCGGGATACACGCCGCCTCTCGCGGGCCTCGGCGCGCCGCTGTTTGTCTTCCTATCGGGCGCGAGCTACTTCCTGTGGTCGGATGCGCTCCTGGCGCGCGGCGTCGACGTCACGCACGTCACACGCGTCTCTGTCCGACGGGGGCTCTTCATCTTCGGTGCGGGCTTCGCCTTCAACGTGTTCGTGTGGCTTCCCGAGGATGTCTTCAACTGGGACGTGCTCACCTTCATCGGATCCGCTCTGGTGCTGCTCGCGTTCGTGCGCCGGCTGCAACCGGGGATAGTCGTGCTGATGGCCGTGGTGTCGGCCCTCGTGGCGCCCATCCTCCGGCACATGGCGGGCTACTCGGGGTACTGGGAGAGCGGCTACTTCGAGTGCGACCTCACGCTGTCTGACATCCTCGTCGGCTACTTCGCGACCGGCTACTTTCCACTTTTTCCATGGATCGCGCTATCGCTGGCGGGATACGCGACGGGCTCGTGGCTCTTCGCGCGGAACCCGACGGCGAGCCCGGGCGTGTCAGGACCCATGCGTGCGGCGTGGATCGGGCTGAGCCTGGTCATGGTCTCCGTGGTGCTGCTGCTTGCCCGGCCGCTGCTCGGCGGACCGATTGCGGCGGGGATGCTCGGCGGATGGACGATGTTCCCTCCGACCACGGAGTATGTGATCGGCATGCTCGGGGTGGCGATAGCGCTGCTCTCGCTCGGGCATCGCGTTGTCGACCCCCTTGCCGCGTCCGGCCGGCTTGAGGCCGTGTTCGGCGCCGCAAGGACATTCAGCGGCTACTCGCTCACGATCTACGTGGTCCACCACGTGGTGCACCTGTGGCCGCTGTGGATCTATGGATTCGCGAAGACCGGCGAACCAACCTCGCACTGGATGCTCGCGATGCCGGCAAGTGCCTCCCTCGCGTTGGGTGCCGCGTTCCTCGCAGTGTGCTTTCTGACGCTTCGCGCGCTCGGACCCCGCCGCGCCTTCGGCTTCGAGGCCCTGATGCGCTGGGTTTGCGATTGACGAGGCGGGACACAAGGGGACCCTGCCTGGCGCAGGTCCGCCGCAGGACCGCAACTGCCAGTTCGATTCGCCGGCAATGCCCCCGAAGGGCTGATCCCGCAGGATCACCCGCCGCCGAAGATGGTGATGTCGTCGTACTTCGACGGCAGGTCGGGCATGAAGTAGGCGCCGCTGTTGGGGTACGCGTAGTTCTGCGCACCCGGGCCGTCCTTGAGACCGTAGTAGATGCCGTCAGGACCCGCGGACATCAGCACGAACTTCCCGCGCGGCGCGCCTGAGAGTGCCGCATTCGCGTCGCCCGAACCTGTCTCGCTCGCAGCGAATCGGCCCACGCTCGGCGCGCGAATGAGCTGCGCGAGCCCATAGACGCCAGCGGGCGTGCCACCGAGGTTGCCGCCCGAGTTGAAGATGCTGCCCGTCTGCGCATTGACCTGGTCGCCGCCACTGCCAACGAGCGCCGGACTCGTGACGTACGGCCGCACAGGATCGAGCCAGAACTGCGGCGAACCGCTGCTCCCCACGGTCGCGCTAGAGCCCGCAAGCGGACCTGTGCTGCGCGATGACCTGACGTAGAGCACCGGGTTGCCCCACGCATCGACGAGGTCAGGAATCACGACCGACTCGTTCATCTGGCCCCGCACGGGCTTGAAGAACCGGTCCTTAGGCGCAAAGAACGCGGCGTACTGCTTGCCCTCGATGCGCGGTCCCTTGCCGATGAGGTTGGGATCCACCTTGATGCGCACCTGGCCGATTGCGGCGTTGCCGAAGGTCAGCTCAGTGCCTGCGGCGCCCGCGTAGTTGGGGTCGTCGTTGCGGATCGCGCCGCCCATCAGGTGGAGGATCGCGTTCTCGGTGCCGCTGATCGGCGCGTTGGGTGTCTGCGCGAGGATGTCCTCGGGCACGATGCCGGGGTAGTAGCCGAACTGCTGCTGGAACGCCTCGCACGCCTTCGCGAACTCGTTCATCGCGCTCGCGCTGCTGGTCGCGCGTGACTTCTGCGCCACCTTCCCGAGCGCCGGAAGCAGGATGCCGATGAGCACAACGATGATGCCCACAGCCACAAGGAGCTCGATCAGGGTGAAGCCGCGCGAGGCGCGGACGGGAGGGCGAATCGTGCTCATGCGGTTGGTTCAATATACGGCGCAGGCATCTGGCCAGTTGCCGCGCAGACCTGCCTCAGGCCCTCGTAGACGCCGCATGCGACCGCCGTGGCAAGGTTGAGGCTGCGTGCGGCGGGGTCTGCGACCATCGGCAGCCGCAACCGGTGCGGTGCGCCGAATGTGCGGTCGACCCATCCATGGACCGCGTCAGGCACGCCGTGCTGCTCCTGGCCGAACAGCAGGTAGTCGCCCGCGCGGAACTGCGCGCCCCAGTGCGGCTGCGTGCCGCGAGTCGTGAAGAGCCAGAGGCGCGCTGGCCGCTCGTGGGCAACGAAGGACTCCCAGGAGGCGTGCTCGCGGCAGTCGACGCGGTGCCAGTAGTCGAGCCCCGCGCGGCGGCGCGCCTTCTCGTCCATCGAGAAGGAGATCGGGTGCACGATGTGCAGGCGGCAGTGGGTGGCCATCGCGGTGCGCCCGATGTTGCCCGTGTTCTGCGGGATCTGCGGCTGGTAGAGCACGATGTTGAAGAGGGGATCGTCCATCGGTGTCGGTTGGCCTGTGGCGCTATCATCCCACGACAGGTCCACCATGAAGGAAGTCCTCTTCGCGAACGCGCTCTGGCTGGTCTTCATCGCCTTCTGGACGATCACGTACTTCGTGCAGGCGAAGTCGGATCGCGCCAAGGGCGGCCGGTACCCCGACTACGTCGAGAAGCCCTGATCGTCCTTGGTGGCGGTGGCGCGCTGCGTGGGCGCCGTGAGACCGCGCAGATCCGGCACGCGCTCGGCAAGCGCTGCCGCGGCAGAACGCCCCCGGTTGGATTCGAACCAACGACCTCCAGTTTAGGAAACCGGTGCTCTATCCAGCTGAGCTACGGGGGCAGGGTGCGTGATCCTACGGAACGCGCGCGCCCGGCGCGAGCGAGCCAAGAAGCCGCTCCAGCGCGGCGCTGAGGCATGCAGTTGCGTGCGAAAGGTTGCGCACGAACTGCGCTGCGGTGTCGGCCTTGTGGTCGACCATATCGGTCACGGCCTTGATGGCCACCAGCGGGGTGCGCAGATCGCGGCAGACGCGCGCGACCGCAGCGCCCTCCATGTCCTTGGCGACGACGCCTTCGCGGTCGAAGAGCGCCATCTCCTGTGCGGTCGCATCGAGGCTCGATCCGGTGGCGAGCGTGCCACGCGCCGCTCCGATGGCCGCGGCCACTGCGGGCGCCGACCGCGGATCGCCAGCCGACGCAGATGTGCCGCCCGCGGCCAGCGCGGCATCGGCGTCGATCACGCCGCGGGCGAAGTCGCCGTAGCGGGGAAGGTCCACGCGCTGGTCGTGGAACAGGTAGCGGCTGGGCACGTAGATCGCGCCGATCGTCGCCCCGCGGCTCTCGAACCCTCCGCATGTGCCTGCGTTGATCACCAGCTTCGGCCGCAGCGAACGGATCGCCAGGTGGGCGACCAGGGTGGCCGTCTCGGTGCCGATGCGGTCGCATGCGTGGGCGGGGTCGATGCCATGGACCACGAGCGCAATCGGGCCACCGCCGCTGTGCCGCCACACGTGGGCAGGTAGCCCATCATCGAGCGGCGATGGCGCATCCAGCTTGAACTGGTCCAGGAGAGGCCGCGCCTCGGCCAGCATCGCGACGTGGAGGAGGATGTCGCAGGGTCCGGGCGCCGGCATGGGATGGGAATGGCGATGGGCGGGCTCGAACCGCCGACCTAGGGTTTATGAATCCCTCGCTCTAGCCAGCTGAGCTACATCGCCGAGGAGGCGGAAGAGTATAGCGGGCTCCCCGCGGAGCGGACCCACCTGCGTCCCGCGTCGGTGGCCGCGAATCCGGGCTCGAGGCGCGCGATGGCGGCCGCAATCAGGCCCATGAACATCGGCTGCGGCGCGAGCGGACGGCTCGTGAGCTCGGGATGGAACTGTGCGCCGATGAAGCAGGGGTGCGAGGACAGCGGCAGCTCGAGCACCTGCATGATCGGGTGCTTGGGATGGCGGCCGGAGAACGCGAGTCCCTTCTCGTGGAACTTCGCGATGAAGGCAGGATCCACCTCGTAGCGGTGGCGGAAGCGCTCGCGCACCGTGGTGGCGCCGTAGAGGAACGACGCGAACGAGCCGGGCTCGAGGATCACATCCTGCGCGCCCAGGCGCATCGTGCCGCCCATGATGCCCTCGATCGCCTTCTGGTCGGGCAGCTCGGAGATGACAGGGTGCGTCGTGGCCGGATCGAACTCCGTCGAGTTCGCGTCGGACATGCCCAGCACGTTGCGCGCGTACTCGATCACCGCGACCTGGAACCCGAGGCAGATGCCAAGGAACGGCACCCGCTGCTCGCGCGCCCACCGCACGCAGCGGATCTTGCCCTCGACGCCGCGGTGGCCGAAGCCGCCGGGCACGATGACCGCATCGCAGCCGTCGAGCGCGCGCGCGGCATCGGCGTCGGACGAGATGTCGCTCGTGTCGAGCCAGCGCATCTCGACATCGGCGCTCAGCGCGATGCCGCAGTGCTCCACCGCCTTGTCGATCGACGCATAGGCGTCGCGGAGCGCCGCGTACTTGCCGGTGATGCCGAGCGTCACGCGGTGCTGGCGCGCCGCCGACAGCCGTGCCGCGAACACGTTCCACTCGCCCCGCGCGGCGTCCTCGTTGACGGGGTTGACGCGGTCGTGCAGGTCCAGGATCGAGAGGATCTCGCGGTCGAGGCCTGCGCCGCGCATCGCGTCGGGGATCACGTAGATCGACTCCCGGTCGTGCATCGAGAAGACGCGCTTCATCGGCACGTTCGAGAACATCGCGATCTTCTCGAGGACCTTCGGCGTGATCGGGTTCTTGGCGCGGCACGCGACGATCTGCGGCTGCACGCCGGCCTCCATCAGCCGCTTGATGCCCAGCTGCGCGGCCTTGGACTTCTGCTCGCCCAGGATCGCAGGCTCGATGATGTAGGTGAGCGCGACGAAGCACGTCGATCCGTCGCCCTCCTCGAAGGCGAGCTCGCGAAGCGCCTCGATGTAGAAGCCGTTCTCGTAGTCGCCGGCGGTGCCGCCGACCTCGACGAACACCACATCCACCTGCCTGCCGCCGGGGCCGCTCATGGCGAGCTCGCGCAGCTTCATCTTCACGGCGCCCGTCACGTGCGGGATCATCTGCACATCGCGCCCGAGGTATCCGCCGCGGCGCTCGCGCTCGAGGATCTCGGTGTAGATCTGGCCGGCGGTGACGAAGTTTCGCCGCGAGAGGTCCTGGTTGAGGATGCGCTCGTACGTGCCGAGGTCCATGTCGGTCTCGAGGCCGTCCTCGAGCACGAAGACCTCGCCGTGGCGGTAGGGGTTGAGCGTCCCCGAGTCGATGTTGAGGTACCCCTCCATCTTGATGGGGGCGACCGTGAGTCCCTTGTCCTTGAGCAGCTTCGCCAGGCTCGAGCTGAAGATGCCCTTGCCGAGGCCGCTCATGACGGTGCCCACAACGACGACGAAGCGCGTGCGCCCCTTCACGTAGCCCGCCGGCGCTGGCGAGAAGTGCTCGTTGCTCTCCTCGCTCTGGCCGAACTGGGCGAGGAAACCGCTCCCGGAACCTGCGGATTCTCGGGATGTGGGACCGTTGGAGGGCATGGTGGAGCGTACCCCGCCGTACAGTTGGCGATCAAGATGAGTCGCCAAGGAAATCGGAACGTTGGGTTGAGGTCGATGGGTGGGATTGGGGTCGTCGGCGCGGTGCTGGCGCTGGCGCTGCTGCCCGTGGGTGTTGCTGCGCCGCTGCATGCGGTGACACCGCAGTCGTCGGAGTCGGGCCGCACCGAGAACTTCCCTCCATCCCCGAGGGTCGAGTGGGTTCGGATGCGCGTGGACCTGGACTTCCCCGACCTTGATTCGCGGGTTGCGCAGGCGCGGTCGCTGCTGGTGGTGCGTCCGTCCGGCTTGCCCGCCGATGTGCTGCGGCTCGACGCGGATGGTCTAGAGATCGTCAGCGTTGGCCGCGTGAAGGGCCGTGCGCCAGACGCAGGCTCCGATGAGGAGCTGCCATCGGGCGAGTCGCTCGAGCCGCTCGAGCATTCCCATGACGGCAAGGTGCTGCAGATCCGGTTCCCTCAGCCGCTCTCCGCCTCCGGAACCCCGGGCGAGTCGCCTGCCGAGACGGCCGTCGTCGTCGAGTACGTGATCCGCGACCCGCTGAAGGGAATGACGTTCTCGCCTGCAGCGCCCGGGGTGGATGGGGATCCGCCCAAGGCCGCGGAGCTGCACACCCAAGGTCAGCCCGAGTCAAACCGCGGCTGGTTCCCGATCCACGATTTCCCGAACATCCGCCTCTCGACCGAGCTGCGCGTGACCGTACCGCGCGGCGTGAGCGTCAGCGGCAACGGCAAGCTGGTGAAGCATGAGGTGATCGGCGACCGCGAGCGCTGGCAGTGGCTGCAGTCCCGTCCGCACGTGCCGTACCTGGTGTCGCTCATCGCAGGCGAGTTCACGCGCACTCCGCTCCCGGCGCCGCTGTCCGGCGTGCCCATGCAGGTATGGACGACGCCCGCGAAGGCGCACCTGGCGCAGGGCACCTACGCGAACACCGACCGCATGATGGTGCTCTTCAGCCGCATCTTCGGCGAGGACTACCCCTGGGACCGCTACGACCAGCTCGTGGTGCGCAACTTCGGCGCGGGCGGGATGGAGAACACGTCGGTGACGACGATGCATCCTGGAGCGATCCTCGACGAGATCGCGATGAGCGAGTCGGACCTCGACGGCCTGATCGCGCACGAGCTCTGCCACCAGTGGACTGGCGACCTTGTGACGTGCCGGTCGTGGGAGCACCTGTGGCTCAACGAGGGATGGGCGACATACGGCTCCGTGCTGTGGGCGCGCGAGCGCGACGGCATTGAGGCCTACTGGGATGGCATGCTGGACCAGGCGCGCGTCGCCAACGGCGACGGCCCCGACAACGACACCCCGATGTGCTCGCGCATGTACGCGCAGCCTGGGGAGACCTTCAGCCGCCGCGCGAATCCCTACCCGAAGGGGGCAAGCATCCTCCACATGCTGAAGCTGATGCTCGGCGAGGAGCTCTTCACGCGCGGCGTGCACATCTACATGGACCGCCACAAGGACGGGCTCGTGGAGACGGTGGACTTCCGCCGCGCGCTCGAGGAGGTGAGCGGGCTCTCGCTCGAGAGGTTCTTCGACCAGTGGTGCTTCACGCCGGGGACACCGCGCGTGAAGGTCACGCCGGTGTGGGACGCGCAGGCGCGAACGCTCAAGATCGACGTCGCGCAGACGCAGCCCGTCACCGATGCGCAGCCCGCGTGGCATTTCGACCTGCCGATCGCGGTCGAGGTCGATGGCGCCATGCAGGCGATGTCGATCCCTGTGGAGGGGCCAGCCGCGGTGGGGATCTTCCCGCTCGCCGGCCCGCCCACGATGGTCGCTGTGGATCCGGAGCTTGCGGTGCTCAAGGTGCTTGAGGTCGACATGCCCACCGCGTGGCTTGTTGCGCAGGCGCAGCGCGGACCCACGAGCGCGAGCCGGAGGCAGGCGATGCGCACGCTGGCGTCGCGCGACGAGGCGGCCTCGCGCGATGCGCTCGGCGCGATCCTGATGGACGCCCGAGTGCGGCACACCCAGCGGATCGAGGCGGCCGCCGCGCTCGGCGGAATGGGATCGCCGGAGGCAAAGGCCATCGTGAAGGCCGCCGCGCTCGCGGCCTTCGCGGCCGACGGTTCGCCGCGCGAGACGGATCCGCGCGTGCGGCGCGCGATCATCGAGGCGTGGTCGGCGAGCCAGCCGTGCGACGAGGCGATGCCGTGGCTGGTCGCGGTGGCCCGCAGCGATCCCGGCTACTCGACGCGCGGCGCTGCGCTGTCAGGGCTCGCGCAGCTCGCCAAGCGCGACGACGCATGCAGGAAGGCTGTGACGGACGAGCCTGCCGTGGCGGAGGCGGTGTCGGCGATGCTCGGCGCTCCATCGCCGAACGAGCGGCTTCGGCTGGCGGCGATCGATGCGGCGGCCGACCTCAAGATGACGGCGCTCCGCGACTCGGTAGGGTCGCTTGCGCAGCTGGGCCACTTCGACCGCATGCGTCCGCGCGCGATCGCGGCATGGGCGAAGCTTGCGCCGCCCGAATCGGAGGCCGATGCCCGGCAGGCGCTCGTGACGCAGCTCATCGCGATGCTCGACGACCCCGAGCGATCGTCGGCGGACGCGGCAGGGC
Organism: uncultured Isosphaeraceae bacterium; assembly: GCA_964555705.1. GTDB lineage: Bacteria > Planctomycetota > Phycisphaerae > Phycisphaerales > SM1A02 > ZLKRG44. The sequence goes on along the minus strand of CAZKTN010000003.1, from coordinate 108,958 downwards.
AGGCGCTCGCAGGCATGAAGGCGACCGCCGCGCTGCCGCGGATCGACCAGATTGCGTCAAGCGACCGTGACCCGCGCAGGCGCGAGCGCGCCGAGCGCTGGGCCAAGGCAATTCGCGGATAGCCGCTCAGCCGTGCGCGGCGCGCCAGCGCGACACGAACGCCGCGTACTGCTCAGGCGTGTCGATGCCCTGCGAGCGCGAGACGCCGGGCGCGACGGCGATCGCGTAGCCGTGCTCGAGCACGCGCAGCTGCTCGAGGCTCTCGGTGAGCTCGAGCGGAGTGGGCTCGAGCGACACGAAGGTCGGCAGGAACGACCGTCTGTACACGTAGAGCCCCACATGCTTGAGCGGGCGTGCGGCGGGTGGCGGCGCTTCCTCGCCTGACTCCATCGCGATTGCCCCGTCGCGGTGGAAGGGGATCACGCTTCGCGAGAACAGCAGCGCACGGCCCTTGAGCGACACCGCACACTTCACGACATTCGGGTTTGAGGGGTCCTCGTCGTCGCCGAAGGGGCTCGCGACGGTCGAGATGACGGCATCGCGATCAGCGTGCAGCGCAGCGATCGCGCGCTCCACCAGCTCCGGCTCGAGCTCGGGCTCGTCACCCTGGATGTTGACGACGAGCTCGCAGTCGATGTGCTGCGCGACCTCGGCGATGCGGCTGGTGCCGTTGGGGTGGTCGGCGCGCGTCATGATCGTCTCGCACCCGAAGTCGCGCACGGCATCATGGATGCGGAGGTCATCGGTGGCGACGATGACGCGTGAGATGCCTGGGCACATGCGTGCGCGCTCGACGACATGCTGGATGAGCGGCCTTCCTGTGAGCGCCGCGAGCGGCTTGCCCGGGAAGCGCGAGCTCGCGTAGCGGGCGGGGATGACGGCGACGGCGCCTGAGGACGCGTCGCGCCCGCGGCTCACGCGAGCTCCTTCACAAGGGCATCGAGCTCCTTGCGCCTGTTGCGGATGTCGCGGTAGCCGATGTCCTTGCGCAGGATGGCGGAGCACGTCTCGGCGGCATCCTTCGCATGCTGGAGGCTTCGCTCCGCGCGCGCAAGCTCCATCAGCGCCAGCATCAGCTCGTAGCGGATCTCGAGCTCGCGCTCCGGCTGGCTCGAGTCGATCCACGAGAGTGCCGCCTTGTACTCCTCGACGGCCTCGACGAACCACTTCTCGGCGGCGAAGCAGCGGCCGAGGAGGTGCGCTGCGGCCATGCGGAGCTTGGGCTCCTCCTTGGCCTGCTGCAGGTAAGGCATCGCCTCCTCGGACTTGCCCTGATCCGCCATGATGCGGCCAATCTCGTACTTCAGGGACCGGTCGGTGGGATAGGCGGCGGCGCGGTCCTTGTACTCGGCGATCTCGAGCTCGAGCACAGCGCGCCGCGCCTTGGCGGCATCGGACTGCGCAGCAGCATCGGCTGGGTTCTGCGCGGCCTTGGCCTCGATGGCCGCCAGCTGCCGGCGGGCGCGCACAACCTTGATCTCGCCGGCGGCCTGCCTGAAGCGGTACTCCTTGAGCGCCGTCCACGCCTGCATGTAGACCTGGTAGGCGACCTTCTCCTGGTCGGGGTCGCCTGACTTGCGCAGCGCCTGCGCGTAGGCCAGGACGTTGTCGGCCACGAGCGGGTTCTCCTGGTACGCCTTCTTCCGGAGCTCGAGGTTGCGCTCCTCGCTGCTGCCCGATCCGGCGGCCGACTCTCCCTCGTCGAGCTCGCGCTGCCGGTCGGCGTCGCGCATGCTCTTGCGGAATCCGCCCTCGGTGCCGGAGGCCTCGCCGTAGCCGCCTTGCTGGATCGCGCGCGCGGCGGTGAGCTGGTTGAGGTCGTTGATGAGCTCGGTGTCAGCCGGGTCGAGCTTCACGGCCTGCTCGCCGGCGATGAACGCCTCGTTCCAGGCCTGCAGGACGGTGAACAGGTCCTTCGCCCGCTTCCAGACCTTCTTGTTGGGCTTCTTGGCCATCGAGGTGGCCACAAGGTTGAGCGCCTTGGGCGCGAACCATCCTCCGAACTCCGTCTGGCCAGCCTTGCCGGCGGCATCAAGAAGCTCGAGGGCACGGTCAGTGCTGTTGGGGTCGCGCATCCATGCGTACTCGGCCTGCGCAAACCGGTCGACGGCAGTCGCGCTCTCGAGCTGCTTCAGGTCAGCAGCCTTCGCCGGCGTCCCGCCAGCGGAGAAGAACACCTTGGCGCACTCGAAGAACGCGTCGTGGATGGCGATGTTGGCAGGGTCGAAGCGGACCGCGTTGGCGAAGAGCTGCAGCGCGTATGTGGCGTTGCCCTTCTCCGCGACGTCGCGGGCCCGGTCAAGGAACGGGCGCGCCTTGTCGGGCTGGGCGACAAAGGCCGGCTGCTGCGACTCTCCTTTTTTCCAGTTGAAGATCATGGTCGGGTCTCGTGGCAGTCTCGGCCAGCGGCGTCGTGCCCGGAAGCCGAATCCTATCGGATTGGGGCGTGGGTGGGCGTGTCGTGCGAGGCTACGATTGGTGAATGGCCGCTCGGCAGCTTGTGACGTATCCGGATCCGGTGCTCCGTGCGCGCGCGCGCGACGTGGCGGGCATCGATGCCGAGATCCGGGGGCTCGCCGATGAGATGCTGCGGATCATGCGCGAGGAGGACGGGGTTGGGCTTGCGGCACCGCAGGTGGGCGAGTCGCTCAGGATCTTCGTGACCGCGGCGCAGGATGAGGAATCCGCGCCCGAGCGGGTGTACATCAATCCAGTCATCGTGTCGTGCGAGGGTGTCCTCGAGGCTTCCGAGGAGGGATGCCTGAGCCTACCCGGCATTCGCGGCACGATTCGGCGTCCGCCGAGCGTGACGGTGCGCGCGACAGGCATCGATGGCGAGCCCTTCACATGCACTTCCTCGGCACTGCTCGCGCGATGCTGGCAGCACGAGATCGACCATCTTGACGGAATCCTCATCATCGACCGGATGTCGGCCATCGACCGGCTCGCAAGCCGCAAGCCGCTGCGCCAGCTTGAGGCCAGCGCAGCAGCGCGATGAGCGGGATTGTTCAGGAACCGTTCAGGGCGGTGCTGCTCGGCGGCGGCTCATTTGGACTTCCGACATTCACGCGCATTCGGGCGGGTGAAGTGGCAGGTCTGGAGGTTGCGCTGGTGGTGTCGGCGCCCGACCGGCCGTCCGGACGCGGATTGAGGACGACGGCCACACCGGTCTCGCAGTGGGCGCGCGACGCAGCGCTCCCGCTGTGGTGCACGGCGGACGTGAACGGCGCCGAGTCGCTCGCGCGCATTTCGGAGGTCCGCGCGCACGTCCTCGTGATCGTGTCCTTCGGGCAGAAGATCGGCGAACCGCTGCTTGCGGGCATGGCAGCCTTCAACCTTCACGGTTCGCTGCTGCCGGCGTGGCGTGGTGCGGCGCCAGTGCAGCGGGCGCTGATGTCGGGCGAGCGGGATGTCGGCGTGAGCGTGATCGGCATCGCGCCCCGGATGGATGCAGGACCGGTGTTCGCCACGGCATCGACGCAGGTCGGCGATTCGGAGAATGCCGGTGAGCTGCACGACCGGCTCGCCGAGATCGGCGCTGAGCCGATGGTGTGCACGCTTCGCGCGCTGGTGGCGCGCATGCATGCGATGCCCGGCGCCTCTGGCGCGGACGCGATGGCATCGCTTCCGGTGCACGTGCAGGACGAGGCGGGTGCGACGCGCGCACGGAAGCTCTCGCGCGCCGACGCGTTCGTCGACTTCACGCTGCCGGCGGATGCGGTGCGTGCCCGCATCAACGGGCTTTCGCCGTGGCCAGGCTGCGATGCCGCGATCTGCGCTCCCGGCGCCGAGGACGTGCCCGTCAAGCTGCTGCGTGCGCGGGTTGTGGCGGAGGAGCCGGCGCACGCAGCCGGAGAGATCGGTCTCGTCAGCGACCGCGGTACGGTGAGGTGCGGTGCAGGCGAGGTCGAGGTGCTCGAGGCGCAGGTTCCCGGGGGTAAGGCGATGCGGCTGGCTGACCTGATGCGGGGCCGGCGACTGCATGCGTCGGGCGTGGTGACGCTGCGGAGTGCGCCGCCCGCGGCCCCTTGAGTGCAATGGTCATGCGCCATGCGGATTGAGGAACTCGACTACCCGCTCGACCCCGCGTGCATCGCGACCCGGCCCGCCGAGCCGCGCGATGCCGCACGCATGCTGGTGCTCCACCGCGCGGATGACAGGGTTGAGCACCGGCACGTGCGCGACCTGCCCGAGTACCTGCGAGCGGGCGACAGGCTGGTGCTGAACACGACTCGCGTGGCACCCATGAGGCTGCGGGGCCGACGGAGGTCAGACGGCCGGAACGTCGAGGGGCTGCTGCTGGAGTTCCGTGGACCGACCGCCGCCCATGCGCTGATCCATGGCGCAAGGCGATTCAAGGCGGGCGATGTGATCGAGCTGAGGGATGGCGCCGATGCGCTGGCCTTCGTGGCCCGCGAAGGGATAGGGTGGCTGCTTGAGAGTGTGGCCGGTGAGCCGATTGCGGAGGTCATCGAGCGCAGTGGATGGACGCCGCTTCCGCCGTACATCCTCGAGGCACGGGGCGAGGGGCACTCAGCGGATGACGTACTGGATGCCCTCGATCGGCAGGCCTACCAGACGATCTATGCGGCCATGACCGACCTTCCGAGCTGTGCCGCGCCAACCGCAGGGCTTCACTTCACGCCTGACCTCCTTGATGCGCTTGGCCGCCGTGGGGTAAGCCGGATCGACGTCGAACTTCAGGTGGGGCCTGGCACCTTCCGGACGGTGGATGCTGATGACGTGGCATCACATCCCATGCATTCCGAGCGATGCCGGTTGCCGGCCAATGCGGCCCTTGATCTGTCGCAAGTCAATGCGGGACAAAGGCTTGTGGCTGTTGGGACGACCTCGGTACGGGTGCTGGAGTCACTTCCGCGACCGCTTCCCGAGGCGATGCTGGCCACCTCGCGGGGCTTGGTGGAGCGGGGGCGTGGGTCGGACCCCGTACACGACTTCAGCACCGAACTCTTCATCAGGCCTGGCTTCGAGTTCAGGTGGGTGGATGTCCTGATGACCAACTTCCACCTGCCGCGGTCGACCCTTCTCGCACTTGTCGGTGCGCTGGTCGGGATGGACCGGCTCAGGCGCACCTACGCGGAGGCGCAGCGGCTCGGCTACCGCTTCTACTCCTACGGCGATGCGATGCTCGTGCTGCCCTAGAGGCGGAGCGCCTCGGCACGGTCCCACGGGGCGGTGAAGCGGGCTCGTGGGGCACCCTCCGGCTGAGCTGGCGAAATGCGCGAGATCGCGCGCGATCAGAGGTCCCGCGAGAGCCACTTTGCCGATAGAGTTCGGAGGGAGTCGCAAGGATGCGCCTGTCTGAACTCTGCCAACGTGTCGATGGAATGACCTGCGTGCATGGCGGTGACCGCGATGTCATTGCGGTCACAGATGACTCGCGCGCTGCCGGTCCAGGGACGATCTTCGTGGCGAGGCGAGGTGCTGCGCTCGATGGGCTTGCGTTCGTGCGCGATGCGCTGTCGCGTGGCGCCGTCGGAGTCGCAGTGCCGGAGTCCGACGCGCAGCGTGTGCTTGCGTTCGTCGACTCTGGCTCGGCGCTTGTGACGTACGACGCATCGCGTGCGGCGCTCATCGGTGAGCTCGCGCATGAGGCAGCGGGAAGGCCGGCGGCCCGGCTGCGTGTGGTGGGCGTCACTGGCACCAACGGCAAGACAACCGTCACGTACCTCCTGCGTCACTTGCTCGGCGCATCGGGGCTCAAGTGCGGCCTCGCAGGCACGGTCGTGACGGATGACGGCCGCGGCGAGAGGCCCTCGTCGCTGACGACTCCCTCAGCCACCCAGCTCGCAGACCTGCTCTCGCGCATGGTGCGACATGGGTGCACCGCTGCCGCGATGGAGGTGTCGAGCCATGCGCTCGACCAGTCGCGCGTGGCCGGCATCAGCTTCGCGTGCGCGGTGTTCACCAACCTCACGGGCGACCACCTCGACTACCACGGCTCGATGGATGCGTATGCGGCAGCCAAGGCGCGGCTGTTCGATTCGCTCGAGCAGGGTGCGGTGGCCATCGTGAACTCGGACGACCCGGCGCATGCGCGCATGGTGCGCGACTGCCCCGCGCGCGTGGTGCGATGCAGCATGGACGACGCATCGGCGGACTGCATGGTGCGCATCCGGCGCATGCGTCCCGACGGCATGGTGTGCGCGATGCACGGCCCGTGGGGCATTCTTGACGTCGACCTTCCGCTGGCGGGAAGGCACAACGCGATGAATGCGCTGCAGGCGCTGGCGGTGGCGTCGGCGCTCGGCGTGCCAGCGGCCCCGCTCGAGCGCGCGCTGTCGACGTGCACTGCGCCGCCCGGACGCCTTGAGCCCGTCAGCACGCCCGACGACGGCATCGCGGTGCTCGTCGACTACGCGCACACCGACGATGCGCTCCTGAACGTGCTGCGCGCGGTGCGACAGACCCTCGAGCCAGGCGGCCGCATCGTCACCCTCTTCGGCTGCGGCGGAGACCGCGACCGCACCAAGCGACCGCGGATGGCGGCCGTGGCGTGCGCCAACTCCGATGCGGTGATCGTCACCAGCGACAACCCGCGCACGGAGGACCCGGCGGCGATTGTCCGGGACATCCTCGCCGGCGTTCCGGAGGCGTGCTGTGCGGACGTGGAGTCCGTGCTCGACAGGGAAGCGGCAATCGCGCGTGCGGTGCAGCTCGCCAAGCCCGGCGATGCCGTGATCGTGGCCGGCAAGGGTCACGAGGACTACCAGATCGTGGGCACGGAGCGGCGTCCCTTCGACGACCGCGTCGTGGCGCGTGCGGCGCTCGCGGCCCGCCGCGGTGCGCTTGTGGGCACGTCAGGTTGAGGAGCGGTGCGGCCGCGGGCCGCAGCGGTTCGGTTCATGGATGGCATGGATGCCAGGAGTGATGCGATGGATGCGATGAGCGGATGCGATGCGCGCAGCGGGCGCGGCTTCATGACGCCGATGGAGCTCTGCGCGGCCCTTGGCGGCGAGTGGGCTGTCGCACCAGGCCTGCCCTGCGGGACGGGCCGATGCTGCCGCACGTCGGCCGATGGCCGGCTGGCCGGCATCGGCACCGACACCCGTTCCGATCTCGATGGGCGCGCCTTCTTCGCGCTGCGCGGGGAGCGCTTCGACGCGCACGACTATCTGCTCGATGCGCTGCGGGCAGGGGCTGCGCTGCTCGTCGTGGAGCGCGGGCGGTGGGGCCGGGTGCGCGTAGCCGACCCGGGCAGTGCCGCCGTGCTGATGGTGGACGACGCGCGGCGTGCGCTTGTCGACGCTGCCCGCGCGTGGCGCGCGCGGCTTGGCGGCATGCAGGTGGTGGGCGTGACCGGAAGCGCAGGCAAGACGACGGTGAAGCGGCTGGTCCACGGCGTGCTCTCGCGCACCCTGCGCGGCACCGCGAGCCCGCGGAGCTTCAACAACGATGTGGGCGTGCCGATCACGCTATGCGCGGCGCACGTGGACCACGACTACGTGATCTGCGAGATCGGGATGAATGCGCCTGGCGAGATCGCAATGCTGGCGGAGATCGCGCGCCCGACGGTGGCCGTGGTCACCATGGTGGGGCGCGCGCACCTCGAGCGGCTCGGCTCGGTCGAGGCAATTGCGCGCGAGAAGCTCTCGCTCGTGTCGGCACTGCCTGCTGGCGGGCTGGCTGTGGTGCGCGGCGACAGCGCACTGGTCGACGATGCGCTCGCGCGCGCACTGCCCGCGGGGGCGCGTGTGGTGCGCTTCGGCGAGGGACCCGCCAACCACGTGCGGCTTGTCGGCCGCCGCAACGACGGCACGGGGCAGCTCATCTCGGTGGATGCATGCGGCCGCAGGATGGAGGTGCGGCTGGCGCTGCCTGGCATGCACAACGCGATGAATGCGCTCTCGGCGATCGCGGTCGGCATCGACCGCGGCATCCCTGACGCGGAGATCGCTGCGGGACTCGGTGCAGTCGAGCCGGCTGACATGCGCATGGTGCGCCAGCAGGTCGGCACCTACACCATCTTCAACGATGCGTACAACGCCAACCCCGATGCCGTGGCCGCCGCGCTAGGCGCCTTCGCAGAGCTCGCGTCGCAGGCGCCGCGGCGGGTCGTGGTGCTTGGGGACATGCTTGAGCTCGGCGATGATGCGCCGGCGCTACACGCGGAGACCGGCCGCACGGTCATGCGGTCCTTTGCGGGCGGTCCGCCCGAACTGGCGATCTTCGTCGGCAAGCTCTCCGCGCATGCCGCGGTCGCCGCACGCGAGGCGCGCGGAGCGAACGTGCTCCATGTGCCCGACCTGCAGCCTGGGTCCATGGCGCTGGTGGCGGAGGCGCTCGAGCCGGGCGACGCGATCCTGCTGAAGGGATCCCGTGGCAGCGCGATGGAGCGGCTGCTCGGTGCGCTTCAGGCCCCCGCCACGCAGGGGCGCAGCGCCGCCTAGCGCGGACCGCCGCCGATGCTCTACTGGCTGACCGAACTGCTGCAGGGGTGGCTCGACGACCGCGGGCTGTTCCCGCTCGTGATGGTGATGTACCAGCAGGAGTTCCGCGCGTTCGGCGCCGTGCTGCTCTCGTTCGTGCTCGTGCTTGCCTTCGGCCGCCGCACCATCCGCTGGCTGGCGCTGCAGAAGATCGGCGATGCCCCTGAGTTCTACAACAGGGACCTCAACGAGCTGATGAAATCGCGGGCGGGCACGCCCACCATGGGCGGCATCCTCATCATCGGCGCGATCGTGGTCACCGTGGCGCTGCTCGGCGACATCGTGCACAACCGGTACGTGCACCTCGCGATGATCCTCACGCTGTGGCTTGCGTTCGTCGGAGGCATAGACGACTGGCTCAAGCTCACCGCAAGCCGCCGCAACCCTGGCCAGCGCGAGGGCCTGTTCGCATGGGAGAAGCTGCTCTTCCAGCTCGGCATCGGTGCGCTCGTCGGCTTCTTCCTGTGGAAGGCGGCGGCCGGCATGGACGGCCACGTGCTGAACCTTCCCTTCCAGCGCACCTACCCGCCGACGCCGACGGTCGAGTCGATCGTGCAGCCTCCTGTGGTGGACGGCAGCGTGATCGTGCTTGGTGTCGGTGCGTTCACGATCCTCGCGATGCTCGTGATCGCGTTCATGTCCAACGCCGTGAACATCACCGATGGGATGGATGGGCTTGCGCCAGGCAACCTCGTCATCACCAGCTTCGCGCTGATGGTGATCGCGTGGATCGCAGGCAGCCCGCGCGCTGCGTACTTCCTGATGGTGCCGCATGTGGAGGGCACCGGCGAGCTGATGGTCGTGGCTGGGGCGATGGCGGGCGCGTGCCTGGGTTTCCTGTGGTTCAACTGCTCGCCCGCAAGCGTCTTCATGGGCGACACCGGCAGCCTGCCGATGGGCGGGCTTGTGGCGCTCATCGCGGTGGCGACGCGGCAGGAGGCCCTGCTGCCGCTCGTGGGCGGCATCTACATCTTCGAGATCGGCAGCGTGATGCTGCAGACGGGGTGGTTCAAGTTCACCAGGCGCACGCGCGGCGAGGGCCGCCGCATCCTGCGCTGCGCGCCGGTCCACCATCACTTCCACCTCGGCGGGTGGAAGGAGCAGCAGGTGGTGACCCGCTTCTACATCATCTCGGTGGTGCTGGCGATGCTTGCGCTTGCGAGCCTCAAGCTGCGCTGATCCCCGACGTGCGGCGCACGGTCGTGTGCTGGTGCACAGCGCCGTGCTGCCTGCGGTGCGCTCAGTCGCCGTGCTTCTGCCGCAGGCGCGGGGAGAGGCGCAGCAGCAGCTGGACGCGCTCGAACTCGCACACCCAGTCCGCGAGCGTCGCGGCCATCTCGTCGTCGGGCAGGGGCGCTCCGGGAAGGGGGCATGATGCGCCGAGCGCGCGCGCTGCCATCGCCCGGTAGCGGGAGATCGTGCGGTCGCCCAGCAGCGACACGAACTCGAAGTCCTCCGACATCCAGATGACGGTCGGCACGCGTCGCCCTCCGCAGATCGTGACCCGCTCGGAGAGCTCCGCATGCTCGTCGCGGTCGAGCCAGCGGAGGTCGACTGCGGGGCACGCGTCGGCGATGGCCGCGAGCATCGGTCCCTGCGCGGAGCAGTCGCCGCACCAGATGCCGCTGAGGCAGATGACGGGCATGGTGCGCGTGAAGCTCGCCAGGAGCGAGCGCTGGGCCGGAGTGAGCTTCACGCGCTGCCCGACCTCGTGCCAGGGGCGCGCGCGCGCCACGTCCGAGGCGAGGTACTGCGCGTAGGTGAGGCCTGCGTCGTGCGAGGCACGGAGCGTTGCGGCGTCCATGGCGCGAAGCGTAGGCGAGGGGGCGGTGCCAGCGCACAGGTGCGGCGGCGTCGGGTCCGCGTCACGGGCGCCCTGCGCTCAGTCGAGCAGCTCCCGCACGCGGCGCATCAGGTCGAAGGCCTGCAGCGGGGTCATCGACTCGAGCTGCGCCGACCGCAGAGCATCGAGCGCATCCCGCTCGCCCGGGCTGGCTGGGGGCACGGTGTGGCCGGCGGGCATGACGTCGTGCGGCCCTGGCGCCGACGCGAGCGCCGGCTGCAGCTCATGTGCTGACGCATCGAAGAGCCCGGGCTCACGTGCGGGCGATCCGGCGGGCGTCCCGTGGACGGCAAGCGACTCGAGCACCGCGTGCGCGCGGCGGATGGTGCTCGCAGGCAGCCCTGCGAGCCGCGCGACATGGATGCCGTAGGAGCGGTCGGCACGGCCGGGCTCGATGCGGTGAAGGAACACGATCTCGTCCTTCCACTCGCGCACGGCGACGCGCAGGTTGCCGATGCGCGAGTCCGCATCGGCGAGCGCCGTGATCTCGTGGTAGTGGGTGGCGAAGAGCGTGCGGCATCCGCGTGCGGCGAGCGTCTCGGCGATCGCCCATGCGAGGCTCAGCCCATCGAGCGTGCTTGTGCCGCGGCCGATCTCGTCGAGCACCACAAGCGTGCGCGCAGTGGAACCGTTGAGGATCTGCGCGGTCTCGGTCATCTCCACCATGAAGGTCGAGCGGCCCGCGTGCAGCTCGTCGCCCGCGCCGATGCGCGCGAAGATGCGGTCGCAGAGCCCGATCGTGGCACGTTCGGCGGGCACGAAGGACCCTGCGAGCGCGAGCGCGCACAGCAGCGCGTTCTGGCGGATGTATGTGCTCTTGCCGGCCATGTTGGGGCCGGTGACAAGCGCAAGCGTGGGCTGGCCCGGGCCGCCAAGCGTGCAGTCGTTGGGCACGCAGCCCGATCCGAGCGACTGGTCGAGCACGGGATGGCGGCCGCCCACGATGTCGAGCACCGGATCCGCGCTGATCGCCGGGCGCACCCAGTTTCGCCGCACGGCCTGCTCAGCGAACGCGCACAGGCAGTCGAGCTCGGCGATGGCGCGTGCCGCGTCGGCGATGGCGGGTCCCGCGGCGGCCACGTGGCCGAGCAGCTCCTCGAAGAGTGCACGCTCGCGCTCGTGGGCGCGTGACTCCGCGGAGAGGACGCGGTCCTCGTAGCCCTTGAGCTCGGGCGTGACGTAGCGCTCCGCGTTGCGCAGCGTCTGCCGCCTCGTGAATGAGGCAGGCACGCGGGCCGAGTGCGTGTGGGTCACCTCGATGTAGAAGCCGAAGACCCGGTTGTATCCGGTGCGGAGGCTTTCGATGCCTGTCTGCGAGATGAGCTGCGACTGGTACTCGGCGAGCCATGCGCCGGCGTCGCGCTGGAGCCCGCGCGCCTCGTCGAGCTCGGCGTCGACGCCGTCGCGGATGAGGCCACCCTCGCGCATGTGGGTGGGCGCATCGTCGACGCATGTGCCTGCGATGCGCAGCGAGAGGGGGTCGAGCACGGGCAGCGTGGCGGCGAGCCGAGCGCGCAGTGCGGCGAGCGAGTCGAGGTCTGCGAGGGACTCCGCGAGCGGCGCGATCCTCGCGAGCGAGGTGCCAAGGGCCACGATGTCGCGCGGCGTGGCGCGCCTCATGGCAACCCTGCCATGGATTCGCGCGATGTCCTGCACTGCGGCGAGTGCACGGCCGAGGGCCGCGCGCAGCGCATCATCCGAGTGCAGCACCGACACCGCCGAGTGGCGGCCTGTCACGGCGGCCGCGTCGCGCAGCGGCTGAAGCAGCCACTCGCGCAGGAGGCGGCGTCCCATCGGCGTGCGAGGGGCCACGAGGCTCCCCAGCAGCGATCCGTCGATCGAACCCGAGAGCTGGGTCCGCTCGATCTCGAGCGCGCGCAGGGTCCATGCGTCGATCTGCACGGCGCTCTCGCGGCTGATGCGGCGCGGAGGCTCCAGGTGCGCGAGGCTTCGCGTGCCCGCGGATGTGCCGTGCGCACCGTCCACGGCCAGGCCGGCCTGCGTGTCAAGCAGGTAGGTCAGCAGCGAGCCCGCAGCGCGGAGCTCGAGACCGCCGTCGCCGAGGCCGTATCCGCTGAGGTCCGTCACCCTGTAGTGGCGTCGGAAGGAGTCGCGCGCGGTGCGTTCGCTCATGGCGCCCGGCGCGCGCGGCGCGGGCGACACCCCCATCGCGCGGAGTTCGGCATCGAGCGCAGCGCCATCCGGTCCGGAGCCGCCCTCGGCGTAGAGCACTTCGGACGCGGCCGCTCGCACAAGCACGCCGGGCCACTCGCGCGCCGTGCAGGAGTGCACCTCGAACGACCCGGTGCTCAGCTCGGCTGTGGCGACTGCGGCGCGCTCGCCCTCGATGACGAGTGCAGCGATCCGGTTCGGCGTCCCATCCTCGAGGAGCGACTCGTCGACTCGAGTGCCCGGCGTGACGACGCGCACCACAGCGCGCTCGACGACGCCCTTGGCTGACTTGGGATCCTCGACCTGCTCGCACACCGCGATGCGCTGGCCGGACTCCACAAGGCGGCGTATGTAGGTCTCCGCCGAGTGGAAGGGGACTCCCGCCATCGGGATGCCGCTCGTGCGCTCCGTCAGCGTGATGCCGAGGATCCGGTGCGCGACGACCGCATCGTCATCGAACATCTCGTAGAAGTCGCCCATCCTGAAGAGCAGGATGCATCCCGGATGCGCCGCCTTGAAGCGCGCGTGCTGGCGCATGGCGGGCGTGTCGCGGTTGGGCGCAGGAGCCGCGGGGGGATCCGCGGATGGTGGCCGGACCGCGGCGTTCGGGGCCTCCTGCCTTGATGCGGGCGTAGCGGTGTCCGCGCGTTCTCCCATCGCTGCCGCAAGGTATCCGCGCTGGTCAGTGGCGGGGCGGATGGGTATATTGGTCGGTCTCCCTTGGGGTGGTAGCTCAATTGGGAGAGCGCCTCGGTCGCATCGAGGAGGTTGTGAGTTCGATCCTCATCCACTCCACTGCAGCGAATCACGAATGCCCCCGCGCCTGTGCGGGGGTTTTTCGTGGAGGCTCGGCGCCTCGCCCTCTGCCGCGCGCGAGAATGGTCGCGCAACTCCAGGCCTGAGGCCTGAGCGAAACTGCCTGTGGACATCTCACCGACCATCGCGCTGATCATCTCGCTTGCCGTCGTGTGCGCCGCAAGCGTTGCGGGCGGTGCGGCCGCAATCCGCATCAGGCTCGGGCACCGTGCGCTCCAGTTCGCGCTGAGCGCGGTGGCCGGCGTCATGCTCGGCGTGGCATGCTTCCACATGCTGCCGCATGCGTTCATGGCGCGCGGCCCGTCGGCCGTGGCCACGCATGACGGCATCGAGCCCGTGATGATCGCCGCGGTGCTCGGGTTCATCGTGATGTTCGTGCTCGCGCGGTTCCTCGACCACCACCGGCACGAGCCGGTCGATGCAGATGGTGAGGCGCACGCCTGCAGCCACGGGCACCATGGGCACGTCCACGCGCATGGTTCTGGCGCGGGCCCTGCTGCGGCGTCCGCTGCCGGCGCTGCGGCCGGCGCTGGTGCGCCTGCGATGCTCGGGCGCGGCGGATGGATCGGCGCCTTCGCGGGACTCGGGCTCCACAGCGCGCTCGAGGGCATCGCGATCGCTGCGGCCATCGAGCTCGGCGCACGCGAGGGCCATGGCGCGCTGGCCGGCTTCGCCACCGTGCTGGTGGTGCTCCTGCACAAGCCATTCGATGCGATGACGCTCTCCACGATGCTGGCCGCTGCGGGCGCGAGCGCGGCGCGGCGCCACGTGATGAACGTGGTGTTCGCGGCCATCGTGCCGCTCGGCGCGGCAGCCTTCGCGCTTGGCGTGCGCGGCGACAGCTCCGGGATCCTCGGCCTCGCGCTCGCGTTCAGCGCGGGCACCTTCCTGTGCATCGCGGCCGCGGACCTGCTGCCGGAGCTGCAGTTCCACTCGCATGACCGTCTTGGACTCACGGCTGCGCTCGTCGCGGGACTTGGCATCGCATGGGGCATCGGGCGCCTCGAGGCGGCGACGCACTCGCACGAGCATGGCGCGTCGTGCACCGACCCGAGCCACGATCACGGCCACAGCCACGACCATGACCACGATCACAGCCATGATCCTGGTCCTTGACAACTACGACTCGTTCACGTGGAACCTGGTGCATGCGATCGGGCAGCAGAGGCCCGGCGCCGACGTGCGCGTGGTGCGCAACGACGAGCTCGACGCGGAGCGGCTCGCATCGATGGGGCTGTCTGCGCTTGTCATCTCTCCCGGACCCTGCTCTCCTGCCGAGAGCGGCATCTGCCGCGACGCGATCCGGACGCTCGCGGGGCGCGTGCCCATCCTCGGTGTGTGCCTTGGCCATCAGGCGATGGCAGACGCCTTCGGGATGCGCGTCGTGAGGGCACCCGAACCTGTGCATGGGAAGACGAGCGCGATCGAGCACGACGGCCGCGGGCTGTTCGAGGGCCTTCCGCGCCCGATGACGGTTGCGCGGTACCACTCGCTCGTCGTGGAGCGGTCCTCGGTGGCCGGCCCCTTCGAGGTGAGCGCGTGGACGCCCGAAGGCCTGGTGATGGGACTGCGGTGGATAGGCCCAGGATCCCGCAGCTGCCCCATGGATGGCGTGCAGTTCCACCCGGAGAGCTTCCTGAGCGGTGAGGGGCCGGCGCTCGTGGGAAACTTCCTCCGCAGCGTCGCGTGAGCTGCGGGAGCGGCAACGGTCCGTGGCCGCGTCGGCGCACGATCCGTGCGGCACGTGGGAGCTATCCGGGATCGGATGACCGCGCGCACTCTCCCGCGCTACCCTTCCTCCCCATGTCCACCACCGTGAGCGATGTCGCGACAGGCGTGCTCATGACCGCATCAGACGGTCATGTGGTCCTGCGCGTTCCCGGCACCAACTACCTGATCCGGCTCGCGTGCGCCGCTGACGAGCGCGACCTCGCGCCGCACGTGGGCAGGCGGGTGCGCGGCATCGTGCATGCGAAGGCTCTGAAGATGAATCACGCGGCCGGTGGCGGCGTCTTCATCGAGCCTGTCGACGGCCATCCGCGCATCGTCCAGGGCCGCGTCATCGCGACCGACATCGAGCGCAACCGCGTGCTTGCCGATGTTGTGGTGCCCATGTGGCTTGAGGTGGCGCCCGGACAGGCCGCGTCGGACTTCGCGACGGGCCAGCTGCTGAACTTCTACGTGCAGAGCGGCGCGACATTCACGCCGGTGGCGTGAGCCTGCTCGGGGGAGCCAGCGCGCATCGCGCGGGGCGATGTGCCCGTGGCGACACGCGCGTTCCGTACTTTCCTGCCGCCGACGGCGATGCGGTCGCTCAGGGCGCGCTGCTGACCGCGCCGAGCACCTTCTTGCGCAGGCCGGGGCCGTCGTAGACCGCGACCTCGCCAGCGCCCACCCTGTCGATGCCGACGCGCACGAGCTGCTGGCCTTGGCCTCCACGCAGGCTCATCGCGCCCCCATCGGCATCAGCGGCCGCGCCGACCACGACGACTGGGGTGCCCGATGCGTTGCCGAGGTTGAGCAGCCCGCCGTTGGCGGTGGCGCCGAGACCCACAAGGCGAAGGCCGCCGGACATGAGCGAGAAGAGCGGCGCATCCGCGGCGCCCGTCTGCATCACCATCATTGGCTCGTCGGCGGAGCGACCGAGCGTGATCTGCGCGCCCGCATCGGTGCGAGCCTGCGCGGACACCGTCTCGTTGCCGCCCGGCGCATAGAGCGCCATCGATCCGCCTGCGTCCGGCGCCATCACTCCAAGCGCTGCGGCGCGCGTGCCGGCGCGCGTGGCGCAGGTCACTGTGCCTCCGTCGTCGCCGGAGGTGAGCTCCACGACCGGAACGCCCGCAGCGTCGGCGACCCGCATGACGCCGGCCTTCCCTGCCGCCGCGCCCATCGCCACCAGCTCGCGTCCTTCGGCGCTCCGCACCGAGACGCCGACGCTGCCTTCCGCGGCCGCCGCCGCGAAGAGGGGACGGCCCTCCGCGTCGGCGATCGCGAACGCAGGACCCCTCTCGTTGGTGGCGAGCATCGCAGTCATGGATCCGTCGGCGGTGTTCGTCTCGACACGGCCGCCGACCTCCGTCGCGTACATGCCCGTGACGAGCTCGCCGCGCGCATTCCACATGGCAAGGTCGCCGCCCTGGGCGTTCGCGCCCATGCGCACGACGTTCGCTCCCGCTGGGCCCCAGAGGTCGACTTGCCCGCCGTGCTCGCCGACGGCGGCGAGGAAGACGACGCGGTTGCTCGAGTCCACAACCTCAAAGCGCCGCGCGCGCACCACGTCGCTGATTCCAGTGGCCTGCGTCGCCGCAACGCACGCGAGCGCGACCAGAGGCAGCGCGGTCGCCAGCGCCACACGCTTCCACCGTCGCTCGCGCGTGTGCGCCGCCGCGATCTCCCGCTCGAGGGCACCGAGGCGCGCGGAGATGGAGTCGATGCGGTCGTCGCCTGTGGATCCGGACGATGCGTGCTGTTCGATCATGGGTCGTAGGATACGGATTGGAGGCCAAACGCATGCCGCGCGCCCGCACTCGTCATCACGGTCCGCTCGGTGTGGGCCTCATCGGAACCAAGTTCATGGGTCGCGCCCACTCGGTGGCGTGGGCTGGGGCGCCGCGGTTCTTCGACCTTCCCGCCCCGGCGCTTGCCTGCGTGGCCGGGAAGGATGCCGCGGAGACCCACGAGTTCGGCAGGCGTTGGGGATGGACGCGCTCGACGGCGGACTGGCGCGACCTGGTGGCGGATCCTTCTGTCACCCTTGTGGATGTGGCGGTGCCCAACAACCTCCATGCGGCGATGTCGGTCGCGGCGCTCAAGGCAGGCAAGCACGTCGCCTGCGAAAAGCCGCTGGCGGGCACCCTCGCCGATGCGCGTCGCATGCGCGATGCGGCGCGCGCCGCCGCGCGCAAGGGAATCCGCACGTTCGTGTGGTTCAACTACCGACGTGCGCCGGCTGTCGCGCTGATGCACCGCATGGTGAGGCAGGGGAGGATCGGCCGCATCTACCACGTCCGCGCCACCTACCTTCAGGACTGGGGCGGCCCCTCTACGCCGATGCTGTGGCGGTTCGATGCGTCGGCCGCGGGAAGCGGCGCGCACGGTGACCTCAACGCGCACATCGTGGACATGGCGCGCTTCGTGACGGGCGAGGAGGTGGTCGAGGTCAACGGCGCGGTGGAGCGCACGTTCGTCGAGCGTCGTGCGGCCGCTCCTGCGCGCCGCGGGGGGCGTGCACGCACCCAGCGCAGCACCGTCGACGACTGCGTGGCGTTCCTCGCGCGCATGTCGGGCGGCGCGGTGGCCACGTTCGAGGCGTCGCGCGTCGCGACGGGCCACAAGAACCGCAACACGCTCGAGATCAACGGCGAGCGCGGCTCTGTGCGGTTCGACTTCGAGCGCATGAACGAGCTCGAGTGGTGGGATGACACGCAGCCGCAGGCACTGCGCGGATGGACGCGCATCATGTGCACGGAGCCTGTTCATCCGTACGTGCACGCGTACTGGCCACCCGCTCACCTCATCGGCTACGAGCACGGCTTCGTGAGCCAGGCGGCCGACATCGTGCGCACGCTCTCGGGACTCGAGCCGGAAGTGCCGCTGCCTGACTTCGAGGACGCGTTCGCGACGCAGTGCGTGCTCGAGGCCGCGCTTCGCAGCGCGCGCACGCGGAGGCCGGTGGCCGTGAAGTCCGTGATGCGCGCGTAGCGGCGGCAGGAAGGCGCGCTCGGCACCGTCTCGCGCCGCGCGCGGCGCACGGGATGCCGCTCCAGCCGCACGTTCCGCCGTGCGATCGCGCTACACTTGCTCGCTTGCGCACGCCGTGCGCGCATCCGCCCATGCCCACAGAGGACACCAAGAGTTCGCGCGCGCGCGTCGCGCCTGAGGCGCTCGACCGCCTCGAGGCCAGCGTGCGTGCTGCGGTGGAGGCGCTGTCGTCCCTGCAGCGCGAGGACGGCCACTGGTGCGCAGAGCTCGAGGGCGACTCGATCCTCCAGAGCGAGTACATGCTCATGAAGTGGATCCTGGGCCAGGAGCGCGCGCCGATGGCCGATGGCCGCAGCGGGTGGGACATGATGTGCCGGCTGGCGGCGCAACTCCGCGCGCAGCAGCGCGCCGATGGAGGGTGGGGCCAGTACCCAGGCTCCGGGATCGACATCAGCGCCACGGTCAAGGCCTACCTCTGCCTGAAGCTGATGGGAGACGATCCCGCCGCACCGCACATGGCGCGCGCGCGGGAGCGGGTGCACGAGCTTGGCGGCGCGGAGGGCTGCAACTCGTTCACCACCTTCTATCTCGCGTCGCTCGGCCAGGTGCCGTGGGATGCGGTGCCCGCGATCCCCCCTGAAGTCGTGTGGCTGCCGCGGTGGTTCTACTTCCACCTGGACAAGGTGAGCGCGTGGAGCCGCACGATGATCCTGCCGCTGGCGATCGTGAACGCGCGCCGCCCGGTGCGCGAGCTCGCGCCCCACCAGCGCATCGATGAGCTCTACGTGAGCGCGCGCGCGCGCCGCACGATGCGGATGCGCGAGGACGCGCCGGCCGGATGGAAGGCATTCTTCAGGACGGTCGACCGCACCCTCAAGCTCATGCACCGCTTCAGGCTGATGCCCTGGCGGGAGCGCGCGATCGCCGACGCCTTCCAGTGGATCATGCGCCGCGCCAGCCAGGATCGGCCTGCTCCGACCGAGGGGCTCGGCGCCATCTTCCCCCCGATGGTCTACCTGCAGGTGGTTTTCAAGGTGCTGGGGATCCCGCGGGAGGACCCTCGCGTGCAGCAGGCCGAGCGGGACCTCGATGCGTTCATCATCGACGGGCCCACGCGTGCGCGCATCCAGCCGTGCTTCTCTCCGGTGTGGGACACCGGAATCGCGCTCTACGCGCTGACCGACTGCGGTCTTGACGCGCGGGACGCTCGGCTCGCGCGCGCTGCGCACTGGCTGCGCGGGCGCGAGTGCGCGCATGTCGGCGACTGGATCCGCAACTGCGCACCTGGCACGCAGGCCGGAGGCTGGTACTTCGAGTACGCGAACGCGTGGTACCCCGACTGCGACGACACGGCGATGGTGGCGATGGCGCTGCAGCGCTGCGGCGACCGCGAGAGCGTCGGGGCGGCGCGTCGCGGCGTTCGCTGGATGCTCGCGATGCAGAACGACGATGGCGGATGGGCCGCCTTCGACCGCACGCGCGACCGGCGCATCCTCGAGTACGTGCCGTTCGCGGACCACAACGCGATGCAGGACCCCTCGTGCCCCGACATCACGGGCCGTGTGCTCGAGTGCCTGAGCTGGCACGGCATGCGCGTGGGCGATGCGGTGGTGGACCGCGCGATCGCGTACATCCGCTCGCACCAGGAGCCCGACGGCCCCTTCTTCGGCCGGTGGGGCGTGAACTACATCTACGGCACGTGGCAGGCCGTCATCGGCCCGATCCGTTGCGGCGTCCCGCGCGATGCGGAGTGGATCCGTCGTGCGGGCGCATGGGTCAAGTCCGTGCAGAAGGCTGACGGGTCCTTCGGCGAGACGGCCAACTCGTACGTCGACCCGAGGCTGCGCGGGACAGGGCCGTCGACGGCATCGCAGACTGCATGGGGCGCGATGATCCTCCAGGAGGTCTTCGGAGCAGACGACCCGGACCTCCTCCGCGCGCTCGAGTGGCTTGCGCGCACGCAGCTCGATGCGCGCGCCGCCGCGGACCCCGCCGCAAACCCCGATGGCGATCCGGCCGGAAGCTGGCGCGAGACCGAGTACACGGGTACGGGCTTCCCGAAGGTCTTCTACCTGCGCTACCACCTGTACCGCCTCTACTTCCCGGTGATGGCGATGGGCAGGTTCCTGCGGGCGCACGGGCGGACCTTGGCGGCCTCCAGACCCGAGGCGTCAGGGGAGTCGCGTCAGTCGCCCGCGCACCCGACTGGCGCCGGACAGGTTGCGGTGGCGCTGGAGCCGGCCGGCGCGTCAGGTCGATAGACCCCCCGTGAGCCTCGGTTCGAGAATCGCGGTGACGATCGCGGGCGCTGTTGCTGCGCTCGCTGTGGCGACTGTCGCTATCCGCGGGGGCCTTGGCCGGGCAGCAGGGGAGCCGATCCGCGTCGGCGTGCTCCACTCGCTGACCGGACCGATGGCTACGAGCGAGGTTCCGGTGGTCAACGCCATCAGGATGGCTGCGGATGAGGTCAATGCGCGGGGCGGTCTGCTTGGGCGGCCGATCGAGCTTCTCGTGCGCGACGGCAAGAGCGATCCTGCGACCTTCGCCGAGGAGGCGCAGCGGCTGCTTGCGGAGGACCGCGTCAGCGTGATCTTCGGGTGCTGGACCAGCGCATCGCGCCGCACGGTGCGACCTGTGGTCGAGCGCCTGAATGGACTGATGATCTATCCGGTGCAGTACGAGGGCGTGGAGGCGAGCCCGAACCTCGTGTACGCGGGTGCCGCACCCAACCAGCAGATCGTGCCCGCGGTTCAGTGGCTCTTCAGCCGGGGTGCGCGGAGGTTCGCGCTCGTCGGCAGCGACTATGTGTTCCCGCACATCGCCAACGCCATCATCCGGGACCTGGTGCGTTCGCTCGGCGGGGAGGTGGTCGCCGAGCGCTACATCCCGCTCGCCGGAGGCGGCGAGGACGATGCGGCGCGCGCGATTGCCGCATCGAAGCCTGACGTGATCCTCAACACCGTCAACGGTGACGCCAACCGTCCGCTGATGCGCGCGCTCCGCACACGCGGAATCGAGCCAGGAAGGACTCCGGTGATGTCCTTCAGCATCGCGGAGCCGCAGATTGCCGCGTGGTCGCCGGATGCGTTTGTGGGCGACTATGTTGCGGCGACCTACTTTGAGTCGATGCCTTCCCCTGAGAGTCGCGCGTTCGCCCGTGCGCTGCGTGCGCACCACGGCGACTCTGCCCGCGCGAGCGACGCGGTCGAGTCCGCATATACGGCGTTCATGCTGTGGGTTCAGGGGGTGGAGGATGCGGGCACGGCAGATCCGAAGGCCGTGCGATCAGCCATGAGCGGAAAGTTCACCGTAGGTCCCGCAGGCGTCGCGATCGTGGACCCATCCACAGGTCACCTCTGGCGGAGCGCACGCATCGGAGAGGTGATGCCCGACGGCTCGATCCGGGTGGCGTGGGAGTCGGGGTCCCCCATCCGGCCAATGCCCTACCCGCTGTGGCGCAGCCGCCGCGACTGGGACCGTTTCCTCGCCGACATGCGCAACGCCTGGCGGGGCGAATGGTCGGGCCCCGGCGATGTGGATGCGCCGCGTCCCCACTGGGAGCCGGCGCAGGCCGATTCCCGAGGAGGCGCCCCGTGAGCCGCACAGGGTCCGCGCATCGAGGAGGGCTCGGGCGCACGCTGTCGGTCGCGCTGTCCGTGATGGCGATCGGGCCGCTCGTGTTCCTCGCGGCGTTCCTGTGGGTCACCACAGGCCGCGCCATCGAGCGATCCGCCACCGAGACCCTCACCGCGCTCGCGGACGAGAAGGCGGCACGGCTCGAGACGTACGTTGAGGACCGGCTGCGTTCGGTCGTGGGTGTCGCGAACGACGCGGCCTTCGTGTCGGCGGCGCGAGGTTCGGTTGGCGATGCCGTCACCGCGCGCATACGTCTCTTCGCCGAGGCCATGGGGTTCACCGAGCTGGTCATCTCCGATGAGAGGGGCGTGATCACGTTTGCCCTCGATGACGCCAGCTGGGTAGGGAAGTCGACCGAGGATCCGGAGCTCAATGCGGTTGGCGTTGCCGCGGTCGCATCGCGCGTGCGCGCGACGATGCAGGCCGACCTCACGCCGCCGCTCGCGGCGGCATCGGGCACGTCGCTTTCGATCTACGCCGTCGGGCCGATCATCGACGGCGGTGCGCGTGTCGGCCTGTGCGCAGCGCGACTGCCGACCGCAGAGCTCGAGGAGGTCGTCTCGGACTACACCGGTCTTGGGTCCACGGGCGACGTGATCGGTGCCGCGGACATCGGCGGAAGCGTCATCGTCACGACGCCAGGCCGCGGCAGCGACGGCGCCGGATCTATGGGCCGCGCGCTCGGGCAGTCGGTCCCCGAGATGGCGCGTCTGCGTGCAGCGTCTGCGGGCGAGGCATCGAGCGGCTACTGCACGGACACAGATGGCCACCCTGTGATCGGCGCATGGACGTATGTGCCGAGCCTGCGGTGGGGGCTCGGCGTGACGATGCACATCGACGAGGCCTTTGCGCTCGCGGCGCAGCAGCGCAACGTCATCCTTGCGGTGATCGCGGTGTTCGCGGCCGCCTCCATCGTGATTGCGCGCCTGATCGCCAGGTCCATCAGCGAGCCTATCGGGCATGCGGCCCAGATCGGCGGCGCGCTTGCGGATGGCGACCTCACGCGCGAGGTGATCCCGACGGGCTCCGGCGAGCCGCGTGAGCTTCTGGACTCGATGCATCGCGCGGTTCGCGGCCTTCGTGCACTGGTCGGCGGCATCCGTGCATCCGTCGTGGAGTCCCTCGGCGCCGCCACGCGCATCCGCACGATCGCGCAGGACCAGCAGGGGACGGTCACCGGATTCGACGCCAGCGCCACGCAGATCGCGGCCGCAGTGCACGAGATCGCCGCCACAGGCCGCCAGCTTGCGGCGACCGTCGCGTCGGTGGCGCAGACCGCGGGCGAGGCTGCGCAGGCGGCAGGGCAGGGGCAGGGATCGCTCGATGAGCTGGGCCAGTCGATGCGCGAGTTGCGCGAGGCCTCGGCCGGCGTCGCGTGCAGGCTTGAGGCGATCCGCACCAAGACCGAGTCGATCACCGGCATCGTGACCACCATCACGCGCGTGGCAGAGCAGACGAACCTCCTGAGCATCAATGCGTCGATCGAGGCTGAGCGCGCGGGCGCGCATGGCGTCGGGTTCCGGGTCGTGGCGCGCGAGGTCGCGAGGCTTGCGTCGCAGACTGCAGCGGCCACGGTCGACATCGAGCGCCTCGTGTCCGGAATGCAGTCGGCGGTGCAGGAAGGCGTGCGCGAGATGTCGCGCTTCGCGGAGGCGGTCCAGCGAGGCACCGACACGTCGGCGCACGCTGGGGAGCGCCTCGGCGAGGTGATCGGGCAGGTCGGCGGGCTGCAGTCGCGTTTCGGCGAGGTGGCAGAGGGCGTGAAGGCGCAGGACGCTGGAGCGCGCCAGATCAGCGAGGCGATGTCGCTGCTGGCCAGAGGCGCACGGAGCGCTGCCGAGGCGATGCGGAAGTTCACCGAGGCGAGCGCATCGCTCGAGTCGCAGGCTCGCGAGCTCGAGCGCAGCGTGGCCTCGTTCACCCTGCCGCCCGAGTGAGTGGCGCAGGCCAGTGGCGTTCAGAACGGCGCAGGAGACTCGAACGTGCTGCGCTCGCCGGTGCCGGGGTGCGTGAACGTCAGCGTTGTGGCGTGCAGGCACAGCCGTGTCGCTGCGGCCCATTCGCCAGGGGTCCCGTACAGGTCATCTCCCAGGATGGTGTGACCGATCGCGCGTAGGTGCAGCCTCAGCTGGTGCGAGCGGCCAGTCAGCGGGCAGAGCGCGAGGCGAGCGCACGTGAAGGGGGCCGCTCCTCGGGCCGGACGCACTGGAGGCGGCACCGCGTCGAGGCGCTCGATCACGCTCCAGGACGTCTGGCTTGGCCGTCCCATGGCGGCATCGATCATCTGGAGTGGGGGGTTCTCGAGATCCTTGCGGATCGGCAGGTCGACTGATCCCCCGTCGGCCGCCGGATGTCCCGCGACAAGCGCCTCGTATCGCTTGCTCACGGTGCGCCTCTCGAACTGCATCGACAGGTCGCGGTGCGTGGCCGCATCGAGCGCGAGGACGATCACGCCGCTGGTGTCGCGGTCGAGCCGGTGCACGATGCGGGCGGTGGGCCAGCGGCGGCAGGCGCGCGCGACGAGGCAGTCGGCCTTCTCCGGGCCGATGCCTGGCACGCTCAGGAGGCCGCTGCACTTGTCCAGCACCAGGAGCCACCGGTCAGCATGGATGGTCGAGTAGCCGTGCGTGACGGCGTCCATGGCGCAGAGGCTAGGGGAGGGCGTGGACACCGCGTGCGACCTAGACTGCAGTTCCATGGTGCGTGCAGAATTCCCATCGGCCCTCGCCTCGTTGGGGCATGCCTTGCGGGCACCGGCGCTCGCAGCTGGCATGCTCGTGCTCGGGTGCGAGAGCGCACCCACCGCGCCAGCGCCTTCGGACGGCGGGCGTTCAGCGCCCCTCTCGGCAGCGGACACCTCCGGCAGCCCCGAGTCTGCGGAGGCGCCGGTCCTCGGGGGTGCTGTGCAGCTGACGTTCCCCGGGCAGTTCCGCAAGGCGGGCGAGAGCTACTTCAGTCCCGACGGCGCGCGCGTGATCTTCCAGGCTGTGCCCGCAGGCGACGGATCGGCCGCGGACGATGCGGGCTACTCGATGTTCGTGGCGGACGTCGTGCGCGAGGGCGATGCGCCTGTGCGCCTTGAGCGCGTGCGCCAGATCTCCCCTCCGATGGCCCACAACACGTGCGGCTGGTTCCACCCCACCGACCCGAACGTGGTCATCTTCGGCACCACGATCGCCGCTCCAGCGGGAGAGGATGTGCCCGGGTACCAGCGCGGCACGAGCCGCTACCGGTGGGCATTCCCGCCGGAGATGCGGGTCGTGCAGGTGCGCCTTGACCCGGCGACCGGCGAGCCCGGTCCGCTCGAGGTGATTGCCGGCGACGGCACCGCCTATGCGGCAGAGGGCAGCATCAGCCCGGACGGACGTGCGCTGCTCTTCACGAAGGTCGATCCGGTGACGCAGGGCGACCTGTGGGTGAAGGACCTCGCCAGCGGCGAGGAGCGTGCGCTTGTCGTGGAGCCCGGATACGACGGCGGGCCCTTCTTCTCGCCGGACGGCCGGTCGATCATCTACCGGAGCGACCGCAACAACGACAACCTGCTGCAGCTCTTCACCGCCGACGTCGTGCGCGACACCGGCGGCCGGATCACGGGCGTGTCCGCGGAGCGCGCGCTCACGGCGAACGAGCACGTCAACTGGTGCCCCTTCTACCACCCTAGCGGATCGATGGCCGCCTACGCCACGAGCGAGATCGGGCACGACAACTACGAGGTGTTCCTGGTCGACGTCCGGGACCCCTCCCGACGTGTCCGCGTGACGCGCGTGCCGGGAGCCGACGTGCTTCCGGCGTTCTCGCCGAGCGGTCGCCACATGATCTGGACAAGCAAGCGCGACGGGAGCGGCACATCGCAGCTCTGGTGCGCTGCATTCGACGCGGACGCCGCGCGGGCCGCGCTCGATGCGTCGGCGGAGCGGATTGGCGGTCCTTCAAGGTGAACATGTGGCGTGACCGCCGCTACCTGATCCCCTTCCGTGGCACCCTGCTTCCGCAGGTGTTCACGGATGTGCTCGTGATCGGGAGCGGGGTGGCGGGGCTTCGCGCGGCGATCGAGGCGTCGGCGCATGCGGACGTGATCGTCGTCGCAAAGGACAGCCTTGACCTCTCCAGCACGGGGTGGGCGCAGGGCGGGATCGCAGCGGCAGCGGACCACGGCGACTCCGTGGAGTGCCACGCTGCGGACACGCGGGATGCAGGCGCAGGGCTGTGCGATGCGGAGGCCGTCGACGCGCTCGTCACCGAGGGCCCAGCGGAGGTCGCACGCGTGCTGTCGTGGGGCATGCGAGTTGACCGCGCGGCTGACGGCTCTCCGAGCCTCGCTCTCGAGGGCGGGCACTCTGCTCCAAGGATCCTCCATAGCGACGGCGACGCGACAGGGCGCGAGCTCGTGCGCACGCTCATCGAGAGGGCTCGCTCGCTGCGCGGCATCAGGCTCTTTGACCGCTGCTTCGCGATCGACGTGCTCACGACCGGGAGCGGCGCATCGTGCCGCGTGTGCGGTGCGCTCACGTGGCATCCGCGGTTCGGGCTGCAGATCATCTGGGCTCGCGCGACGGTGCTCGCAGCAGGCGGCGCAGGACAGGCCTACCGTGAGACCACCAACCCTCGTGTGGCCACCGGTGACGCGATCGCGATGGCCTGGCGCGCCGGCGCCGAGGTGGCCGACCTCGAGTTCATGCAGTTCCACCCGACGACGCTGTATGTCGCGGGCGCGCCGCGGCACCTCATCAGCGAGGCGGTGCGCGGCGAGGGCGCCACCATCGTCGACCGCGAGGGCGCATCCGTCATGGCGGGCGTGCATCCGCTGGGCGACCTCGCGCCGCGCGACATCGTCTCGCGCACCATCGTCGCGCACCTCGCGCGTACGGGAGGCTCGCACGTCTTCCTCGATGCGCGTCCCGTCGGTGCCGCGTTCGGCACGCGGTTTCCGGGGCTCGATGCCATGCTGCGCGGCTTCGGCATCGATGCCTCGCGCGACCTGATCCCCGTGCATCCGGCCGCGCACTACACGATCGGCGGCGTGCGCGCCGACCTCCACGGAAGGTCCTCCATCGCCGGCCTCTACGCGTGCGGGGAATGCGCGTCATGCGGCGTGCATGGCGCCAACCGGCTCGCGAGCAACAGCCTGCTGGAAGGCCTGGTGTTCGGCCGGCGGGTGGCTGTCGCCGCACTTGGGGACGGCCTTGCCGATCCTGTGCCCGTGCATGTGCAGAGCGACACCAGGCCGACGGTGGCCGGGGAGCTTGACCTCGTCGACATCCGCAGCAGCCTCCGTAGCGCAATGTGGCGAAACGTGGGCGTGGTGCGCGAGGGCGCCAAGCTTGACGACGCGATCCACATGATGTCCTTCTGGGGCCGCTACGCGCTCGGGCCCGTGTTCGAGTCGCCGGAGGGATGGGAGATCCAGAACCTGCTCACGACGGCCACCCTGATGGCCCACGCCGCACGTGCACGCACCGAGTCGCGGGGCACGCACGCGAGGCTCGACTGCCCGTCGCCAGATGCGTCGCAGGCGGTGAGGATCGGCTGGTCGCGCGGGAGCGAAGGTCCTCGGCGCATCCCGACGCACGCTGCGGAGCGCACTGGCGCATGACCGGGCGTGCGGAGAGCGTGATTCCGGCGATCGCACGCGTGGCAAGGGTGCGCATGGCGAGGGTGTACGCGGGCTTCGCCGCCGCGCTGGTGTGCGTCACCCTTGCGGGCTGCGGTCCGGAGCGCGTCGAGTACCACAAGCGCCAGCCGGGGCAGGAGGCCGGCGCCGACAGCGCGCCGATACGCACTGCCGACGGGCGCACCATCATCTTCGTGGACCGGCTGCCGTCCGAGGGGCCGGCTCCCGAGAAGGACGGGCTCCCGGTGGGCACCTACATGCTCGACGAGTACGGGAAGCCGATGAGCGTCGAGCAGATGCGCGAGATCGCGCGCCAGTCGGGGCAGGAGCTGCCGCCTCCATCGGGGGAGCTCACGATCCGCGAGCGTGACGACAGCGGTCGCATCACGTTGCGGGCGGCGATGCCCGAGCACGTGCTCGAGAACTTCAGCGAGTGCATCCGCGAGCGCGAGTACGAGGCGATCTGGGAGCAGCTGACCTCGCGCTCCTCGCGGAGCGCGATGGGGCGCGACGAGTTCGTCTCATGGTGCGAGGCCAACCGCACGGAGCTGCTGGCGTTCCTCAACCGCATGGCCGCGGGATGGAACTCCACCGACGTGCTCGCCGACAACATCGGCGGCCCCCAGCACCAGCGCTACAGGCTTCACCCGCGCCTGCGCAAGCAGTTCAGCTTCATGCGCATGGAGGTCGTCTACGAGGACGGCGGCTGCAAGCTCCACTCCGTGAAGTGAGCGCTGCCCGGGAGATGGCGTGCCCTGCGACGCCGGGTCGGACCGCACACTCGTCGATCACTCGAAGCGGCCGCGGTCCTCGATCCGCACATCGAGCAGCTTGCGCAGGTCCTTGGGCCCTGCATCGCCGATCGCCGCGAGTCGGTCCACGAGCTTGGAGGGCTTGCGCACGGCGAGCCGCCCGAGCAGGCGGAACTTGGCGTCGAGGATCCCGCGAAGGTCGGCGGTGGTGTTGCGGGCGTGTCCCGAGGGATACATCACGAGCCCGCTGTCGAGCGTGGTGCCGCCCTTGAGGCCCATCACGAGCGAGGTGGGGATGCCGTCGGGATAGCGGCGGTCGTACTCGGCGCCGCCGTGCTCGAAGGCGATCGTCGCCATGATGGCGCGCGTGCGCTCGTCGTGGATCGCCTCTTCGGAGTAGTCGTAGGGCCCGAGCATGAGCGCCTTCCACCACTCGTCGTTCGAGGTCGGAAGCCCGGCAGCGCCCACCGACTCGCGGAGCTCGTAGGCCTTCCGCAGCATCGTCGACACGATGTAGACCATCGAGTGGTCTGCGCTCTGGCGCGTCTTCGGGTCGCGCTTGGCGGGATCCCCGATGATGCCGAACGCAGGCTCGTACGCGAGGATGCGGATCGAGGCGAGGTCGCCGGGACGCTCGAGGATGCCGGGGTTCGCGCTGACGAGGTCGATGAGGCCCTGCAGCGCGCCGGCGGACTGGTGCTCGTAGAGGCCGAGCTTGAAGTGCATGCCCATCACGGCGAAGTCGTCGCCGGAGAAGCCCAGCACGAGGTCGAAGGGGCTGTCGCCCTGCGTGCGCTCGAACTGCCGGAACATGCTCTCGGGGTTGCGGAAGATGTCTCGCGGCCCGAGGAAGCCCGCCATGGAGCGGCGCATCGCGACGACTGCAGCCTCGGCGCTGATCGCGGCGCTCGCGCCCTTGGAGTCGGAGAGCTGCTTGCCTGCGCGGATGGCGCGCCAGGGGATGTGGTGCGCGACGACCATGCCGATCGCGCTCTCGATCTGCTCCGCGCTCGCGCCAAGCATTGCGCCGTACACCGCGGCGCTGGCGATCGCGCCGTGCACCACGTGGTCGATCTTGTAGGTCTTGAGGCTGAAGACCTCAGCGAGGCGGCCGCGGATCTCGTCGATGCAGACCATGCCGCGCAGCGCTTCTGCGCCGCCGAGGCCGCCCACCTGCGCCGCGGCGACCGCGACGGGATAGAAGTCGTTGTGGCCGAACTCGCCGGCCGTGTGGCCAAGCGCAGGGTTGTAGCCGAAGTTGGTGCCGTTGGAGTCCCACTCGCGGACCGCCGCGCTGTTGGCGACCACGGCCTTCTCGGGCGCGACGCGGCGCGAGCTTCCGAAGACGGTGGCGCCGTCGCGGTCTCGGTAGCTGAGTGCCTCGTCTCGCAGCAGCGTCGGCGCATTGGTGCCCAGCGCGAGGGCAGAGAGCCCGCAGATCACCGCATCGGTGTGGAAGAGCGTGGTGCGGTCGAGCACGGCGGCCGAGGGCTCGCCGCTGCGCATGAAGTCGATGGCGTACTGGCCGATGCCGAGCGCCTGGTTGGTGTGGCGGGGGAGGTTGACGTGGCTCATGGAGGTCATGTGGTGCTGGTAGTGCCGGTCAGGACATCAGGGCCTCGTACAGCTCGACGATGCCCTTGCCCTCGGTGGCGACGGTCTCGAAGATCGGGCGCCCGCCTGCGACATCGAGGAGCTCGCGCACGTGCTTGGACTCGCCGGCGTGGTCCGCCTTGTTGGCGACGAAGAGGTCGGCAATCTCGAGGATGCCTGCCTTGTCCATCTGGACGGCGTCGCCCATGCCGGGCACGGTCACGACGGCGGTGCGGTCGACGTGGTGGCGGATCGCCACATCGTTCTGCCCTGCGCCGACG
This sequence comes from uncultured Isosphaeraceae bacterium, assembly GCA_964555705.1. Classification (GTDB taxonomy): domain Bacteria; phylum Planctomycetota; class Phycisphaerae; order Phycisphaerales; family SM1A02; genus ZLKRG44. The sequence goes on along the minus strand of CAZKTN010000003.1, from coordinate 79,103 downwards.
GTCTCGATGATGAGCGTGTCGAAGCCGGCCGCACCCACGAGCTCGGTGATGACATCGAGCGCGGTGTAGTCCTCGCCGACGATGGCCAGCGAGCGATAGAAGACCTTGTCGTCGACGGCATTGAAGTCGACTCGGAGTCGGTCGCCGAGCAGCGCACCGCCCGTGATCGGGCTCATCGGGTCGAAGGCGATGACCGCGATGCGCGTGCCGCGCCGGACTGCCTCGCCGCAGAGGGCCGCGACCAGCGTGCTCTTGCCGGCGCCGGGCGCTCCCGTCAGCCCGAGCACGCGCCCGGGCCTCTTGCGAGCGGCGCCGGCGGGCAGCGCGCCCGCCTGCGCAAGCGAGATCTGCCGTGCGAGGATCGCCTCTGCCGGACCGGTGGTGCGCGGCTCGTAGGCCTTCACCGAGGTGCGCACGCTCTCGACGATGTCCTCCATCCCTGTGCCGGTGTGGTAGACGCGCGCGACGCCCGCATCGAGCAGCGTCTTCACGTCCTCCTGCGGGATGATGCCGCCCACGTTCACGGGCACGTCCGGGCGGCCGACGGCCCGGCACTCGTCGAGGAGCCTCGGGACCAGCACCAGGTGCGAGTTGCTCATCATGGAGCACGCGATGCAGTCGACGTCCTCGTCGCGGGCGCCGATCGCGAGGCTGCGGGGAGTCTGCCAGAGCCCGGAGTAGATGACGTGGACTCCGCTGTCGCGCAGCACCCGCGCGATGAGCTTGACGCCCCGGTCGTGGCCATCGAGGCCGATCTTGCCAAGGAGGACGCGCGGGCGGTGGGGCAGGTCCGCGCAGCGGTCCCGCTTCTCGATCGACGTCGTGGGGTCGTTGAGGGTGCGTGTCATCGGGGCGGGAAAGACTACTTCATCCCGCCCGCGCCGCCCGGGGCGCCGCCTTCGCCCTCTGCGGCCGCCTTTGCGACCTTCTTCACGAGCGTCGCGTCGGCGTTCCACACCTGCGGATCGAAGCGGTGGGCGTATGTGCCCACGATCAGGTGCATGCCGCCGTACTTGTAGTCGTCAAGCACCACCGGAGGGCCATCCTTCACCTGGATGGTGGCGATCGACTTCGCCATCCATCGGCTCATGTCGATGCCGGTGACCTCGTCGCGCGCAATCCTGCGGATGCCCGCATGAAGCGTCCCGTCGTCGTCGAGCCTGAAGCTGCGGGAGCCGGTGCGAACGAGGCTCATCACGCACCAGCCCGTGCCGATGACCCCGCACCCGATCATGTACACCCAGAGCTGCAGCGGGCGGTCGTAGGCGGCGACGGGTGTGGGGGCTCCGGCCGCGTACCTGTCGACCACGTCCCTCGCGGCCTGGTAGTCCGCTTCCTGCTCCGCTGTGAGGCGCGGGGCGCCAGGCACGCTCAGGTCCGCGTAGCGCTTCGCGCGCTCGGTGGCGGACTGGTACTCGGCGAAGGCAGCCTCCTGGCGCGGGATCCGCTCCCAGTAGTCGTAGGCGCCCCACAGCCCGAGCACTGCACACAACACGGCGTACCCGGCGGTGAACCAGACGTTTCTCGGTCGAATGCGGCTCTCGAGCGCCATGGCGAAAGGTTACTCAGCCGCTGCACGTGCAGCGAGCCGGGACTCGGCGAACCAGATGTTGTTGCGCACGAGGGTGGCGTGCGGGCTGCTGTCGCCGTACTCGAGCACGGCCCAGGGAAGGATCCGCTGCAGCACCTCGATGGCCTCGCGTTCGCGCCCGGTCGCGGCAAGACCGAACCCCGCATTGTTGTGGATGTCGAAGGTGGACCTGTGGTCCCAGCCAAGAAGCTCGCCGTACTGGGGACCGAAACGCTCGTAGATGTCGACGCAGAACTGCTGGTCGTTCGCAAGTCCTGCGGCGTATCCGCCGGCGCTGAGCGCGACGAGAAGCCCAGGAGTCACGTCGCCGATCCTTCCGCCGTCGAAGTCACCGAGGACCGCCGCTGCCTCGGATCGGCCAAGCTCCGGCAGCCCTGACCACGCGCACCGGAGGATGAGGTCCGCGGCGGCCATCAGCAGGGCATCATCTGGAGCCCTCGAGGAGCGCATCAAGGCGAACCGCGCACGCGCCCGGGCGACGGCCTCGGCCCGTGCGGCAGTGTCGTCGGTGGCGGTGGGCTCGGCAAGCATCACGTTCCACTCGAGCAGCGCGAGCTTGTCCGCAGCGACACCTGTCCCGCGGGCTGCGGCCGCGAGGTGGCGGCGCGCGTGGCCGATCGTCTCAGCGTCGAAGGCGATGTTGCGCGGGTGCAGCAGGTCGGTCAGCACGTCGATCGTGCGCTCGCTGCCGGCGGTCAGTTCCGCATCGAAGATCGCGAATGCGGAGGCCAGGTGCGATTCGGCGCTCTTCCACTCGCGCAGTACCGCGTAGCCGCGGCCCAGGAATGCGTGGCGGGTTGCCGTCGCCAGCGGATCGCCCGGATCTGGCTCGCCGGGCTTGGGCTCGAGCGACTGCAGCACGCGCATCAGCAGCGGAGCGTCACGGCGCGAGTTGTGGAGGCCGACGTTTCCCACCAGGAACTTGTTGGTGAACTCCTCGCTCAGCCTGGCGCGGACAAGCGCTTGCTCCGCCCGCACGGCCTGGCCTCGAGCCTCGTCAGCGGAGTGGAGCGCGAAGAGCGCCAGGCCGCAGGTGACCGCGAAGGCCGCAGCCACGGCGATGGCCGTAGGCCTGTTCCGGCGAAGGAACAGCCGGATCTCGTGGAAGGGCGCGTGGGTCCGCGCGGAGACGGGCTCGCGCCGCACCCATCGCGCGAGGTCATCGCGCAGCTGCGAGACGCTCGCGTAGCGGGATTCCCTGTCCTCCTGGAGGCAGCGGTCAATGATCGCGTCAAGGTCGGGGTCGATGTGGCGCCCGGGTGCGCATGTCCCGGCCACATCCGAGGCTCGGCGGAACCCGCGCCGCGGCGACGCATCACCTGCCCACACGTCCGCGGACTCGCAGTCGCCCTGCTCTGGGCGGGCGCCGGTCAGCAGCTCATGAAGCAGGACTCCGAGTGACCACACGTCGGCGCGGGTATCGACAGGCTGGCCCGCGAACTGCTCCGGGCTCATGTAGCCGGGGGTGCCGATGCGCTGGCCCGCGAGGGTCTCGGTGCCCGCGGGCGCAGTCGATCCGAACATGGCTTTGGCGACCCCGAAGTCGATGATCCTGGGCTGGAGCCCGGCGGTTCCGTCGGGGGCAGGGAGCATCACGTTCTGCGGCTTGAGGTCGCGGTGGATGATCCCGCGCTGGTGCGCGTGCTCGACGGCGCCAGCGACACGGTCGAGGAGCGCAACACGGTCTGCCACCGAGAGCGCGAGCGCGTCGGCCGCCTCCGTCAGAGGCTGCCCATCCACGAACGGCATCGCGAACCACGGCCGTCCCTGATCGTCGATGCCGGCGGCGTGCACGGACACGATGCCCGGATGATCCAGTGCGGCGAGGATCTGCCGCTCCGCGTGGAAGCGCGCGAGGAGGCGTGGTGAGCTGACGTCGGAGCGGAGCACCTTGATGGCGACAGTTCGCCGAAGGGCTCCGGACTCGCGGGCGCGCCAGACCGTGCCGCAGCCTCCAGTCCCTAGCAGGCACTCGACCTCGTATCCCTCGATTGACGGAGGGGATGAAGCCTGGTCGGGACCGACACCCTGCTGGGCGGTTGTAGGGGCTCCCGGCGGAGTTGCAGGCTGGGGTACCGCGCCGGGCATGGTGCGAATGCTAGTCCGCGTTCACGCCCAAACGTCAATCATCTGTTGGGATGGATTGGGCTTGCGCAGCTCCCGATGCAGGCCGGTGTTCACGGGGCGCATCGAAAAACCCCCTCGCCAGGCTTCAGTGCCTGACGAGGGGGCGCGGAGGAAGCGGGGTCCGTCCTGGACCCCGGTTGTGGGCAGCGCGATGGGCGGGATTCGCCGTGGGATCGGTCCCCTGCATGGCCGGGACTCCCCGTCCGTTGGTGCAAGGGGTCGGAGTACACCGATTCCATGGGTATCCGACCGGGCAGATGAGCATCCATTCACTCGCCGACCTGTCGTGCTCCTTTCAGGCGAATTGCTCCGCCCATCGCGTGTCAGGTCGGGCCGGCCCTCGCGTGTGGCGCGGGGGCATGGCCCGAGGTTCTTGAGATCAGCTGCAGCCCATGCTGTTGCCGCAGTTGACGCACCTGTAGCAGGTGCCGTTGCGCACGGTGATCGATCCGCATGTGTCGCATGCGGGCGCGTCACCCATGAGCTGCGCGTTCTGCTGGTCGAGCACGGATCCGGACGCATGCTCCACGACCACCTCGCGCATCTCGAGCTTCGACGTCGATGTCGTCACGGTCGAGGCGGTGGAGGTGATCCGGTCGGCGATCCACGAGCTTGGGCTCGCCGCGATCTTCCCCGAGGAGGAGTCGCCGTCGGCATCGTCCGTCGCCGATGGTGTCGTGCCACTCGCGCCGGATGCGATCCGCGACGATCCGCCCGCTGAGGGCCCGCTGCTGACTCGGTTCGACCATGAGGTGTCCTCCTTGACGGTGTGGGATGCGGACGCCGCGCCATCCGTGGCGGGCAGTGCGGCACGTGCGGGCGCGTTGGCCTCGCGGTAGCCGGTGATGAACTGCATGCCGAGCCAGCGGAAGATGTAGTCCACGAGGCTCTTGGCGAAGGGGATGTCGTTGTTGGTCGTCATCCCCATGGGCTCGAATCGCTGGTGCGCGAACTTGCGCACGAGGCTCTCGAGCGGCACCCCGTACTGCAGCGCCACCGAGATCGCGGTGCCGAGCGAGTCCATGAGTCCGCCGATCGTCGAGCCCTCCTTCGCCATCGTGATGAAGAGCTCTCCCGGCGACCCGTCGTCGTAGAGGCCGACGATGAGGTAGCCCTCGTGGCCGCTGACGTTGAACTTGTGGGTGATCGACGTGCGGGTGTCGGAGAGCCTGCGGCGCATCGGGCGCTCGATGACCCGCTCGACCACGCGCTCAACGACCCGCTCGACGATCACCTGCTCAGCACCGGCGTCCGCACCCTTTGCCTCGAGACCCTCCTGGTCCTCAGGCTCGGCATGGTCGGCCGCATCGGACTTGGTCGACAGCGGCTGGCTGAGCTTGCACCCGTCGCGGTAGAGCGCGTTCGCCTTGAGGCCGAGCTCCCAGCTGAGGTGGTAGCAGCGCCCGATCTCGCTGACGTCTGCGTCGTTGGGCAGGTTGATCGTCTTGGAGATTGCGCCTGAGATGAAGGGCTGCGCTGCCGCCATCATGTGGATGTGGCCATCGGGGCGGATGAAGCGCGTGCCGGTGGGGCCGCAGCGGTTCGCGCAGTCAAAGACGGGCAGGTGCGCATCCTTGAGGTGAGGCGCGCCCTCGACGGTCTGGGTGCCGCAGATCACGCGGTTGAGCGTGGCGATCTGCGCACGGGTCAGGCCAAGCGCGCGGAGGCCGTTGAAGGCGCGGTCGTCGCGGGCTGCCGCGGGGTCGATGCCGGCCGCCTTGAGGACACGCTCGGGCATGCTCCATGCCGAGAACGCGAACGCCACCTCGAACACCGTGGGGAGCATGTTCTCGACGGCGACCAGCTCCTCGCCCGTGTAGCCCTTGGACACCAGGAACTCGCGCAGCGTGCCGAGCGAGCCGTCGCCTGCGGAGCCGTCGCGCTGCGGGATCGCGACGTCAAGGCTCATGCGTCCCATCACGTGGGTGAGGATGTCGTCGACCTCGCGAGGCGAGTAGCCGAGCGCCTTGAGCGCAGGCCGCAGCGACTGGTTCGCGATCTTGAAGTAGCCGCCACCGGCAAGCTTCTTGAACTTCGTCAGCGCGAAGTCCGGCTCGACTCCGGTGGTGTCGCAGTCCATCAGCAGGCCGATCGTGCCGGTGGGCGCGATGACGGTGACCTGCGCGTTGCGGTAGCCGAACTCCTCGCCGAGCAGCAGCGCCTGGTCCCACGCGCCGACGGCTGCGTCGAGCAGGGCGCCCGAGTTGGCCAGGTGCACGCGGCCCGCACGGAAGAGGCCGTGGTCGATCGGCACCGGGCGGATGCGCAGCGACTCCCACTCCGAGGAGTCCCGCGTGACGCCGTGCGCGGCGCGCCGGTGGTTGCGGACGACGCGGAGCATGTGCTCCCGGTTGTCGGCGAAGCCGGCGAACGCGCCGTGCTCGGCCGCGAGAAGCGCGCTTGCCGCATAGGAGCGACCCGTGAGCACCGCCGTGATGGCGCCGCACACCGCGCGCCCCTCGTCGCTGTCATAGGGGATGCCCGCCTGCATGAGCATCGCGCCGAGGTTGGCGTAGCCCAGGCCGAGCGTCCGGTAGCGCCAGGAGAGCTCCGCAATCTCGCGCGAGGGGAACGCGGCCATGAGCACCGAGATCTCGAGCACCACCGTCCACAGGTGGATGGCGTGCTCGAAGCCCGCGATGTCGAAGGCGCGCGTATCGGGGTCGTAGAACTTCAGCAGGTTGATCGACGCCAGGTTGCACGCCGTGTTGTCGAGGAACATGTACTCGCTGCACGGGTTGCTCGCGTTGATGCGGCCTGCGGTGGGGCAGGTGTGCCACGCGTTGATCGTGGTGTCGTACTGGACGCCGGGATCTGCGCAGTGCCATGCGGCCTCGTTGACCTGGCGCCAGAGCTCGCGCGCCTTGAGCGTCTTCGCCGGCCGGCCGTCAGTGCGGCGGCGGAGCGTCCACTCGCCGTCGCCGTCGACCGCATCCATGAAGTCGTCGGTGAGGCGGATCGAGTTGTTGGAGTTCTGGCCGCTGACGGTGTAGTACGACTCGCCGTTGAAGTCGTAGTCGAGCGTGAGGCCGAGCGCCTGCGCGACCTCCTTCTGGGTGGCGCTGAGGTGCTTCATGCCCTCGACGAGGGCAGCGACCTTGATCTCCTCGCGCACCTTCCAGTTGATGAATGCCTCGACATCGGGGTGGTCCACGTCAAGGCACACCATCTTGGCGGCCCGGCGCGTGGTGCCGCCCGACTTGATCGCACCCGCCGCGCGGTCGCCGATCTTGAGGAAGCTCATGAGGCCCGAGCTGCGTCCGCCACCTGAGAGCTTCTCGTTCTCGCCGCGCAGGCCGGAGAAGTTCGTGCCGGTGCCTGAGCCGTACTTGAAGAGGCGCGCCTCGCGCACCCACAGGTCCATGATGCCGCCCTCGTTGACGAGGTCGTCGGAGACCGACTGGATGAAGCACGCGTGCGGCTGCGGGTGCGTGTAGGAGTCTGTGGCGAGCGACACGGCGCCCGTGGTGTGGTCTGCGATCCAGTGGCCCTGCGCGGGCCCGTTGATGCCGTAGGCCCAGTTGAGGCCCGTGTTGAACCACTGCGGGCTGTTGGGCGCGGCGACCTGGCGCAGCAGCATGTGCGCGAGCTCGTCGTAGAACGCCTGCGCGTCCTCGGCGGAGTCGAAGTAGCCGTGCGACTCGCCCCAGTGGCGCCAGCATCCGGCGAGGCGGTGCACGACCTGGCGCACCGAGCGCTCAGGCCCCAGGACTGCCGTGCCGTCGGCGTTGCGCACAACCTTGCCGTCGGCGTCGTGCTGCGGCACGCCAGCCTTGCGGAAGTACTTGCTCACGACGATGTCGGTCGCCAGCTGGCTCCACTCGCGCGGCACCTCGGCATCATCCATCGCGAAGACCACCGATCCGTCGGCGTTGGTGATCTTGCTGCTTCGGGTCGACCACTCGATGGTCGAGTACACGTCGGTGTTCGGGCTGGTGAATCGTCGGTTGATCTTCATGGCGTGTCGTCCTGGAGCGTTGGGATTGCGTCGTGTCCGTGACTTACTGATGAGGCGATTGCCGGAGGGGGCGGGCGCGCGGAGGATCACTCCGCCGCGAGACCGTCCACCTTCGGCAGGGTGAGTCCGTCCTGGTCCTGGTACTTGCCGCCCTTGTCCGCGTAGCTGCGCGCGCAGACACGGTCGGCCCGGATGAAGAGCATCTGCGCGATGCCCTCGTTGGCGTAGATCTTCGCGGGAAGGGGGGTCGTGTTCGAGATCTCGATCGTGACCTTGCCGCGCCATTCGGGCTCGAGCGGCGTGACGTTCACGATGATGCCGCATCGCGCGTACGTCGACTTGCCGACGCAGATCGCCAGCGTGTCGCGCGGCACGTCGAAGACCTCGACGGTCTCCGCGAGGGCAAAGGAGTTGGGCGGGATGATCACGTGGTCGCGGCCGGTCTCCGCCGTGTCGATGGTGATGAAGAGGTCGTTGGTGAAGCGCTTGGGGTCGACGATCGCGACACCGCCCGAGGTGGCGTTCGTGAAGATCTTGAAGCGGGTGCCCACCCGGACGTCGTATCCGTAGCTCGAGACCCCGTAGGAGATCGTGCCGTGCCTCTTGCTGCACTCCTCGAAGGGCTCGATGCTGACGTGCTCCCGGATCTGGGTGTCGCAGAGGATTCCCATGTCGTCCAGCGCTTCCTCTCCGAGGGGTCCCATGTGGTCGGGGACTCCTCGAAACTGCCTCGTTCACCAACAGGTATCGGGGTAGGTGGGCGGTCCGATCCGCGCCGCCGTTCCGGTACCTGCGACGTCCAGTGCCCGCATGCGCGCTACTGACACAGGAGCACGGCAATGCCGCCGTTTCTCCAAGCCTGCCGCATGCGAATTCGGCACCGACGCCTCGAGCAAGTGGCCCACAACCGTCCAGCTCGATTCAGCGACTCTACCCCAACCTATTGTGGTGGCAAGCAGCTAGAGACCACAATCTGTTGATTTTTGAACGATTCCGCTGGACCTGCACGTAACCCACGACATTTTCAGAGTTTGCGCTCTTTCGACCGATGTGGAGAGGTTTTGCGAAGGGGTGCATGCCTTGTCGGATGCTGTCACGGGGGGTCCCGCTGGCGATCCCTAGACTCGGCATCGTCGTGACGCAGGACGCGCCCCACCCAGACCTCGTGGCGGACCTCACGGAAGCCCAAGTCCGCGCAGTGACCCATCCAGGCGGGCCGATGCTTGTGCTGGCAGGACCCGGCTCGGGCAAGACCAGGGTGATCACGCGGCGGATCGCGTTCCTGATTGCATCAGGCGTGCCGGCATGGCGGATTCTGGCGCTCACGTTCACGAACAAGGCCGCGGGCGCCATGCGCGAGCGTGTCGATGCGCTTGTTGGCGAGGATGTGCCGGGTCGGCGCGGGCTCGTCGTCGGCACGTTCCACTCCTTCTGCGCCGGGCTGCTGCGACGCTACGGGCCCATGAGCGCAGCCGCGGGACTTGGCGTGCCGCTGGATGCCTCCTTCAGCATCATCGACTCCGATGATGCGCACACGCTGCTCAAGCGCGCGATCGAGGAGCTGGGGCTCGACCGCAAGTCGTTTCCGGCGGCGATGCTCTCGTCGCGCATCAGCGCCGCGAAGAACCGGCTGCTCACCGCCGACGAGTTCGCGCAGGAGGCTGCAGACTTCCAGGGCAGGTCCGATGCGCGCATCTACCGCGCCTACGAGGCCGCGCTGCGGCGGCAGTCAGCGCTCGACTTCGATGACCTGCTGCTGCGCGCGGCACGGATGCTCCGCGATGACGCCGGGGTGCGCGCCGACGTGCAGCAGCGGTTCCAGCATGTGCTGGTGGACGAGTACCAGGACACCAACCACGCGCAGTTCATGGTGGCCCAGTCGATCGCGAGCGCGCACCGCAACATCTGCGTGGTGGGCGACCCTGACCAGTCGATCTACGGGTGGCGAGGTGCGGACATCACCAACATCCTCGAGTTCGAGGAGCGCTTCGACGGCGCCACCGTGATTCCGCTCGGCGAGAACTTCCGGTCCACAGCCCACATCGTCAACGTCGCCGACAGGCTCATCCGCCGCAATGCCGCGCGCCGCCACAAGGACCTCTCGACTCGGCTCGAGGAGGGCAGCCGCCCGCGCGTCGTGCGCTGCATCGACGAGACGCACGAGGCGCAGGTGATCGCCGATGCGCTGCAGGACGCCGGCGATGCGGGCATCGTGTGGAGCGGGATGGCGGTGCTCTACCGGATGAACGCGCTCAGCCGGTCGATCGAGGACGTGCTGCGGCGGCGCGGCATCCCCTATGTGATCGCGCGCGGCACCGCCTTCTACGAGCGGCGCGAGGTCAAGGACGCACTCGCCTACCTTCGCCTGGTGGCGAACCCGCGCGACGACCTCTCGCTGAGGCGCGTGATCAACGTGCCCGCGCGCGGCATCGGCGAGAAGAGCGTCGAGAAGGTCGAGGCGCTGGCGCTGCGGCGCGGCATCACGATGCTCGAGGCGTGCGCAGATGCGCGTGCCGCAGGCGTGGCGTCGCGCACGGCGGACGCGATGGCCTCGTTCGCGGCAATGGTCGGGCGCTACCGAGAGGAGCTTGCCGCAAAGCCGGCGGGCAACCTCGGTCCCTTTGTCGCTCGCCTGATCGACGAGTCAGGCATGGAGCGCGCCGCGCAGGAGATCGCCGGCGACGACCAGGATGCGCAGGACCGCGTCGCGAACGTGCGCGAGGTGGCGAATGCTGCGGCGGACTTCGAGGTGGCCGAGGGCGAGCCCGATGCGCCTCCGGCGACGCTTGGCGATGCGCTGCGCGGGTTCCTCGAGCGCGTGACGCTCGTGGCCGACGCCGACGCGGTGGACCCGCTGCGCGGCGCCGTCACGCTGATGACGCTGCATGCGGCCAAGGGCCTCGAGTTCCCCTTCGTGGCGATCGCAGGCCTCGAGGAGGGACTGCTGCCGCATGCGCGGAGCATCGGGGAGGGCTCCGGCAACGGCGTCGAGGAGGAGCGGAGGCTGCTCTTCGTGGGCATCACGCGCGCCGAGCGTCACCTGCTGATCACGAGCGCGGCGACGCGCGCGCAGCGCGGCGTGCGCATGAGCACGATTGAGAGCGGGTTCCTGCGCGAGCTGCCTGAGGAGAGCGTCGATCGCCACGATGCTGCACCCGGCGCATCGCTCGGTCCGGTGCGCGGGGAGGGAGGCTGGCGCGGTGGCGGCCGCTCGGCCGGCGGAGGATGGCGCTCGGCGGCGCGCGAGTCAGGCGAGTGGAGCGGCGGCTGGGGGTGGAAGCGTGCCGCGCCCGAGCCGGAGGATGCGGTCGACGAGATTCCCCCCGAGGAGACGCACGTGGAGGTCGACGAGGACGCGTTCTTCGCCGACGGCTCGCCTCGCCCGCGTCGTGACCTTCGCGCCGTGCCCGCGAAGGGGTCGCCATCGCGCGCATCCGCGTCCGGCATCGCGGCAGGCACTGTGGTTCGCCATGCGCAGTTCGGCATCGGCACGGTGCAGGCGGTCGAGCGGTACGGCAGCGCGACGCGCGCGCGCATCGCGTTCCGGCATGCGGGCGTGCGCACGCTCATCCTCGAGCACGCGAAGCTCGAGATCGTCGCCTGAGCGCTGCTGCGGCAGCGCTCAGTTGCAGAGGCCGGTCTGCCACATGAGGAATGCCCACTGGTCCGCCTCGTCGCGGATGCGAAGCGCCAGCGGCTTGCCCTGGCCGTGGCCCGAGTCGCGGTCGACCCACAGCAGGATCGGGTCGCTCGCAGGGTCGTTGGCGGCCAGCGCCTGCATGCGCGCGGCCATCTTGCGCGCGTGCAGGGGATGCACGCGCGAGTCGTTCTCGCCGGCGGTGATCAGCATGGCCGGGTACTTGGTGCCCTTGGTGACGTTGTGGTAGGGGCTGTAGGCGCGGAGCCACCGGTACTGCGCGGCATCTTGGCTTGAGCCGTACTCGGGCACCCAGAACTTCGCCATGAGGAACTCGTGGTAGCGCAGCATGTCCAGCAGCGGCACGCCGCTGATGGCCGCGCAGAAGAGGTCCGGCCGCTGCGTCGCCGCCACGCCGGTGAGCAGGCCTCCGTTGCTGCCACCCTTGACGGCGAGCCTCGACGCGCTGGTCCAGCGGTTGTCGATGAGCCACTTTGCGCACGCGTAGAGGTCGTCGAAGACGTTCTGCTTGCGGTCGAGCATCCCGTCGCGGTGCCACGACTCGCCGTACTCGCCGCCGCCGCGCAGGCACGCGAGCGCGTAGACGCCGCCAGCCTGGTACCACGGCCAGTTGACCGCGGAGAATCCGGGCGTCATCGACACATTGAAGCCGCCGTAGCCGTAGAGCAGCGTGGGCGCATCGCCGGTGGGCGTGAGTCCTTTCCTGTGCACGAGGAACATCGGGACCTTCGCGCCTCCCGTGCTCTCGACGAAGACCTGCGTCACGGTCACGCTCGAGGGGTCGACAGGCACGTCCGGCCGCGCCCACAGCGCGCTCTTGCCTGAGCGGAAGTCGACTGTGTAGATGCTGCGCGGCTCGTTGAAGCTGGTGTAGCTGATGAACCCGTCGGTGCGGTCCTGCTCTGCGGAGAACCCGGCAGTGCCGATGCCGGGGAGCGCGATCTCTCCGAGCGAGGTGCCGTCCACGGAGAACCTCTCGATGCGGCTGGTGGCGTCCTTCTCGTAGTCGGCGACGAGGATCCCTGCCGCGTACGAGACGCCGCCGAGCACCGCATCGGCGCGTGTCGGGATGACCTCGCGCCACTGCGCGCGCGCGGGGTTGTTGCAGTCGATGGCGATCAGACGGCCGTTGGGCGCGTCGAGCGTCGTGAGCGCGTACAGCGTGTCGCCCACGATCGCCGCCGGGCTGAAGCGCGCATCGAGGCCGGTGGCGACCGGCACCAGCGCGAGCCCGTCGGACTTCTGTCCGGCGCGCATCCATGCGTACATGTCGGCGATCCACATGTCGCTTGCCTGCCATCCGCGGCTCTCGGTGATGACGATCCACCGCCCGTCGAGCGACATGCCGCCGCCCGGCACCCGGCTCGGCTCTCGCTGCCTGTAGAGCACAGGGTCGGCGCGCGGGTCGCGGCCGAGCTCGTGCCAACGGATCTCGCGAGAGTAGGGGTTCTTGGGGTCGGCAAGCACGCTGTAGAGGAACGCGCGGCCTGAGGGCGCCCACCCCGAGAGCGACACCTTCCCGGGGATCATGTCCGCGAGCCATGTGCCGGTGGCGGTCTCGAGCACGTGCAGCTCGCTCATCTCGCTGCCTGACACGCTGGTCGCGAAGGCGACGAGCGAACCGTCGTCGCTCGGCCTGTACCAGTCGAGGCTCGTGAGGCCCTTGGCGTCGAGCGCGTTGACGTCAAGGAGCACGCGGCGGGACTTGCGGTCCGGTCCTGCAGGTGCGGCCGCATCGGAGCCGGGCGCTCCGGCGATGGCGCTCTCCGCTGCCGTGGGATCGGCGGCCACGTAGAGCACTGGCTGGTTCTGCGTGCCCTCGCGCTCGGTCCAGAACGCGAACGGCCCCGCGCGCTGAGGGGTGCCGATCGAGCCGATCGTCATCAGCGGCTCGAGCGCCTTCTCGAGCGCGCTGCGGCACTCCAGGCCGTCGAGCAGTGCACGAGTCCTGTCGTTCTGCGCGGTGGTCCAGGCGGCCACCTCGGGCGATGCGCTCTCGAGCGCCTCAAGCCACCGGTACTCGTCGATGACCTGTTCGCCGTGGAACTCCTGCTGCACAGGTTCCGCGCGCGTGGCGGGATAGCTGGGACCGTCGCTGGCTGCGGCGGCGAGGGCGAGCGAGGCTGTGAGGACCGGGATGAGCGGCAGGATCATGCGCGCAGCGTAGGCGAGCTGCCCGACATGGTGCGCATGCGGATCGTCTCGGGCATCCGCCGCAGCGCGGCGAGCAGCGCAGGATCCTCGAAGCGGTCGACGTCGAGGATCACGTAGCTGGTGCGCGGGTTGGACTGCAGGAACTCCGCATTGATGTTGATGCGCGCATGGGCAAGCAGCCCGTGCATCGTGCCGAGCACGCCGGGCACGTTCCGGTGCACGTGCAGGATCCGCAGCTGCCCCTCGCGCAGCACGGGAAGGTCGACCTCCGGCATGTTCACGCTGGTCGCCGTGGACCCGTGGATCCAGTGCCGCGCAAGCTTCTCGGAGACCTCAAGCGCGATCGCCTCCTGCGCCTCCTCGGTGCTCCCGCCGATGTGGGGCGTGAGGATCGCGTTGGGGCAGCCGCTGACGGGTGACGCGAACGGATCGCCGTTGCCCGCAGGTTCGGAGGGGAACACGTCGAGCGCGGCGCCGCCGATGCGCCCCGAGCGGAGCGCCGCAGCGAGCGCATCGAGGTCGACCACACGGCCGCGCGCGTTGTTGACGATGTGCGCCCCGGGCCGCATCATCTCGATCTCCCTCGAACCGATCATGCCGACCGTCTGCGTCGTCTCAGGCACGTGCAGCGTCACGCAGTCGGACTCCCGCAGCAGCGCCTCAAGGCTCGGCCGCGGCTGCGCATTGCCCAGCGGCAGCTTGCGCGCGATGTCGTAGAAGATCACCCGCAGCCCGAGCGCCTCCGCGAGCACGCTCACCTGCGAGCCGATGTGCCCGTACCCCACGATGCCGAGCGTGCGCCCGCGCACCTCGTGCGCGCTCGCGGCGCTCTTGTCCCAGGTGCCCGAATGCAGCTGCGACGACTTCTCGAAGAGCCGGCGGAAGAGGCACACGACCTCGGCCACCGTCATCTCCGCGACGCTGCGGGTGTTCGAGAAGGGCGAGTTGAAGACGGGGATGCCCGACGACTCCGCGGCCCCGAGGTCCACCTGGTTGGTGCCGATGCAGAAGCACCCGATCGCAGCGAGCGGCGTTGATGCGGGCGCGCCGTCGAGCGCGTCTGCGCGGATCTCGGTCTTCGACCGGATGCCGACGACAGTCGCGCGGGCGAGCGCGTTGCGGAGCTCTGCGCCTGCAAGCGCGCCCTTGGCGCGCTCGATGGTGAATCCGGCTGCAGCGAGCGCCGCATCGGCGGATGGGTGGACGGACTCGAGCAGCAGTGCGACCGGTGCGGTGCCCACTGGGGTCATCCCACCACATCCGGGAGGTCGAAGAGGCCTGCGGTCAGGTTGAGGGGGCCGCTCTCCTCGATCAGCACGTCGGCCTCGTAGTGCACGCTCAGCGAGCGGTCGGCGGTGTAGATGGGCCATCCGCTCCCGAGCGACTCGATCTCCGTTGTCGTCGCCGCGATCATGGGCTCCACGGCCAGCAGCATCCCGGGCTTGAAGATGGTGCGCGCATCGGGCCATTCGCCTGGGAACCCGGGCATGGTGTTGGCGATGTACGGGGCGGTGTGCAGCGACTTCCCGTACCCGTGGCCGCCCAGCCCGCGCACGAGATGGAACCCGTGCTCGCGCTCGACGCACTGCTGGACGGCGCGAGCCCAGTCCGTGAGCGGCCTGCCCGCCTGCATCGCAGCGATGCCCCGCCGAAGGCTCTCGCGCCCCGAGCGCATCATGCTCGCTCCGAGCGGAGTCGCCGTGCGGATCGCGTACGTCCACGCCGCGTCTCCGATCCATCCGCGGTGTCGCACGCCGATGTCGATCGAGATGAGGTCGCCCTCCTCGAGCGGCTTGGCGGACATGTCATGCGTGCCGTGGACAATGACCTCGTTGACGCTGAGGCACGCATGGCTCGGGTATGGAGGGTGCCCACGCACCTTGTAGCCGAGGAAGCAGCTCGGGGCGTCAAGCTCGGCGAGCGTGCGCGCGATGAACGAGTCGATCTCCGCGAGCGTGCGGCCCGGCGCAAGCATGTCCACAAGGCGGCGGTGCGTCTCGACGACGCACGCTGCGGCGGCGGTGGCGTTGGAGATGTCGGTGGCAGTCGGCACGGGGATGGGATTATCGCAGGTTGAGGGCGGTCGCGTCCGGCGGGTTCGCGCCCGGAGCGAGTGCGCCCCTGGCCAGCACGAGGTCTGGCGGCGGTCCGGTCACCTCGAACGCGATCGCGCGCTCGTCACCGTGGGGCCAGAGGGCGATGTCTGCGTCCATGCCGGGCCGCAGCGCGCCGCAGCGGTCCTGTACGCCGAGCGCGCAGGCTGCGTTCCACGTCGCGGCATGCAGCGCCTGCGCATACGTCAGTCCCATCCGGCGCACCGAGAGCGCCACCACGAACGCCATCGAGGCGACTGGCGAGCTTCCTGGGTTGCGGTTCGTCGCGATCGCCAGCGCGCCGCCGGCGTCCACGAACTGCCTCGCCCTCATGAATGGCCCGTCGAGGCAGAAGGGCGATCCGGGGAGCGCGACGCCCATCGTGCGGCTGCGCGCAAGCGCCAGGAGATGATCCTCCGACGTGGCCTCGAGGTGGTCGCAGGTGCGCGCGCCGAGCGCGATCGCGTGCGGCACCATGCCCAGGTCGTTGAACTGGTCGACGTGCATCCGCAGCGGCATTCCCGCGGCTTGCGCGGCTCGCGCGTACGCAAGCGATTCCTCGAGGCCCCATGCGCTGCGCTCGCAATAGAGGTCCGCGCAGATGCCCGGCCACCTCGCGGCGACGGCAGGGACCGTCTCCCGCACCGTGCGCACGACGAAGTCCGGCACCTCAGGGTCGATGGCGTGGGCGCCGAGGAAGGTCGGCACGACGCGCATCGGCGAGCGCGCCGCCGCATCTGCGATGGCATCGAGCATCATCAGCTCGTGATCGGTCGAGAGGCCGTACCCGGACTTGACCTCCGCTGTGGTGGTGCCCAGCGCGAGCATCTCCGCGAGACGCTCGACGAGATCGCATGCGAGCGACTCGCGCGAGCTCTCCCGGACCGCGCGCACCGTGGACAGGATCCCACCGCCGGCGGCGAGGATGTCGGAGTAGGGTCGGCCCGCGAGCTTCATGGCCCACTCCCCGTAGCGGTCGCCCGCCCAGCACGAGTGCGTATGGCAGTCGACGAAGCCAGGCATCACGACTCGCCCATGTGCGTCGAGCGACGGCGCGGATCGCCACTCGGCAGGCGGTTCGCCGCTGCCCATCTCGGCGATGCGCGATCCATCGACGCCAATCCACCCGCGCTCGATCACGCGCAGGTCATCGAGGTCACTCCCGCGACACGCCTGCGCGCGACCGTCCATCGTGATGAGCCTGGCGTTGAGGATCACGCTCCGGGACATGGTGCGGACGGTACCGTGGGGGCATGAGGCTCTACGTCGTGAGACATGCGAAGGCCTTCGACAGGGACTCCGCTCGATTCCCCGACGACAGGCTGCGACCGCTGACCCGGGAAGGTCGCAAGGAGTTCCGTTCCCTCGCACGTCGGTTGGGGCGCATCGTCGATGCGCCCGAGGCTGTGCTTTCGAGCTCATGGACCCGCGCGTGGGACACGGCGGCGGCGCTCGAGGATGAGGCCGGATGGCCTGCGCCCGAGCGGTGCACGGCACTCGAGTCGGACGAGTCGGGCGCGGTCGCCGCGATCGCGCGCGAGATCGTGGCGCGCGCGAAGCTCGAGTCGCTTGCGCTCGTCGGGCACGAGCCTGTGCTCAGCGCCCTCGTCGGGTGGCTGCTCGGCAGCGACCAACCGATCGTCCGCATGCGCAAGGGCGCAGTGGCGGCGCTCGAGCTGTCCTCGCCGCGCCAGCTCGGCGCAGGCGGCGTCAGCGGGGCTGCGCAGCTCCAGTGGCTCGCGGTCCCCGCGCTGACGCGGCGCGCGTAGGTCGGGCTAGACTGCGGACCGCATGAGCTCTCCCGCCGAACCGACTGTCCGCAAGACGCCCCTCGTCGAGATGACCTGGAACGGGTACGCACTCATCGTGAAGCTTGCGGGCCCCAACGTCGGGCAGCGCGAGGCGCCGATCATCGGCGGCGAGGTGGACGCAATGGTCAAGAGCTGCGGCAAGGCCATGAAGTTCATGATCCTCGACCTCAGCGAGGTGCAGTTCATGAGCAGCCTCGGCCTGGGGATGTGCATCAACATCCGCAACGCAGCCGCGCCGCTCGGCGCGAAGCCCATCATCTACGGCCTGACCAAGGACCTGCGCGCGCTGATGTCGATGATGAAGATCGAGCGCATCTTCCAGCTCGTCGACACTCGCGAGCAGCTCAACGCGCTCGTGAAGGCGTGACCGCTCGGCAACGCGTGATCGCCCGTCAAGGCATGAGCGCTTCGCGCGGCGCCAGCGAGCCTCAGGGCAGCCGCGTGTAGACGACCACATCCGCGAGACCGCGGTCCTCCTCGCGCAGCGAGTCCGAGGCCGCGTCGACGCACACGATCGTGAGCGTGCGCGCGTCCGGGCGACGGCGGCGGAACTCGGTCACCGTTGCGCCGTCGCGACTGATGTGGAATGAGCCGGCGAGGTGCACCACTGCAGGGGACCGCTCGAGCGAAGCCGCCACGCTTGCCGCCATCGTCGCATCCCACACGAGCTGCGCTCGCTGGAACGCGTCGATCTCGTCGTCGGTGGGCGGGGGGTTGTCCGTGCCCGAGCGCGCATCGCGCATGAGGTCGGCGAGTCGCTCGCGGTACGCATCGCGCGGCAAGGACTCCGGGAGATCGAAGAGCGCACGGTCCTCGGGCGGGAGCTCGGCGAGCGGCGCATAGCCCGCTGTCCGTGCCTGGCTCACGAACCGTCGCGGCGCGTTCGCGGCCACCAGAGGCGCGCCACGAGTGCGCGCGACATCGACCACAGGCTGGTACCACGGCATCCATGTGCCGCTGCCGGCCCAGTTGCGCACGCCCGCACCATCCACGAACTCGTCGAGCGTGATGGTGCCTGCGAGGAACCGGTCCGTGGCGTACTGGTCATCCCGCTCGAGCATCTCCATCGAGAGCGCGGCGCCGGGCCGCGCGGCGCACATCGCCTCTGCGACGGCGGCCTGGAACTTGTGCGCGCCGGCATCGTCATGCTGCTCGCCGATGAACACGGCGTCGGCGGCGCCAATCCGGGCCACAAGCGCAGGCCAGCCCCATCGGCGACCGGACCGGCCATCGAACGCATGCATAGAGGCAGGATCAGGTGCTGAGGCAATCTCCGCGGCAGGGTTGCGTGTCGGTCGTGGCGTAGTGGTCGCTGCGGGCGTGGCGCATCCGGCAAGCGTCGCGGCCGCGGCGGCGATGGCGAGCCTCAGGATGGCCCGAGTGCGGGTGCCAATGGCGCCGGATCCGCACAGGGGGAGGGTCATGGACGCTTGGGCATGCGTGAGCTTGCGCACGGCGTGAGGGTAGTGCGCGCCTGCATCCCTAGGATCCGCGCATGGCGTTCGCGGTCAATGCGCTTCTCTCGGAGGATGGTGCGATCGCGCGCCGCATCAGCGGGTTCGAGTCGCGGCCGCAGCAGCTCGAGATGGCCGCGGCCGTGGAGGAGTGCCTCGCGCGCAAGGGGCGGCTGCTCGTCGAGGCAGGCACGGGCGTCGGCAAGACGTTCGCGTACCTGCTGCCCGCCATCGCGCGCGTCGTCGACCACCGGGAGCGCGTGGTCATCTGCACCCACACGATCGCGCTGCAGGAGCAGATCGTCGACAGCGACATCCCGCTGCTCAATGCGTCGATCCCCGAGGAGTTCACGAGCGTGCTCGTGAAGGGGCGCGGAAACTACGTGTCGCTTCGGCGGCTCGGGCTCGCCAGCGGCCGTCAGGACCGGCTCTTCGGCGACGACACCGACCGCCACGAGCTGCACCAGATCGAGGACTGGGCATACTCGACGCGGGACGGCACGCTCGCGTCGCTGCCCGTGGTGCCGCGCCACTCCGTATGGGAGCACGTGCAGTCGGATGCGGGCAACTGCATGGGACGCCGTTGCCCGACATACGACCGGTGCTTCTACCAGGCGGCGCGACGGCGCATGGAGCACTCGGACATCCTCGTGTGCAACCACGCGCTCTTCTTCAGCGACCTTGCGCTGCGTGCGCGTGGCCGCGGGTTCCTGCCGCCGTACCAGCACGTCATCCTCGACGAGGCGCACTGCATCGAGTCGGTGGCGGCCGAGCACTTTGGGGCGCGCATCTCCGAATCACGGGTGGGGCACCTGCTCCGGTCGCTGTGGAACCCCTCGCAGGGCCGTGGATTCCTCGCCGCGCTTCGTGTGCGCGAGGGCGCCGACCGCACTGTGGCCGACGCCGTCGCGGCATGCGAGAGCGTGAGGCGGGCGTCGGAGGACTTCTTCGCATCGCTGTGGCGGCTCGGCGACGGATCGGCGGCCGACGGGTCGCGCCGCATCTCGGGCGCGAATGCGGTTCCGGACCCGCTGTCGGCTCCGCTCCGCCAGCTGGCAGGGCTGCTGCGGCTCGTGCGCGAGCGCACCGAGGACGAGGCGGACTCCTTCGAGCTCAACGCGTTCGCGCAGCGCGCACAGGACCTCGCGGAGTCGTGCGAGGCGCTGGTGGCGCAGTCGCTGCCTGGATGCGTGTACTGGACGGAGGCTGCCGCGAGCCGGCGCCGCCAGCGCGGGGGCAAGCGCCCCGAGATGTCGCTGCTCTCGGCTGCAGTGGACGTGTCGCCGATCCTGAGGCAGCACCTGTTTGCGCAGGATGTCTCCGTGGTGCTCACCTCAGCGACGCTTGCGACTGGCCGCTCAGGCGACGACGAGCGCGCCTTCGCGCATGCCGCGCTGACGCTCGGCGCGACCGATGCGCGCACGATGTCGCTCGGGTCGCCCTTCGACTACGCCCGCCAGGTGCGCGTGATCGTGGAGGCGTCGATGCCTGACCCGCGCGCGCCAGGGCATGTGGATGCGCTTGCGGAACGCATCATGCACCATGTGTCCGCGACCGATGGCGGCGCCTTCGTGCTCTTCACGAGCTTCGCGACGATGAACGCCGTGGCCGGACGCATCACGGAGCCGCTTGTCGAGGCGGGCCATCCCGTGCACGTGCAGGGGATGGGCGCGCCAAACGCAGTGCTCCTGCGGCGATTCCGCGAGGACGAGCGCAGCGTGCTGATGGGCGTCGCGAGCTTCTGGCAGGGCATCGACGTGCGCGGCCGCGCGCTGCGCAACGTGATCATCACGCGGCTGCCCTTCGACCCGCCGGATGACCCGCTGGTGCAGGCACGCGAGGAGCTGCTGAAATCTCAGGGCAAGAGCGCATTCATGCACGACCAGCTGCCGCGCGCCGTGATCCGCTTCAGGCAGGGGTTCGGACGCCTGATCCGCGGAGCGACGGATTCGGGGCGTGTCGTGGTGCTCGACCCCCGCATCGTGACAAAGCCCTACGGACGCGCGTTCCTCGACGCACTGCCAGACGGCATCGAGCCCGAGATCAGGTTGGATGAGGGCGACGGCGCAGAGTGACCGCGCCGGCGGTCAGAACCAGCTGCGCTTCTGCACCTGGTAGACCTGGATGAACTCGGCGTCCGACTTGGTCAGGTAGATGATGCCCTCGACGAGGCCGATGACGCTGCCCACGGCGCCGCACGTGAGGAGCGAGATCAGGATTCGGAGAACGCCACCCGTCACGTCACCAAGGATGAACCGGTGGATCCCGAGGTAGCCGAGGAGGATTCCCATGACGCCGCAGAGCACGCGCTTGCTTTCCTGTTGCGGTGCAGCGCCGTTGGGGAACGAGTGGGGGGCAGTCGTCATGCGCGGGATGCTAACGATCCGACGCCCTGGCCGCGCCGCGCTACGACCGCAGCACCTTCGCCTTGGGATAGTTGCCGCCGAGCACCTTCGACGCCGGTGCGCGC
This sequence comes from uncultured Isosphaeraceae bacterium, assembly GCA_964555705.1. Taxonomy (GTDB): domain Bacteria; phylum Planctomycetota; class Phycisphaerae; order Phycisphaerales; family SM1A02; genus ZLKRG44. The sequence goes on along the minus strand of CAZKTN010000003.1, from coordinate 57,787 downwards.
ATCCAGTCATCGAGGATCGACGCGTAGACGCTGCGGAAGTCGGTGGTGAACTTGAGGTCGCCCTGGTCGAGGTCGGTCAGCGAAGGGTGCGTGCCGACGATGCCCGCGCGCACCATCGGCCCGAGCAGGAACATCGGCGCCGCGGTGCCGTGGTCCGTTCCGCCGGAGGCGTTCTGGCGCACGCGCCTGCCGAACTCGCTGAACACCATCGTGAGCACGCGCGCGTCGTTGCCCTGGGCCACAAGATCGTCCTGGAACGCCTTGAGCGCATCGCCGACCTCGCGCAGCCGCTGGCCATGCGAGTTCGCCTGCCCGGCGTGCGTGTCGAAGCCGCCAATCGATGCGTAGTACACGCGTGTGCGCATGTCCGCACGGATCATGGCGCCGATGGCCTGGAGCTGGCGCGCAAGCACCGTAGCGGGGTACCTGACCAGCGGCGATCCGCGCAGCGCATCTCGGATGCGGTCGCTCGAGAGCTGCGCGTCCAGTGCGGTGCGCATCAGGAATGCCTGCTGGCTGCCCGCCGCGACGCCATCGATCTCGCCTGCACGCGTCAGCCGCTCGTAGGTCGACTCGAGCGAGGGGTCGACATCCGCGCCCATCCACCGGAAGAGCTGCGCGTTCTCGAACGAGACCGGAGTGCTGCGCTCCCCGATCAGCGCCAGCGGCGCGGTACGGCCGATCGAGACCACCCCCTCGGGGTCGGGCGTTCCGCTGCAGGTGCAGTCGACGTAGCGGCCGATCCATCCTGTGCCCTTCGCGTCGGTCCTTGCGGTCTGCCAGATGTCCATCGACGTGAAGTGCGACCTGTTGGGGTTGGGGTAGCCAACGCCCTGCACGATCGACATCCTGCCATCATCGAGCATCGACTTGAGCCCGTCGAGGTTCGGATGCAGGCCAAGGCCTGCGGCGGCGTCGGCCACCAGCACCTGGTTGCTTCCGGCGCGCGCCGGTGAGGCGATCGCCAGCGTTGGCCGCGCGCGGTAGTAGGCATCGTCGCCGTAGGGGACCACGGTGTTGAGGCCGTCGTTGCCTCCACCGAGCTGCACCACGACCAGCACGCGCTCCTCGGGCACGCCCGGCGTGCTCGACGTGCGCGTCGACTGCTGCGCGAGCACGCCGAGCGCGCTGTGCTGAAGGAACCAGGGAATCGTGGAGACGAGCGACGCAAGCGTGACGCCCTGCTGCAGGAACACGCGGCGCGAGAAGGGGAGCTTCGGGTCAGTCATCGGATCCTCGCAGTTCTCAGCAGAGCTGGTACTCGGGAAGCGCGGTCACCATGCACAGCGCGCGCACAAGCCGCTCGCCCGCCAGCGGCCCGCCGAGCGAACGCGCGAATGCGCGGAACTGCTCGCGCCGTGCGGGCAGGGGATCCACGGACAGGGCAAGCTCGAGCGCCGCGTCGGCCGCCGCGTCGTTGTCGCCGCCGCGCGCGCACGCCGCAACTGCCCGCTCGAAGGGCCCGCCCGCCCATGGGTTCGGGTCGCTGGCCCACATGCCGCTGTCGGGGAGCCGGCCAGTCAGCAGGTACACGGCGGTGTTCTGGCGGATGAATAGGGTGCTCGTGTTGATCCACGTGCGCCCGCCGTCCCAGCCCTTGACCGACGGCGGCTGGAAGAGGCTTTGGCCCATCAGCTCGAGCGCGGAGGAGAGCGTGGCGAGCTCGCGCGGTGGCGTGCCTACCTGGCGGATCGTCTGCACCACCAGCTGCACCGGGCTCTTCACGACCGATCCCCGGTACGCGGGATCGTGGAAGTGCCTGCTCAGGAAGAGCGTGCGCAGCACCGGCTTGAGCTGGTACCTCTCGCGCCGCATCAGCTCTGCGAGTCGGGTGATCGCGATGCGCGCGTCGCGGTCGGGCGCATCGGGCCCGTCGTCCACGAAGAAGCGGTGCAGCTTGCCGCAGATGAACTCGGAGCACTCAGGCCTCGAGAGCAGGATCTGCACGAGGTCGTCGCCGTCGAAGGGGCCCATCCTGCCCAGGATCGACTTGCGGCCGTCGTCGTGCGCGCGACCGTCGAATCGGAACGAGTCATCCTCGAAGGTGAATCCGGTGAGCGCGCGCGCGGCCTCCTTGATGTCCTGCTCGGTGTATCCGCGTCCCTCGCCGAGCACGAAGAGCTCCATCAGCTCGCGCGCGAGATTCTCGTTGGGTTGGCCTCGCCTGCTGCGGTTGTTGTCGAGGTAGCGCAGCATCGCAGGGTCTCGGATGATGCGGTACGCGAGCTCCCCGAAGTCCCCGGTCGCATGCGTGCGCAGCATGCGGTTCTGCAGGTACATGTGGTAGCTGTCCTCGATCGTCCGCCATCCCGTGGCGAAGTGGCCGTGCCAGAAGAGGGTCATCTTCTCTTCAAGCGGGCGGCCTGTCTCGATGATCCGCTTCAGCCACCACTGGCGCATCGCCACCACCTGCTCGCGGTCCTGCATGTCGCGCGTGGTGCGCTCGCGCTGGAAGCGCTCGAGCACGCCCTCGTCACTGTCACGTCGCGCGCGCGCGAGCGTGGCGCGCTCATCGTCGCTCAGCGGCCGCCGGATGCTTGCGTCGAAGAGGTCATCTGGAGTGGGGTCAGACGAGATCCCCTCGTACTGCACGAGGTAGTCCACTGCATCTGCGGGTCCCATGTCCACGAGCGCCTGCACCTGGTCCGGCGTGCCTCCGAAGCCGGCGCGCGCGAGCAGGTGCGCGGCTGCAGCGCGGTCCCACCGTTCGCGTTGGATGGGCGCAAGTGAGGGGTCAGGCATCGGTGGCTCGGCACTCAGTTCGCAGGCAGTGCGCCTGCGGCTCGACCAGAGTGTGCCACCGGGACCACGCACAGGACAGCAAGAACTGCCGGCGGCACAAGAAGAAGTGCGCTCCGGTGGCCGACAAAGCCCGCCTCCATGAAGGGCGCGCACGCCACGATGGCCATGAGGACAAGCCACGGAGGCCTGCCGCGCATCCGCAGGATCAGCCAGAAGGGGAACACCAGGCCGTAGAGGCCGAGCAGGCGCAGGTAGTTCGCCTCGCCGCCCATCGCGAGCGGCTCGCGCGCACCGGCCCCGAAGAGGTCCGGCATCGCCCACAGCGCGAGGCCGCACCCGAGCAGGCAGGCTGCCACGACCATCAGCCCGCGGCGCATCTCGCGCGCATGCATGCCGATCGTCGCGCACGCCTGCACCGTCCACTGCACCAGCACGGGCCACAGGGGAAGGGCATCGCCCGAGGCAGGATCGAACGTCATCGCGCTCACGAGGAGCATCAGCGCGAAGGTGACCCCAAAGACCGCAAAGCTGTGGCGGCTCGGGCTCCGCTCGCGCGCACGGTGGAACGTCAGGTCCAGGTAGGGGCAGGCGAGGAACCCGAGTGCGATGACCGGCGCGGCGTAGGCAAGCTCCGATGCGGGACGCATGCCGGTCCACGCGATCTCAGGCAGGCGTGATGCGCCGACCGACAGCGCCACCCACGCGCTCGCGGCGCACGCGGCCACACCAGCGCCAAGCCAGAGCGAGTCGGAGGTGCCGCCGCGCCGCAGCATCACGAAGAGCAGCGCGATGCCCGCCAGGAGCATCATCTGGGCGGGCGGTCCCGATGGGTCGCCCGCCACGCGCCATGTGAGGAACGCGCACTGGTAGAGGATCGTCGCGGCGGCAAATGCCACCATGGCTCCGCCGAGCTTCGCGCGAAGGGCCTCGCCCCGCCGACGGTCCACGACGTATCCGAAGGCCGCGCATCCGAGCACGTTGGGCACCGCGAACGCGATGAACCCGGGCCAGCCGTAGTCGCGCAGCAGGATCAGCGGCAGGTACATGCCGATGCACCACGTCCAGCTTGTCGTGCAGTAGAGCCCCCAACCGACGGTGCGCGCGAGCGCTGGCATCGCGGCGAGCGTATCGCCGCGCGCTCAGTCGTCGGCGGAGATCGTTCGCGGGCCCTCGCCCGCCTTCTTCTCGTAGGTGCCGTCGCCGGCGCGCTCGTACTTCGTGAACCCCAGTCGCTCGAGGTTCGAGTTCGAGAGCCTCTGCGCGTCGCTTCCCGCCTGGAACTGGCTCGCGACCGGCACACGCCGCACTGGCGCGCCCGTGTCAGGATGCGCCGTCAGCGCCGCATCGGTGATGCGCTGGAACACCTCGAAGCGCTCGCCGTCGCTTCCGTCGGGGTTGATGATGGCGTACACGTAGGTGGGCATGGGCGGTCGACTGGCTGACTCTAGGCCTCAGGTGCCGATCGATGCCAGCAGGTCGCGTGCGTGGGCGACGTCGCCGGCGCGCGCCGCGCCCGCCTCGCGCTCGATCACCAGGTCGATGTCCTCGCGGTCGCGGCCCGCAGCGACGTTCGCGGTGCGCACGGCCTCGAGGAACTCGCGCCACGGCACGCCGCCGTCGCCCGCACGCACCTCGCGGCCCCAGGTGCCCGGCACGTCGGTGGGAACGGCATCCTTGATGTGCACCTGCCGGATGTGCGGCGCGAGCGTACGGACGGCAGCCACCGGATCGCCCATGCCGTAGAGGATCATGTTTGCGGGATCGAAGTTCACGCCTGCACGCGGCCGCGCAAGGTCGGCCAGCGCCCGCGACAGGGTGGCCGCGCTCTCCTGCCCCGTCTCGAACGCCACGTCGATGCCGCGCTGCGCGAAGATGTCGATGACGGTGCGGAGCCGGTCGATCATCGTCTCTCGCGCCGGTGCAGAGCGCTCATGCGGGATGAACCCGGCGTGAAAGGTGACGAGCGTGATGCCGTGCGCGGCCGCGAACTCGGCAACGCGGATCGCGCGGTCGAGGTTGGCGTTCCACCACCGGTCGCTGCGCACGCCGCCGGTGCGCGCGATGCTCTCGAGCGTGGAGTAGTCCTCGCCGACGGTGGCGAGCATTCCGCTCACGATGTCGATCCCTACGCCGCGCAGGTGCGCGCAGGCGTGGCCCCAGCGCTCCGGGTCATCCACACATGGGACGAGCGCGAGCTGCACGCGCATAATCCCCAGCCCGCGCAGCAGCGACGCGAGCTCCTCGGGCCCCGATGGGCGCAGGCTCCATGAGCAGACGGCGGTGCGCATGCAGGTGTCGCGATGCTACAATTTGCGCCTCGGATCAGACCGTGACGACACTGAAGGCAGGACATCCGCGGCTGTCGCTCACCGAGCGCATGGAGGCATTCGTCTCCCGGCTCTCGACGCGCAACAACTTCTGGCACAAGGTGTGCTCGCTGGTGTGGCTGCCCTACGCGTTCCGGTCGGGCATCACGATGAAGAGGCTTGGCCCGGATCGCTTCGTGGCCGTGCTTCCCTTCAGGCGATTCAACCGCAACTGGTACAACGCGATGGCTGGCGCAGCGCTGCTGGGCAACAGCGAGGTCGCTGCGGGCATGTACCTCTTCTCTCGCTGCGGCGCTGACTACATCGTGGTCTGCAAGGAGATGCGCTACCGGTTCCTGAGGCCGTGCGTGGGTCCGGCCGTGTACCGCGTCGCCGGCGGTGACGAGCTCTCGCAGCGCATCGCGGCAGGCGGCGAGTTCAACATCGACCTCACGATGGACATCGTGCAGCAGGTCCGTCCGGGCCGTGGCGGCCGCGAGAAGCGCGTTGGCCAGTGCGACATCACGTTCCATTGCATGCCCAAGGCGATGCTGAAGGCGCGACGCGCCAGCCGAGGATGAGCGCGCCCAGCCGGGCTGCCGGTCGGGGGAGTGCGGGCGACCAGCCCGCCGCGGCGCGCATCCACGAACTTCGGGAACTGCTCTCTCGCGCGAACGTGGCCTACTACGTCGAGGCCGAGCCGATCATGTCCGACTTGGACTACGACACGCGGCTCGCAGAGCTCGCGCAGCTCGAGTCCGAGCACCCCGAACTTGCCGACCCCGACAGTCCCACCCAGCGTGTGGGCGATGCGCTTGTGGGCGGATTCGCTCAGGTGCGCCACCGCGTGCCGATGCTCTCGATCGACAACACCTACGACATCGCGGGATTCCGTGCCTGGTACGAGCGGTGCGCGAAGGCGCTCGGTCACGAGCCGGCGCTTGTCGCCGAACCGAAGATCGATGGTGTCGCGATCTCGCTGCGCTACGAGGGCGGTCGTCTGGTGCGCGCAGTGACCCGCGGCGACGGCACTGCCGGCGATGACGTGACCGTCAACGTGCGCGCCATACGCGCGGTGCCCCTAAAGCTGGCGCACGCCGAGCGCGCTCCAGACCCGCTGGAGGTGCGCGGCGAGATCTACATGCCCAATGCGGAGTTCGACCGCATCAATGCGGAGCGCGAGCGCCACGGCGAACCTCTCTTCGCGAACGCGCGCAACTCGACCGCAGGCACGCTCAAGAGCCTCGACCCGGGCGTTGTCGCCGCGCGTCGCCTCGCCTTCAGCGCACACGGCCGCGGCGAGTTCGGTCCGGCGCCCCAGGGCACGGAGCCTGAGGGCCACTGGGCATTCCTCGAACTGCTTCGCACGCTCGGGGTGCCTGCAAGTCCGCTCGCAAGGCCTTGCCGCGGTGCGCAGGACGCGGAAGCGGCGATCGAGGAGTTCCGCATGAGGCGCGCCAGCGTGCCCTACGGCGTCGATGGCATCGTGCTGCGCGTGGACTCCTTCGCCGAGCAGGAGTCGCTCGGCACCACCGCGAAGAGCCCCCGCTGGATCACGGCCTTCAAGTACCCCGCCGAGCGCGCGCAGACCGTGCTGCGCTCGGTGGACTGGCAGGTGGGCAAGGGCGGCACGCTGACGCCGCGGGCCACGATGGATCCCGTGCTTGTTGCAGGCACCACGGTGCGCCATGCGACGCTCCACAACATCGAGGAGATCCGGCGCAAGGACATCCGCATCGGCGACCGCGTCGTCATCGAGAAGGCGGGCGAGATCATCCCGCAGGTGGTCGAGCCGGTCGTGGGCGGGCGCACTGGCGCGGAGCTCGCGATCGAGCCGCCGGCCACGTGCCCGGCATGCGGCGCACCCGTCGTCACTGAGGGCCCAAAGGTCTTCTGCCCAAGCGCATCGTGTCCTGCGCAGTTCCGCGAGCGGCTCAAGTGGTTCGTGGGCCGAGACCAGATGAACATCGACGGTCTCGGCGAGCGCATCATTGACCAGCTGGTGGATGCGGGACTCGTCCGCACCTATGCCGACCTCTTCACGCTCGATGCGGATGCGGTCGCGGAGCTCGAGAGCGAGTCGGCGAGCGCATCGGGCAAGATCAGCAGGCGAAAGCTTGGTGCAAAGACGGCGGCATCAATCGTCGCGAGCGCCGAGGCCGCGCGCGGGCAGGGGCTCGCGAGGCTGCTCGCCGGGCTTGGCATCCGCCACGTGGGCGCGAGCGCGGCGAAGACCCTCGCGCGCCACTTCCGCGACATCGACGAGCTGCTTGCGGCTGATGCGGCTGCGCTCGAGGCGCTGCCCGACTTCGGCGCAAAGACCGCGTCGAGCGTTGTGCAGGACCTTGCCGCCGCACCGATGCTCGCCGCGATCGAGGCGCTGCGTGCCGCGGGCGTCGACATGCGCAGCCATGCGGAGCGTCCGGCCACCGAAGGGCCCTTCGCGGGCAAGACCGTCGTCATCACCGGCACGCTCGAGGGATGGACGCGCCCCGCGCTCGCCGAGCTGCTCGAGTCGCTCGGTGCGAAGGTGTCGGGCAGCGTCTCCCGCAAGACCGACATCGTGATCGCCGGCGCGGAGGCGGGATCCAAGCTCGACAAGGCGCGCGAGCTTGGGGTCGCCGTGTGGGACGAGGCGCAGCTCAAGGCCGCGCTCGGCTAGGCGGACCACTCGCTCGATCCTGCGATCAGCTCCCGTTGGGGCCCGAACCGGGGGGAAGCCGCAGCGTGCCGAGCAGCTCCGACTC
>CAZKTN010000003.1:38021-49892 GCA_964555705.1 uncultured Isosphaeraceae bacterium | reverse complement strand
TCCCGTTGGGGCCCGAACCGGGGGGAAGCCGCAGCGTGCCGAGCAGCTCCGACTCGTCTGCGACCTTGCGGACCGTCGCCGTGCCGTCTGGCGCGATCTGCGCCACCCACAGTCCCGCCGCCTCGGCCGCCGCGCCGCACTCGACGCCAAGCAGCGCCCCGCCGGCGTGCACCAGCGGACCCCATGTGCGAAGCCACGGCCCGGGCACGCCCACATCGAAGGGGCGCATCCCCGACTCATGCGCGCGGACGAGGCTCCATGACACTGGCCCTGCATCACGCGCGTTGCCGGTCACGCGCCACGCATAGCGCACGCCGCCGACCTCGAAGGCCGGAAAGGTCACCGACTGGGGTGCAGGAAACAGCGTGCCACCGAGGACCCACGCGAGCATCGCGGCCATGACGAAGAACACCGTCAGCCGGACGAGCAGCGCGCGAAGTCCAAGTGCCAGCTGGCTCATGGGAGAGGCATCCTAGGTCGCGGGCGGCTGCGCGAGCGAGAGCCATCCCATCCAGATGCACAGCCCCATCACGGCAGCCAGCAGCACACGCCACCATCCGAACAGCGCAAACCCTCCGCGCGAGAGGTAGCCCACAAGCCACGCGATCGAGAGGGCCGCCACCACGCCTGACATCACGAATCCCATGACCACCGGGATCGGTCCGCCGAGCTGGTCGATGGTGCCCGGCTCCATCAGCACGCGCGCCTTCCACACCGTGGCCGCGCCTAGCGTCGGGAGCGCAAGCAGGAAGCTGTACTCCGCGGCCGCCTTCGGGCGCAGTCCGACCGCCATCGATCCCAGGATCGTCGACATCGACCTGCTCGTGCCTGGCCACAGCGCAGCGCACTGGAACAGCCCCACGACGAGCGCCTGCCACGGCAGCAGCGTCGAGCCTGTCGGCCCGTGTCCTGCGCCCTCAAGCTTTGCCTGCGCGCGCACCCACGGCGCGATCGCGATCATGAGGACACCGCCAAGCGCGAGCGCAAGAAGCACCGGCACCGGCGCAAAGAGCCGAGCCTCGATCGCATCGTCGAACAGCAGCCCGAAGACTGCCGCCGGTATGAAGGAGATCACGAGGTTGCGCAGCAGCACCACGTCGAGCCGATGGTTCGCGCCACGTCGCACGAGGCCCGTCCATGCGATGCATGCGCGCATCATTCCCGCAACACGTGGCCAGTAGAGGCCGGCGACGGCGAGCACTGCCGCGCCCTGGATCGCGATGTTGAACGCGTCGACGGAGCGCTGCGCCTGGATGAACCCCGGATCCGACGGGTCCGGCACGAGGCCCAGGACGCGCGAGGCGAGAATCAGGTGGCCAGTCGAGCTGACGGGCAGGTACTCGGTGATGCCCTCGACGACGCCGAGCACCATCGCATCGAGGAGGTCCATCGGCGTCACGCGTCCTTGCGGAGCCACGGGAGAAGCGCGCGGACCGCGCGTCCGGACTTCTCCATCGGGTGCTCAGCCGCGCTCTGGCGCGCCGCCATCAGCGCCGGGAATCCGGTGCGCGCATCGCGCGCGAGAGCCTTCACAAAGTCACCGGACCTCACGCGGTCGAGGATAGCGCGCATGCGTGAGCGCAGGACCGCATCATCGAGTGCCGCAATCGCCTCGTCAGCGCCTGCCTCGGCTGTGTTCGAGATCGCCGCGCGCATCCCTGCGATGCCGCGGTCATGCACAAGGTCCGTGACCTGCTTGAGCTCGTGGCAGCACTCGATGTACGCGAGCAGCGGGGGATAGCCGGCATCGACAAGCGTCTCGTATGCGGCGCGCACGAGGGCGATCACGCCGCCGCACAGCACGGCCTGCTCACCGAAGAGGTCAGTCTCCGACTCCTCGCGGAAGGTCGTGGCGATGAGGCCGGCGCGCGCACATCCGATGCCGGCACCCCACGCCAGGGCGAGTGCCCGTGCGGCATCGGGGTCCCCTGCATCCTGGGCTACCGCATAGAGCGCCGGGATGCCGTGGCCTTCGAGAAATCTTGCGCGAAGCGTGGTGCCTGGTCCCTTTGGCGCGACCATGACGACTCGCCGTCCCGGCGGCGGACGAAAGAGCCCAAAGTGGACACTTGTCCCGTGAAGGAAGCCCATCGCCGCGCTCTGTGCCATGAGCCGCTCGATGGACGGGCAGGCCAACTCATGAACCTCATCGGGAAGGGAAACGATCACCAGACTGGCACGAGGCACCATCTCCTCGATGGTGCCCGCGCGAAATCCCTCGGAAAGGGCCCCATCGATACCTGCACCGGCGGCCCTTCCGGCCACATTCACGGAAACGCCAGAGTCCCGCAAGTTCAGCGCGTGCGCGCGGCCTTGGTTGCCGTATCCGACGACGGTGACGGAACTTCCGTGCAGCGGCGCGAGCAGCGAAGGGTCCCGAGACGTAAGGATCTCAGGTTCGCAAGTCGGATTGCCCGCAATTTCTCGCATTTGTGCGAGCGTAGCCGCATGCAATGGACGTTGTGCGGACGCGTTTTCATGTCAGTATGTGGTGGTCGGCGCCGCACGTTGCCCGCCGAACCATCGACCGCCGTCGTTTTTCAACTGCGGCGGGCAAGTCGGACGATCCACTTGGCTCGCCCCGGCGTATGGATCTGTGCCGCACCCTTGCCGAGCGCTGCGGGTGCGTGAGCCAAGCGAGTCCAGAACGCGACCTATGACCATCACCATGCCAGCACCTGCGACCGATCGGCGCGCCGCCGACCGGTTCGGACCTCCGGTGGGGTGTGCGCGCGTGGTGGTCCGCACGGATGGCTCGTTCTCGCCGCATCCGGACATCGATACCCGGCTTCTCGAGGGCCACGCATATGACATCTCGGTGTCTGGCGTGCGCTTCGAGCTCGATACGCCACTCCCTGCGGGCATGCCGGTCGACATCGAGCTGAACCTTCCTGGTCTTGTCGAGCCGGTCCGTGCCTCGGCACGCATCGTGAGGGTCTTCGACGAGCATGACGATCCGGGCCCGCGACGAATGGCCGCGGTCTTCACCGCATTCGCGACCCCTGCGGACGCACGCCGGCTCGCGGTGCACCTCGGCAGCGGCTACTTCGCGGGCGTCGACTGACCCGCGGGAGGGCATCGTGGCGATCGATACTCAGGTGCGGCTCGCGGCGGAGGCGGCGGTTGGGCACCCGTTCCGGGACATTGCGCTGCTCGAGCAGGCGCTGACCCATGCGTCGCTCGCGGATGCGCGCGCACGGAGCAACGAGCGGCTTGAGTTCCTCGGCGACGCGGTTCTCGGGATGGTTGTCTGTGAGCATCTCCACGAGCGCTACCCCGACCTCCTCGAGGGCGAGCTCACGAAGGTCAAGAGCCTCCTCGTGAGCCGTCGCATGTGCGCGGAGTACGCGGTGTCCGCCGGCCTGCTGCCGCTGCTTGCCGTCGGCAAGGGCATGGTGCCCGGGTCGGGCAGCCTGCCGCCGTCGGTGGCCGCTGCAGTCTTCGAGGCGATGGTGGCCGCGATCCACCTCGATGGCGGCGTCGATGCGGCGCGCGCATTCATCATGCGCCACGTCGGCCCTCATGTGGAGGCTGCCGCCCGACACGGCCACCAGATGAACTTCAAGAGCGTGCTGCAGCAGGTGCTCCAGCAGTGCGGCATGGGATCGCCTACCTACGTGGTGATGGACGAGAAGGGTCCGGATCACGCGAAGTGCTTCGAGATCTGCGTGGAGATGGGCGTGCACAGGTTTCCCACATGCTGGGGATCCACGAAGAAGGCCGCGGAGCAGGGGGCTGCGCTGGCCGCACTGCGTGACATGGGCGTGGTGAGCGGCGAGGGCGACGGGATCGTGGTCCACTGGGACCGCGCCGCTGACGCCTACGAGACGCTCGCAGCGCGTGCGATCGAGAGCGCCACCTCGGCGAGCGCGCGGTCGCCGTCGACCGCCAAGTCGCAGAGCGACTCGTAGGTCGGCGTGCGCGTCGCGTGGAGCGCGGCGATCTCCTCGACCAGTCCGGCACCGGTGACAGATGGCCGGCCTGCAGGATCCGCCGCGAGTCGCGCTGCGCACGCCTGTGGCGAGCACCGCACATGCACGACGCGCCATCCTGCGGACCTCGAGCGGCGGATGATGTCGGCGGTGGGTGCATGCTCCGGCGCGCCCGCGCCGACCGCGACGATGCAGGGGGTTGCCGCGCCGTCGACGAGCTGCTCCAGCGCGTCACGCTCGGCGATGCGCCATCGCGCGGCGCCGCCAGGACCGGAGAAGACCGACGCGACGGTGACGTCTCCGCAGAGCGACAGCGCCCTCTCGTCGAGGTCGATGAATGCCCAGTTGGTCTGGATCGCCGCCGCACGGCCGGCGGCGGACTTGCCCGCGCCGCGCATGCCTACCAGGAGCAGGCCGCGCAGGGACGCACGCATGAGACGTCAGGTCTTGCGCGGATTGATGCGGCGGCCGACGCGGCGCTTCCGGCTGATGATCTTGCGGCCCTTGCGGGTCTTCATCCGGGCGCGGAATCCGACGGCGCGCACCTTCTTGCGGCGGCTGGTCTTGTGGGGATAGTGCATGGCGTGTGCCTCCGGCGCCAAGCGCCGAGCCGCGCAGCATAGCCAAACTCGGCGACCGCCGCCCGCCTGCGCATCCTCGGACGGGCAGCCATCGCTGGCGCCTAAGTATCGGACCGTGGACAGCCCTCGAGAGGCTCAGTCCGCCTCGTGGCGCACCAGCCGGCCCTCAAGCACGAAGATCACGTCCTCCGCGATGTTCGTGGTGATGTCCGCAATGCGCTCGAAGCGCTGGGCCATGGTCAGGATCTCGATCATGGCGCGCGACTGCTCGGGGTGGCGGGGGATCTCCTCGCGGCCCCACATCAGCACCGCCTTGTGGATGTCGTCGACACGCTTGTCGGAGCGGCGCACCTGGCGGCAGAGCGCGGCATCCTCGTTGGAGAGTGCCGCGAGCACGTCGGAGAGCATCGTGCGCGCCGCGAAGGCCAGGTCGACCAGGGGCGCCGACACGTCCACCGGCTCCATCTGCGAGAGCTTGATGATGCGCTTGGCGATGCCGCGCGCGAGGTCCCCGATGCGCTCGAGCTCGCTCGAGATGCGGATCACCGAGAGCACGAAGCGGAGGTCGCCCGCGACCGGGTGCGCGAGCGCGATGAGCCGCATGCACTGCGACTCGAGCGCGACCTCGAGCCTGTCCACCTCGTCGTCGCCCGCGCGCACCATCTCGGCTGCCTCGAGGTCGCCCTCGACGAGCGCGTCCACGACGCGGCTCACGCGCTGCTCGACGAGCGCGCCCATGCCAAGCAGGCTGCGGCGCAGCTCGATCATCTCATCGTGAAGGTTGACGCCCATGAGTGTGCTCCAGTGGCGATGCGCGCATCAGCCGAAGCGGCCAGTGACGTAATCCTCGGTCTGGCGGTTGCGGGGGTTGGTGAATACCTCGTCGGTGGCGCCGAACTCCACAAGCGCGCCCTCGTAGAAGAACGCAGTCATGTCCGACACGCGCGATGCCTGCTGCATGTTGTGCGTGACGATGACGATCGTGTAGCTGCGGCGCAGCTCGCGGATCAGGTCCTCCACCGATGCGGTGGAGCGCGGATCGAGCGCCGAGCACGGCTCGTCCATCAGCAGCACCTCGGGCCCGACGGCGATCGCGCGCGCGATGCACAGTCGCTGCTGCTGGCCGCCGGAGAGGCTGAGGGCGCTTGCGTGCAGGCGGTCCTTGACCTCTTCCCACAGCGCTGCGCCGCGCAGGCTCGCCTCGACCACATCCTCGAGGTCTGCGCGCGAGAGCTTGCGGTGCAGGCGCGGCCCGAACGCGACGTTCTCGAAGATCGACTTCGGGAAGGGATTGGGCTTCTGGAAGACCATCCCGACGCGGCGCCGCAGCTCGACCACGTCGAGCGACGCCTCGAGCACCGACTCGCCGTCGAGCGTGAGCTGGCCGCTCGCGCGAGCTGAGGCAATCGTGTCGTTCATGCGGTTGATCCAGCGCAGGAAGGTGCTCTTGCCGCAGCCCGAGGGGCCGATGAAGGCGGTGACGCGTCGGGCGGGGATGTCGAGCGTGAGGCTCTTGAGCGCCTGGAACTGGCCGTACCAGCTTGAGAAGGCTCGTGCCCGCACGCAGACCTCAGGGAGCGGCGCGGGTGCGCGCGCGGCATCTGGCGCAGCCGCTGTCGCGGTGCCGGCGGGCGAAGGCCGCTCCGTGGCGGCGGATGGCGTGGTGCCCGGGGATGGCGGGGCAGGTGTGTTCATTGGAGCGGCCTCTGGAGCTTTGCGCGGATGAAGATCGCGACGGCGTTGAAGGCGAGCAGAAGCCCAAGCTGCACGATGATCGCGCTCGCCGCGATCGCGTGGAAGGTCTCCTGCGGCCGGCTTGCCCAGTTGAAGATCTGCAGCGGAAGGACTGTGAAGTCGCTCATCAGGTTCACGGGGGTTCGGAACACCAGCAGGAACCCGCCGAGCACCAGCAGCGGCGCCGCCTCGCCGATCGCACGGCTCATCGCAAGGATCGCGCCGGTCATCATGGTCGGGAGCGCGCCCGGGAGCACGAGGCGCCATGTGGTCTGCCACGTGGTGCCGCCGAGCGCGAGCGACCCGGCGCGGATCGAGGGCGGCACCGCGCGCAGCGCCTCGACGCTCGCGACGATGACGATCGGCAGCACCACCAGCATCAGCGTCAGGCCGCCGGCGAGCACGCCGGAGCCGAAGGGAAGTTGGATGTACCAGATCGAGTCAGGGTTGCCGAGGGCGATCGGCTCGCCCTTGCCTCCAACACCGAACATGCGCGCGAAGGCAGTGAGCCCGATGATGCCGTAGACGATGCTCGGCACGCCCGAGAGGTTCGTGATGTTGATGCGCACGAACTCGGTGAAACGGTTGCGCGACGCGAACTCCTCAAGGTAGAGCGCGGTGCCGATGCCGATGGGAAGCGCGAAGAGCCCGCAGATGCCGCACACCCAGATCGAGCCCCACAGGGGCGCCTTGATGCCGGCCTCGGCAGGCTTGCGGCTGGCGAAGCGGTTGAGGAAGTCCCACGACAGGCTGCCCCACCCGTCGATGAAGATCGAGACCAGCAGCGTGGCGAGCACGGCGATCGCGACAGTCGTCGACAGGAGGCACGCGGCAAGGAACAGCCGGTTTGAGAGGATGCGGTGGCCGCGCGAGACCGACGGTGCCGCGGCGAGTACGGCTGCCGGACCCCGCGGCGTACCAGGCTGGAGCGCCATCCCGCTCACTCGTAGGCCTCCCGGTAGCGGCGCAGGATCCACGCGCCAGTGAGCGTCATGCCCAGCGTCAGCACGAAGAGCACGAAGGCCACCGCGTAGCTCGACTGGTACTCCACGCCGCCCGCTGGCGCGTCGCCCAGGAAGATCTGCACCATGTACGCCGTCATGGTCTGCACCTGCGCGGCCGGATTCAGCGTGAGCTGCGCGAGCCCGCCGGCGGCGAGCGCCACGATCATGGTCTCGCCGATGGCGCGGGTCATCGCAAGCAGGAAGCTCGCGATCACGCCCGAGAGCGCTGCGGGCACGACGACCTTCACCGAGACGTCGAACTTGGTGGCTCCGAGCGCATTCGCGCCATCGCGAAGGCTCTGGGGCACGGCACGCAGCGCGTCCTCGGAGAGCGAGCACACGATGGGCAGGATCATGAACCCGACGGCAAGCCCCGCGCTGAGCGCGTTGTAGGTGCCGAAGGCCTCCGACATCGGCTGCAGCAGGTTCGGCGTGATGAAGGTGAGCGCGAAGAACCCGTACACGACGGTGGGCACTCCAGCCAGCACCTCGAGCACCGACTTGAGCACCGCGCGCACGCGCGGCCTCGCGTACTCGCTCAGGTACACCGCAGTGACGAGGCCTATCGGCAGCGCAAAGACCGCCGCGATGCCCGTGATGAGCAGCGTGCCCGACACCAGCGGCAGCACGCCGAAGTGCTGCTCTGCGCCGAGCAGCGGGCTCCACTCGGTGCCGGTGACGAACTTCCACACCGAGATGTTCGGGCTGTCGGAGATCGTGAAGAAGCGGAACGTCTCCTGCGCGAGCACCGCGATGATCGCGAAGGTGGTGACAATGCTGAAGATGGCGCATCCCAGGAGCACCCACCGCACCACGCGCTCTGACCAGATTCGTCCCGCGCGGGATCGTTGCCGACCGCGGGAGGGCAGCAGGGGCGATGAGGATGAGACCATGGCGCTCATGCGTCAGTTCCTGAGGTCCGGAGACGGTACCCGGACCCTGTTCAGATCATGTCGCGCCGGGCGCGAGTGCGTCACCTAGCGGTACAGGGCCGAGAACGCGCCCTCGACCTTCTTGCCGTCGGCCACGAAGACGGTGCCGGTCTTGCGCGATGACCACCGGGCCTTGGCTCGCGCGAGGATCTCGTCAGGCATGTTGACGTACCCGACCTCCTTCGCAAGCTCGCCGGCCTCCTTGAGGTAGAAGTCGATGAACGCCTGCACCTCAGTGCGGTCCGCGCTCTTGCGGTTCACGTAGATGAAGAGCGGCCTGCTGAACGGCGTGTAGGTGCCGTCGTTGACGGTCTTCGTCGTTGGCGCCACCGGGCCCTTGCCACCGTCGATGGGGATCGCCCGCAGCTTGGACTGGTTCTCCTCGTAGTACGCGAGGCCGAAGTAGCCGATGCCGTCGAGGTTGCCCGCGACGCCCATCACGAGGGCGTTGTCGTCCTCTGACACGCTCATGTCGCTGCGTACGTTGCCGTCCTTGCCGATCACCACTTCCTTGAAGTAGTCAAACGTGCCGGAGTCGGTGCCCGGAGAGAAGACCTTCAGCGGGCGGTCCGGCCACGCGGGATCGAGGTCCTTCCAGGTCTTCGCGGCGCCGGCGGCGGAGTAGATCTTGCGCACCTGCTCGACGGTGAGCGACTTCACCCAGTCGTTCTTTGGATTGACGACCACCGTGAGCGCGTCGTAGGCGACAGGGATCTCGATGTACTCAACCTTCTTCTCGGCGGCGAGCGTCACCTCGCTCGGGGTGATGGGGCGCGATGCGTCGGTGATGTCGGTCTCGCCCACGCAGAAGCGCTTGAAGCCGCCGCCAGTGCCCGAGATGCCGACCGACACGTTGACCTTCGACGCCTGCTTCGAGAACTCCTCCGCGACGGCCTCCGTGATGGGGTACACCGTGCTCGATCCGTCGATGCGGATCGCACCTCGGAGGGCGGCGGAGTCCTGGCCCGCGCCCGCGGCGAGGAGGGTGCAGAGGAGGGCGGCGGGGGCAAGCATTCGGGCGCGTGTGAGGGTCATGCTGAGGTCCTTCGCGTTCGTGGGTGCCGCAGTATCCCCGCCGAATGTTCACGTTTCGTTTAGAAACGGTGTAGACGAGCCAGTTCTCGGACTATGCGGCCAGCGGTAGCAGCAGCCGAAAGGTCGATCCCCGGCCAACCACGCTCTCGGCGTGGATGCTGCCGCCGTGGACCCGGGCCACGTGCTTCACGATCGAGAGGCCGAGCCCTGTGCCGCCCTGCTCGCGGCTGCGCGCCTTGTCCACCCTGTAGAAGCGCTCGAAGATGCGGGGGAGATGCCGCTCGGGGATACCGGGTCCCTCGTCAGCGACGGCGATCTCCGCGAAGCCGCGGTCCTTGGTGACCCATACGCGGACGGTTGCGCCTTCCGTCGAGAACTTCACGGCGTTCGACACGAGGTTCCCGATCGCCTGCAGCGCAAGGCGCCGGTCAGCCGTGATGACGAGGCCGGAGAGTGCCGCAACCTGCACAGTGACGCGGCGCGCTGCTGCCGGAGGCCCGAGCTCCTCCACCACCTCGGCGATCACCTCATCTACGGCGATCGGGTGCTTCTCGATCTGCTCTGCATGCCCGGGCTGCTCGAGGAAGGAGAGCAGCAGGATGTCCTCCACGAGCGCGGCGAGTCGCTGCGCATTGCGCTGGATCACCTCCACAAAGCGCCGTGCCTGCGCGGCGTCATCGAAGCCGACCTCCTGCAGCGTCTCTGCGTATCCCTTGATGTTGGTGATGGGCGTGCGAAGCTCGTGCGAGACGTTCGCGGCGAAGTCGGTGCGCATCGACTCGAGCCGGCGAAGTCGCGTGACATCCTCGATCAGGATGATCATGCCGTCGATGCGCCCATCGGCGCGGCGCAGCGGCTCTGCGGCGGCCACCACCGCCGCGGCGCCCGGTCCCTGAAGCTGGAGCTCCGCGGGGCGCGGGCTGCCGTTGAGCGGGTGCTGTCCGGGTACGCGCGGCACCACGTCCTCGCGGCTCGCGCTCGCGAAGGAATCCTCCACGAACGTCAGCAGCTCGGGGTCGCGCACGCATTCGGCGAGTAGCCGGCCTCGCACTGCGGTGCCCTGGATGCCGAGGATTCGCTCCGCCGCCGCATTTGTGCTGCGCACGCGGCGCTGCGCGTCGAGCGAGAGCAGCCCTGTGCCGAGCGCCCCAAGTGTCGCGCGGAGCTCGTCGCGCTCGTCCTCGGCACGCGCGAGCGCCTCCGCGAAGCCCCGCTGGGCACGGAGCGCGGCACGCATCACGCGCGACGCCTCGGGCTCGATCGGCATTCGGGCACGCGCGGCGATGTCGCCGTCGCCGATCCGCACGAGCAGGTCGCTGACGGTCGCCAGCTCGTGCCTGCGGCGCGCGCGCCCCGCTGTCCATGCCGTCAGGACGCCGCACGCGGACACGAACGCTCCCGCCTTCGGGTGCTCCGTCCAGAGAGCGACCGCGAGTCCAACAGCGATCCCAAGCACGCCGATGGCGCGCATCAGCGCAAGCAGCATGGCCGTCCGGCCGGGACGCATCCGCGCAGGCTACGCGGTTGGCGGCGCTGCGCTCGCGGGAGCCTCTTCGGAGAACCGGTAGCCGACGCCACGCACGGTCTCGATCGCATCGCCGAGGGGCCCGAGCTTGCGCCTGACAGCAGTGACATGCACGTCGACGGTGCGCGGCGAGAGCACAGTGGAGCGGCCGTGGACGGCGGCGATGATCTGGTCGCGCGTGCGCACGAACCCTGGCTTCTGCGCAAGGAACTCAAGCAGCGCGAACTCGGTCACCGTGAAGTCGGCGGGGGAGCCGTCGACGGTGATCGCATGGCGCGCCGCATCGATCACGAGACGGCCATCGAGCAGCGTGCGGCGGTCCGGGTTGTCATCGGTGCCGGGCGCCTGGTTGCGGCGGAGCACGGCGCGCACCCGCGCGAGAAGCACCCGCGGGCTGAAGGGCTTCGTCACGTAGTCGTCCGCGCCCATCTCGATGCCTGCCACGATGTCGCTCTCGGCGCCGCGCGCGGTCAGCATCACGACGGGGACGTCGCGGGTCTCGCGGTCCTGCTTGAGGCGCCTGCACACCTCGAGGCCGTCGAGGTCGGGAAGCATGAGGTCAAGCAGGATGATGTCGGGCTTCGCGTGGCGCACGACATCGAGCGCCTTGCGGCCGCTCTTGACCGAGTGCGCGCTGATGCCCTCGCGCTCGAGATGGAACTGCACGAGCTCGGCAATCTCTGTCTCGTCCTCGACAATCAGCGCGACTGGCTGTGGCACGGGTGAACTCCAGGAGAGGGGGGCGAGCGTGAGGTGCGATTATCCGCAGTCGGTGCGCCCGAATGTCGCTCAGATTGTGAAGATTCGGTGTGAACGTGTGAAGATGCCATCGAGCACGCGCCGTGCCCGGCGCCCCGTGATGGCGTCAAGCGTGATGCATGCGCCGTCCTGCGCTGCGGCCCCGAGTGCCGCCATGGCGATCGCCTCGCGGGCCTGTGTCGCGACCCCGAGCGCGTCAGTGGTGTGGAGCCTGGCCCCGCACACCGCGGCGCGCTGCGCAATTGCCCGCATCAGGGCTGCGTTCCTCGTTCCGCCCCCGGCAGCGAACCAGTCTTCGGCGCCGTGCGCGCCTACGACATGCGCGATTGCCTGGGCGATGGCATCCGCGGTCGTGGCAAGCGCGTCCTC
>CAZKTN010000003.1:33940-37921 GCA_964555705.1 uncultured Isosphaeraceae bacterium | reverse complement strand
GCGGCGCGGAGGTCTGACATCACGTTGCAGTCAAGTGCGGCGGCAACGACTGCGGGCGATGCGAGCTGCCACGACACAGGCGGTGCGTGATGGATCGTCTGGCCGTGCATCACGATGAGGTCGGGCTGGCCTGCCTGCGCCACCATGCTTCCGATCAGGTCGGCGTGCAGCAGCGCGAGCTCGCGCGAGAGGGACGCGATCTCGGCTGCGGTCATCGCTGCGCCGCGCTGGAGGGCCCGCACGGGCTCGGTGAGCGACCCGTAGGGCACCGACGCAAACCCGACGGACGCGTGGGTTGCATCGAGCCCGCGCCCGCTGATGCGCACTGCAGCGGCATCGATGCCGTCTGCGCTTGTGCCGCTCATGCAGCCGACGACAGTTCGGGCGAGTGGGGGCTGGTCCATGCGGGCATTCTCGCCGCGGATATCCTCGCGCGCCACACATGCCAAAGCGCGTGCTCATCACAGGCGGAGCGGGATTCCTCGGGTCGCACCTCTGTGAGCGGTTCGTGGCCCGCGGCGACGAGGTCACCTGCCTCGACAACCTCTTCACGAGCCAGCGGTCGAACATCGCTCACCTCTCGGGGAGGCCCAACTTCGAGTTCGTGAGGCACGACGTCACAGAGCCGTTCCGGTTCGAGGTTGACGAGATCTGGAACCTCGCGTGCCCGGCCGCGCCTGGCCACTACCAGTACAACCCGATCAAGACGACGAAGACGAGCTTCCTCGGCGCGATGCACTCGCTGGGGCTGGCGAAGCGCCTGCGCTGCAAGCTGCTCCATACGTCGACGAGCGAGGTGTACGGCGATCCCGATGTGGATCCGCAGCCCGAGTCGTACCGCGGCAACGTGAACCCGATCGGGCCGCGCGCGTGCTACGACGAGGGGAAGCGGGTGGCGGAGACGCTGATGTCGGACTACCGCCGCATGCACCGGCTCCCGATCAAGGTGGTGCGCATCTTCAACACCTACGGCCCGCGCATGCACCCATTCGATGGCCGCGTGGTGAGCAACTTCATCCGCCAGGCGCTCGCCGGCGAGGACATCACGATCTACGGGGACGGGTCGCAGACCCGCTCGTTCTGCTATGTGGATGACCTTGTCGAGGCAATGGTCCGCATGATGGACACGACGCCCGACGACTTCTGGGGTCCGGTCAACATCGGAAACGAGCACGAGTTCACGATTCGGCAGCTGGCCGAGATGGTCGTGCGCATCAGCGGGTCCAAGTCGAAGATCGTGCAGGCGCGGGCGCTTCCACAGGACGATCCCACCCAGCGTCGGCCTGACTGCACGCTCGCGCGTGAGCGGCTCGGCGGATGGTCGGCCAAGGTGCCCCTCGAGGAGGGCCTGGCGCGCACCATCGCCTGGTTCAAGTCGGTGGACCTGGGCAACTTCCGGGCGCCGACGCCGAACTTCTGATCGGTGAGGTGGAGTCAGGGGTGGGGGCGGCGCCTGCTCGGGCGATGTTGCCGACTTTTGGGCGAATCGGCCTGAGGGGGGGTCTAGGGGCGCTAGGGTGGCCGGGTGAGGGTCGGACCCAAAAATCTACCGAACAGATCTTGACAGATCCGATCAAGGCGGAGAACCTAACAGACACCTATCACGCAGACGAGCACTGGGCTCGGCACAACCCAAGGAAGGACACAGAACCAAATGGTCAGCAACGGAACGAAGACCCCCGCCCCAAAGAATCCAGCAGCCTCAGCAGGCACCCCCGCAGGTGCATCCGGTACTGCACCGGCGCGCTCGAGCGGACCCGGCGCAGCAGCGGGCGCGGCGACCGCCTCAGCGGGCGGGAGGTTGGCGGACGCGCTCCCCGGAAAGTCGGCTGCGCAACCTGTCAGCGCGCCCACGGGAACTGACGCGAAGGGTTCAATGTCCGCCATGCCCACCAAGACGATTTCCGGTTCCGGCGATGCCAAGTCCACCAAGCCCGCCGACAGCAGGGCAGAGGTGAAGCCAGGAGGCCTTGACGCGAAGGGACGCCTGCGTGCGCTTGAGGCCGCAGTCGGACAGATCGAGAAGGCCTACGGCAAGGGCTCGATCATGAAGCTCGACTCGGACAAGATCCCTGAGATCCCCTCTGTGTCGACCGGCGCGCTGAGCCTCGACATGGCGCTCGGCGGGCGCGGCCTGCCGCGCGGACGCGTCATCGAGATCTTTGGCCCAGAGTCCAGCGGCAAGACGACGCTCGCGCTCACCGTGATCGCCAACGCGCAGAAGGCCGGCGGCAACGCAGCATTCATCGACGCAGAGCACGCGCTCGATCCCTCGTGGGCCAAGCGGCTCGGCGTGGACCTCGAGCAGATGCTCATCTCGCAGCCTGACACGGGCGAGCAGGCGCTCGAGATCTGCGAGCTGCTCGTGCGCTCGAATGCCGTCGACGTGATCGTCGTCGACTCGGTCGCTGCGCTGATCCCCAAGGCCGAGATCGAGGGCGAGATGGGCGACAGCCACGTTGGCCTTCAGGCACGCCTGATGAGCCAGGCGCTGCGCAAGCTCACGGGCGCGATTGCCAAGAGCGAGTGCATCGTGATCTTCATCAACCAGCTCCGCGAGAAGATCGGCGTCATGTTCGGCAGCCCCGAGACCACCACCGGTGGCCGTGCGCTGAAGTTCTACGCCTCGGTGCGCATCGACATCCGACGCATCGGCGCCATCAAGGATGGCGAGCGGAACGTCGGAAACCGCGTGCGCGCCAAGGTCGTGAAGAACAAGATCGCGCCCCCGTTCCGCGAGACCGAGTTCGACATCATGTTCGATGAGGGGATCTCCCTGTCGGGCGACCTGCTCGACCTCGCCGTGGCGGACAACGTCGTGGAGAAGTCGGGGTCGTGGTTCAGCTTCCGCGAGACCCGTCTCGGCCAGGGGCGCGAGAGCGCAAAGCAGTTCCTGCGCGAGAACGCCGACATCTTCGCGGCGGTGCGGGCCGAGGTGGTCGAGCGTCGTCGTGCTGCAGCGGTCCGCGGCGAGCGGTCGCCGTCGGGTTCCGGCGCAGGATCAGGCTCCTCGTCTGAGGACTGATCCCCGCCGCGGGATCCCGGATTCCCTCGATTCACGTCGGAGAGCGGTGTGGCAGGCGGGTCGGGCCAGGGGCCTGGTCCGCCTGCTACACTTGTCGACCGCGCGGATGTGGCGGAACTGGCAGACGCGCAAGATTCAGGTTCTTGTGGGGTAACACCCGTGGAGGTTCGATTCCTCTCATCCGCACTTCGATGCGAGCGGCCAGGCTCAGCATCACATGACTGAACAGGACCCCGGTCTCGCCGGGGTCCTGTCATGTCAGGACCCGTCCGGTTTCATCGACCAATGGAGCTCATCGACCTCGACCACAACGCCACGACCGCACCGTCACCCGCGGTGATTGATGCGATGGTGGACGCCATGCGAAGCGGGTGGGGCAACCCCTCGAGCATCCACCAGGTGGGCATGGCTGCGCGGCACGCGGTGGAGCTCGCGCGCGAGTCGGTGGCCTCGCTCGTGGGCTGCACCCCGCGCGAGGTCGTCTTCACCTCCGGCGGCACCGAGTCCTGCAGCCATGCGATCCGCGGGTCTATCGATGCGTGGACGGCACGGTCGGCCGCAGCCGGTGCGCCAGCTGTGCAGCCGCTGGTCGTGACCACACGGCTTGAGCACAGCGCGGTGCGCGAGTGCGTCACGGAGCTCGAGTCGCGCGGGCTCTGTGCGGTGCACTGGCTTCCGCACGCTGACGGCGCCGCGGACCTCGGCGCGCTCGAGTCGATGCTGAGCGCCCGCGCCGGCGAGATCGCGCTCGTGTCGCTGATGTGGGCCAACAATGAGACCGGCGCACTGCTCGATGCTCCAGCCGCGGCACGCATGTGCCGCGATGCGGGCGTCCGGTTCCACACTGACGCTACGCAGTGGGTCGGCAAGATGCCCACTGACTTTCGGGCGCTGGGCGCGGACCTCATGACCCTCTCGGCGCACAAGTTCCACGGTCCGAAGGGCATCGGGGCGCT
>CAZKTN010000003.1:18897-33840 GCA_964555705.1 uncultured Isosphaeraceae bacterium | reverse complement strand
AGCTGCTGCGTGCTCGAGTCGTGCGCGGGCTTGGGCGCGGGACCGGACAGCTCGGGGATGATGCGCTTGGCGAGCACCTTGCCAAGCTCCACGCCCCACTGGTCGAAGCTGTTGACGCCCCAGATGCAGCCCTGCGTAAACACCTTGTGCTCGTAGAGCGCGATCAGCTGGCCGAGCATGTGCGGCGTCAGCCTGTCGCACATCACGGTGGTCGAGGGCCGATTGCCGTCGAACTGCTTGTGCGGCACGAGCTCCGCGGCGACGCCCTGCGCACGCACCTCGTCGGCCGTGAGCCCAAACGCAAGCGCCTCCGCCTGCGCAAGCACGTTGGCGATCAGCATGTCCTGGTGCTGGCCCAGGTCGTGCGCGGGCTGGCAGAAGGCGATGAAGTCGCAGGGCACGATCGACGTGCCCTGGTGGATCATCTGGTAGAAGGCATGCTGGCCGTTGGTGCCGGGCTGCCCCCACACGACGGGGCACGTGTCCCACGCGACGCGCTCGCCGGCGAGCGTCACGTGCTTGCCGTTGGACTCCATCTCGAGCTGCTGCAGGTACGCCGAGAAGCGGTCGAGGTGCTGGTCGTAGGGGAGGACCGCGAGCGTCGCGCACTTGAGGAAGTTGCGGTTCCACACGCCGACGAGGCCCATCAGCGCGGGCAGGTTGCGCTCGAGCGGCGTCGCACGGAAGTGCTCGTCCATCGCGTGGAATCCCGCGAGCATGTCGCGGAACCCCGCGGGCCCGACGGCGATCATCGTGCTGAGGCCGATCGCCGAATCCATCGAGTAGCGGCCGCCGACCCAGTCCCAGAAGCCGAACATGTTCGCGGTGTCGATGCCGAACGCCGACACCTCCTTCGCCGCCGTCGACACGGCGACGAAGTGCTTCGCCACCGCGTCGTTGCCGGCGCCGAGTCCCTTGAGCAGCCACTCGCGCGCTGTCGCGGCATTGGTCATCGTCTCGAGCGTCGTGAAGGTCTTGCTGGCGACAATGAACAGCGTCTCGGCCGGGTCGCAGTCGCGGGTCTTCTCGAAGAAGTCGTTGGCGTCGACGTTGGAGACGAACCGGCAGCGGATGCCGTGGTCGGCAAAGTCCGCGAGCGCGTCGTAGGCCATCGCGGGCCCGAGGTCGCTGCCGCCGATGCCGATGTTGACCACGTTCCTGATGCGCTTGCCGGTGTGGCCCTTCCACGCGCCGGAGCGGATCGAGTCGGCGAAGGCCGCCATCCGGTCGAGGACCTCATGCACGGGGCCGACCACGTCCTGGCCGTCGACCATGATGCGGGTGCCCTTGGGCGCACGCAGCGCGACGTGCAGCACGGCGCGCCTCTCGGTGGAGTTGATCTTCTCTCCCGCGAACATCGCGTCCCGCCGCTGCTCGACGCCGCACGCGCGCGCGAGCGCAATCAGGCTCGCAAGCGCAGCCGCATCGATGCGCTGCTTGGAGATGTCCATCAGCATGCCGCCCGGGCCCTCGAAGGCGAGCGACGGTCCGCGGTTGGGGTCTGCCTTGAAGAGCTCGCGCAGGTGCGCTCCCGCGAGGCGCTTTGCGTGCGCCTCAAGGGCGGCCCATTCGGGGCGGCTGGTGGGGGCAGTGCTGGCAGGTGCGGCAGGTGCTGCGGTGCTCATGGTCGGCGCAGGGTAGCGGGGCGGCTATCCTCGCCCACCTATGCGCGGCACAGCACTTCTCTCGATCGCCGGACAGAGCGTCTGGCTGGACAACATCACCCGCACGCTCCTCGACTCGGGCACCCTTGAGCGCTACGTGCGCGAGCTCTCCGTCACAGGCCTGACCTCGAACCCGAGCATCTTCGAGAAGGCGGTCACTGGCGGAGACAGCTACGACACCCAGATCCGCGGGCTCATGGGCAAGGGGATGAAGCCCGAGGAGATCTTCTTCGAGATCGCGCTCACCGACCTTCGCCGCGCGTGCGACCTCTTCGCGCCGATCCACGCCCGAACCGGAGGCGAGGACGGGTGGGTCTCGCTCGAGGTGTCGCCGCTGCTGGCCAACGACACCGACTCCACCGTGAAGCAGGCGCTCGCGCTGCACACGAAGGCGTCGCGCAAGAACCTCTTCATCAAGGTGCCCGGCACGCCCGAGGGCATCCCGGCGATCGAGTCGCTGACCGCGGATGGAGTGTCCATCAACGTCACGCTGCTCTTCTCCGATTCGCAGTACCGCGCGGCGGCCGAGGCGTACATGCGCGGCCTCGAGCGGCGCGCCAAGGCGGGACAGCCGCTCGATGGCGTGTGCGGCGTGGCGAGCCTCTTCATCTCGCGCTGGGACGGCAAGACCGCCAAGCGCCTGCCGGCAAACCTCGCGAACACGCTCGGCATCGCAGTGGGCCGCCAGTGCTACCGCAGCTACGTCGAGCTCTTCACCTCGGATCGCTGGATGGCGCTCGCCGCCAAGGGCGCGCGTCCGCAGAGGCTGCTCTTCGCGAGCACAAGCACCAAGGATCCGGCGCTCAAGGACACGCTCTACGTCGAGTCGCTCGCGGCTCCCCGCACGGTCGACACGATCCCCGAGCACACGCTGCTGGCGATGGCCGACCATGGCACGGTCGCCTCGGTGCTTTCGCCAACGGACATGTCGTGGAAGGCCACGCTCGACGCGGTGACGAAGGCCGGCATCGACCTCGATGCGACGGCTCAGACGCTCCAGGTCGAGGGCCGGGACTCCTTCGACAAGTCGTGGAACGACCTGATCGCGTGCATCGACTCGAAGGCAGCCGCGCTGGCCTGAGCCGCGCTAGCCGTTCCAGCCCGCGAGCACCACGGCCAGGTCATTGCCGTCGACGCGCCCGTCGCGGTTTGTGTCAGCCTGTCCGCCGGTCGTGCTGCCCCACGCGGCGAGCACCGCGGCGAGGTCGAGCGCGTTCACGATGCTGTCGCGGTTGACGTCTGCCCAGTTCACGGTGCCACCGCGCGTCCAGCGCGACGCAGGCACAACTTCCTTCGCGGTGCCGGGACCCTCCCAGGAGACGATGAGGCCGGCGCCGCCGCCGCGCTCGAAGAACCCGACGGTGACCTGGTGCCGGCCGCGCGCGAGCGCGACTGTGCCGCCCACCTCGACCATGCCGTGCAGGCCATCGTTGTTCACCACGAGCTGGTCGCCGACCCAGAGCTTGGAGCCGTCGTCGGAGTTGGTGTAGAGCCGCCACTCGCCGGCCTCCGGGATGTCGATCCATCCGGTGAAGAGCGCGCCGACGTTCTCCGAGCGGCCTGAGTTGGCGAACACGCCGCCGGTGCTCGCGAAGTTGAGCTCGCTCACCGAAGTCGACAGGTATGGCGACAGCGTCGAGAAGTCAGGCAGCACGGAGGGGTTCGCGAGCGCGTAGTACGCCGCACCGACTCCCGCGGCATCGCCGACGGGGTCTTCGGGGGTGCGCATGAGGAGCGCATCGATCGTGATCTGGGTCACGGGCGACCACCATCCGCTCGAGTCCACGAGCCGGTAGCCCGCGAGGACCTGCTGTCCCGGCGCGATGTCCACCTCGGCGCGGATGATGTCGCGGCCTTCGGGTCCGGCGCCAGGAAGCAGCGTCAGCGTGGCGTTTCCGGTCTGGTTGACGAGCGATGCGATCGTCACGCTCTCGCAGTTGAAGGGGATGTCGTTGGCGAGCACGTCGAGGTCGAGCGTGACCGGCGGGATGACGACCCACCGGTCAGGCATCGCCGAGGGAGGCTCCGTCTGCCCCGTGATGTTGCAGGAGATGCCGCCGAGGTAGCCGCTCATCGACTCGACGCTGAACTCGTGGAACCTCATGCGCATGTTCGCGATGCCGCCCGGGCAGAGGTGACAGTAGCTCATGATGGTGGCCTCGCCGGCCTGCGCCACCGTGCAGTCGCGCGGGTCGAGCCCGCAGCCGTCTGCGACCGGGTTCTCGCTGTGGGTGTGCGGAGCGCCGAGGTTGTGGCCCATCTCGTGGCTCACCACCATCAGGTCCCAGTTCTGCCCGCTGTTGTCGGCCACCGGGTACGGGAACGAGCCGCCGAGGTTGCCGGAGACGGCGTAGGCGAAGCTGTTGCAGATGCTGCCGAGCCACGCGACGCCGCCGCCAAGCCCGCGGCCCGAGAGCATGTGCGCCATCGCACGGTTCACGGTGCCCATCGACGATTCCCAGTAGGTGCGGAACTCGCCGAGCGCATCGCCCGAGGAGGTTGTGTTCCACGGGTCGCTCGTGCCCTCCCACAGCCGCAGGTACACGAGGTTGGGGTGCAGCGAGAGGTCGCGCACGTAGATCAGGTTCATGGCCGCGAAGAGCGTGGCCACGTAGTCGCGCGCGGCGTTCGCGTTGCCGGCGAATCGGCCGAGGAACTCGGTGTCCGTCTCTATGGCGATCCTCGCCTGCCGGCACGGGTCGTCTCCCGCGACGCCTCCCTCGTGGGCGGCGTCACCGTGCTTGGCCTGGGGAGGCACCAGGACCTGGCACGCGTGCTCCGCCCAGCGGATCGCATCCGGCGCAAGGTCCTGCATCGTGAATGCGACGACCGGCAGCCCGGATCCGACCGGTCCGCTTGAGATGATCGCCGTTCCGAATGACGCCTCGACGTAGCCGTACGTGAAGTGCGGCGACCGCGAGAGCATCGCGATCGAGCCGGGCTCGCCATCCACATGGCCGACCCAGATCTGCGCGGACGAGCCCTCGAGCTGCCGCTCCTCGACGGATCCGTCGGCGCGCATGCGGGCGACCACCACCCGCGCGTCGCGGAGGGGATCGGCACGGACCAGGTTGAGGTCGGCGCTGCGTGAAGGCCCAAGCGGGACGCGCTCGAGCCTTACGGTCGGCTGGTCCTGCGCTGCGAGCCATGCCAGAGGGTCGCCCTCCAGCAGCGCCACGCCATCTGGGAGCGCGACTGCGGGCGGCGCATCGGCGCGCTGCATGGGGCTCGGGAGCTCGACTGGACGCGCAAAGGCGCACGACACGGCCGCGACCGCAATGGCCGCAGGGGTCAGGAGGAGGGGGGACACGAACCGATCCTATGTCCTACGCGGCCTCGGGCAAGCCTGAGAGCGCGAGTTGGACCATGAGTTCCACGCCCGGAGCGATCGCCGCATCGTTGAAGTCGAAGTTGTCGGCGTGGAGCACGGGCATCAGTGCGGATCCTTGCGACTGGAGGCCCAGCGCAACAAAGCAGGACGGCACGAGCTGCGCGTAGTACGAGAAGTCCTCGCCGCCCATCACCGGATGCGCAAGCTCCACCGCGGTCGTGTGCGGTCCGCACGCCGCGACCGCGCGCCGCGCGTCTGCGCACGCGAGCGGGTCGTTGCGCAGCATGGGGAACCCGTCATCGATGATGCACTCGGCCGTGCACCCGTGCGCGCTCGCGATGCCGGCGACGACCTCCGCCATCCGCGCGTGCACCATCGCGCGCGTGCGCTCGGAGACTGTGCGGATCGTGCCGCCGACCTGCGCAAGCGGGGGGATCACGTTGGTGGCAGTGCCCGCATGGAACGTGCATGCGGTGACGACCACGGGCTCCGCAGGGTCGCGGTCGCGTGCGGGGATCTGCTGGAGCGCCATCACGATGGCCGATGCGGCGAGCACAGGATCGCGCCCGTCGTGCGGCCATGCGGCGTGCGTCCCGCGTCCGCGCACCGTGATGCTGAAGCGGTCGCTGGCGGCGAAGAACACGCCCTCGCGGATGCCAACTGTTCCCAGCGGAAGCCAGGGCCACCCGTGCAGTCCAAAGACGCGCTCGACAGGTGGACCGATGATGCCGCCGTCGAGGCATCCCTCCTCCACAAGAAGCCTGCCGCCGCCCCCACCTTCCTCCGCAGGCTGGAAGAGCAGGATCACGTCACGCCGCAGCGCGCCCTCGCGCGCGAGTGACGCAAGCACGCGGCCGGCGCCAATCAGGATCGCCGTGTGCCCATCGTGCCCGCACGCATGCATCATGCCCGGGATGCGTGAGGAGTGGGGCAGGCCCGAACGCTCCTCGATCGGCAGCGCGTCGATGTCTGCGCGCAGCGCGACGGCCGGTGTGCCTGCGGGTGCGCCCGACGCGATGTGGGCGACCACTCCAGTGCCGCGCGCGAGTCCGGCCTTGAAGGGGATGCCCGCCGCTGCGAGCTCCCGCTGCACGACCCCGCTCGTCCGGCGCTCGGCGAAGCCGATCTCCGGGTGCATGTGCAGGTCATGGCGGATCCCGGCAAGTTCCGCCTGAAGCAGCGCGGCCCGTGCAGCAATGTCTCGGTGTTCCCGCACGTCCTCACTCTAGCGCGACTTGGCTAGGAGCGCAGTGGCCTCAATCCGACGGCCTCGCGTCCCGCATTGACTCGCGCGAATGCGTGCCTCTCGTGCCTGATCATCCGCGAGAGCTGGCTCATCGTGAGCCCGAGCACACCAGCGGCACCCGCAACGTCGAACCGCCGTGCCACGACCACATCAAGCGCCTCCGCAAGCAGCGCCGGGTAGTCCTTGTGGTCCGGGTTGACCGGCATCTGCGTGCCTTGCCTCCGTGAACGCCACAGCTCGCTCTGCCTGTGGCCATCGCGTGAGGTCGGCGTACGCACCCTGATTGCCAGCCGCATGCGCAGCCTCCGAAGCGCCATGCGCCGGTTCTCGCCCTGGTGCCTGCGCTCGGTCGCCTGCCCATCGAGGCCGGTAGGCGTGTGCACGATGCGCACTGCGGAGTCCGTCGAGTTGCGGTGCGATCCGCCAGGGCCGGCCACCCGGCCGGTGCGGATCTCGCACTGCGCGAGCAGCTCCTCGTCGGGGATCGTCGACGGGTGCGGGCCCTCGACCATGATCGAGTCCGCATCGATGTACGGGGGCCGGTAGCTCATGGCGCCGTCCTTCGGGCAGGGCCGCGGCGGCCGCGCGCCATCGCCGAGAGCGGCTGCGCGGTGAGGTCGAGCCCATCGCGCTCGCCGGCGAGCGAACGCAGCGCGCCGGCACCCGCGATCATTGCAGCGTTGTCGGTGCAGTGATGCGGGCGCGGGATGCGCAGCCACAGCCCCCGTGATTCGCAGAGCGCCGCAAGCCGCGCGCGCAGCAGCGCATTCGCGCACACGCCGCCGCCGGCGATGAGTCCCTGCGCGGGATGCGCATCGAGCGCGCGCTCGACGCCGCGCACGAGGGCTCCCACGATGGCCTCGCGGAATCCCGCAGCCAGGTCCGCGGCGGAGCATGCCGATGGCGGACGCTGCACGGCCTCGCGCAGCGCCGTCTTGACGCCGCTGAAGGAGAAGTCCATGCCCGGCACGCGCGACATTGGAAACGGCGCACGCGTGGCGTCGCCGGTCGCCGCAAGCGCATCGAGCAGCGGGCCTCCGGGATACCCAAGACCCAGGCACGCAGCGCCCTTGTCGAACGCCTCGCCTGCGGCGTCGTCGATCGTCGCGCCGAGCAGCTCAAGCGCGCCTGGCGCGGACATCGAGAACAGGCTGGTGTGCCCGCCGCTGGCCACGAGGCCGATCGCGGGGAAGCGGCACGGCTCGCTGTCGAGCAGTGCCGCGACGAGATGCGCGCCGACATGGTCCACGCCAACGAGAGGCACTCCAAGCGACCACGCGATCGCCTTCGCTGCGCTCGTGCCCACAAGCAGCGACCCGATCAGCCCGGGCCTGTGCCCGACGGCTACCGCATCGATCTGCCGAAGCGTGCAGCCTGCATCCGCGAGTGCGCGCCGGATCACCGGCTGGATCCGCTCGAGGTGCGCACGGCTGGCGATCTCGGGCACCACGCCGCGATAGGGCGCGTGAAGGTCGTCCTGGGATGCGGCGATGCTCGAGAGCACGTGCAGGTGTCCGGTCGTGCGGTCCGCGCGCACCACCGCTGCGGCGGTCTCGTCGCAGCTCGTCTCGATGCCAAGCACCAGGCACGTGTCCACGGCGCTAGGGTAGGGGGACCTACCATCGCGCTCATGGAGACCGGTCCACGCGACGAGATCGACCTGCGCCTCGAGCGCGCGGTGCTCGTCAGCGTGCTGCTCCCCGAGGACGAGGCGGATCTTGACGCCGACGACCCGCTGGGCGAGATCAGGGCGCTCGCGGAGACGGCAGGCGTGCGCGTCGTGGGATCCATGCTGCAGAGGCGCGAGCATCCAGACGGGCGCACGTACCTCGGGAAGGGCAAGGTCGGCGAGCTCACCGCGATGGTGAAGGAGCTGGGCGCGAAGGTCGTGATCTTCGACGCGGACCTCTCGCCGGCGCAGCTGCGCAACGTCGAGAAGGAGACGTGCTGCAAGGTGCTCGACCGCAGCGAGGTGATCCTCGACATCTTCGCCAACCGCGCGGCGACGAGCGCGGCACGTCTGCAGGTCGAGATTGCGCAGCTCGAGTACACGGCGCCGCGCCTGCGCGCGATGTGGAGCCACCTTGGGCAGGTGACCGGCGGCTCCCCGATGGGCGTCGGCACGCGCGGGCCTGGCGAGCAGCAGATCGAGATCGACCGGCGCCTGGTGGCGCGGCGCATCGTGGCGCTGCAGCGCGAGCTCGCCGAGGTGCAGGCGCGCAAGTCCCGCGAGGTCGAGACGCGCTGCTCCGAGCACTTCACCGCGGGTCTTGTGGGCTACACCAACGCAGGCAAGAGCAGCCTCTTCAACGCGCTGACGGCGGGAGGCGCCTTCGCGAATGACCAGCTCTTCGCGACGCTGCACACGCGCACGGAGTCGTGGAACCTCGGAGGCGGAGACTGCGCGATGCTCTCCGACACGGTTGGCTTCATCAGGCGGCTCCCGCACCACCTTGTGGCGAGCTTCCGCGCCACGCTTGAGGAGACGGTGCACGCGCACCTGCTGCTGCTGGTGGTCGATGCGGCCGATCCGCGCGGGCCGCTGCAGCTGGCCACGGTGCGACGCGTGCTCGACGAGATCGGGGCCACCGACCAGCCGCGCGTCGTCGTCCTCAACAAGATTGACCGCCTCGCCGAAACCGGCGCGGGGTCGCGGCGCGACCCGGCGCTCGCGCAGGCCCGCCTCGCGGAGTGGATCGCCCGCGAGCCAGGCGCGATCGCGGTGAGTGCCCTCACCGGCGAGGGGCTCGACACGCTGGCGTCCTTCGCGCGCTCGCAGATGCTCGGCGAGCTGCGCGAGGTGTCTGTCGCGCTGCCGATGTCAGACAGCAGGGGCATCGACTTCCTCGAGAAGCGCGCAGAGGTCAGCGACCGCGCATGGGAGGGCGACCGTGCCTTGCTTCGCGCCCGCGTCGCACGCAGGCACCTGCTCGCGCTCCTCTCGCGCGGAAGTCGCCCGGTGGTCGACGGGATGCCGGCGCACGAGGCGATCCACACGCTGTGGCCGCCCCCTCCGAAGCCCGCTACGCGCGGTCTGCCGCCGCATGAACGGCTCGTCGGCGACCTGACGTGAGCGCGTCGCGCAGGCGATCTTGCGAGCACTTGACCTAGCGCAGCCGTTCGGGTGCGGCGCCGAAGACCCTTTGGCAGAGGCGCAGCACGGGAGTAGGGGGCTCCATCGAATCCCTCATCCAGCACGTGAACCGGGGCGTCTCGTCCAGCGAGAGCCAGGCGGCGAGCACGCTTCCCGGATGCGATTGCCCTGACCAGAAACCGTCCTGCGCACGCCCATGCGCCATCCGCTCGCCTCTGTGCGGGAAACGGTCCCAGCGCTCGATCGGCGCGCCCGCAAGCGCGTCGGCGAACGCGCGGCTGTCACGTGCGGCGCCGGCCACCACAATCACGTTGTGCGCCTTCGGCATGAACTGGACGTATGCCTTGCGCAGGAGGCGCTCCGCGCCATCGAGTGCGCCTCGGTCGGGAATGCCCGCGATCACGACGGTCTGCCGGGAGTCCGTGGGCGCGACGATCCGCGCGTGCCCGATCACGGACCCGTCGCGCGCGTGCAGCTTGGCCTCGTCACCGACGCTCCCCCGGTCAAGGAGCCGTTCGGCATCAGCGGCCGCATGGCGAAGGTCGGCCCTCGCCTGGCCCGGCACCCACTCGATCGCGATCACGACGCGGCGCGCGTGCCTGGCGAGGTCCATCAGCGCCGATGGAATGCGCGAGTGCCTGCGCGGCGACTTGGCGTGGCTCGAGGCGAGATGCTTGACGTGCAGGCAGAGCCGGATGCCGCCCTCGCGGATGTCGACATCCACGGTCCGGCCTGAGGGTGTCGGCACCTCAAAGGCGATGGGCAGTCCGAGCCTTGCCACCCTCCGCGCAATCAGAGCCTCAGCGACGCCGCTCGCGTGGCGCTTGGGATCCGGCGACTCTATCGATAGCCGCATGCGCCTCGCCTGCGTCCCTGCGGCTCGCACAGCGGCAGGCGACGAGAGCCACCGCAGCAGGGCGCCCTCGCGCCTGCGGTCGGGTTGATCGCCTACATGCCCCATTCGGGATCCGCGCTTGGGTGCGCTCTTGCGTCCACTGGTGGGCATATCGGCCCGCGTGCAGGGGGGATTGCGGGGGATTTGCGCATCGGGCGAAAGTGCATGCCGGAACGCGTCGATGCCCTCCCCACGAGGAGAGTGACGCTGTGTGGATCCCGCTTGATGCAAGGCCGTTGAGGATTGGTGAGCTGCTGCAGGCGCAAGGCCTGCTGACCGCCGCGCAGGTGGATGCGGTGCTGCTGGCGCAGGAGAGCGACTGCCGCCCCTTCGGCGCCCTCTGCGAGGCGATGTTCGGCGTCGATCCCTCCTTCGTGGAAGCGGCGTGGGTCGACCAGTACCGCGCACTTGCGCGCGGTTTCGATGGCGACCTCGCCAACGTCGACCCCAAGGCTGCCGCGCTCATCGAACGTCGCCAGGCGTGGCAGTTCAGGATCGTTCCGCTGCGCATCGAGGACTGCACGCTCGTGGCCGCAACGACCGGCCGTCACCTCTCGAGGGCGAGCCGCTTCACGGCGGCAGTGCTCGGGCGGCCTGCGCTCTTCGTGATCGTTGAGCCCGACGAGCTCGCCGGCGCGCTCGAGGCGATCTACCCCATCGGCGGGCTGAACGAGTCGCATGTGCGCTCGCACAGGATCGGCGTGCCTCGCCATCAGGGAACGTAGTGGACGCAGGGCCGGCCGGCATGCGGCCTGCAGAGCGATCCCCGGCAGCTGAGTGCGCAAACGAATGGCAACTCGCGGACTTGAACCGCGGACCCTCGCATTTTCAATGCGATGCTCTACCAACTGAGCTAAGTTGCCGTGGGCAGGCGAAGTGACGCGCCTGCCGTCGAATTGGTGAGGGTATGCGCTGCGGGGCTGCTGTCAAGCGCATCGCAAGGCACCCCGACACCGGACTCGAGCCTCACAAGGAGGTGCGCCACGAGCCAGCGCGCGAGAGCCCGCTGCCCGGTGTAGCACTGCAGCCGCAGCTCCCCGCCCAGCGTGCTGCCCTCGGGATCCCTCGCCGCCGTCCGCGTCTGCGCGCGCAGGTCCGACCAGAACCGCTCCGTGAACAGGATCGACTCCTCTGCATCGAGACGCAGCGCGCATGCCTCGCGCAGTCGCCACGTGTTCGCGACGGTGAGGTGGCTCCATGCCTCGGGCAGGTCGCGGCAGCATGCCACCGCGAGCGCGACGTCTGCAGCCCAGCTGCACGCTGCGCTCTCCGGAATCCCTGCTGGGGAGGCACGCTCGACATGCTCGACGAGGTCCTGCACGGTGATGCCGCGGATCCACCTCGAGTGTCCCACCCATGCCTGACCAAGCTGCGCGAAGTAGCCGCGGTGCAGCGCGGATCTCCACTCCGGATGCGCTGGTTGCGGACGTGTGCGTCGCTCGAGTGTCGCGGACTTCCGTGTCATCGTTCTCTCCTCGGGTCCGACGGCGCGTTCCATGCCGTCAGCCATGGCGCGGAGTGTAGATGCGCGCGCGCGGCGCGTCACCGGTCGGGACGCGCGTGCACAAAGGTTTGGTTATGCGCACGGGCTGATCAGCGCCGCTCGATGCCGATGTCGAGCCGTGCGTCTGCAAGTGCCGGGAACTTCGAGCGCCACTGCATCACAGCGGCGGCATCGATATCGGCACTCGCCGTTCCCGGACCGGCGCCGGCGTGCGCGACCACGTCGCCGAGGGGCGTCACGATCGCGCTGCCGCCTGTGTATGCGGCATTTGGGTCGGTACCCGTGCGGTTGCAGCCGATCACGAACGCCTGGTTCTCGATCGCACGCGCGACAAGAAGCGTGTCCCAGTGCCGCTGACGCACCGTTGGCCAGCTTGCGATGCACGCGAAGCACTGCGCGCCGTCGAGCGCAGCGCGCCGCCACAGCTCCGGGAACCGCAGGTCGTAGCAGATCACCGGCGCGACACGCAGCCCGCCGCAGTCGACGGTCACCGCGCTGTCGCCGGCGATGTAGTGCTCCCGCTCGCCGGCGGGCGTGAAGAGGAATGCCTTGCGGTACGTCGCGGCCTCGTCACCGTGCGGATCATGCACCACAGCGCAGTTGCTCACGCCGCGCCCGTGGCGCACGGCAAGGCCCGAGACCAGCCAGATCCCGAGGCTGCGGGCGAGCGCGGACGCCCATGAGCGCGAGTCGTCCTCGGCTGCCTTCGCCGCATTCATCGTGAATCCCACGTCGCAGAGTTCGGGCAGCACGACGAGCGATCCTGGCGGGGGAGCCGCGTCGCGCACGCGGGACTCGAACGCTGACCTGTTCGCGGGCTTGTCCTCCCACGCGATGTCTGCCTGTATGGCGAAGGCCTTCACGGGGCGGTTGAGGCACCCCTCCACGCAGCGGACGCTGGGTGGAGGGGGAGGAAGGGAGACCGACGGGGATCGAACCCGCGACAGCCGGGACCACAACCCGGTGCTCTACCAACTGAGCTACGGTCTCCGTAGCGAACCCGGGAGGATATGCACCTTTCGCGGGAGTCGCAATCGTCAGCGCCGCATGGGTACGATTGTCGGTCCCCCGCAAGGTTGTGGGGCAGAGTCCCCTGGAGGCCTAGTCCATGTCGACCCTATCAGCGATCCCGTCCACCCGCCGCACCGTCCTGGATGGCGTCGGCACCCACCGCAACCTGTCCGCTGCGATTCTCGTCGAGCATGCGCTTCGCCGCGGCGAGGGCGTGCTGGCGGCAAACGGCGCGCTTGCCTGCGACACGGGTGAGCGCACCGGCCGCAGCCCCAACGACAAGTACCTCGAGGACACCCCAGGCATCCACGGAAACATCGACTGGGGCAAGGTCAACCAGCCCATGACGCCTGCGCACTTCTCCGCGCTGGAGGCAAAGGTCATGGAGCACATGCGCTCGCGCAGCGACGTGTACCGGTTCGACGGCTACGCAGGCGCAGACCCCGCGTACCGCCTTCGCGTCAGCGTCTTTACGGAGGAGGCCTGGCACGCGCTCTTCGCGCGCACGCTCTTCATCAACGCGGACGGCGCCGACCTTCCGGGGTGGTCTCAGGACTGGACCGTCATCAACGCATGCAACATGAAGGTCGACAACCCCTCGGCCTACGGCGCCAAGGGCCCGGTCATCATCGCGCAAAGCCTCGAGCGCAAGCTCGTGCTCATCGTCGGCACGCGGTACGCAGGCGAGATGAAGAAGAGCATCTTCTACGCGATGAACCATGACCTCCCGGACATGGGGGTCTTCCCGATGCACTGCTCCTGCAACGTGGCCCGCGGGAACCCGGACGACGTGGCGCTCTTCTTCGGGCTCTCGGGCACCGGCAAGACGACGCTCAGCGCAGACCCCAACCGCGACCTCGTCGGCGACGACGAGCACGGATGGTCCGACACGGGCGTCTTCAACATGGAGGGCGGCTGCTACGCCAAGTGCATCAAGCTCTCGCGCGAGACCGAGCCTGAGATCTGGGATGCCATCCGCTTCGGGAGCGTCCTCGAGAACACCGTCGTCGACCCGCACAGCCGCGCGCCCGACTACGACAGCGCAGCCCGCACCGAGAACACGCGCGTCACCTACCCGGTGTCGTACATCCGCAACGCGCGCATTCCGAGCGTGGCGGGGCACCCGCGCAACGTGATCTTCCTGACGGCTGATGCCTTCGGCGTGCTGCCGCCGGTGTCGCGGCTCTCGCCCGAGCAGGCGATGTACTACTTCCTCAACGGCTACACGTCCAAGCTCGCGGGCACCGAGGCCGGCGTCACCGAGCCGACCCCGAACTTCTCCGCGTGCTTCGGCGGCCCGTTCATGCCGCGCCCGCCGATGCGCTACGCGGAGATGCTGCGTGACCGGATCGCCGCGCACAAGGCGGACGTGTGGCTGCTGAACACCGGATGGACCGGCGGGCCGTACGGCACGGGATCCCGCTTCAAGCTCCCATGGACGCGCACGTTCGTGAACGCGATCCTCGACGGCTCGCTCAAGCGCGCGACGTTCACCGAGCACCCGATCTTCCGCCTGCAGATGCCGACGGCGGTGGCGGGCGTGCCCTCCGACGTCCTCGACCCGCGCAAGACCTGGCGCGACGGCGCGGCGTACGACGCGAAGGCCACCGAGCTCGCGCGCAAGTTCCGCGACAATGACGCGAAGTACGCGGTGACCCCTGAGGTGCGCGCGGCGGGTCCTGCCACCTGATGCCTCCGGCTCCGCCTCGTGCGGCGCCCCCTCCCTCAATGGTGCACACCGCGCACGACGGCGCTCAACGCATGGCCACCCACACCGGCAACACAACGGTCACCCTCGAGGATGTGGAAGGCGCCGCCGAGCGCATCGCCGGGGGTGTGGTGCGCACGCCGTGCGTGAGGAGCCCGGGGCTGAGCGACATGCTCGGGCTCGATGTGTGGTGCAAGTGCGATTTCCTTCAGGCGACCGGTTCCTTCAAGGAGCGCGGCGCGCGCAACCTGCTGATGCAGCTCGACCCTGCGCAGCGGGCGCGGGGCATCGTTGGCGCCAGCGCGGGGAACCATGCGCTTGCGCTTGCGTACCACGGCCGCGACCTGGGGATGCCTGTCACGGTGGTGATGCCGCGCTTTGCGCCGCTCATCAAGCAGGCGCGCGCTGCGGCCCTCGGTGCGCGGGTGCTGCTGCACGGCGACAACATCGGCGAGGCGCGCGAGCGCGCGGAGGAGCTCGTCGCCAGCGA
>CAZKTN010000003.1:0-18797 GCA_964555705.1 uncultured Isosphaeraceae bacterium | reverse complement strand
ATCTCGAGCCTCGTCACGGTCGACGAGCGCGCCATCACGCTCGCGATCCTGCGGCTCGTCGAGATGGAGAAGGCCGTGGTGGAGGGCGCCGGCGCCGCCGCGCTCGCGGCGCTGATGGCGCACCGCGAGTGCATCGGCGATGCGCGCCGCGTCGTGCTTGTGCTCTGCGGCGGCAACATCGACCCTGCGGTGCTGTCGCGCGTGATCGAGCATGGGCTCGCGCTCGACGGCCGCCTCATCCAGTTCCTTGCCGTGATCCGCGACAGGCCGGGCGGGCTCGCGGACATCGCGGCCGCGATCGCCTCAACGGGAGCGAGCGTGAAGCAGGTCTCGCACGAGCGTGCCTTCGGCGATGCGGACGTCTCCAAGGTGCAGGTGCTCTGCCAGGTGGAGGTGCGCGGCAGCGAGCATGCCGAGCAGCTCTTCGGAGTGCTGCGCGAGCGGGGCATCGCGGTGCTCGCGCGCGGCACGCTGCGCGACATCGCCTCGAGCTGACGTGCCCATGCGCGTCGCGCTGATCCAGGCCGACCCCATCGTGGGTGAACTCGAGGCCAACGCTCGCGCGCTCATCTCGTCCCTTCGAGAGGCGCACGCTGCGGGCGCATCGCTTGCGGTCACCCCGGAGATGGCCGTCTGCGGGTACCCGGCGCGCGACCTGCTGTCGCGGGGCGACTTCGTGGCGCGGTGCATGGAGTCGGTCGGGCGGATCGCGCGCGAGTCGCCGATGCCTGCATTGGTGGGCTCGCCGTGGCGAACCGACGGCGGGCACACGGCCAACGCGGCCGTCCTCGTCTGGGGAGGCTCGGTCCGTGCCGTCCACGTCAAGGTGCACCTGCCCAGCTACGACGTCTTCGACGAGGCCCGGCACTTCACGGCGGGCACCCGTCACACCGTGGCAGACGTGCCGCTGAAGGATGGTGGGTCCGAGCGCATCGGCATCCTCGTGTGCGAGGACCTCTGGCGGGCCCGCGATGGGCACGGCGGTGCGGGACACGACCATGACCTCGCCGCCGCCTGCGTCGCCGACGGGGCGCGCACCCTGTGTGGGCTCAGCGCGTCGCCGTTTTCGGTGGGCAAGGATGCGCGTCGCGATGCGCTGCTCGCCGACACCGCACGCACCCTCGGCGCGCGCGTCGTGAGCGTGAACGCGGCGGGTGCGCAGGATGACCTGGTGTTTGACGGCGGGTCGAGCGAGTGGAGCGCCGCGGGCGCCTGCACGCTGCGCGCGCCTCGCTTCGCGCCGGCGGTCGCATTGTCAGGGACGGGCGACGCATCGCCATGGGCTCCTCCCCGCGAGCGTGCGCACGCGATTGTGTGCGCGATCCGGAGCTACTTCCGCAAGACCGGCCACACCGATGCGCTGCTGGGCCTCTCGGGAGGCATCGACTCGGCGGTGGTGGCCGCGCTGGCGGTGGCCGCACTGGGCCCGACGCATGTGCGCGGCGTCTGCATGCCGAGCCGCTGGTCAAGCGCGGGCAGCGTCACGGACGCGGTCGATGCGGCCGCCCGCCTGGGCATGGCGCCGCCTGTGCGAGTGCCGATCGCCGACGCTCATGCGGGGCTCGCGTCCCTCATTGGCGCGTCGGCAGGCACAGCGCCCTCAGGTGTGGCCGACGAGAACATGCAGAGCCGCCTCCGCGGCATCGTCCTGATGACGATGGCAAACGCCTCCGGCGCGCTCGTGCTGTCCACCGGCAACAAGAGCGAGATGGCGACCGGGTACGCCACCCTCTACGGCGACATGTGCGGCGCGATGAGCCCGATCGGCGACGTGCTCAAGACCGATGTGTACGGTCTGGCGCGCTGGATCAACGCGCACGGAGCCGAGATCGGCCTGCCCCCGGACTCCATCCCTCAGGCGAGCATCGACAAGGCGCCAAGCGCCGAGCTCAAGCCCGACCAGCGCGACCAGGACACGCTCCCGCCCTACGAGCAGCTCGACGCCATCGTGCGCGGATGGGTCGAGCGTGAGATGCCCGCGCACGAGATCGCGGCGGAGAGCGGACTTGACCTCGCGATGGTGGTGCGCTGGTGCCGCGCCATTGACGCCGCGCAGCACAAGCGCGCGCAGGCGCCGATCGTGCCCAAGCTCAGCCCGCGAGCCTTCGGACCGGGGCGCCGTCAGCCCATTGCCATGCGCTGGTCGCCGGCCTGATGCTCAGCCGCGAGCGCAGCGAGCGGTCGCCGCGCTGGCGGCTCGGCACCGACACGATCGCATCCCGCTCGATGCGGTACGCGCTGAGCGCGCCTCCGTAGACGCATCCCGTGTCGACATTGACGACGACGGCGCGGCCGTCGGCGCGCCGGAGCACCAGCGGCGCCGCAAGAGGCTTGTGCCCGACGACGAGCAGGCCATCGCGGCCGTCATAGGACCACCACCAGTCCACCTCGTCGGGCGCGCCCTTGATCGTGACGCGCCGCCTCGGCGGCGTGCGGTCGAGGCCGAGCCTCGGGTCGACGCCGCCGTGCACGACTGCCCACCTGCGCTTGGGTCCCCGCAGCACGTTTGTGCACAGCGCCTCGCGCATGAGGCCGATCGCGTCATCGAGCATGTCCTCGTCCGCGAGGATGTCGACCATCTCGGCAAGCCGCGGCGGCAGCAGGGCCAGCTCCGCATCAGGCCCCGCACGCATGAGCGCCTCGAGCGCACGAGGCTCGTGGTTGCCGCACACGAGCTCGATCGCCGCGCCCGCCTGCCTGCGCGCGAGGATCTCCGACACCACCAGGTCCGGCCGCGGTCCCTTCGTGAGCAGGTCCCCCACGAAGATGATGCGCGCTCGCGGGGCGACGCGGTCGACGCGCGCGAGCAGAAGCCGCAGCTCCTCGCCGCAGCCATGCACGTCTCCGATCACGACCGTCTCGCGCACGCGCGTACGATATCGGCTCGCCATGCCGATCCGCGCGCTGCCAGAGCATCTCGTGCACCAGATTGCGGCAGGCGAGGTGGTCGAGCGTCCGGCGAGCGTCGTGAAGGAGCTTGTGGAGAACGCGCTTGATGCAGGCGCGACTCGCATCGACATCGAGATCGAGGGCGGCGGGCGGTCGCTCGTTCGCGTGCGCGACGACGGCGCGGGGATCCCGCCAGATGAGCTTGCGCTCGCGGTCGCGCCCCATGCGACGAGCAAGATCAGCGATGCCAGCGACCTGTGGAGACTGTCGTCCTTCGGGTTCCGCGGCGAGGCACTCTGCTCGGTGGCGGCGGTGTCGCGTCTTGCGCTGACGAGCCGCACGCGCGACGCCGCCGAGGCCTGGACCCTCGTCTGCAGCTTTGGTGAGGCCGAGCCGGCGCGGCCTGCGGCGGGCCGGCAGGGCACCACAGTCGAGGTGCGGGACCTCTTCGACAACGTGCCCGCGCGCCGGCACTTCCTCCGTGCGGAATCCGCGGAGTCGGCCCGCATCACCGACGCGGTGGTGAATGCCGCGCTCGCGCACCCCGAGGTCGGGTTCGCACTGCGGCATGGTGCACGCACCGCGCTCGACGTGCCGGCATCAGCAGACCTGATGGGACGCATCCGAGGCGCGCTCGGCGAGGTGCTCGGCGCGGACCCTCTGCCGGTGCA
The DNA here is from genome assembly GCA_964555705.1 of uncultured Isosphaeraceae bacterium. GTDB lineage: Bacteria > Planctomycetota > Phycisphaerae > Phycisphaerales > SM1A02 > ZLKRG44. Next base: position 15,237 of record CAZKTN010000003.1, on the reverse strand, counting down.
CGCCGAGATGCGCGTACCCGACGGCGCGGGCGGCGAATGGGCAATGTCGGTGCGCGGCGCCGTGTGCAGGCCCGAGTCGATGCGGTCGACGAGCCGGTTCCAGAGGATCTTCGTCAACGGCAGGCCTGTGACCGAGCGCTCGCTCGCGCATGCCGCACGCGAGGCATACCGCGGTCTCGCCGAGCCGTCGCTCGTTCCGGCGTTCGTGCTGATGATCGCGTGCGACCCGGCGGCGGTTGACGTCAACGTGCACCCGCAGAAGCTCGAGGTGAGGTGGCGCGCGCCGGATGCCGCGCACCGCCTCGTGCACCGCGCGGTGCAGGATGCGCTACGCAGCGAGGACCTCACGCGTGACGCGTCGCCGATCCTCGCGCAGGTGCCTCGCAGCGCGGTGGTCCCCGTGCAGGCAAGGCCACTCGTGGTGCCGGCGCCAGACAGGGGCGCGCGAGCAGCGTGGATGCGCACGCCTGCGCCGCAGTCCGGTTCGCTGGCCGCGCCGCAATCCGCGCCGCAGCCCGCATCGGCCGCGGCCCAGTCTGCGCCGCAATCCCCTCAGCCTGCGCCGCCATCCGCGCCGCTCCCGCACGTGCACTCCGTCGCTACGGAGCGGTATCTGCAGGTCGACGACTCGTGGATCGTGCTTGAGGAGGATGGCGCCCTCGTCGTGATCGACCAGCATGCGCTGCACGAGCGCGTGATGTTCGAGGAGCTGCGCGCGCGCCTCGCCTCGGGCACGCTCGCCTCGCAGCGGTTCCTGGTGCCCGCCACCGCAGACGTGCCGCCCGCCGCGCTGGCAAGGCTCGACCAGTTCGCGCCGCTCTTCAGCCGGCTCGGCATCGAGGCTGCGGCATCGGGTCCGCGGTCGGTCGCGGTGCATGCGTTCCCCCCGTACCTCACTGGCCGCGGCATGGACGCGGCGCGCTTCGTGGCCGATGCGCTCTGCGACGATGCGCTCGCGGCAGCGGTGGAGTGCGGAGACGGATCGGAGGCGGCCATCGCCGACCTCCTCGACATGCGCGCATGCAAGGCTGCGATCAAGGCAGGGGACCGGCTCACGCCGCACGAGATCTCGGCGCTGCTCGCGCGCCGCCACGAGATCGAGCGTGCGACGAACTGCCCTCACGGCAGGCCGACGACTCTGCGGATCCCCCTCGCGGACCTGGCGCGTCGCTTCGGGCGGTGAGCGGGCTACCGCGCTGCGCCGCGCTTGAGCGGCAGGATCTCATGGAATACGGTCTGGCCGGTCTCGAGCGCGCGCTCGACGTAGGGCGTGCACATGCCGCACGATGTCGTGCACTTGAACTCGCGCGCGGCACCCTCCACGCTGGCGCACCTCGTCGACTTCGACCACTCGACGACCTCGCGGAAGGTCACGTCGTGGCAGACGCATCGCTCGATGCGCAGCTGCGGACAAACGTCACCTGGGGTCGTAGGCACTGTCGTCCTCCGAGAGGAAGCCGTTGTCCGGGAATCCGAGTGTGCCTTGCGCGAGCGGCGGCGTGGCGTGGGTTCCGGCGCATGGGATGCCGACTGACGAGATGTGTCCGTCGAGCCAGCAGATGTTGGTCGACCCGAGATGCCTGAACGCCTGGCCACCGGCGTACACGGTAGCCAGGTCTCCCTCGACGGTCCCGCCAGGCGCGCGCATGAAGCGGTTTGCGCCGCCGCGCCAGGCGCCTTCCCCAAAGAGAGCTGTTTCGGAGGGCCTGCGCCGCGCACCGGGGGGAAGGCCAGGCCGCACGGCATCCCATCCGCTGCGCATGCATCCGTCGGGGTCCATCACCGGATAGTGCCCCTCGGCGGCCAGGAACGTCGTGTTGTAGTTGTAGCCCGACGCGTCAGGGTCGCTGCCGGTCGGCGCGCAGCAGGGACATCGCATCACGTGGAACGGGCGGTCGAGTCCTGCCCACAGGGGACCGGGCTCGAACGTGCCGTCCGCCCGACGCACGTGATCCCACATCACCTGGCGAAGGGATCCCGCGTCGGCCTCGAAGAGCACCGCTGCAGGCAGCGCCTCGCGGTTGGACGACATGTACGCCTGTGCCGCCGAGCCCAGCTGCCGCAGGTTGCCCGCGCACGTGGCCATGCGCGATGCCGACACGGCTGATGACACGGCGCTCGCCGCAATCGACGAGAGCACAGCCACAAGGCCGATGCACACGAGCACCTCGACGAGCGTGAGGCCGCGCCGCATCAGCCCGTCCACTCCGCGAGGAGCTGCGCAAGGTCAACGCCATCCACGGTTCCGTCCCCGTTCAGGTCCGCGCTGCCTGCAGCGCCGTACTGCACCAGCAGCACCGTGAGGTCGGTGCCGTTCACGGCGCCGTCCCCGTTGAAGTCCGCGGCACGCGCTCGCGGCCTCACGCGGCTCACGGCATCGATCTCCACATGCGAGTGCGGAGGCGGTGGCACCCGGATGCGCACGAATCGCGCGCTCGCGCATCCGGTGGCGGCGAGGTCGACGCCAGCGCCGCCCGCAGAGATGCCGTACGCGGCCACCACCTCAGGCCAGGGCATCGCGTACATCGCCTCTGCGCGGTGCGCGGGGTCGACTGGCATCCGTGCATCCGTCTCGACCGCGCCAGGCACCGCGTCGTAGGGATCCGCATCGAGGTAGCCCAGCGTCGGGAAGAGCCCATCCGCCGCGATGCCGGGCACGGTGCACCATGTCACGCCATCGGCCGAGACGTCGATGATCCCTCCATCCGCCGCAAGTGCGCCGCACACGCCCGAGCCTCCACCGATGTCGGAGAAGAACGAGTTGCCGAAGACGATGAGGTCGATGCCGAATGGATTGCGCGGGTCATCGACGGCGGGGGCATCGAGCTCGAGCACCAGCGATCCGCCGGCGCCGATCGACACCACCTGCGAGGGCAGCCACGCGGGCGCGAAGGGCGTCACGGCGCCTCCATCCCACGGGGAGCTTGTGAAGCGCGCAGGCTCGCCAAGCGCCGATGCGGGGACGGTGTAGCCGGTTGCGGGCGATGAGCCCGGCTCGTACGAGACGACGGCGGTCGCGAATCCCTCGGCGAGTGCGTTGCCGCATGGCGCGAGCGCGCACACGACGCACCGCGTCACATCAGTCACGGTCCATGAACGGCACATGCGCAGCCTCCTCCTGAAGACAGGGAGGTCCGGCACCGTGGGCCCCATCTCGCGAGGGCGCGGCGCATCATGATGCCAGGTCTTCCGGCTTCGGGTCCCGAGCTCGGCCTTCCCGCCCGCCGCAAGGCGATGGGCAGTGGCACTCTGTGAGCCCGGGTTGCGGCGACGCAGAGGAGGGTGCGCCTCCATGCGTCACCGCGCCCGTTACGGCGGCGCGTCCGCGGCGGATTCTCACCGCCTTCCCTCACCCCGCGCCTCCGGTGCCGACCGGCTGGCAGGGGGTGGCCTCCCGCACGAGCGGGAGTCGTTCATCACGCAGGGAATGTAGCCAAGAACTCGCCACCATGGATCCCTCGGAAGGTCGGGTGCGGACCCTGTCGGGAGGAAGGTCGTTCGTTGCGGAGGGCATCCGCCCCCGGTACCTTCATCCGCTTCCCCTGGGATGGCCCCACGACCTGTGAGGGTCCCCATGGGTTGCACGAGCCCGCCGCCCCGCGCGGCACCAGGAGCCCGATGTTGATGAGCCTGAACAGCGCCCTCACCCCGATTGCCGCCCTATTGATCACGCTCGGTCTCGCGGGTCCGTGGACAGTCGTCCCCGCCCAGCCGGCGGCCGCCATGCAGGCGGACGAGCCTGCGGATGAGCCGATGGACGAGCCCGCCGATGAAAGCGGCGACATGGATGCCGGCGCCGACGAGGGCGGTGCGGGCGACGCCGAATCCGAGAAGTCCACCATCGAGCCGCTCGACCCCAACGAGAGCGCGGCGCAGGCTCGGCTCCTTGACCTCACGCTGCACTATGTGCTGATCGGCAAGCCGGACCTCGCGCTGAGCAACATCCAGGCGCTCTACGACACCGGCATCACCGACGCGCAGATCGCGCTCCTTGTCGACGAGCAGGGCATGCGTGAGAAGCTCGAGCGTTCGCTGCCTCGTGGCCGCAACATGCAGGGCATCTCCGAGGAGTTCGCAGGGCTCGAGATCCGGTGGATTGCCGGCCAGCGAGCCGTCGCCCGAGACCCCGCACGCATTGCGGCCGCGATCGCCAACCTCGGCGGCTCGATGCGCCAGCAGATGATGGCCCGCGGCCAGCTCATGGCTGCCGGCGAGTACGCGGTTCCCGCCCTCCTGCGCGCGGTGCTTGAGGGCAAGTCGCCGCAGGTCGCGTCGTCGGCGCGGTCGATGCTCGTGGAGATGAAGCGCCTCGCGGTGGTGCCCCTTGGCACCGCGCTGCCTGCGCTCGACTCTGCGGGCCAGCGCAAGGTGTGCGAGATCCTCTCGGAGATCGGCTGGCCCACTGCTGAGCCCTTCCTGCTCCGGCTGGCCAGCAGCTCGTCGGCACCGGCCGATGTGCGCGATGCCGCGATGCGCGCGTACCGCCGCCTCGGCGGCACGTCGAGCGACGTGGCCAGCCAGTTCGCCGCGCTCGCGCGCCGCTACTTCGAGCGCACTCCCACGCTGATCCCGTATCCCAGCGACCCGACCAACAACGTCTGGGCCTACGAGACCTACGCGGGTCTCACGCCGATCACCGTGCCGACGCCGATCTACGCCGACCTGATGGGCATGCTGCTCGCGCGCGAGGCGCTCCGTGCGGATCCGTCGAGCCGGCTCGCCCTCGCGACGTATGTCGCATGCGACCTGCGCCGCGCGATCACCGAGGCCACCGAGGATCTCGGTGGGCTCGAGCTTGAGGGCGGAATGGACGGAGAGGGGGAGATGGACGGCGACGCCGGCATGGATGGCGATGCCGACCTCACCTCCGGCAACGGCGACGAGCTTGAGGACGGCGAGGCCACCGGCGACTCCATGGACGACGAGGGTTCCGAGGACGGCGGCATGGACGAGGGATCGTCCGACGAGGGGATCGCCGCGAGCGCCCGCAGGATGGTCGGCCTCGCGCCCTACTCGGCCGAGTTCTTCGCCACCGCAGCGGGACCGTCAATCCTTCAGGATGTGATCGCGATGGCGCTCGACGCCCAGGACACTGCGCTCGCGCGTGCGGCGATGGACGCGCTCGCCCGCACGTCGAGCACGCGCGGGCTGATCGCGCAGGGTGGACGCAATGCGCTCGTGGAGGCGCTCAGCTATCCCGACCGCCGGGTTCGCTTCGATGCGGCGCTCGTGATCGCGAATGCGCTGCCGCAGCAGGGATTCAGCTCCGACGCCGCCGTGGTCCCGATCCTGGGATCGATGGTGGCCGCAGGCGGGTCGACGGGCGCCGCGATTGCGCAGAGCGACGAGGACCTGAGGACGATCGATGCGCGCCTCGGCGGCATCGGGTTCCGCCCGCTCCGCGGCGGCCGTGACTTCAGCGCGCTCTCCACCGAGCTTGTGGGCGGGCAGGGCGTCGACCTGATCGTCGTGCAGGGTCCGCGAGGCTTCGTGCGGGATACGGTCGCGGCGGTACGCAACTCGCGCGTGGCTGGCGCGGCGCCGGTCGTCGTGCTCGCCGACCCTGCGGATGCGTCAGGCCTCTCGATCGACTTCGACGGAGATGCGCGTGTGGCCGTGATGTCCGCGGGCAGCCCTGACGCGGCGTTCGCGCGCGCGGTGTCTGCGGCCTCCGGCGGCGCGGGCGGCTCGGTGGTGTCAGAGGAGGAGGGCGTGGACTACACGCTGCGAGCGCTCGACGCGCTGCAGATGATCGCCGACTCCGGAAGCCCCGTGTTCGACATCCGCAACGCTGAGACGCCGCTGCTTGGCGCGCTCGCCGCGACCTCTGGCGACCTCCGGGTCAGGGTCGCGGACGTGGTGGCCCGCGTGCCAACCGAGCTGTCGCAGCGCGCGCTGATGGATGCGTCCCTCCGCGCGAGTGGCGATGAGCAGGCGGAACTCCTGCTTCGCCTGGCCGAGAGCGCCCGCCGGTTCGGCAACATGCTCGAGCCGCAGCAGGTCGATGCGCTCCGCAAGGTCATCACGTCCTCCACTGGCCCCGAGGCCGATGCTGCGGGCACCGCATACGGCGCGCTCGGGCTCCCCGTGCGTGACGTTGTCAAGCTGATCGTGACCGAGTGACCGGCGCGTGTGCTAGTCTTCTCCCGCAGTTCCACGCCACCCTAGCTCAGTGGTAGAGCAATGCTTTCGTAAAGCATAGGTCGTGGGTTCGAATCCCATGGGTGGCTTTCCCCGCGGCGGGCGCCTCGCGCCCGCCGCCTGCGCTTTTGGCGAAGTGCGTACGGCGCAGTGTCGTGTGACCGCAGGGCTAGCTGCGCGTGACGCGCATGCGGTCGACCAGCAGCATCAGCGTCTGGCACACCTGGTCGACCTGCGACTCGCGCATCGACGTGAACATCGGCAGCGTGATGGTGCGGTCGCAGAGGCTCTCCGCGACGGGGCACATGCCGATCGCCGTCGAGAAGGCGCGGCGCACGTGAGGTAGGAGGTGGAGGCAGGGGTAGTGGTTCGCGGCGCCGATGTCGTGACGGTGCAGGCCCGCCACTATCTCGTCGCGGTCGTCGGCTCCGAACCGGTCGGAGAGCCGCACCCAGAAGAGGGGCCAGCAGATCGACGCGTTTGCCGGGATGTTCGGGAGCAGCAGCTCGGGGTGGCCCGCGAGGCGCTCCATGTACCAGGATGCGACCTGCTCGCGCCGCTCACGAGTCTCGTCGATGCGCCGCATCTGGCTGGCCGCGAGCGCTGCGAGCGGCTCGGCGAGGCGGGCGTCGTGGCCGTGGCCCGCGAAGCGCATGAGCATGCCGAGGTCGAGCGACTGCTCCGGGAAGCTCATGCGGTCGATGCGCCCCTGGTTCCTCAGGCCGCGGCACGCCGCGGCGAGCCGGTCGTCGTGCGTGACGATGGCGCCGCCCTCGCCAGCTGCGATTGGCCTGTTGGGACCGAAGCCCAGCACGCTGATGCGGCCGAACTTGCCCACCCGGTCGGCGCCGATGCTCGAGCCGACCGCCTCGCTCGCGTTCTCGACCATCGGGATCTCGAAGCGCGAGCAGAGCGCGATGAGCTCGGGAAGGCCAGCCGCATTGCCGAACACGGGCACGCCAATGAGGGCACGCGTGCGCGGCGTGATGCGGCACTCCGCATCGACCACGGACATGTTGAGGGTGCGCGGGTCGCTGTCGGCGAACACCGGCGTCGCGCCGGTGGCGATCACCGCATTCACGTTGGCGGCGTAGCTGAATGACGGAAGCACCACCTCGTCGCCGGGCCCGATCTCGAGCGCCTCAAGCGCGATCTGCATGCCGACGCCGCTGCTGCTGACGCCGACCGCGAAGGGCCGGCGCGTCACGCGCGCGGCCTCGGCCTCAAGCGCAATCAGCGCAGGGCCGTTGGTCAGCCGCTGGCCATCGAGGGTGGCCATGACGGCATCCCGGTCTTCATCGGTGAGGTCGGGACGTGAGAGCGGTATGTCGAACTTGATCATTGGGGACGGAGCTGTGCGAGGGCCTGCTCGCCGCGGCCCGAGTGCCTGACGAAGAGCCATGCGGCCTGCACCTGAAGCGTGGGGTCGAGGTCGCCGCCGCCCGCAGCGACGGTGCCGAGCGCGCGCAGCGTCTCCGCATCGAGCGGGCCCTGAGCCGTTCGCGCAAGCAGCAGCAGCGCGAGGCTCTCGGCGCGTCGGGTCGAGGCGCCCTGCACCACCGCGGCAGCGGCGGCAGCCTGCTCGACGAGCGCAGGGTCCTGCGCGTTGAGGGGCTGGTCCGAGACGGCGCTGACCATGCCAAGGAGCAGCAGCTCCTGCACGCCGCCCGACCCGGCATTCTCGCGCAGCAGCGTGACGACCGCGGACGGGTCGGCCTTCGCGAGCCGGCCCGCGGCATCGAGCGCCATGGCGCGCAGCGCAGGCGTCGCATCGGCCCCTGTGCCCGCGCGGAACACGGACGTGAGCACGCGCGATGCCGCCGCAGGCGGCAGCGTCGATGCGCGACGCATCGCCCATTCCACGGCCTGGCGGTTGCCGGAGGCCACAAGCCGGTCAAGCGACACCGCGGCCGCATCGGCATCGGTGCCGGAGCACGCGATGATGGCCGACACGATGTCCTCCACGAGCTCGTCGTCGTTGCGCAGCATCACGATCACGGGCTCGGGCACCGTGCCCTCGTGCGCAAGCATCTGCAGCCCTGCGCGCACGAGCGTGGGCTGCGAGCGGTCGCTTGCGATGATCTCGCGCCACGCGGCGATCCCGGCCTCGCGGTCGAGCGACAGCGCGGCGCCGTTGATGACCATGCGGGTGGGCACCCTGAAGCCGTCGCGCGAGACGAGCGCCAGCAGCGCGGGCACAGCGGCCTTGAGCTGGTACGCGAGGGCGGCCTTGCCCAGCTCGCCCACCACCGCGTTGCGCACACCCTCATCGCGGGCCATGAGCCTGTCGACGAAGCGCGACCATGCGCTGCGGTCCCCGGCCTGCAGCATCAGCATCGCGCCGAGCCCGGCCACCTCGTCGGAAGGGTCGTTGAGCGCATCCTTCAGCAGGGCGGGGTCGATGGGCGTACCGAGCCGGAAGAGCTCTCCCGCGAGTGCGGCGCGGTCGAGGCCGGTGAGGTCGTCGATCTTCAGCAGCTCGGTCGCCGCCTGGGTGGACACGAGCTTGAGCCCGATTGCGCTGCGGATGGCCGCGGAGCGGTCCTCGCGCGAGCTGAAGCGGCTGAGCAGCACCGGATCGACGCCTGCCTCAGGCGAGAGCTCCGCAAGGCCCAGGATGCCGTCCACGCGCGATGTGAAGTCGCTCGAGCTCGTGAGCGACTCGAAGAGCCCGCGCAGCTGAGGGTCGCGAAGCGAGCGAAGGGAGATCAGGAGCGCGTGATGCTGCCCCGATCCCACCGGATCGATCGCCTTGCGCATGTGGCTGACCGCCGCGTCGTAGGGCGCCGTGCGCTCGTACTGGGGTGCCGCGCCGGACGGCGCAGCGCACAGCGCAAACGAGATGCACGCTGCCGTGAGCCTCGCGACGCCGAGTGCGGAGTGGCGTCGGGCTCGTGACGGGCGCATCGGGGCGAGTGTATCCGCGACGCGCGCCGAAGGAGCGTCAGGATGGCATGCGGCCGACGTCCCTTCGAGCCTGGTCAGCGACCTCTGCCGCAGGTCGGTCGCCATCGCCGCAAGGGACGGTGGCGCCGCTCCCGATCGCCGCACGGAATCGGGCCGCGGCGGCATGCACCGTGGAGTGCGTGGGCCGGCCGAGCGCGAGCGCGATCTCCGGGAACGACATCGTGGTCATCTCCCTCGCCAGGTGCGCGACGAGGCCCCGCGTCGCGACCACGCGGCGATGGCGGCTTGCGCTCATGAGGTCCTCACGAGAGACGCCGGTGGCGACGCAGCACGCGTCGATGATCTCGCCGATGCGCGCGGGACGGCCGCGCAGCGTCGGAAGGCCTGCCCCGAGCGCCTCTGTCACGTGCGCGGGACCGATCGGCTCGGACGATCCGCGTCCCATCACCATCCGCAGCGCCGCGAGCGCCGACACCGCGCCCTCGATCTCGCGCACGCTTCCGGTGACGCGGTCAGCGAGGAGCGACACCGCCGCATCGGCCAGGCGCAGTCCGCGGGCCGCCGCGAACCGCTGTGCGAGCTCCCCGCGCATCGCGTGGTCGGGCTCGTCGATGCGCACGACCATTCCAGACATGAACCTGCTGACGAGCCCAGCGCCGATCTTCTGGATCTGCCGCGGGTGGCCATCAGACGCGAGCACGACGGTGCCGCCCGCGAGAGCGATTTCGTCGAACGTGTGCTGGAACTCGGTCTGCGTTGCGCTCTTGCTCGCGAGAAAGTGGATGTCGTCGATCACCAGCAGGTGCTGCCTGCGGATGCGTCGCCTGAATCCCTCGAGGCCGCCCTCGCGCACCGCGGCGATGTACTCGTTCGTGAACTGCTCGCCCGTGAGGTAGCGGATGCGCGCGCTGGGCGCGATCTCGAGGCGCCTGTGCGCGATCGCCTGCAGCAGGTGCGTCTTGCCGACGCCGCAACGGCCGTGCAGGAAGAGCATCCGCATCGACTGCTCGCGGCCCTCAGCCACGGCTCGTGCGCTCTCGAACGCCACCCGGTTGGAGCTGCCGACGACGGTGTCGTCGAAGTGGCGGACGGGGACCTCTCCGGCGCGGTCCGCGCTGCGCCGGTGCGTGGACGCGCCACCGCGCGGGGTTGCGGCGGGCCGAGCGTGCGGTGCGCTGCGGGCTCGTCCCTGACGCTCCGCGTCGTCGGCGCGATCCAGTGCGCTGGTGGACTCTCCGGGCCGCGGGTTGGCGCGCCCCTGTCCGGCATCGGCTGTCCCGGAGCCCGCCTCGAAGAGATCGGGGCGGAGGCGCACGGTCACCGTCGCGCCGTCGCCGAGAACCTCTCCAGCCACCTGGTGCAGGGCAGATCCGTAGTGACGGCCGATCCAGTCGGCGACAAGCTTGGAGCTCGCAGCCACCTCAAGCTCGCCGTCGCGCGCTGCGAAGCGGGTCTGGCGCTCGAACCAGAGGCCGAACTTGTGGGTGCCGATCGAGTGCTCGAGGCGCTCAGCCACCGCCTGCGGCCAGTCGCGCGCCATGTCGCTCCGGTCACGCGTCGAGGGCGTGCGCTCGCGGCTGGCGTTGCCGCGGCTGGGCGACGAGGCGGGGGAGTGGGAGTCTGCGCTTGGGGACATCAGCTGGGACTGCTCCGGGCGAGGGCACAGCCTGGCGATGGCCTGGTGGGCGATCGCCGCTCGTGCTCCCCTGACGAGTGGTGAAGGGACATCTCGCTCCGTCGCCGGCCGGGGCATGGGCTGCAGCCGCACTCATCCTGCGGCCGAGTCCATGATCCGGGGCGCCTCATCCATGACGCCGCACGCACGATAGCCCTGATTTCGCGCGCGGAAGTTCCGCGTGGAGCATCCGCATCGGTGCGGTGCACCTAAGTCGAGCGCGCGCGGCACGGTGCGGACCGCGCAAAAATCTTCATGCACCACGCAGGCGGGCGCGCGTTCATCGGCTGTGGACAAGTCTGTCGGCGGGGGCCGCCACAGGCCGTGTCGGCGCCACGAGCGCGATCCGCGAAAGCCGGCGCGCAAACCCGAAGGACCGGTAGAGCCGCATCGCGGCGGCGTTGCCCTCGTCGCAGGCGAGCGCGACCGTCCGCTCGCGCCTTCCGACGAGCGCATCGATCGCGTGAGCGAGGAGCGCGCGCGAGAGTCCGCGCCTGCGCACCCGTGGCGCGAGCCCGAAGTACACGACCTCGACGCAGTCGGCGCTCGGCACCGGGCTCAGCAGCGCAAGCCCGCACGGGCCTTGCGCATCGTGCATGATCCACCACATGGAGGGATCGTGCTCTCCGGTCGACATGTGCCCGTCAAGGATGTCGCACGTGCGGCGCATCTGCGCGAGTCCTGGACAGTCGCGCGTGTCGATGTAGGACGCCTCCAGGAGCCGCTCGAGTTGCGTGCGGTCGGAGGGATCCCACGGCGCGATGCGGATGTCCCGCATGTCTGGCCCCACCTCGCGCGGGAGCGGCGCCGACAGCGGTCGCTCGAGGTAGGCAAGCGTGCCGATCGGGCGGAGCCCGCCGAGCTCCAGCAGCGCTGCGGTGTGCCTGTGCGTGGGATCCACGAGTGACTGGAGCACGTCGACATCGAGCGACGCCGCGCGCGCCAGCGCTGCCGATGCGAGCGGTGCCCACTGCTGCGCCTCCCATGCGGCGCGGGGTGCGGTGACCGAGGCCATCGCAGTGCGCCCCGCGTGACGCGTGAGGACCGCTGCCGCGTGGAGACGGCCGTCACGGTCCGCCAGTGCGAGCGCCGCATCCACGCGAAGACCCTGCGCAGCGAGATGCGCGAGGTACCGCCGCCCTCGGTCGCGGCTGCCGGTCAGCGCGGCCGCGGCCTCGTGGAGGCGACCGCCCGAGGCCTCAACGACCTGAAGGGTGGGCTCTGGGGCTCCTTCCATGGGGCTTCAAGGTATGGGCGCGCATCACCCCTTGGCTACACTCCACTCATGTCCTCAAGGACCGCCCAGACCCGTATCCGCCGCGTCCACGCGGCCCTCCGCACCTCGCTCATCCCGGCGGTCTCCGTGGCGGCACTCGCCTCGATGGTGGCGATCGGGAACGCACACGACAGCACGCCCGCTTCGGGTGGCGGGATGTCCGCCAGCTCGCCGGGTGCCGGCAGCGCGATGTGGTCCTTCGACTTCAAGCCGCGCGCGCTGCAGCTCTACGTCGATAGCGCCACCGGCGAGGGCTACTGGTGCCTCACCTACACCGTCACCAACCTCACCGGCACAGACCGCCAGTGGATGCCCAAGGTCGAGATGCTCGATGACCAGGGCAGGATCCACAGCGCAGGCCGCTCTGTGTCGCCCTCGATCACGAAGGCCGTAAAGGAACTGCTTGGCAATCCGCTGCTCGAGGACCAGTTCCAGGTGATCGGACCGCTGCGTCAGGGCCGTGACAACGCGAAGGATGGCCTGCTCATCTGGAGTGCGGAGCCCTGCGACGCGACGGAGCTGACCATCTTCGTGCGCGGGCTTTCGGGTGAGACCGAGACGGTCGAGGATCCGATGACGAAGTCGCCCGTGGTGCTCTACAAGACGGCGCGTCTCGAGTATCGCGTCCCCGGCAACGTCAAGGACAAGCCGATGGCCCAGATCGCGGCCGAGTCGCGCGACTGGGTCTTCCGCTGAACCCGAGGCAGTGCGGGTGGCCCGCCAGGCCTCCCCGTGTCCCGCGGCAACACGGTGTTCGGGACCGCACGCCCGGGGTAACGGTCGTTCTCCGATGGTTATGAGGGGGTTGTAGCGCCGCGGGGGGCTGGCTACACTTTGCGGCTCGGCTGAGTTGGCCGAAGACCCGGTTCGCAACGCTAGCAGGAGCTTCGAAGTGGCACACAAGAAGGGCCAAGGATCCACCCAGAACGGTCGCGACTCGAATGCGCAGTACCGCGGCATCAAGCTCTACGGCGGCCAGGTCGCCAAGGCCGGCTCGATCATCGTGACGCAGTGCGGCACGCGCTGGAAGCCGGGCTATCTCGTGCAGCAGGGCAAGGATTGCAGCCTGATGGCGCTCGCAGAGGGCACCGTCCGCTTCCGTGGCCGCGTCGTGGACGTGATCCCGAGCGACCCGAAGACGCCGCGGCTCGCGATCGACTGCGCGAACTGACACCTCAAGCAACGCAGACTCGGCGTGTTCGTCGACCACGCCATCATCCATGTTCGTTCCGGCAAGGGCGGGGACGGCTGTGCCCATTTCCTGCGCGAGAAGGGCAAGCCCAAGGGCGGACCTGACGGCGGCGATGGCGGTCGTGGCGGAGACGTGGTGGTCGTTGGCGATCCGCATGTCGACACGCTCGTGGCGTTCGCCTACAAGCCGCACTGGTTCGCGAAGGATGGCGGGCCTGGCACAGGCAAGCAGTGCACCGGCGCGGCGGGTGAGGACATCATCGTGCCGCTGCCGCTGGGCTCGCAGGTGTTCGATGCCGAGACCGACGAGCTGATCGCTGACGTGACCGAGGCGGGCCAGCGCGTGGTGGTGGCCAAGGGTGGCGACGGCGGCTGGGGCAACGAGCGCTTCAAGAGCGCGACGCACCAGGCACCGACGGAACGGACACTCGGCGGTCCATCTATCGAGCGCACGCTGCGCGTCGAGCTGAAGCTGATCGCGGATGTGGGGTTCGTGGGGCTGCCCAATGCGGGAAAGAGCACGTTCCTGCGCGCGAGCACGCGCGCGCACCCCAAGGTGGCGGACTACCCGTTCACGACGCTGACGCCGCAGCTGGGGATCGCGGAGCTGCCGGGTGACCGGAGGCTCGTGCTCGCGGACCTGCCCGGGCTCATCGAGGGTGCCGCGGGTGGCGCCGGACTCGGCCACGACTTCCTGCGACACATCGAGCGCACGCGGTGCATCCTGCATGTGGTGGATGCGCTGCCGCCTGACGGTGGCGATCCGGTGGAGGCCTACCGCACGATTCGGCGCGAGCTTGGCGAGTTCAGCGACGCGCTCGCGCGCAAGCCGGAGATCGTTGTGCTGAACAAGCTTGATTTGGTGCCTGCGGAGGACCGCGCGGAACTGCTTGCGGATGTGCTCGGGCGCTTCGCCAAGCGCGGCGTGAAGCCGATGATGATGAGCGGCGCGACCGGCGAAGGCGTGCGTGAGGTTCTTGACGCCGCGTGGCGCATGGTCGATGCCGCGCGGGAGCAGACAACAGCCTAGGTGTTGCCGGCGATCGTCCGCGCCCTTCGGGCGGGCGCTCGAGGCCAGTTGCGGCTCACGGCTCGCGGATGCGGCGGGAGTAGTCGGTGCCGGCGAGACCTGCGGGTGCGCGGCCGTTGACGAGCCCGTCGCGGCGAAGCTGCTCGAGGGGCACCGAGCTGTCGAGCGTGCCGCGCTCGTGCATCACCTCGTGCAGGTAGCCGTTGGCAAACCAGCGCCAGTCGAGCGATGCGTCCGGGTTCACGATCGGCCGTGCATGGCCGATCAGCGTGGTGGTGCAGTTGTCGAGCAGGCCGTTGTACCACTGCGGCTCATCACGCAGGCCATTGGTCATGCGCAGGTACTCGAGCAGGATTGCGCGTGCCTTCTCGACAGGCACATTGAGCCTGTAGCGGTAGACCGTCTCGCCGCGGAAGTCGGTGCGCAGCCTCACGAGGTCCGTCTCGTCGCCCCAGATGTAGATGATCTCGTACTGCCGGAAGAAGCCCTTGAGGGCGTCGTAGACCTCATCCCGCTCGCGCCGCGTCTCGACCGACAGGCAGATGCGGCGGCCGTCGTCGAACCCGAAGCTGAGCATGGTGTGCGCGATCATGGGGCTGCCCCAGTACACCTGGAAGAGGTCCACGCCTGTCATGCGCGAGAGGTCGAAGGTGTCGCTGCGGTGACGCAGGTCGAAGTCGCTCTCGCTGCGGTACTCGCAGCTCCGGATGTTGTGCAGCGTGACCCGGTCGCCGTCGATCTCGGACCACGGCAGCACCGAGACCTCGGGCACCCAGTCGCGCGCATGCGATGCCGCCTGCGCGTAGAAGGTGACGAGGCCCGACGCGAGTGCGCCAGCGGCCACCGCGACCGCCGTGCGGCGACGCGGCGACCGCCAGAGCGCGAGAAGCGCGGCGACGGGCAGGGCTGCAGCGACCAGCGTGCGCGCGGCGCCCGGCAGGGGCAGGCAGTAGTTCAGCGCGAGCGAGGCCCAGGCGACTGCCGGCACCAGCACCACTGCCAGTGCGAGCCAGCTTG
>CAZKTN010000002.1:125319-135270 GCA_964555705.1 uncultured Isosphaeraceae bacterium | reverse complement strand
AGGTGCGGGGTGACACGCAGGAACTTGCCCGCGTTCTCGGCGCGGACGCCGCCGCCTGCGGCGATGGCGATCGCTGCCGGCGCGCCGGCAGCAACTGGCCCGGGACCGGCGGCTCCGCACGCACGTTGCGCTGCCTCCGCATCCGACGCCATGACCATCGTGCGTTCCTCGACCGTTGCAACACTCGCATCCCATCCATGCACACCGGCCGTGAGCACACGGCCGATGCCGAGCGCCGCAATGTCGCGCCAGCCGCGTGCGCGGTCTCGGAGCAGGTCGAACACACGCAGGAACGCCACGGACGCTCCACGCCCAAGGGCCGCGTCGCGCAGCCGTGCGCAGGCTGGAACGTCGATGTTCCCGTGCGCATCAAGGAGCCCGATGGCGATCTCGTGCGCACCGGCGTCGGTGCACGACGCAATCTCACGCAGGGACGCGTCGACGACTCGCTCAGTGGCGACGAAGGCTGCGGCATCGAGCGCCAGCGTCGACTCGGGAAGGCGCGGCCTGATCATCGCGATGATGAGCGGGCGGCGGCCTTCAGGCTGCGCATCGCTGATCGCGCGCGCCGCACGGGTGAGCGACTCGCAGGGGGTCCACCCCTCGGTGGCCAGGTCATCGCAGAGCTCGATGCGGTCGGCGTACGGTGCCGCGCACTCGACGGCCTCGACCGAGTCGACCGGCACCTCTAGCGTGGGCGCACCCTGGCGAGGGCCGCTCATGCGAGGATCACCATCTCGCCGGCGAGACCGGGGCCGAAGGCCAGCCCGACCCATGGACGCGGCACACCTGCACGGCGCATCTCGTCCATGATGAAGAGGAGGGTCGCCGACGACATGTTGCCGTGCCGCCGGAGCACGGCACGCGACGCGTCGCCCGCGGAGGGTGCGAGCCCGAGGCACGCGATGACCGCATCGATCACGCGCGGGCCTCCGGGATGGATCGCCCACCCGCCGACATCGCTCCGCGCCATGCCGAGCGTGGCAAGCTCGCGGTCGACCCACTGCGGGAGCGCAGCTGCGATCCGGTCGGGCACGTCCGCGCCGAGCGTCATCTCGAAGCCATGGTCGCCGATGTGCCAGGCCATGGATCCCGTGGAGTCCGGGATGATCGCCGATGCGCACCGGATCACCGATGGGCACTCGATGAGGCCGCGCACGCCGCCGTCGTCCGCGGCCGGCGAGGAGATGACGGCTGCCGCAGCGCCATCGGCGAAAAGCGTGTTTGCGACCACGCGGTCGACCCGCACGCTCGACTGGAAGTGCACGGTGCAGACTTCGGCGCATGCGAGCAGCACGCAAGCGTCAGCGTCGGATGCAGCAAACGCCGAGGCCACCGCCAGCGCATTGACCGCAGCGTGGCATCCCATGAATCCGATGTTCGTGCGCCGCACATAGGGCCCGAGCCCGAGCGCGCCAATGACTGCCTGGTCGACGCCAGGGGACGCGAACCCTGTGCATGACGCGGTCACGAGGTGGGTCACCTGCGATGGAGCGACCGATGAGGCGACAAGCGCGTCGCGCGATGCGCCGACCGCAAGCGCCTCGGCGGCCTCCATGTATGCGCGCATGCGTTCCGCGGTGCCGGGGCTCGTGGCCACCGCCGCGCCGGAACCCGCCACGCCGTAGATCGGCACGGAGCCGTCACCCGCGAGCACTGCGCATCCGCGCCCATCGATGCCCGACCGCTCGTGGAGGCGGCGAAGCAGCGACGCAGGCACCTCTTCCGGGGTGAGCGCGCGCGCGACCTCGAGAGAGCGCGCCGACGACAGCGAACGCTCGGGCACCGCGGTTCTGATCGATCGGATGACGGCGGACCTGCTCATGCGACTCCAGTGGCGATCGCGCCGAGGCGGCGGCGCATGCCCGGCACACGCGAAGCGGCACGAAGCGCGCACATCGTGGCGCGCGGGTAGCGCAGCATGGCAGCAACCCGGCGGCACCTCCGCTGGTGCGCCCCGACTGCATCGGCCAGCGTTCGTGGCCAGCGCGCCGCATCGCCCTGCGAGACGATGCCGGCTGCATCGCGCGCTGCCGCGCATGCGCCCTCGATCGCCCAGCTCATGCCCTCCCCCGTGAAGGGCTCGATGTAGCCGGCCGCATCGCCCACGCAGATGACGCGGCCCCGCGCGACCCATGTGCGGCGCCGCGTGAGGGCCGGCGTGCCCTTCCACGCTCGCGATGCGTCGCATTCGATCCTGCGACCGCATCCGGCAACCACGGCAGCGACAAGCGCCGCCGGCCCGCCGGCGGCGCGCGCAGCGGCCGGATCGAGCGCCGCCGCAACATCTACCTCTCCTGACGGGAGCCGGACTGCGCCCACGTAGCCGTCTGTGTGGGACATCATCCACAGCTGGCCCGGCGGAACGTCGAGCGCACCGGGCGCCAGCGTGGCGGCGACCCCGAACCGCGACCGCGCATCGATGGCCCATGCGGAGTCGCCGCACAGTGGCGCGAGCGACCTGCCTCCGATGCCATCGGCGCAGACGACAAGGCCTGCGTGAACGTCGAAATCATGGCCCGCTCCGACACTCTCGATCCTCACGTGCGCTGGCGTGCGTGGGTTGCCTGGGCTCAGCACGGCTGCGCGCACACCCATGCGCACATCGCATCCGGAGCGTGCGGCGGCCTCGGCAAGCCGCGAGTCCATCACGTCACGGCCGATCACGCGCGTGCCCGCAAGCGGCAGCGCGACCCAGCGGCGGCCGTGCGCGAGCGACACCGACTCAAGCGCGATCGCGCCGTCGATGGCACCGTCAAGGTGCGCGCGCTTCAGTGCAGCGACGCCGCGAGGGCCGAGGCAGCACCCGCACACCTTGGCACGTGGGAACCGGTCTCGCTCGACGAGGATGGTGCGCATCCCCTGCCGCGCGAGAAGCGCCGCAGCGACGCTGCCGGCCGGGCCTGCGCCGATCACGACAGCATCGGCGCGCTCGGCGGCGGGAGCGGCGCTCGCGGCGATGGCGGCGGTCGCGGTCGAGCGTGCGCTCACGCCGAGCTCCCACTGTCGGGCGACCACTGCAGGATCATGCGCTGGGGCCATGCGCGGCGAACCGATGCACCGCGCAATCCCGCGGCTTGAGCGAGGCCTGCGAGCTCGCGCTCGGTGAATGCGCCGCGCACTGAGACGACCGCATCAAAGTGGACGACGGGCGACCGGCTCAGCGCACGCGACACCGTCCATGCAAGCGCGAGGCCGGGCGCGCTGCGGCGAAGGTCACTGACGACGACCGCGGAGCGCGCCGCTGCCGCCATCGCGCGGAGTGCATCCACCGCCTGTGCCTCGCTCAGGTGATGGAGGAACAGGCTGCTGATGACGACATCGGCACGCACCGGAAGCGCACGAGTCGCGTCCGCGCAGTGAAGCTCCAGCGGCACGCCCTCGCGCGCGGCACGCTGCGACGCGCGCGCGAGCGCATGCTCGCTCGCGTCGACGCCGATCCAGCGGGCCTCGAGGCCTTCGAGGCGCGCCCAGCGGCCAAGCGTCACGGGAATGTCGCCTGATCCTGTCGCGACATCGAGCACCCGCGCGACACGCCCCGCCGCTGCAGCCCGCTGGAGCTCCTCACGAACCGCCGGCCACAGGATCGCGGCGCTGCGTGCGAGCGAGTTCAGGCGCGCGAGGTCCGCGAGCGCCCGGTCATGCTCCTGCGGCGGCAGCGCTGGATCGTCCATGCGCTCTGGCACACGCTGTCGCGACTGGAGCAGGGCTGCCACGCGGGGATGCTAGGTGCATCCGAGCCTCGGCCATTCGGGCACGCCGCATCTCAAGCAGGCTTCGGAGGGTGCGCGTGACGTCCTGCACCCCCCCGACCCTGAAGGGAACGCCCGCACGCCGCCGGCCCACGCTGATCGCGACACCACCCCATCCATGGACCATCGTCAGCGCACCCACATCGCCATGGTCGTCGCCGATGCACAGCACTCCATGGCGGTCACGCCGGCCCACGATCTCGCGGATCGCCGTCGCCTTGCAGGGCGTGAAGGCACACCACTCCATGACGCTTCGCCCGGGGACCGCACGCACGCCACTGATGGCGACGCGGCGCCGCGCCAGCGCAATGGCGCGCTGCGCCTCCGCACGGGGCAGCCCTCGCACGTGAAGCGCTACCGACATCGCCTTGCGCTCGATGCGGGCGCCCGGCACCGACCGCACTGCGTCGGTGACCGTGCGCTCGATCCGGTCGACGATCCTCTGCGCGCGCCTTCGGCGCCGCATCTCCACGGGCAGTTCGCCGTCGCCCTCAAGCCCGTACGAACCGACCAGCCGCACGTGCACCGGCGCCCCGATGCGCCCGCGAAGGTCGGCCAGGCTCCTTCCTGAGATGACCGCGACGCCCGTTCGCGGAAGTGCCGCCAGCCCCTCCAGCGCCGACATCGCCATCGGGTCGGGCACCACACGCTGAGGGTCCCGGCGGATCGCCGCGATGGTGCCGTCGAAGTCGCACATGACGGCGAGGCTGGGCGCGGCGGCCAGCCGCGCGAGCGCATCGCCGATTCGCTCGCGGCGCCGCAACGGCGGCAGCGCAGCGCGCGGCCGGGCCGCGGCATCGCAGCGCCGGACGCTCACCTGAGCTCCTTGAGGAACTCCGAAGCCCAGCGGAACACGTCATGGCGCAGCATGTGCCTGCGCAGCGAGGACATGCGCCTACGGCGCTCGGCCGCACCCATCCTGAGCGCGCGCGACATCGCGCTCCGCATGCCGTCGAGGTCTCGCGGGTTGACCAGGATCGCCTGGCGAAGCTCGCGCGCAGCGCCCGCAAACTCGCTCAGCACCAGCACGCCGTTCACTTCAGTGCGGCAGCAGATGTACTCCTTCGCAACGAGGTTCATGCCGTCGCGCAGCGGTGTCACGAGCATGATGTCGGCGGCGCGGTAGTAGGCGGCAAGCTCCTCGGTGGAGAGGCTGCGCCGGAAGTAGTGGACGGCGACCCGGCCGGGCTCGGAGTGCTGGCCGTTGATCCGGCCGACGATCTGCTCGGTCTCGCGTTGGACCTCGCGGTACCCGGGGGAGCTGTCCCTGCTGGGCACCGCCACCTGCACCATCACCACATCCTCGACCTTCGCGGCGCCAGTCCTGAGAAGCTCCTCGAACGCCAGCAGGCGCTGGGGGATGCCCTTGGTGTAGTCCTGGCGGTCGACCGCGAGCATGATGGTGCGGCCCGCAAGGCGCTCGCGCACCTGCGCCGCATGCGCCTCGACGGCCGGTGAGCGCGCCAGCGCATCGAGGTGGCCCGCATCCACCGAGATCGGCATCGCGCGGACCTTGATGCGGCGTCCCCCGTGCTTGAGCCTCTCGTCGAGGCCCGACGCGCCCGCGTACCTCCGTGCCGCGCGCGCGAAGTTGTGCGCACCCTCAGGCGTCTGGAATGCGACGAGGTCGGCTCCGAGCATGCCCTCGAGGATCTGGGTGCGCCACGGCAGCCACGAGAACAGCTCGTCGGGAGGGAACGGCACGTGGATGTACAGGCCGATGCGCACGTCCGGGCGAAGCTCGCGCAGCATCGCCGGCACAAGCTGAAGGTGGTAGTCGTGCACCCACACCATCGCGCCACGCGCGGCACGTGCCGCGGCCGCGCGGGCAAAGCGGCGGTTCACTTCCCGGTACCGGGCCCACCAGCGCCGCTCGAAGGAGGGCGCGCCGATCGCGTCGTGGTAGAGCGGCCAGAGGGTCCCGTTGCAGAATCCCTCGTAGTGCTCGCTCACGGCGGCGCGAGACAGCGGAACAGGCACAACCGAGAGGCCGTCCACCTCGCCGGGGCGGTGGACCTTACCTGTCGAGCCGTCCCATCCGATCCAGAGCCCGGTGCGGCGGCGCAGGACCGGCCGCATGGCGCTGACGAGGCCTCCCGGACTCGTCGTCCAGGCGTACGACTTCCCCTGCGCTACCCGGCGCGCAGGCAGGCGGTTGGCCACAAGCACGAGCTGCCGCGCACGCCTCATCGCGCGCATGCCTTGGGCGGCATGCCGGCGATCGCGGACGTGATGACGATGTGGAGCGTGTAGGTATCCACGTATCCGAGTATCGTCAGGATGGGCAAATAGGCAACCCACATACTTCCTATGCTCGCTATCGGGAAAACAGATACCAGCCGCGTGCTGCGCGAGCTGAACATGAACCACCTGCTCTACTTCTGGTGCGTGGGGCAGGCGGGCAGCATCAGCCGGGCCGCGAAGCGGCTGGGCGTCTCGCAGCCGAGCGTGAGCGAGCAGATCGGCGTCCTTGAGCGCAGGCTCGGCACCCGGCTGCTGCAGCGCTCCTCGCGCGGCGCGTCGCTCACCGAGGCAGGTCGCGCAGCCATGCGCTACGCGGAGGAGATCGTGGGCATCGGTGCGGACCTGGTGCGGGCCCTGCCGCTCGAGCGCGCGCCCGTGGCGATGCCGCTTCGAGTGGGCACATCTGACGCCGTTCCAAAGATGGTGGTGCGCGCGCTCCTGATGCCGGCAGTGTCCGGCCGGCACGCGGTGCCGATGGTCGCGCGCGAGTGGCGCGTGGACCTGCTCCTGGCCGAGCTCGTGCTGCACCGGCTCGACCTCGTCGTGTCCGACGCGCCCATCCCTCCCGGCAGCGGCGCGCAGCTTCGGAGCTTCATCGCCTCGTCCAGCGCCGTAAGCCTGCTTGCGGCTCCTGCGCTCGCCCGGCGCCTCCGCACGCGTTTCCCGGCATCGCTGTCGGGCACACCCCTGCTGCTGCCGACCGTCGGTTCCTCGCTGCGCACGTCGATTGACCGGTGGTTCGCGATGGTCCGTGTGCAGCCGCGCATCGCCGTCGAGGCGGACGACCGCTCCCTGCTGCACCACTTCGCGCAGGTGGGACTCGGGGCAGTCCCGGTGCCCGACTCGATCGCGCGCGAGGTGTGCCGGCAGTTCGGGCTCGTGCGCGTGGCATCGCTGCGGCAGGTGCAGGAGCACTACTACGTGGTGATCGTGGCACGCGGAGAGGAGCATCCGGCGCTCCGGCGCATACGGCTGGCGCTCGCCCGGTCCGGGGTCCGCCGCGCCCGCGCCGCCAGCGCCTAGACTCACCGCCCCAATGACCACCTACGAGCCCTTCTCAGGCACCGAGCGACTCGCGGCATCACCCGACGCGGTCTACGCGTTCGTCACCGACCTCGACGAGCTGGTGAAGATCGTGCCCGGCCTCGTGTCGAGCGAGCGCGTTGGCGACAGCGCGATCAAGTGCTCGGTGCGCCCGGGGTTCAGCTTCATCCGAACGACGCTCAAGCAGACGTTCACGATCATCGAGAAGGTTCCGGGCAAGCGCGTGGTGATGCAGGTCGACGCAAGCGGCATCGGCACCGCGTTCACCGTGAAGGCAGAGATGGACCTCTCGGCCGCCGATGGCGGCGCGTGCGACCTGAAGTGGACGGCGACCATCCAGAAGATGACCGGCCTCGTCGCGGCCGTCGGCACCACGATCATCCGCGCAGCGGCGGATCAGGTCATCAAGCAGGGCTTCGAGGGAATGCGAACCGCCGTCGAGAAGCGCGCCTGATCAGGCGAAGGCCTCAAAGCCCTTGCCGAGCAGCTTGCTGGCGAGCTTGAGCTTCATGATCTCGTCGGTGCCCTCGTAGATGCGGCACACGCGCACATCCTGCAGGTGACGGAAGGGACGGTAGAGCTCGCTCCATCCGCGGCCGCCGAAGACCTGCACTGCGCGGTCCACGGCCTCCCAGGCGGCGTTGCTCGCCCAGTACTTGGCCTCGGCCACCGCGAAGTCGGCCTTCGAGAGCAGTTCGGCGTCGCCGGGCGCGTTGTCGGAGATCTCCTTGGCGATTGCGGCGCGCTCGATCATGGCGTCGCTCGTGGCGCGCATCATCTCGATGCGGGCGATGTGGTCCTGCACGAGCTGGTGCTTGCCGATGGGCTTCCCGTGCTGGTGCCGCTCGCGCGCGTAGCGCAGGCACTCGTCGAGGCAGTCCTCGATGGTGCCGAGGCAGCCCGAGGCCACCGAGAGGCGGCCCGATACGAGGGTGTGCATCGCGATGCGGAATCCCTCGCCCTCCTTGCCGAGCATGTTGTCGCCGCTGACCGGGTGGTCGTTCATCTGGAACATCGCGGTGTCGGAGGTGTACATGCCGGGCTTGGCGTGCAGCGCCTCCTTCTCGAAGGTGTCGCCGGCGGTGTCGACGATGATCGCGCTCATGCGGCGGTCCTTGCCGGTCGCGCCCTCGGGGAACGCGAAGACGATCACCGCATCAGCGATCGACCCGTTGGAGATGAGGTACTTGACCCCATTCATGATGAGCTTGCCGCCCTCGCGGCGGTAGGTGCAGGTGCCCTCGAGCGGGTTCGACCCGGCCTCGGGCTCGGTGAGCCCGAACGCAAGCGTGCATCCGCCGGTGCAGGACTTGGGGAGGTAGCGGCTCTTCTGCTCGTCAGTGCCGTACTTGAGGATCGGGTACTGGCCGATCGACGTGTGGCCGGAGAAGAAGGTGCGGACGCCCGTGCCCTCGCGGTTGATGCGCACGAGGGCGCGCGCGTAGGTGAGGCTGTCCATCGCGCGGCCGCCGTACTCCTTGGGCATCGCCATGCCGAGCAGGTTGTACTTCTTGGCGAGCTCGGCGATGGCCGGGTTCGGGCGATGCTCGAGGTAGCAGATCTCCTCGATCGGGCGGATCTCCTGGCAGTAGGCCTCTACGTCAGCCACAAGCTTGGCGCGTTCTGCGTCAGTCACCGCGGAGCTCTTAGAGGCGGACTTGGCGGCGGTCGGGCTCGTGAGGGTGTCGACGTGGTGCACGGTTGGCTCTCCAGGATGATCCGGCGGGGTTTTCCGTGGGGGCAGGCGCCCGACACGGCCGACGGGAAGTTGAGGATACTAGGCACCCCATGCCACCCACCACATCCTCGGCCGAGCAATCCCGGGTTTCTGGCGCCCATACGCACCAGTCGGCGCATCCCGGGGCCGAGGGGGTCGACCCCGACAACTTCCATCGCATCTATGCCGGCGAGCCCTCGCGGGTCGGAGGCGACGGGGGCGGG
Organism: uncultured Isosphaeraceae bacterium; assembly: GCA_964555705.1. GTDB lineage: Bacteria > Planctomycetota > Phycisphaerae > Phycisphaerales > SM1A02 > ZLKRG44. The sequence continues at coordinate 126,289 of CAZKTN010000002.1, read as the reverse complement.
CACGCGCACGGCGGCGCGGGCGGTCCCGGCACCAGGCCCTCCACGCCCTGGACGACCGCCAAGGCGCCAGCGCCGTGGGCGATCGGCCGGCCGCAGCGCGCGATTGCCGAGCTCGCAGCGCGCGACTTCTTCGAGGGCCCTGTGCTCGACATCGGGTGCGGCACCGGGGAGAACGCGATCCTGCTCGCCTACCGCGGGCTCGAGGTCGTGGGCGTCGATCTCGTGCCGAAGGCGATCGAGATGGCGAGGGCCAATGCGGCACGTGCGGTCGCTGCGAATGCGGTGGCCGGCGAGATGGCGATGCGCACTCCGCCCCAGTTCCACGCGGGAAGCGCGCTCGACCTTCGTGCGTGCACCGGTGGGCGCACCTTCCGCACGCTGCTCGACTGCGCGGTGCTGCACGTGTTCTCCGACGCGGACCGCGAGCGCTACCGCGAGTCGGTCACTGCGGTGGCCGAGCCCGGCGCGCGCATCGTGGTGCTCGTGTTCTCCGAGCACGAGACGCGGCAAGGGGGCCCACGCCGCATGAGCGTGCGCGACATCGAGCGCACGCTCGGTCCGCGGTGGTCACTCGTGCGGGTGCAGCCCACGCGCTACGAGCACATCAGCCACGACGGGGGCGCCCGATCGTGGCTGGCGGTGCTTCGGCATCGCGTGGGGTGAGCCCCTCCGGCATCCACACCGGGAGCTCCTGCACCTGGGCGCGCGCGCTGTCGGTGATTGGCACGCCCCACGCGTCGAAGAATGGCGCGAGACTGTGCCCGCATGCGCGCGAGAGGCGCACCATCCACTGGTTGATGCGGTCCTGCGTGTCCTTTGGGCGCTGGTCGCGCGGAAGCCTGTCGTACTCGCGGAACACGGCGGTGAATGGCTCCCACCCGAATCGGTTCTTCACCTGCTCGTACATCTGCAGCGCGAGGAACGGGTCCGACTGCCACTTGCCGAAGGGCCGGCCGTCGGCGTCGTACTC
>CAZKTN010000002.1:103645-125219 GCA_964555705.1 uncultured Isosphaeraceae bacterium | reverse complement strand
CGAGGAACGGGTCCGACTGCCACTTGCCGAAGGGCCGGCCGTCGGCGTCGTACTCCGCCCAGCGGCGCTCGCGGTTGCCGTGACCTTCGGAGCTCGGTTCCCACGTCGTGCTGCAGCACCTCTCGAGCAGGTAGATCGACCACAGGTTGCAGGTGACCTCGCCTGTGCCCTCGAAGGTCCACATCGGGTCCTGGTGGTTGTGGCCGAGCTCATGGAAGAGACCCCACTGCCCCTTGCGCATCTTGTCGAGCTGCGTCATCGGGATCGACGCGTCGAGGTGCGTCATGATCGGGTAGCCGGCGTGCATGTAGCCCGCGCTGATCTGCACGTCGGGCACGTAGCGGTGCGGGAAGGGACGCTCGCGCGGGATGCCGCGAAGGTCGCTCGCGGCGTCGATGAGCGAATCCCAGAAGGTCATGAGTGCGACGGGATCGTCGAGCCCGCGGACTTCGGATGCGGGAACCGTGAGGATGACCTTGTCGGTGGCGAGCTCGGCCCATGGTGCGCCCAGCGTGCGGATGCGGGAGCGCCACTCGTCGGGATTGGTGGAGCCAAGCTTGAAGTGCGGCGACTCAACGGCGCCGTCGATGGTCGCGGTCAGCGTCGGCACCGGGCTGCTTCGTCGCGCCTCGATCGCCATGCGGTCGGGCACCTCGATGTAGACGAGGCCGCCGAAGGGGCTCGTGACCTCCGTCTGCGCCGCATCGAGCGGCCATGCGAGCGAGATCTCGGGCGCGCGCTGCCAGGAGTCGAGGTGCCATAGGGCATCGGTGTGCGCGCCGATGCGGACCGCAAGGCCGGTGCCTGCCGCGTCAGGCGGGATCGAGATGCGGATCGGCTCTCCCGCCGGCGCGTAGAGGCCGGTCGAGTGCCATCGCGGCACGGAGAGCGGCAGCGCGAGAGCCTTGCTGATGCGCGGCGCATCGCGAGAGACCTCGCCCGGGTAGTCGTTCGCGCCCGGATACGCGCGCACGGTCGGCGGCTTCATGCGCAGGTACGCGGCGATGTCCGCCGCCGCAAGCGCGCGGCCGAGTCCGTCCTGCCTCTTGATCGGGGACTCAGGCCTGGGCACGATGCCGCGCGAGTGGGTCGAGCGGAGCGTCTCGATGCGCGACATCGTTCGCTGCGCCTCCGGAACCTCGTTCCAGTCGGGCATCCAGCGGACGACCTGCGTCGCGGCATGCACAGCCGTCTGGGTCTCGTCGATGCGCCGCGGAGGGCCATGGTTGTGGCCCGCGTGCGCATCGGGCTCCTCCGGTTGCGGCGGCGCGAGCGGCGAGTCGCGGGGCACTGCGCGGCCAAGCGCAAAGTCCTCGAGCGCATCGAACGCGAGTGCGCCGTTGCTCGCCGGCGTCGGCGGCGTGCATGCGTCGAACCCGCCGCGGTCTGCGCGCGCGTAGCCGTCCGTGAATGCGATGCCGCTCGGCGCGACGAGCCGTGCGAGAGGGGTTCGGTCGACCGGCTCGCCCCTCACCTGAGCCGTGCCCCATGGGCACATGCCCGCAAGCAGTCCCCCGCCGCGCTGCACGAAACTCCTCACGGCCGCGATCTGGGCGGAATCGAGGTCCGCGGTCGCAAGCAGCAGCACATCCGCATCGGCGAGCTTGTCGGCCCAGTCGCGGCCGAGTGCACGTGCGTCGATCCCATTGGCGCGAAGCTGCGCAGGAGATGGCGCACCAACGATGACGACCCGGGGCTTGTCGCGGTCGCCGGCGAGCCACCAGATTGCGTTCGTGATGAAGCGGGCGGTGTCGTCGCGTGCGAGCACGCGGTCGTCGAGGTAGCTGTGCGTGAGCAGCACCACCCGGCCATTGCCCATCGGCGCCGCAGCCGCCACCACCGACGGCGGATTGGCGTTGTCGAGCACGAGCGGGATCGCCTCCGGCGACCAGAGCGCCAGAGTGCCTGGGGTGCCGGGTGACGCGATGCGGTGCACGGTGCCCAGGATTGCGCGCTGGTCTGCGCGCCACGGCTGCTCGCGCGGGGCGACGCCGCGGGTGGGTGCGCCGACCTGCGGTGCGGCGGGCGAGGGCGGAGCCGCTGGTGCATCGCCCTGCGCAGGCGCGAACTGCACCGCCGAAAGCCACGCGAGGGCTGCAGCGCAAGCGCGCAGGCGCAACGGCCCGCTCGCGCAGATGGATTCGCGCGCAAGGCACGGTGTGCGGAGTGCTGGCGCACGGGAGCGTCTCTCTCTCATGGCGTTGTTCCTTTGGGGGCGCCCCACATGACCGGTCGTGTCGGCTTGATGCGCTCCCACTCCTCAGGCGTGAGCTGCGCCTTCATGGCGGCGACCGCAGTGGTGGCCCGGTCGGCACGGGCCTGCAGCAGCTGCATCTGCCGCTGCTGCACACGCACAAGGGCATCGGATTGGACAGGCTGCGCGGTGAGCAGCGCGGGGTCGTCCCACCGGATCTCGCCGAGCGACTCGCACATGCTGCGCGAGAACTCGGGAAGCGACTGGGCCCACGACATCAGGAGCGCCGCATCGTCGCTTCGCCATGCGTCGGCGATGGCGGCGAGCGCCTGGAGCTGCGCATCGGCGATCGAACCGTCCGTGCGCGCGTTGGCGAGCGCCGCATCGGCGTCGAGCTGCGGAGAGAGCGGCACGGAGGCCGCGGCCGCGTATGCCTGCATGAGCGCATCGAAGTCGGCGGGCGAGAGCGCGCCTTTCAGTGCCTCGATGAGCCGCGCATTCGCGGACTGGAGGTCACTCGCTGCGCACATCATCGGGAGGAGCTGGCGCGACATCGCAAGCCCCACCGCCACGTTCGCGTCGACGCTGGCGCCGGACCCCCGCGCCGCGTTGATGGCCCGCATGGCATCAGCCGCAACGCGGTCGGACATCAGGTCCGACTCGAGCGTGGCGCGCAGCAGCCCATCCATCAGCTTGCTGCGCTGGCCCGCGTATGAAGCCACCAGAGGCTCCACCTGCGCGCGCACCGCATCGCGCCGCGCCGGTGGCGCGTACTGAGCCTGCCACGCGATCGACATGATCGGCACGGCTGTGCCCGCCGGGATCAGCGATCCCGTGGCCCACACGGGCACCTGCGAGCCGCGCTCCGCCTTGGCGAGCTCGACGCGCGGACGCATCGCCTCGGGGACCGCGCGCGCGAACTCTTCGAGCATCGAGCCCTCAAGACCGTGGCGGCGTGCACGGAGGTCGATGATGAGGGATGCCGATCGCGCAGGATCGACCGTCAGCTCCGCGAGCGAAGTGCCTCGCTGCTCGGACACCGGAATGAGCTCGGAGTTCGCGAAGGCCTCCCACCGCGAGCGGAAGCTCTCCATCGCGCTGTCGAGGGCGGCGCCGAGAGCAGGATCGGAATCAACGTCGACACCGCAGTCGCGCAGGAGCGACGCGGCCTCGGCTCGGTTGAGAGGCCGGCCCGCGACGACCCGGATCCATTCGGCAACCTGCGCGGGCGACGCCTTCGCAAGCGCAGAGCGCGGCGGGCGGGGCGCATCAGGCGCCTGCGCCCATGAGGGATGGCAAGGCGCCAGTCCCCCCAGTGCAGCGAAGATGGACACCAACACACTTCTCGCGCAGCAGGATCTCCGCATCCGCGTAGCGTATGCAGCCTCGGCACCCGCCTGATGCGGCGCCGAGCGCGCCATGGACCAGCCAGCACCAGAGACGCCACGCCCCCGGATGCTCGCGCTATGGGCCGTGCTCGGTCCCGAGGCACCTGCATACCTCGTGGCGATGGCATGCATCGCGCTGGCGAGCGTGCTCGCCTACGGCACACCGCTCGCTGTGCAGCTGGCGATTGACGCCTTCGCGAGCGGCACGCAGGACCGCTCGCCGCCGGCTGCGGCCGTGCGCGCGTGGCTCGGCGGCGACGCTGTGGTTGCGGAGCCCTGGAGGATCGCAGCGTTCGCTGGCGTCACTGCCCTGCTGGCCGGTGCGCTCACGTGGGCCAAGGGCGTGCTTGCGGCGCGCGCAAGCCAGCGCGCGGTGCGGCGACTGCGGGAGCGTGTGCATTCGCATCTCACGCGACTTCCGCTCTCGTTCTTCGATCGCCACTCGTCGGGTGACCTTGTGCAGCGGTGCACGAGCGATGTCGACACGGTGCTGACGTTCCTGTCGGGGCAGGTCACGGAGATCGGGCGCGCAACAGCGCTGCTGCTTGCGGCAGTGCCGCTGATGCTGATGACCGATGTGTCGCTTGCGCTCTGGTCGCTGCTGCTGCTGCCTGCGGTGATCGGGTACGGGCTCGTCTTCTTCCGGATCGTGCGCCACAGGTTCCTGCAGAAGGACGAGGCAGAGGGTGCCCTCACCGCGCGCGCGCAGGAGAATCTCTTCGGGATCCGTGTCGTGCGCGCGTTTGGGCGCGGCGAGTTCGAGGCGCAGCGGTTCCGAGCTGCGAACGACCTGCACCGGAGGCTCGACGAGCGGCTCTTCCGTGCGTTCGCGCTCTTCTGGGCATCGAGCGACGTGCTCTGCATCGGGCAGCTCGGGCTCGTGTTCGGCATCGGGCTCTGGCGCGTCTCCGAAGGCACGATGGCACCGGGCCAGCTCGCGTTCTTCCTCGTCGCGGTGAACCTGTGGCTGTGGCCTGTGAGGCTGATGGGCCGCGTGATCGCCGATCTTGGGAAGGCGACGGTCGCATTTGGCCGGCTTCAGGAGGTGCTGAACGCGCCCGAGGACTCCGAGCCCGCCGCACCAGTGGTGCCGGCCATCCGAGGTGCGATCGAGTTCCGCGACGTGCGCTTCCGTCACTCGCCCTCGTCAGCGAGGGCGCTCGATGGGCTCACGCTCTCGGTGGCGGAAGGCGAGACTGTCGCGATCCTTGGTCCATCCGGTGCCGGCAAGAGCACCATGATCGACCTGCTGCTTCGGATGCGCGACCCCGAGTCAGGGTCGATCACCGTTGACGGGGTGCCGCTCGAGCGGATCCCGCGTGCGGCGGTTCGCGCAGCGATCGTCAGCGTGCTGCAGCAGCCCTTCCTCTACTCGAGGTCGATCGACGGCAACATCCGCATTGCGCGGCCCGATGCGGCACGCGAGGACATCGAGTTGGCGGCAGAGACGGCGTCGATCCACGACAGCATCAGGAGGTTCGAGTCCGGCTACTCGACGGTTGTCGGCGAGCGCGGCATCACTCTCAGCGGAGGCCAGCGGCAGCGGCTCGCGATCGCGCGCGCCGTGCTGGTCGGTGCGCCGGTGCTCGTGCTCGACGACTCGCTGAGCGCGGTGGACACGGACACGGAGCGCAAGATCCTGGACGCCCTGCGCGAGAGGCGCGGCCGTCGCACGACGATCGTGGTCGCGCACCGGCTCTCCACGCTGCAGCTTGCGGACAGGGTCATCGTGATCGAGCGCGGCAGGGTGGCCGACAGCGGGACGCATGCCGAGCTCGCGTCTCGCCCCGGCCTCTACAGGCGCCTGCACGATCTGCAGCGCGAGCTTGAGGAGTCGATCGCATGAGAGGTGCGCAGCGACAGGTGGCGCCATGAGCATTGAGTCCCTGCTCGATGAGGACCAGGGCGCAGCGCCGAGCCGCATCGACTGGCGACTGTGGCGCGCGGTTGCGCGGGTGGCGCTGCGCCGGCGCGTCGCGGCGTTCGGCATCGTGGGCGGCGGGGTGTCGATCGCGCTGATCGAGGGCGTGCGCCCGCTCCTCAACGGCGCGCTGATCGACGAGGCCGCCACCAACGGCATCTCGGCGCGCTTCGTATGGATGGCGTGGGTGTGGATCGCGCTCTGCGTGGCCTTTGGCATCGGCGTGTGGTGCTTCATCGCGTTCGCGGGACGGCTCGCCACTGGCCTCGCCTTCGACCTGCGCGAGCAGGCGTTCGCCAAGCTGCAGGAACTGCCCTTCTCGTGGTTCGACCGGAGGCCAACGGGATGGCTGCTGGCTCGGCTCACGAGCGACTGCTCGAAGGTGTCGGGCATCGCGCCGTGGGTGCTGCTTGACCTGTTCTGGGCGAACGCGCTGATGCTCGCTTCTGCGGGTGCGATGCTCTGGATGAGGTGGTCGCTTGCGCTGTGGGTGCTGTCGGTGGTGCCGCTGATGATCGTGACGAGCGTCATCTTCACCAGGATCATGGTCGGGTCGAGCAGGCGCGCGCGCCGCGCGAACTCGACGATCACGGCCTACTACGGCGAGGCGATCGCCGGCATCCGCACCACGAGATCGCTGGTGCGCGAGTCCGGCGCCGAGCGTGAGTTCACGGGGCTTGCAGGCGAGCTCGAGCGCTGGAGCCTTCGCAACGCGATGCAGGGCGCGCTGTACCTGCCGGTGGTGACCACTCTCGCGGCGATGGGCGCCGCGCTGCTGCTGTGGCGTGCGCCGATCGTGGAGGGGCTCTCGCCCGGCGAGCTTGTCGCCTTCTGCCAGTACGCGCTGCTCTTCATCTATCCCGTGCAGGACCTCGCGCAGCGATTCGCGGACCTGCTCTCGGCGCAGGGCGCCGCGGAGCGGGTGCAGTCGCTCGTGGACACGGTGCCCGACATCCGCGACTCTCCGGCGACGGCATCCGCGATCGCGTCGGTGCGCGCGGCGGGCGGTCCGCCGCGGGGTCGCGCGATCGATGGAGGGCCCGACCGCATCTCGCACGTGCGCTTCGAGGGCGTGCACTTCGAGTACCTGCCGGGGCAGCCTGTGGTGCAGGGACTTGACCTCGAGATCCGCCGCGGCGAGACGGTCGCGCTCGTGGGCGCGACAGGCGGAGGCAAGACCACGATCGCAAGCCTGATGTGCCGGTTCTACGACGTCACGGGCGGGCGCGTGCTGCTCGACGGCGTCGACATCCGCGAGCGATCGCTCGAGTGGCTGCACACCCGACTCGGCGTCGTGCAGCAGGTGCCGTGGCTGTTCGCGGACTCGATCGCCGCGAACATCCGCTTTGGGCGACTCGATGCGACCGACGATGAGATCCGCGAGGCAGCGTTGCGCACGGGCGCGTGGAAGTTCATCGAGGCGCTGCCTCAGGGGCTCGGCTTCCAGGTCGGCGAGGGCGGCGAGCGGCTCTCGCACGGCCAGCGGCAGCTCGTGTCGCTTGCGCGGGCAGTGCTCGCGAACCCCGACATCCTCGTGATGGATGAGGCGACAAGCTCGGTCGACTCCGAGACCGAGCGCGCGATCCAGTCTGCGATCGACACGGTGCTCGCGGACCGCATTGGGCTCGTGATCGCGCACAGGCTCTCGACGGTGCGCCGCGCGGACCGGATCCTGGTGATCGACCAGGGGCAGATCGTGGAGTGCGGACCGCACGCGGAGCTCGTCAGGCGGCCCGGCGGCCGCTACCGCGCGCTCTACCTCGAGCAGTTCGTGCACGAGCGCGAGGATGCGTGCATGGGCGCGGGTGCGGGCGATGGCGCGGGTGCGGGCGACACGACGCGAGCAGCGCGGGGCTAGCATCGCGCGCCTGATGCGCGCACTGCGACGGCTGCTCCTTGGCATCGCGCTGATCGCGGCGGCGGCGACGGCACTCGTGATGACTGACCAGTCGAGGGTGTCCGGGGGAGGTGCAGATTCGCGACGCATCGCGATCATCCAGCTCTCGTCGATCAAGGCCCTTGAGGATGGCGCCCAGGGTGCGGCGCGCTCACTCGAGAGGGCCGGGTTCTCGGCGGCAAGCGGAAGCGTGGTCGACCGGTTCAACGCCGAGGGCGACATAGGCACGCTCAACCAGATCGTGTCCGAGGTTGACTCGCGCGGCTATGACGTGGTGGTCACGATCAGCACGGCGGTTACGCAGGCATTCATGCGCGCGAATCGGCGCGGGGTGCCGACTGTGCTCGGCGTCGTGTCGTCGCCACCCTCGCTAGGGGTCGCGTATGGGGAGTGGACCGAGGGCGCACGCCCGAAGTGGATCACGGGGCTCGGGTCCCTTCAGCCTGTGGGGCGGCTCTTCGAGTTGGCGAAGCGCGCGAACCCGTCGCTCAGGCGGATCGGCGCCGTGTGGAACCCGGCGGAGCCAAACGCCGAGGCGAACGTGAAGCTCGGGCGCGAAGTGGCGGCAAGGCTGGGGATGGAGATCGTCGAGGCCAACGCGTCGAACCCGACCGAGGTGCTGCAGGCGGCCGCGACGGTGATGGCGCGCGACATCGATGTGATGTGGCTGCTCGCGGACACCAACGTCATCGCGGCATCGAAGCCTCTCATCGCGGCAGCCACTGCGCGCAAGATCGCGGTCATCACCAACAACCCAGGGCCGGAGGCGCGCGGCGCGGTGCTGTCGATTGGCGCGGACTTCGCGAGCGTCGGCGAGCTCACCGGCGACATCGCGGTGGAGGTGCTGCGCGGGCGCGCGCCTGACACGATCCCCGTCGAGCCGTGCATGCCGGAAGTGGCCGAGGTGGACCCGGATGCTGGCGCGGCGATCGGACCGCAGTGGGCGGGGCTCGCGGCCATCGCGAACGAGCTCCGTGCGGGCACTGCGCAGGTCGGCGATCCGAATGCGTCGCCGGCCGCACCGTTCGAGCCGGCTGCACGTGCCGAGTCTGCGCGACCTGCCAAGGCCAGCGGCGCAGTGAAGCGCGTGATCGCCGTCACCTACGCGGAGACGCCGCCCACCGAGGACGCGCTTGCGGGAACGATCTCGGCGCTCGCGGAGGCCGGATTCCGAGATGGCGAGTCGATGCGGCTCCTGGTGCGCGGCGCGCAGCTCGACACCGGCACCATGAACGCGATCATGGCGCAGGTGGCCGAGGAGCGGCCCGACCTGCTGCTCACCTTCTCCACGCCCACGCTGCAGGCCGCCATGCGCAGGATCCGCAGCGTGCCCGTGGTGTTCAACCTTGTCGCGAGCCCTGAGGCCGCAAAGGTGTGCACCACGCCGGAGGACCACCTTCCCGGGTTCACGGGGGTGTCGAGCGCCAGCGACTACTCCGCCCTTGCGCGCACGCTGCGCGAGGCGTTCCCCGCAGCCCGCACGGCTAGCGGCATCTTCTGCCCCTCCGAGGTCAACAGCGAGTACAACCGGGCCGAGATGGGGCGCGCGCTCGCCGCGGCTGGCATCGACTACTGGCCCATGCCTGCCGACAGGCCAAGTGACGTGCCTGCGGCGCTCGACGCCGCAATCGCGCAGCGGCCTGATGCGCTGATCGCGCTCTCGGACAACCTCAGCTCGACGGCGATGCCGGCCGTGCTGAAGGCGGCCGCCGGCGCGCGCATGCCGCTCGTGGGGTTCGTGAGCGACCTCGCCGAGGGTGGCGCGATCTTCGTGCTCGCGCGCGACTTCCGGGAGCTCGGCGTGCAGGGCGGCGCGATGGCGGCGCGCGTACTGCGTGGCGAGAGCCCGGACACGATGCCCATCGAGATTCCGCGCACGACGAGGCTTGTCGTGAACGTGAACGCCGCCCGCACGCTCGGCATCACGCTGCCCTCTGCGATGGTCGAGCGCGCTGACCGCGTGATTGGCGCCGAGCCAGCAGGCGGTACGGAGCGGGCGGGCGGCACGACACGCGTGGAGGGCCGCTGAGATGGAGTTCAGGTCCGACCGCCGCGCGGAGGGATGCTGGATCTTCCTCTCGGGACGCCTTGATGCCTCAAGCGCGGATTCCTTCATCGAGCACGTGGAGGCGGAGATCCGCGTGGGCGCGGAGCTCGTCTCGCTCGACATGACGGAAGTGGGATTCGTCTCGAGCGTCGGGCTCGGCGCGCTGCTGCGGCTCGCGTCGCGCGTGCGCAGCGGCGGCGGACGCCTCGCGCTGGTGGCGGCGAGCGATGCCGTCACCGACATGCTCCGCGTCACGCGGCTCGACCGAGTGCTCCCCATCGGACCGCCCGTGGCGGATGCTCCCCGCGCCGCACCTGCGTCCGGCCGCGCATCGGCCACCGACGGCTCGGCGGCAGATGCGCCTGCGCTGGCGACCAGGCCATTCGGGGACGGGAACCTCTTCCGGGGCGAGGCGCGGCTGCTGTCGCCAGAGCCCGCGACGGCACTGGCTGCGCTTGGACGTTCCTGCGGCCGTGGCACCGAGTCGATCCGGATGTCCGGAGACCTCATCGCGATAGGGCACATGGCGCTCGCGCGCGACGAGACCGATGCACGCGGCCGTTACGGGGAGGCGATCGTCGTCGGTGGCGTGGCCGTGGTCACTGCCGCATCGACAGGCAGGTCCGACTTCGTGTCCGTCCCTGTGGGAGAGGACCCCGAACGCACAGGCCACGGCGCCGAGTCGCCGATGTCGGCATCCCCCGCCGCATGGGTGCTCGACGGCATCGCGTGCCGGGGCGTGCCGAGGTGGGGCGTGTGGTTCGAGCCTGCAGATGGCGACATCCCGCTGCACGCGCTGATCGGGGCTGTGGCAGCCCTTGAGGATGGCCCGTGTGCGGTGATCGTGGCTGGCGAATGCGGAGGTCTGGTGGGCGCCACCGCCCGCACATCTCCCGACGCATGGGACCGTGATGCGCGCAGCGCTTCGGGCGAGGAGCTCAAGTCGATGCTGCGATTCTCCGCCGATCCCGTGCATGCGGATGACACCGTCGTGGCCGTCGCGTTTGTGGGGGCATTGCCAAGAGCGGACCGGCCTGCGACGACGGTCCCCGGCGGACGCCCGATCGACCTCGCGGATCCCGCATCTCGCGCCGTGCACGCGCATGCGATCGCGATGAGCTTCCGTCCTGTGGGGCGCAGCGCATCGGATCCCGCGCGCACCATCGGCTCGCTGCTTGCCGAGCAGCGACTGCGGAATGTCATGCACCTCGTCCAGCCGGCGCGAAGCATGATGAGGCGCGGCGCAGCGTGGCGTATCTCGCTCGAGACCCCGGAGGCCGCCCGATGAGCGTGCTTGTCGCATCGATCGCGATCGCCCTTGCGCTGGCGATCCTCGCCTACGGGGTATTCCTGAGCTTCAGGATCCTCAACTTCCCCGACATCACGGCGGACGGGAGCTTCCCCCTGGGTGCTGCCGTGGCGGCAACGCTCATCGATCACGGCAGCATCGCGGGCACGCCCGTCGGGCCGTGGACCGCGACCGCGATCGCGACGTGCGCGGGCGCCGCGGCGGGCCTCTGCACAGGCATTGTGCATGCGTACCTGCGCGTGAACGTGCTGCTGTCCGGCATCCTCACGATGACTGCGCTCTACTCGGTGAACCTCATGGTGATGGGACGCAGCAACATCGGCCTCTACGGCAAGCAGACGATCTTCACGCCGTGGGAGCGTGCGGTCGAGTCGCTCGCCGGCGGCGACACGGTCTCGATCCTGGGGCGGCCGGTGCCTGCGGGCGATGTCGCGACGGCGCTCCTCGGCGCCACGCTAGCCACCGTGATCGGCACGGCACTGTGGCTCTTCCTCCGCACGCAGATCGGCGCCGCGATGCGCGCCACCGGCGACAACCCGCGCATGCTGCGCGCGCTCGGCACAAGCACAAGCTTCACGCTGATGGTCGGCATGGGATGCTCGAACGCGCTCATCGCACTGAGCGGCGCGGTGTTCGGGCAGCTCCAGGGGTTCGCCGACGCGCAGATGGGCATCGGCATCATCGTGCTCGGGCTCGCGAGCGTGATCATCGGGCAGACGCTTGTCGGCGCAGGCGCGGGCATCGGGCTGCTGATCGTGGGCGCGGTGATGGGCACCGTGCTGTTCCGGCTGCTGGTGGCGATCGCGCTGCGCATGGGACTTGATCCCAACAACCTGAAGCTGATCACGGCCGTGGTGGTGCTTGCGGCGCTGGTGCTGCCAGGCCTGATGTCGCGCGCCGGCAGCAGGCTCAGGTGGGGAGCGGCCCGCTGATGCTGCACCTGCACGACATCCGCAAGACCTTCAACGCAGGCACCGACAACGAGGTGCGTGGGCTCGACGGCGTCACGCTCGACTTCGAGCCGGGCACGTGGACGATCGTGATCGGCACCAACGGGTCGGGGAAGAGCACGATGCAGTCTGCGGTCTCCGGCACGTTCGAGCTCGACGGGGGCTCCATCACGGTTGACGGCACCGACATCACGCGCTGGCCCGAGCACCGGCGAGCGCACATCATCGGCCGCGTGTTCCAGGATCCCTATGCGGGCAGTGCACCGTCGCTCACGGTCGCCGAAAACCTTGCGCTCGCGGAGGGCCGCGGATCGCGCCGCACGCTCGCTCCCCTGCTGCGGCGTTCGCGCCGTGCAGCGTGGCGTGAGATGCTCGCGGAGATCGGTCTCGGCCTCGAGCACCGGCTTGATGACCCGATCGGACTCCTCTCGGGCGGGCAGCGTCAGTCAATCACGCTGCTGATGGCCACCGCGACGGCGCCGAAGGTGCTGCTGCTTGATGAGCACACCGCGGCGCTTGACCCGCGGAGCGCGGACCAGGTGATCCAGCTCACGAGCCGGATCGTCGCGCGGCACAGGGCCACGACCATCATGGTCACGCACTCGATGGCACAGGCCGCCACGCTGGGCGACCGGCTGATCGCGATGCACCGCGGACGCGTGTACCTCGATGTGCGCGGTGCCGAGAAGCGGCGAATGGGGGTCGAGGACCTGCTTGAAGTCTTCGCCCAGATCCGGCAGGACGACCGAATGGACGCGGCCTCTCTGGCCCTGCTGGCCGCCGAGTACGCCTGAATCGGGGCAGATTCGGCTCGCAAGTGCCTGCACAGAGTCGGATTATGGATCCATGCGGGCACCGCGCGCGGACATATCCTTGTGTTCAGAATGAGTTCAGCGTGTGTGAATCGGTCACGGCGTGGGTTCACGATCGTGGAGATGCTCGTCGTGGTCGGCCTGATCGCGGTGCTGGTGGGCCTGGTGCTGCCCGGCATCTCGATGGCGCGCCGTGCGAGCGCGACCAGCAAGGACCTCTCGAACCTGCGCAGCCTCTCGCAGTCGCATGCCGCATACATGAACGTGTTCAAGGAGTGCTTTGCGGATGCCGCGCTCCCCGACGACCCCGCCGAGAACGACGGCATCGAGAACCCGCTCGAGGAGAGCTTCATCACGACGCTGCAGCCATATGCGGGAGATGCGCTAGTTCTGCGAAGCCCGCTCGACCGAAGCGCGGCGTGGGCACCGATGGACATGACGGAAGTGCCTGCAGGGCTCGCGCTGCGACGCACGAGCTACGGGCTCAACAACTACCTCTCGCGTCGCTTTTCGCCGGTGCTCGACGAGACGCCGCCGAGCGGTGTCGCGCCATCGTCACCAGCGGACCGCCTCTCCCGCGTGCCCGACCACTCGACGACGGTGTGCTTCGTGCTGATGGCTGACGATGGCGCATTCGCGACCGCGGATCATCCGCACATCGAGCGGCTCGCGGGGGTAGCGGCAAACCCGGACCAGGTGGCGGCGCTTGCCGCGACCATGATGGCGATCTCCGCAACGGACGGGCGGCGCCCTTCCCCGGCGTCCGAGTCGAACTACAGCTATGTGGACGGCCACACCGCCACTGTGCGCTTCGAGCGCCAGTACGAGTCGGCGGACAAGAACGCCTTCGACCCACGGGCGCGATAATGATTTGCCGCGACTCGCGTTGACCTGACGGACCCGCGTCCTACACTGGTCCACCCGTGCGACGCACCTGGACCATCCTTGCGACCCTCATCGCCGCGCTCGCGGTGTCGATGGGCTCCGCTGGACTGCGGGCCGTGCACGTGGCGACATCGCCAGAGCACGCATCGCAGCACGAAGGTCTCGCGCACGCGGAGCGCGCAGCGGCGCCATGCGGGCACTCGCATGGGCACTCGTGCGAGAGCGAGCGCGAAACTCCCGCCGATCACGGTCACTCGCGTGATTCGCACGGTCACGATGCCGACTGCGCGACGTGCGAGCTTCTGACGACGCTGACATCCGACATCGCGATGCCTGAGCTTGCGGCCGCCCCGACGGGTGCCGCTGGCGACGTGACGGGCGTCGCATGCGCATTGCCCGCCACACGCACGCTCGCCTCGGTGCGTGCGCGGCCGCCGCCCGCAGCCTGACATTCCGCCGTCGCGTGATGCTGTTGCGTGGCAACTGATCCCTCGGGACAGGAGCGTGCAGCCATCCGCTGATCCCACTCTCGTGCCGGTCCACACTCGGGGACCTCCGATGCGGTCTTTGTCGACATCCTGCACTGCGCGCGCGATGCGCGATCCCTCAAGGATCGGCGCGCGCCCCGCCTTCACCATCGTCGAGATGCTGGTGGTGGTTGGCCTTGTCGCGGTGCTCGTGGGGCTTGTGATGCCCGCGGTCTCGTCGGCGCGCCGCGCCGCGATAGTGTCGCAGGACCTGTCGAACCTCCGCAGCCTCTCGCAGGCGCACGCTGCGTACATGAACGTCTTCAAGGACCGGTTCGTGGACGCTGCACTGCCCCATGGCGGGATGGCCGACCCCAATGCGGACACCTTCGTGGACACGCTGCAGCCGTACGTCGGCAGCGAGCTGGCGCTTCGCAGCCCGCTCGACCGGAGTTCGATGTGGCCTCCGCAGGACATGACGTCGGTGGCGCCAGGCAGCGTCTTCCGGCGCACGAGCTACGGGATGAACAACTACCTCTCACGCAGGTACTCGCCTGAGGTGGCGCTGAATGGCGCCGGATCTGGTGCGGACGCGCTCTCGCGCGTGCCGGACCCCTCCAGCACGGTGTGCTTCCTCCTCATGGCCGAGGAGGGCGACTTCGCGACCGCGGACCATCCGCATGTGGAGGACTGGGCGTCGCTCAGCCAGCCCGAGCAGGTGGCCGCAGTCGCGGCACGGCAGGTGGCGATCAATGCAGTCGATCGCCTGAAGCCGTCGCCGGCATCGGAGTCGGACTGGAGCTTCGTGGATGGCCACGTTGCGACGGTCCGCTTCGAGACCCTGTACGAGAGCGTCGACCGAAACAAGTTCGACCCGCGGGCCCGGTAGCGCGGCGCGCACGCGCGCACGCAACGCCGCCCCGCAAGTCCAGCGCTCCATCAACGGCGCTGCGCACAAGGAACAAAGACATGCACAACCTGCTTTCCCCCCTCTCCGCGGTGCGGGCACGCACGGCCATCGCTGTCGCGGCGGCATCCGCTGCGCTCTCGGGCGCAGCGCATGCGCAGCATGCCGGCGATATCGGGCTGGCGCTCGGCGCTGACGGCCAGATCCTCACGAACCTCATCGATGGATCCGCACTCGTGCCCGAGCGCGTGTTCACCGCGACGTTCGGCGACACTGGCGTGCCGAACTTCACGCAGAACCCGGGATTCGATGCGGCGTCGGGCACGTTCCCGACGACTGCGCGCATCGGCTTCGACTTCCGTGCGCCGCTGCAGCGTTGGACCGGCGACAGCTTCGTGCCCACGCACCCGCAGGACCCGCTGCTCGGCGAGCGCCTGCGCGCGTCATTCATCTCGCTGAGCGCAACGAGCGGCGCGGGGCCCGTGACCGGATTCTCGCTCGCCGTGCAGGGCGACGGAGGCTGGCACCGCCACATCTCATGGACGCTGCAGCCCGCGGCCGGATCGAGCGCGCCCTCAACCGGCGTGTACCTGATGGAGCTCTCGCTCTGGTGCACCGACAGCGCCGTGGGCGACAGCGAGCCGTTCTGGGTGGTGATGTCGGCGGGCGCAAGCGCCGCCGACGTCGCCCTCGCCGAGCAGTGGGTGCGAGATTCCATCTCTGGCTCGTGCCCAGCAGACATTGACGGCAACGACTCCGTCGACGGGCTTGACCTTGCCGCGCTGCTCGCCAACTGGGGCGGCGCGGGCCAAGGCGACATCGGCGGCGACGGCACCGTCGATGGCGTTGACCTTGCCGCCGTCCTCGCCGCATGGGGCTCGTGCCCATGACGTGCGGGTTCCAGTTCCCCCTCCCTTCCGTGCGTTTCCCCTTTCACTTCCCTACACGCTCCATGAAAGGAGTTCCCATGACCCTTGCTTCACACAGCCACACCCTCGCCGCACGGCTCGTTGCCTCCGGCATAGCCCTGTCCGCCACGTTGCTCGTCGCGCCGGCCGCGCACGCCGAAGGTGGCCATCTCGACCCGTTCGTGTGGGCGCAGAATGGCCGCATCGAGATCGGCGCCTGGGATGATGACGAGAACGTCCTCCATGCGCCGATCTGGCGCGTCTTCGGTGCCGACCTCGGAGAGGACCCTGACTTCCCCTTCTCGATCGACGAGCCGGGGATCCGTTCGAGCCTCAACGGACTGACGTTCTCGCTCGACCTTGATGCGGGGCTACAGGCGTGGAACGGCAGTGCGTTCGCATCGTCAGCGTCGAGCATGTCGGTGGCGTACGGAGGTTCGGCGATCGGCACTTCAAGCGGCGGCTCGCTCTCGTTCCTTGTGGGCGACGACTTCCACGCCCACCCGGACTTCACGCTCGCCGGACTTGCCGGCGCAGACCCGACGCCCGGCATCTACCTGATCAGCTTCAGGGTCTCGAGCGTTGGCTACGGCACAAGCGACCGGTTCTGGATCGCGTTCAACCTCGGCATGGACGAGGCGGACCACGATGCGGCCAAGGAGTGGGTCGAGGCCAACCTCGTGCCCGCGCCTGGTGCCCTCGCCGTAGTGGGCGCAATGCTCGTGGGCGGACGCCGCAGGAGGCGCGACGGAGGGAAGTAGCGGACTCAATCAGCCGCCGCGGTCGCGATACGCGGGCACGTACATCTGCCTCGCGTACTGGGCCACCATGCGGTGCGTGCTGAAGACCGGAGGCACTGTCGCGGCGCTGGCGAGCGCAATCTCGATCCAGCGCCGCGGCAGGCCATCGGCATCGTGCTGGTAGAAGGCGGGCACCACGTCACGCTCGAGCAGGTGATAGAGCGCCTGCGCGTCGGCATCATCCTGGGCATCCTGGTCATGGTGCTGGTGTGCGGCAGTGATCGCCCATCCGTTGGTGCCATGCTCGCACGCCTCAGGCCACCAGCCGTCGAGGATCGACACGTTCACGCCGCCATGCATCGGAGGCTTCATGCCGCTCGTGCCGCTTGCCTCGTAGGGCCGCAGTGGCGTGTTGAGCCACACGTCGCAGCCTGAGGTAAGCATGCGCCCCACGTGCATGTCGTACTCCTCGATGAAGGCGACGTGGCCGCCGAAGCGCGGGTCGCGCGCAGCCGCATGGATGCGCTGCGCGTACGCCTGGCCGCCCTCGTCGCGAGGGTGCGCCTTTCCGGCGAACACGAGCTGCACGGGACGCTTCGCGTTGCACAGGATGCGCGCAAGCCGCTCAGGGTCATGGAAGATCAGCGGCGCCCGCTTGTACGTGGCGAAGCGGCGCGCGAAGCAGATGGTGAGCGCATCGCCACTCAGCGCGGAGTATGCCGCCGCGACCGCACCGTGCCCCTCGCCGCGGCGCTTGGCCTGCAGCGCGAGGCGGTCGCGGATGAAGTGGATGAGCCGGCTGCGGAACTGGTGGCGCATCTGCCAGAAGCGGCCATGGTCGGTGCGCGTGGCGCGAGACCACGCCGGCATCGTGGGCGCCTGCTTGTCGAGCCGGAGGCCGATCTCCGCGCGCCAGAAGCGCTCCGCCTCAGGGTCGATCCACGTGCCGGGATGCACGCCGTTGGTGATCGATCCGATCGGCACACGCGCCGCGTCGCCGCCGTACATGCCTGTCCACATCTGCCGCGACACTTCGCCGTGCAGCTTGGACACTCCGTTGGCCCGGCCTGAGAGCCGCAGCGCGAGCACGGTCATGCAGAATGGCTCTCGCTCGTTGGTGGGCATCTCGCGGCCGAGCGCAACGAGCTCCTCCGGCGGGATCTTCGCCATGCGTCCGACGGCATGCAGCTGCTCGGCGACCGTGTCGGGGTCGTAGCGGTCGTGACCGGCAGGCACTGGGGTGTGCGTGGTGAACACTGTGGTGCGCCGAACGGCATCGATCGCATCGCTCGTGGGCGCCCCCGCACGCACAAGATCAGCCACCCGCTGCAGCGCCGCGAAGGCCGCATGCCCCTCGTTGAGGTGGATCACCGACGGACGCTCGCCGACGGCATGCAGCGCCAGCATGCCGCCCACGCCGAGCAGCACCTGCTGCCGCAGGCGCAGCAGCGGCTCTCCCTTGTAGAGGCCCTCCGTGAGCTCACGGTCCTCGGACGCGTTCGCCTTCAGGTCGGTGTCAAGGAGGTAGAGCGGCACTCGGCCGACGGACATCTTCCACACGCGCACCTTCACGCGCCGATCGCCCACCGGGCACGCGAAGGAGATGCCGAGGTCCTCGATGGGCCACTGCGAGAAGTCGTAGGTCGGGTAGAGCACCATCGTGCGCCCGTCGCGGGCCATCTGCTGCACGTAGTAGCCATGCCTGTACAGCAGTCCCACGCCGCACAGCGGGATGCCGAGGTCCGATGCGCTCTTGAGGTGGTCGCCGGCGAGCACGCCGAGGCCCCCCGAGTACTGCTGCATTGACTCGTGCAGCGCGTACTCCGAGCAGAAGTAGGCGATCCGCAGGCCGCGCAGCCGTGCGGCGGCCCCCCGCTGGAACCACGCGCGCTCCTCGAGGTACGCCTGACGCGCGGCAAGCGCGTCGTACACGCGCTTGACGAAGATCGGGTCATGTGCGAGCGCATCGAGCCGTGCGCGCGGTGTGCGCGCGAGGGTCGCAATGGGGCTGTGGTTGGTGGCGCGCCACTCGGCGGGGTCGAGGGTCTGGAACAGCGACCATCCCTCCTCGTGCCACACCCACCAGAGGTTTGCGGCGACCTCGCGCAGAAGTCTGGACAGCTCTTCGGTCTCTACAGCGGGGTGCCTAGGCATGGTGATGCGCCGAGTTATACGCTCGACCGCAGATGCCTGAGCTGCAGTACATGGTCCGCCGGGCAGATGGCGCAATCTATGGCCCATATCCCGCATCACGTCTGCGGGAGTTCGCGGCTCAGGGCAAGATCAGCCCCCGCGACTATGTGCGCGCAGAGCGCGGTACCCGTTGGGAGATGGCGCTCCGTGCAGGTTGCCTGGCCGGTGCGTTTGGCGGCGGCGACACAGACTCCGCGGATCTTGAGCCGCCTGAAGTCGAAGCAGTTCAGGTGCCGGTGGCGCCGGCTGCGGCAATGCCCCAACCGACGGCCGCAGTACCGACCGAGTCGGCGGCTGCGGCATCACATGCGTCGCCGGCCCTGCTCACTGTCGAGTCGCCAATGTCGGACGACGACGCGCAGGCGGCGATCGACCTCGGGCGCCGGATCCAGCATGCGCGGCTCCCGATCCAGCTCATGCCCGGAGAGTCGGTGCTCGTGCTTCGACAGCAGTCGTTCTTCGATGCGGCCGCGCGCAGCGCCATCGCGGCAGTGATGGGTCGGCGCGGCACCCTGATCGCCACGACGCGCCGGGTCGCAGCGGTGGTGCCTGGGCTGTTCGGCGACGAGACCACTGTCGTCGACCTTGGACGTGTGACCAGCGTGCGTGTCGGTCGGCGCATCGCGCTCAGGCGAATGGTGTCGGGTTCGATCCTCATCTTCAACGGGCTGCTGGCCTTGGGCGCGGCCGGCCTCTTCGGGTTCGCTGGCTCGTCGCTGTCGAGGCTCCTCGGTGGCATGGGAGACCTGATCGGGGGCGACACGAGCTATGCGGACGGCATGGTGTCGGCGGCGCAGGTCATCCGCTGGATCGGATTCGGGCTGATCGCACTCGGCGCCGTCGCGCTGCTCGCGAGCATCCGGCGAGCGCTCGTCGTTCACGCAGGATCCGTGAAGATCGCTTTCCACTGCACGCGCGCGGGCACTCGCGACATCACCGCGATCTCCGACGCTATGCAGGGCGCGGCGTAGCTGGGGCACAGCCGGTCCGCACGCCCCGCACGTGCGCGCTGCGATCGCTACGTGATGCGCGCCGCAGCCGCACGTCCCGTCGCACGCACGAGCGCCCCAAGCTCGGGGCTCGCCTTGGCGGACTGCGCACACCAGTCGCGGCCGAGCCGCCAGCGCCAGTGACCCTTGGGCGATCCGGGCAAGTTCATGCGTGCGCGGCCGTCGAGGCCCAGCACATCCTGCATAGGAAGGATCGCGAGCGCTGCGGGCGACTCCATCAGCACGCGCGAGAGCGCCTGGTGCGGCGCGCGCGCGACGTCCGGCCCGCACACCGTCCGGCAGCGCCGCTTCGCGGATGCATCCAGCGTGCGCCACCATCCGACAGTGGTGTCGTTGTCGTGCGTGCCGGTGTAGGCCACGCAGTTGCGGGGATGGTGGTGCGGGAGATCCGCGGACCCATCGTGCCCGAACGCGTGATGCAGCAGCTTCATCCCGGGCAGGCCGAACTCCTCGCGCAGCGCCACCACGCCTGGGGTCACTGCGCCCAGATCCTCCGCGACCAGCGGCACGGTACCGAGCGCGCGTCGCACGGCCTGAAGCACCTCCTTGCCCGCCTGCGGCCTCCACTCGCCGCGGCGCGCGGTGGACGCGCCCGCCGGGATCTCGTACGCATGGTGGAACCCGATGAAGTGGTCGATGCGCGCGGCATCGAATCGGCGCATGGTGGCGGAGACCCGCTCCACCCACCAGCGGAAGCGCTGCGCCCGGTGCGCGCTCCACCTGTAGTGAGGATGCCCCCAGAGCTGGCCGTCCGCACTGAAGCAGTCGGGCGGGCAGCCGGTGACCACCTCGGGGCGCCCGCGCCCGTTGAGGCGGAAGAGTCCGGGCGATGCAGTCACGTCTGCAGAGTCGAGCGTCACGAAGATCGGGATGTCGCCCAGCAGCGACACGCCAGATGCACGGCAGCGCTGGCGGAGCGCGCGCCACTGCGCGTCAAATGCCCACTGCATGAAGCGGTGGCGCGCGCCGTCATCGCTGCGCCCGGACGCGAACCGCACCCATCCCTCGAGCCATGCGCGCTCGCGGCGCGCAAAGTCCCGGTAGTCGCGCGAGCCGAATCCGCCTGCGGACTCGAACGCACGCGCAGCCTCCGCGAGCAGGGGCATCTTGACCGCACGCGCCACACGCCAGTCGGTTCGCGCGAGCGGACCGCGCGCAGCGAGCGCCTTCGACGACTTCGCGCACTTCGCCGCAGCCACGCGCACTGCGCGTGATGGCAGCAGCCCCTCTGCCGCAAGCATGTCGAGCGAGATCAGCAGCGGCTCTCCAGCGAAGCTCGACGTGCTCGAGTACGGGGAGTCGCCGGGACCGACGGGGCCGATCGGCAGCATCTGCCACCAGCCAAGCCCGAGCGATGCGCACCACCGCACGAACTCGTGCGCCGCGGGGCCCAGGTCCCCCACCGCATGCGGCGCGTCGAGGCTGCTCACGTGCAGGAGGACTCCCGCGCTCCTGCGGGATGTCACTGGACTCACGCTGTGTCGCGTAGGTGCCATTGGGGATGGTGCTCCGATCGGGTCGAGGCGAGGCGCGGGCGCGGTCGTGGCGTGAACGCGTGCGTAGCGACTAGCGCTCCTGCACCCACACCCGGCCATTGACCGGCGGCACGCTGATGCGCGGGAACTCGGCGTCGCCGACGCTCGCGCCCTCCGCACCCCACACGCTGCGCCAGCGGCCGCCTAGGCGGCTCTCGGGCGCCGTAGTGAGGTCGAGGCGCGCCTCCTTCCCCGATGCATTGAGCGCCACGAGCACGCGCTCGTCGGGCGTCTCGCGAAGGAACACCCACACCTCCTGCGCGTCGTCGCAGAGCACGGTCTCGAAGGAACCGGTCCTCAGCGCCGTATGAGCCTGTCGCAGCGCAATCACGCGCCGGTAGTGCTCATGCTGCTCAGGCATGAAGCGGTTCTCCTCGGGCTTCTCGTAGGGCTCGAGGTCGGGCCAGAGCA
>CAZKTN010000002.1:94040-103545 GCA_964555705.1 uncultured Isosphaeraceae bacterium | reverse complement strand
GGCATGAAGCGGTTCTCCTCGGGCTTCTCGTAGGGCTCGAGGTCGGGCCAGAGCATCGGCTTGCGGTTGGTGGGATCGTCAGATCCCCACATGCCGGCCTCGTCGCCGTAGTAGATCATCGGCGCGCCGACGTAGGTCATCTGCGCGAGCGCGATGAGGCGCGCCTTGCGGTACTCCTCGGGCCCGGGCTTCGACGCGTCGTAGACGACGCCTTCCTCCTGCTCCCGGTTGCCGCGGTCGTACTCGCGGTCGGGGTTCTTGAGCTTCGACACGAGCCTGTCGGTGTCGTGGCTGTCGACGAGGTTCTGCAGCACATACGTCGCCTCGGAGGGGTACGCGCGCCGCAGCTCGGCGAGGCGCCGGTCAAGCTCGCTCGCCGTGATCTTGCGCTCGCGGTCGCCCACCCACCGGATCATGCCCTCCGCGAAGGGATAGTTCATGACCGCATCGAAGGTGCGCCCGTCGAGCCAGTCGTCGGCGCGCCGCCAGATCTCGCCCACGATGTAGGCGTCAGGATTGATGGACTTCACGAGCGCGCGCCACTCCTCCCAGAACGGCATCGGCACCTCGTTGGGCACGTCAAGCCGCCATCCGTCGATGCCGTCCGACGGGTCGCCGTCGCCGTTCGGGTCCATCCAGCGCCGCGTGACGTCGAAGATGTGCTTCTTCACGGCCTCGCTCGCGAAACCGCGGTCGGTCTTGCGGAACACGGGCAGCTCGCCGAATCCCGCCCACCCGTCGTACTCGAACGGATCCCACGAGCGCACGCTGAACCAGTCCGCGTAGGGGCTCGCCTGCCCGCGCTCCTTCACGTCGCGGAACGCGGGGTGCGTCGTGCCGACATGGTTGAAGACGCCGTCAACGATCACGCGGATGCCGGCAGCCTTGCACTCCTTGAGGAACTGCAGGAAGAGCTGGTCGGTCGGGGTCCATGTCCATGTGCGCGGATCGCGAAGGTCCTCGACGGCCTCCGCCTTCGCGTAGTCGCCGCGCGTGCCGAAGTGCTCGTCGATGTGCAGGAAGTTGGTCGCGTTGTACTTGTGGTGGCTCGGCGCCTGGAAGACCGGGTTGAAGTAGATGGCGTTGATGCCAAGATCCTTGAGGTAGCCGATCTTCTCGCGAAGGCCCTGCAGGTCGCCGCCGTAGAGCCGCGAGAAGACGAACCACTTGTAGAAGGACTGGCCATCGGCACCTTCCCAGGGGCTCGGCGTGTACCACTCGCTGGTCCATGGCCTCACGGGATCGGGGTCGTTCTCGCGCGAGCCGCTGCGGAACCGGTCAGGCATGATCTGGTACCAGATCGCATCCTTGGCCCAGTCTGGCGTCCTGAAGTTCGGCCGCTCCGACGGGTCCAACGAGTACACACGGGGGTCACGCACGCTATTGGCTCCGTCGCTGAAGATGAAGGTGTACTCGGTGGCCTTCGGCGGCATCGCCAGAGGCACCTCCCACCAGGAGAATCCGTCCTCGTCGCCGATGTTGCGCATGCCGGTTGCAGGCATGCCGCGCATCACAAGCTGCACGCGCTCGACATCGCCCGCAAGCGTGCGCACGCGCACCAGCAGGCGGCCGTCCGGCAGCCACTGCACGCTCTGGGCACGCTGCGGCACGTGGCTGATGCCGGCGCCCTCGACCGCACCGTCGCCGAGCTTCGCGGTCGCGCCGCGCAGGTTCGCCTCGGGACCGAGCCGGAGCACGCTGTTCGATCCGCCGTGGCCGTCGGGCTCGCCCTCAGGATTTCGGGGATCCTGCGTCCAACGGTCTCCCTCGACCACGAACTTGTAGAGGCGTGCGCCAGGCTGCAGTGTCGCCGACGCGCGCCACACGCCATCGTCACCGCGCGACATCGGTGTCGCCGTGGTGTTCCATCCGTTGAAGTCGCCCGCAAGGTTGACGCGGCTGACGGCCGACGCCGGGTGGTAGGCGAACACGCAGTCGAACGCGCCATCCGGCCGAGCGCGAACCTCGATGCTCGGGGGCCGCGACACCGCATCGAGCGCGATCGTGCTCTTCGCAGCCGGGACCGCAGGCGGCCAGCGAGGCTCGGGCGGCTTCGCGGACTGCGCACCAAGCAGCGGCAGCACACACAGTGCGCCAACGAGCGTGACACGCAGGAGCTGCCGCATGGGACTCATATACTAGAGCGCGATGCGCGCGGCGATCGGCTGGACCATCCGCTACGCACTCATTGCCGCAGTCGCCGCGATCGTCCTGTGGGCCTTTGCGCATGTGGGGCTCCGTGAGGCGTCCCGCCTCTGGAGGGATGATGGCCGCATCGAGCTCACCGTGATGCACTGGTCCGGCGAGGGCGGGCCCGAGGAGGACGCGATCGTCGTCGATGCGCTCAGGCGCTTTGAGGCGGCCAACCCCGGCATCCGCGTGAGGCGCATCAACCCGGGCGACGCGGGCAGCTTCTACACCAAGCTGCAGACGATGCAGGCCTCGGGCGAGCCCCCCGACGTGTTCTATGTGGGCAATGAGCGCGTGCCTTCGTTCGTGGAGCTCGGCCTCCTCCGTCCGCTTGATGACCTCCTTGCGGCGGACACCGCGTCGGGGGCGGCTGACCGGCTCGACCTCGATGCGTTCTTCCCGGCCACGGTCGACGCATTCCGCTACGACGGATCGCGGCTTGGTGCGGGTCCCCTCTACGGCATTCCGAAGGACTTCACCACCGTTGGCTTCTACGTGAACCTCGACCTCTTCCGCAAGGCCGGGATCGAGCCGCCACGCGAGGGGTGGACGTGGGACGAGTACATCGCTGCGGCGCGTGCGCTCGGCACCTTGCCTGGGATCACCGGCAGCGAGTTCGTCACGTGGCCGGCAATGGTGCGCGCGTACCTCATGACCGAGGGCCTTGACGTGAAGGGCGCCACCTTCGACGAGGTGCGCACGTCGGACCCTGAGGTCGTGTCCGCGCTCGAGCGGCTGCGCGCATGGCGACACGACGAGACGGGCACCCTCACGAGCGGCAAGAGCAAGATCGCGACCGGCGCGAGCGTCTTCCTCACCGGAAACGTGGGCATGGCCGGGCCCTTCGGGCGGTGGGTGGTGCCGAGCTACCGCAAGATCCCGCCGCCTGGAGAGCCCGGCGGATTCGCATGGGACTTCGTGTCGCTGCCGCGGGGACGTACGGACGCAAACATCGTGCTCACCGTGTCCTGGAGCGTCTCCGCGCAGTCGAAGCACCCGGCCGCGGCGTGGAAGCTGGTGCGCGCGCTGTCTGGCGAGGATGCGCAGCGGAGGCTCGCATCGCTTGGGCTCGCGATCCCCACGATCCGCGCGGCTGCGCGCAGCGAGTCCTTCAACGACCCTGCGCAGCTGCCGGCAAATGACGCGGGCTACCTCGACGCCGCCGATCGTGCGCGCGTGATGGACTGGCCTGCGGACCCCATGTTCGAGGCGCTGCTCGGGTCACGCCTTGACCAGGGCCTCAAGACCGCAGACCTGCCGCTTGTGACTGCGATCTCCAACTTCGAGGCCGACTGGCGCGCGCACCGCGCAGGCCCTCTCGCCAATGACGCGATGCCGCCGATGCCATGGGCAGCGCTCTCGTGGATCGGCGCAGGATGTGCGGCTGCTGCGCTTGTCGGGTGGTGGCTGTGGCTTCGCAGCGGCGCGCTGACCGCGCGCGAGCGTGGCGAGGAACGCGCGGGATACGCGCTCGCGTCCCCGTGGATCATCGGGTTCCTCGTGTTCATGGCGTTCCCGGTCGCGCTGAGCCTGGCGCTCTCGCTCGCGCGGTGGAAGGGCGTGTCCCCGCTGTCGCAGGCGGAGTGGGCAGGGCTCGCCAACTACGAGCAGCTGCTGACGTCGGACCGGCGGCTGCGCACGAGCCTCCACGTCACCATGCTCTATGCGCTGTTCGCGGTGCCCGCGGGCCAGGCGCTCGCGCTCGCCGCCGCGCTGCTCATGAACATGCGCGTCCGCGGCATCGCACTGTTCCGGGCCGCGTGGTACCTGCCGAGCGTGCTTGCGGGGGTGGGGGTGGCGGTGCTCTGGCGCTGGGTCTTCGATGCCGATGGCGGGCTTGCGAACACGCTGCTGCAGCCCGTGTGCACGCTGATCAATGGCGTCGCAGGATGGTTCGGCGCCGACCCTGCCCTGTCGCCGCCGGAGTGGTTCGGTGCGGACGCGGCCCGCTGGGGCGTGCCCGCGTTCGCGATCATGAGCCTGTGGTTCGTGGGAGGGTCGATGATGACCTACCTCGCCGGGCTCCAGCAGGTGCCCGCCGACCTTCAGGAGGCCGCGGCGATCGACGGCGCCGGCGCGTGGCGGCGCTTCCGGAGCGTGACGCTGCCGATGCTGTCGCCCGTGATCCTCTTCAACCTGGTGATGGCGGTGATCTCGAGCTTCCAGGTGTTCACGCAGGCCTTCATCATGACCGGCGGCGAGCCTGGCGACCTCACCCGCTTCTACGTGCTCTACCTCTACAACCAGGGTTTCGAGTTCTACGAGATGGGGTACGCGAGCGCGATGGCGTGGATCCTGCTTGTGGTGGTGCTCGCGCTGACGGCGTTCATCCTGCGCACGAGCGCGCGATGGGTGCACTACGAGGGGATGCGCTCATGAGCGGAACGCCGCTGTGGCAGCGATTGACCGCATGGACACTGCTGCTCGCGGGCAGCATTGCGATGCTCTTCCCGCTGTGGTGGATGGGTGTGGTGAGCCTCGAGACGCCGCAGCGTGCAGGTGCGGCGATCTCCGGCGGCGGCGCGATCGCGCTGCTGCCGCCCGATCCGCAGTGGTCCAACTACCCCGAGGCGCTGCGCCGCATGGGTACGGTCGAGTGGCAGGGGTTCGTCAACGGCTTCGCAAACTCGGTGGTGGTGACGACGCTTGTCGTCGCGGGCACCGTCATCTCGAGCAGCCTTGCCGGCCTCGCCTTTGCGCGTACGCGCTTCCGCGGCAGCCGGCTGATGTTCCTGGCGATGCTCGGCACCATGATGCTGCCGGCGCAGGTCACGATCATCCCGCTCTTCATCCTCTTCAGGGCGCTCGGGTGGATCGACTCGCTGCTTCCGCTGGTGGTGCCTGCCTTCTTCGGAAGCGCATTCTTCATCTTCATGTACCGTCAGTTCATCGCGCAGATCCCGGAGAGCCTCATCGAGGCCGCGCGCGTCGACGGCCATGGATGGCTGGGCATCTGGTGGGCGATCATCCTCCCGATGTGCAGGCCAGTGACTGCGATCTGCGTGGTGTTCACCTTCATCTGGACGTGGAACGACTTCATGGGGCCGCTGATCTACCTGCACAGCGACCCGCAGATGACGCTGCCGGTGGCGCTCAACTCATTCCGGAACCAGTACGGCGGCCTCGAGAACGTGCACCTCCTGATGGCGGCGAGCCTTGTGACGATGGTCCCCTGCATCGTGCTGTTCCTGTCGGCGCAGCGGTCGTTCATCGAGGGGCTCTCGCGAGGGGCGGTCAAGGGCTGATGCGCGCTCCTACACTCGGCACCCATGGCTGACGTCGTCGTCACCTCACTGGTCAAGGCGTTCCCTGGCGGCGTGCGCGCGGTCGACGGCGTCGACCTGCACATCGCAGACGGCGAGTTCGTGGTGCTTGTCGGCCCATCGGGCTGCGGCAAGAGCACGACGCTGCGGATGGTCGCGGGCCTCGAGGATCCCACCGGCGGCACGATCCAGATCGGCGGCCGGCGCGTCAACGATGTTGCGCCGCGCGACCGCAACATTGCGATGGTCTTCCAGAACTACGCGCTCTACCCGCACCTGAGCGTGGCGTCGAACATGTCGTTCGGGCTCGAGCGGCGGCGGCGTTACCCCAGCGTGCTGAAGGCGATCGTGTCGGGCGACTACCGGCGGGCTCGTGCGGCCGAGAGCTCGCAGATCCGCGAGCGCGTGCGCAGCGCAGCCGCGATGCTCGGCATCGAGCCCCTGCTGCGGCGCAAGCCACGCGAGCTCTCAGGGGGCCAGCGCCAGCGAGTGGCAGTCGGCCGCGCGATCGTGCGCGACCCCGCGGTGTTCCTCTTCGACGAGCCGCTCTCGAACCTAGACGCAAAGCTGCGCGGCGAGATGCGCACCGAGCTGCGCATCCTGCACCGCAGTCTCAAGGCGACGATGATCTACGTCACGCACGACCAGGAGGAGGCGATGAGCCTCGCGGACCGGATCGTGGTGATGAAGGACGGGCGCATCCAGCAGGTGGGCACGCCTGCGGAGGTGTACGGGTCGCCTGCGAACCGCTTCGTGGCGTCGTTCATTGGCACGCCCACCATCAACGTGATCGAGGGATCGGTCGATGGAACGGCCACGGCGCCGATGTTCCGCTGGAGCGGCGGCGAGATCGCGCTGCAGGCATCTGGCGCCAAACTTGCGTCCGCCGGCGCGCTCGGGCTCCGGCCTGACCGCCTCGAGCCCGTGTGCGGCACAGCCGATGGACGCGGCCATGGCGCGGGCGCCTACGGCGCGCCACGCGCGCACATCACCGGCACAGTCGTCGCGATCGAGCGCTACGGGGACCGCGCGGACGTGGTCATCGAGTGCGCCGGCCAGCGCATCACGTCGCGCTGCGCCACTGCGCTGACGGAGGGGCTCCGCGAGGGCTCCACTGCCACGCTTGCAGCAGATACCCATGGCGCGCATCTCTTTGACCGCGCGGGCAACACGCTGCGATAGCGCGCCACATCAGGGGTCGACCGGCCACATCGTCGGCACGAGGAGGCTCGAGAGGCTTCATCCGGTCCACGCGGCCAGGAGCCGCGAGAGGTCGAGGCCGTTCACCTGACCGTTGCCGTCGATGTCGCCGCTGCCGGCGCCGCCCCAGTTGGCCAGCAGCACCGCAAGGTCAAGTGCGTTGATGCTGCCGTCGCTGTTGAGGTCCTCGGCGACAGCCGCCGTGCCCTGCGAGAGGATGGCGATGCTGTAGGCGCCAAGCGATACGAGCGCGCTCTGCTGCAGCCCGTCCCATACGACCGGCGAGGTGGCCGTGTCGAAGCACGGGTGGTTTGCGTAGTCGGACGAGTAGCCGGACCAGTCGCTGTTCAGCCGCACGCGCCAGAGGCCTGGCCGCGGCATCCCGATGCGGTAGTTCACCAGCGGATTGGCGCTGAAGTTGCAGACGATGACGGTGTCGTCGCGCTCGCCGCCCTGGCTCCAGCGGTGCCATGCGATCACCTTGTTGAGGTTGTTCACGTGGAAGACGTTGGTGCTTGCGCCGCGGAGGCCGCGCGTGAGACCGCCCGTGTTGCGCCGAAGCGAGATCAGGTCGCGGTAGAGCTGCAGGATGCCTGAGTACGTCTGCGCACGGTTCCAGTCGAGCGCCACGTCGTCGCGGAACCAGCCGTCCTCGAGGAACTCCTGCCCCTGGAAGATCATCGGGATGCCCGGCGTTGCGAACACCACACCGGCGCCGAGCGTCGAGCGCTTGCGCGCCCACCAGCTGCCCGCGTTGCCCGGCGAGATCTCCTCCGGGATGCGCGTGCGCCCGTTGGCGACCTCGTCATGGCTCTCCGTGTAGACGACGCGCTGCAGCCAGTTGCCGTTGTAGCTCAGTGCGATCGCATCGCGCACGTCGAACATGTTGCGGTCCGCGTCGTTCGCGGTGACCATCGCGGGACGCAGCTTCGGGTAGAAGCCCGAGCACCACTGCGAATCGAATCCTGCGCCGCCGAGCCCCGTCGGCCGGGTGATCCACGAGTCCGTGTCGAGATCCTCGGCGATCATCAGCTTGCCCCCGCCGAGCTGGTTCGCTGCATCGTTGAGCTGCTGCAGCACCAGCCACCCGTCAGGGATGTCCGGGCCGCTGATGCCCACGCGGCGGATGAACTTCGTCGCGTCGACGCGCGTGCCGTCCATGCGGAACTCGGTCAGCCACAGCAGCAGGTTCTCGCGCAGGTAGTCGCGCACCTCAGGCCGGCCGTAGTCGGGCCGCGTGTCGCCCCAGGGCGTCTGGGCGCGCGAGTCGTTGTAGAAGAAGATGCCGCCCCACCCGCCCTGGCTCCATCCGTCGAAGCGCCACATGTCGAGGTCGGTGGGCCCGAGATGGTTGTAGACGACGTCGTTGAGAACCGCGATGCCGCGCGAGTGCGCATCGTCGATGAATGCCTTGAGCGCGTCAGGTCCGCCGTAGGCGGACTCGACGGTCCACGGGTGCGAGGGGTTGTAGCCCCAGGACCGCTCGCCGGGGAACTCGTTGACCGGCATCATCGCGATCGCATTGGCGCCGAGCGACTCGATGTGGTCGAGCTTCGCCCGGCACGCCTGCAGCGTTGCAGGCGTCGGCTGGCCAGGGTTCGCGCCGAACGTGCCCGGATGCATCTCGTAGAGCACGATGCCGTCCCACGACGGCATCTGCCAGTTTGCGGTCTGCCACTGGTACGCGTTGGGGTCGTAGACGATCGAGTTGCCGACGCTGTTGGTCACGCGCCGCGCGCGCGGGTCGTTCTTCCAGAGGTTCGTCGATCCGTTGCGGATCAGGAACTTGTACTGTGCGCCTGCGCCGACCTGCGGCACATCGGTTGACCACCAGCCGTTGCCCTCGGGATAGAGCGGGGTGGAGTTCGTGTTCCAGAAGTTGAAGGTGCCGGCGACGTTGACGCTCGTGGCGAAGGGTGCCCACGTGCGGAACGTCACGCCAGTCTGCCCGCTGCCGGAGTAGAGCACGGCACCGATGCCGGGCCTGGCCGAGGCACCACCTGCCCACGCATCCGCCGCAATCGGGCCAGCCACCGCAGCTGCGACGACCGCCGCGACGCCCGCGTGGCGAAGTCCCATTTCTGGACGGACCTTCCGCATTGCCTCAATCTAGGACGTGTCCCTCGGTCTGGCTACCCAGACTGGACCCATTGGGCGCGAAATGCCCGACACAATGGCTGGCCAGGCCTACTTCCCGGACAGCGTCTCCGACACCAGCACGCCCCCGGGGGGCGTCGCGACCTTGCCTGAGATGACGTCCTCGACTGTCCAGCTCTCGCCGTACGCCTTCGCGTTTGCCTCTCGGTCGATGGTCACTCCGCAGCCTCCGATCGTCGCGCCGCCGTAGAGGCCACCCGCCGAGACATAGGCCTTCACCGGCGGACCGCTCGCGACCGTCTGCCCCGTCGCGGCTGCCGCAGTTCCGGACGCTCCCGCATAGAAGAAGACGCCCTTGTGCACGAAGTCCGCAAGCGACTGCGCATCCGGGAACACGAAGACGATGTCGACGCCCTCGGCTCCGATCTGCGCGCCGAACGTGCCCTGGAAGATGCCGATCGCAAGCGGCGGCGACCAACCCGTCTCGAGCCTCTTCACGAGAATGCCGTCGCCGCCCATCGCGCCGAACACGACTCCAGCATTGAAGGCCTTGATCAGCGCGACGCCAGCGCACGCATCGAGCTCCTCCTTGGGCACCGGCATCTTGCTCGCCTGCACACGGTTGAAGGCGCTCAGCCCCTTGGTGGTGTCCTCAAGCAGCGGGTTTGCGGTCTTGCACCCCACCAGCGCTGCGGCGAGCGCCAGGACCGCACATGACGCCAGCGCGCGCGAGGCCCGAAGCGCCAGGGGACGTG
>CAZKTN010000002.1:87028-93940 GCA_964555705.1 uncultured Isosphaeraceae bacterium | reverse complement strand
CGGATCCCCTGCCGTGCCAAGGGGGCGAGCGAACAGCACCACTGCGCCACCTCTGGCGTGGAGCGTAACGGTCAGAGTCGGATGCGTGACTGCCGGTGAAACGTCAGGGGCACGTGCCCCACGCGGCGAGCAGCGACGTCAGGTCGGTGCCGCTCGTGTTGCCGTCGCCGTCGATGTCGGCGCCATCAGAACCCCATGCGGCCAGCAGCGTGGTGAGGTCGGTGCCTCCGACGATGCCGTCCCCATCGAGATCCGCCGGGCAGTCGTTGGTTCCGGGGCAGTCGGGCTGCCCGGGCACGATCTCGACGACCGCGTACTGGTTGCCCGGAATCGTCGCGAGGTTCACGAGACGCGGCTCGCCCAAGTTGCTCGTGTCAGGCCCAAGCCCCGCGATGAACTGGTTGGACGCGAAGTCATGCCCCGAGCCGTTGATGAAGGCGCAGATCTTGACGTTCTGCGGGGTCACCGGATCGACTCCGATGAGGCTGAGCGGGAGGGCCAGCTCGATGCCCGTGCGAACGCCAGTGCCGTCAGCGGCGCCGGTGCCGCCATCGACACCGCCTGTGTTCGAGTTGTTGAGTCCGACCTGGACGCCGTACTCGGTGTTGTTGATGATGTTGGTGCCCGCACCGCCACTGCCGAGGTACACGCCGATGCCACCGCCGTCGGTCAGGACCTGCGAGATGTTCGCGAACGTCGAGATTGAGCCTCCGCCAGGAATGCCGTTGGTCGCGGTCACATAGAAGTCCGCGCTGAAGCACTCGTCGAAGGTGAGGCCGTTGCCGGTGCCGTCATCGCCCATGCGGTTGAGGCCGTTGAAGTCCACGTCGGGGTTGTCGCCGCGGAGCTTGTTCTGTCCGCCCTCGCGCGTGTCGAAAAACACTTCAAGCTTGTTGAAGTTGGACTCGAGGTTGCCGGCGATCACGACGTAGAGCACGCCGCCCTCGACGCGGGCGAAGATGCCGTCGATCTCCGACCCGAACGCGAGGTCGATCTGCCCCTGGGTGGCGTTGCCAAACTGGGTCTGGACATTCTGCACTGCCAGCGCGTTGCCGTACGCCTTCTCGGCGTTGCCATCGACCACGATCTGGGCCAGCGAGGCGGGGGTCACAGCCAGCACGGCCATGGTGCTGATGAAGCGGTTCATAGCGGATCTCCAATTGGGTAGGGGTGCCTATGCAGCACCCAAACATAGCCCGTGGCTCGCGCAGGTCGAACGATAACCCGTACGGAATCCCACTCTATTTGCAGCGCCGGGGGGTTCGGCCGCTCCTGCGGAACCCGCCGACGACCTTTGGCGAGTGCCGGTTACGGGTGCGGATTCGCCATGTGCCGGGCACCGCGACCCCGCTGCAGACGGCTATTCTCCCGCCCGTGCGTGTGCTTCTCGGACTCGTCGGTGTTGCAGGACTGATCTTCGTCGCCCGTGCCATGCGCTTCGAGCCGATCATGGCCGAGCCGCTGAGCGTCGTCGCCGCATGGGGCGCGTGCGGGCTCTGCCTGGTCTCAGCTGTGTGGTTCGGGAAGCTCTCGGCCGCTGCGTGGTGCGGATTGCTGGCGGCCACAGCGGTCGTCGTGAACCCAATCGCGCCGCTATCGCCACCAGCGGGCTCACAGCACTGGATCGACATTGCCGGCGCCGTCATCTGCGGCGCGTGCGTGATCCGCAACTGGGAGTGAGCGCCGCGACGGCGGCCGATCCACTGACCGGCAGTTCGGCGATCGGCTTCGCCCGGGCAGCGACCCGCTGCTCACTTCATGCCTAGCGGCACATCCGATGCGCGTGTCGCCGCGGGCTTGAGCTCCGGCACCTTCATGTCGGACGCGGGCGGAAGCGTGAACAGGATGCTCCCTCCTGGTGCGATGCCCTCGCGCTCGCTTGCGGGGTGCGACACGAGCACGCGGCGTCCATCGACCTTGATCGACACCCCCCACCGTGCGGACATCGTCTTGACCGTCGGCAGTAGCCGCGCAGCCTCGGCCCATCCCGACGCCGTTCGGATGAAGACCGCAACAACCCCCTTGCCCTTGGGGAAGTCGGCGCTCGGGTCGCCAAGCACAATGAAGTCCTCGCCGACGGCGACTGATGCGCCGAACGCCGGACCCTTCGTTGCGTCTGCGGAGAGCGCGAGGGATCCGTCGAACTCCCACCCCGTGTCTCCCCTTCGGTACACGAGGACGTCAGCTCCGGGCGACGTCACGTAGTTCGACCTCACCGCGATGTAGCGGTCCGATGCAGCGACGCCCTGCCCGAAGCCCGCACTCGAGCTGCCTGCCGGCGGCGTGAGCTCGGCCTCAAGCGACCAGTTGCCGCTCGACTCCGACCACACGCACACCACCGGATCGCCGCCCTCGACGAGCGGCTGCTTCGGAGCCGGCTGGATTGCCTTGGGGCATCCCACGACAAGTCGACCCGGGGTCATGGCAAGCGACGCGCCGAAGAACTTCGGGTCCTTCGCAACCTCACGCTGGAGGAACCCGAGCCCAGACCAGCCATTCGGGCCAGCCTTGAACAGGAACACCTTTGGCGAAGGATTCACGATGCGCGACTTCTCGCCGAGCACGCGCTGGTCCACGCACGAGATCGCAATATGGCGGCCGTCGGTGGCGATGGCGCTTCCGAAGGCAGGCTCGACAGCGCCTCCGGGAGGACCAAGCGGTGCCCCGGACGCGGCCCATCCGGATGCAGTCGCTGCGGGCTCGAACACCTCGACGGTGCTGTTGCTGCCGTCGCGGCGCTCGTGAGTGACGCACAGCGTCGTGCCCGCGAATGCGATGCGACCCATGATGAGGTCGCCTGTGCGGCAGTTGGCCATCGCGAGCATCTCGGGAATGGCCTCCCAGGTGCCCATCGGCGAGAGCGCAAACGTCGCAAGCTGGCCAGCGACCCCACCTGCACGCACCATCTCGGGGCCGGTGACCACGATGCGGTCGCCTGAGATGCCGTTGACCATGCCGAACGTGGGCGAAAGCGTGGGCGATGGCGCGAGCAGCACGGCCGTCTCGTTGATGACAGGCACCGAGACCGTCGCTGCGGGTGCCGGCTGCACAGGCGGGGCTGCGTCCTGCACAAGCGCGGGCGCCATGCATGCCATGGCCGATGCGACCGGGACCGACACGCACAGGAGCGGGAGCCAGCGCGGATTGGAGGCTGTGATCATCGCTGAAAGGCTAGCACGCTGCACTACGCTGCTGCGATGCGCACTGCCATCATCAGCCTCTGCGCCGTGACTTTCCTCGGCCTGATCGCACCGCCATCCATGGCGAGTGCCCGGGATCAAGGCACGAAGGGCGCACCGGCAGCATCATCTGCTCCAGTGGAGCCTGTTGCGCATCAGCCAGCCGCGGCCTCCCCTCCGACGGCAAAGGCTGTGCCGGCGCCGCCGCTGCCTGTGGTGTCGCGCATTGCCGAGCGTGCGGAGCAGGTGCCCTGCTCGCCTGAGCGTTTCGCGCAGGCGCGAGAGGCGATCGCGAAGGGCCTGGCCTACCTGCGGTCTGCGCAGTCGACCACCGGTGCGTGGATGCTGCGCGAGCCTGCGGCAGGCACAGACCAGCGCATGCCGTCGCCTGCAACCGCGACCGCAGTCACCGCACTCTGCCTCAAGGCATTCGCGCAGGCCGGCGCTGGACCCGCAAGCGACCCGATCGCACGGCGCGCCGTGGACTTCATCCGCGTGCGGATGCGCGGACCTGAGGGCAAGCTCGAGCCCGATCCCTCATCGAACGGGGTCGGCAACTACGTGGCGAGCGCAGTGGTGAGCGCGCTCGCGGCGTGCGACCGGCCCGAGGATGCGCTGCTGATCCAGGAGAGCGTCGAGTGGCTCCGCACCACGCAGTGGGACGAGGGCGAGTCGGTGCCGCGCGAGAAGGACTGGTACGGCGGCAGCGGATACGGTTCGCGCGGAAGGCCCGACCTCTCCAACACGCAGATGATGCTCGATGCGCTGCACGATGCGCGAGTGTCGCCTGACGACCCGGCGGTGCAGCGCGCGATGCTCTTCGTGACGCGCACGCAGAACCTGAAGTCGACCAACCCCGCAGAGTGGGCTCAGAAGGGCTCGAACGATGGGGGATTCGTGTACACGCCCGCGAACGGCGGCGAGAGCTTTGCGAGCGAGGATGCCGGAGAGGGCCGATTCGGCGAGCTGATCCCGGACGGCCAG
Source organism: uncultured Isosphaeraceae bacterium (assembly GCA_964555705.1). Taxonomy (GTDB): domain Bacteria; phylum Planctomycetota; class Phycisphaerae; order Phycisphaerales; family SM1A02; genus ZLKRG44. Next base: position 89,777 of record CAZKTN010000002.1, on the reverse strand, counting down.
CCTCGGAGCCTGCGCAGCTACGGGTCGATGACCTACGCGGGACTCAAGAGCCTGCTCTATGCGGGGCTCTCGCCGGATGACCAGCGCGTGAAGGCTGCGCTTGGGTGGATCAGGCTGCACTGGACCTTCGAGCAGAACCCGGGCTTGGGCAAGCAGGGCTGGCTCTACTACCTGCACGCGCAGTCGCGCGCGCTCAATGCGACGCGCCTGGCGCAGATCACCGACTCAAGCGGCAACGCGCACAACTGGCGCGACGAGCTCATTGACACGCTCGTGCGCGCGCAGCGCCCTGACGGCTCGTGGCGCAACGACGTGGCGCGATGGGAGGAGTCGCGCCCTGAGCTTGCGACCGCCTACGCCCTGCTCGCGCTCGAGGAAGCCATCAAGCCGGTCGCAGGCACCGACTGAGCGGCCCACCTGCGGAACCACGCGACCGTCAGCGCCGAGAGGCCCACGAGAAGCGCGCCGTTGGCCTGGTGCGCGGTGGTGAAGAGCACCTCCATGGGTGGGATCGCAGCGCTCTTGCGCAGCAGCACGTAGACGAGGGCCACGATGCCCAGCAGCATCTGCACCGTGACGACTGCGTGGATGCCCCTGCCGAGCGAGCGCAGCGGGGTGCACTCCGACGGCGCCTTCATCGCCCGGATGCCGAGCCAGATCATGGCCGCGAACGCGATCACCGACCACGTGAGGTGAAGGTGCATCGCCCACGCGGGGTTCGAGGGCGGAGCGTCGGTGCCGCTTGGCAGCTGGAAGTGGCGGTAGAGCGCGCCACTGATGAGCTGGAGCAGCAGGACCGCGAAGGCCACCTGCGATGCGCTGCGGCCGCTCGCGAGCGAGTCGTCGCCGCGCGCAGGCGCGCCCGTGCGCCACGCCGTGCTGGTGGCCGCTGCAAGCACGCAGAACCCGGCGAACACGAGCTGGCCGAAGACGCCGTGAATGACGCCGTAGCCGACGCTCGGCGCGAGTTCCGCAGGATCCTGCGACAGCGTGAAGGTGCCCGTCACGCGGAGCGCCCCCATGAGCCCCTGAATGCAGACCGCGATGAAGAGCGCAGTCATGAACGCGCGTACCCACTCGCGCGACTCGGTGCGGAGCACCTGAACGAGCAGCGCAATCGACGTGAGCCCCACGAGCGTGCCGTACAGCCGGTGCGCGTGCTCGAAGTAGATGCCCTCCTTCATCTCGGAGAGCGGGTAGAGGAACATGTTGTGGCCGAACGAGTTCGGCCAGTCCGGCACCGCGAGGCCGGCCTCCTGCCCTGTGACGATGCCACCGGTGATGAGCAGCAGGAACACGGTCGCAGCGGCGACCCATGCGAAGAGAGACGTCGGCGCCATGCGCAGTGCGACTGCTGGCGAGCGTCCGCCGATCGCACCGCCAATCGTTCCGCAGACCGCGCTCGCCGCGTAGAGCCCGCCGACCCAGACCATGAGCTGGCGGAAGATCGAGTCGTCAGTGCCCTTGCCGAAGAGGCTGCCCACCAGCAGCAGGTTCACGGTCGCCGCGACAAGCGCGACCATCAGTCCGGCCCTCGCGCCCGACCCGCCCGCGACCCGAAGTCGCCCAGCAACGAACCCTCCGGCGCCCACAGCGAGGAAGAGCATCCCGAAGAGGATCTCGCCTGCAACGAGCCCGGGTGACATCAGGCTGAAGTACGCGATGGCCCACATCGAGACCGCGGTGGCGAAGCCCAGAGCGCCCACAAGTCCGGTGCGCCGAGCGCCTGCATGGATCGGTGATTCGTGCATGATCGACCTATAGTACGCCTCCACTTGGATACGACCTCGATGGATGTGGCCTCAACCCCTGCCGAAGATGCGCCAACGCGCGGCGTGCCCGCGCGCGATGAGCCTGTGAGCGACGCGCCCATGCGCGATGCGTCGCGCCAGGTCCGCGATGGCATCATCGACGTGTATGCGCAGCTCACGAAGGTGAGGCTGAATGCGCTGGTGCTGGCTACGGCAGCCGTCGGCTTCGCGTGCGCGGTGCCCGCACGCGGCGACTGGGCGCGCTTTGGGTGGACGATGCTTGGCACCGCGCTGTGCGCCGCAAGCGCGAGCATGCTGAACCAGCTCATGGAGCGCCAACGCGACGCGCTGATGGAGCGCACCCGCACGCGTCCCCTGCCCCGCGGCCGCGTGGGCAGCCTGCAGGTCTTCGTGTCCGGAACAGTGAGCGCCTTCGGCGGCTTCGCGGTCCTCGCGGTGCACGCGAATCCGCTGGCTGCAGCGCTCGGCCTCGCGAACATCCTGCTCTACGTGCTCGTCTACACGCCGCTGAAGCCGCGCACCACGCTGAACACGATCGTCGGTGCCGTGTGCGGTGCGGTGCCGCCGATGCTGGGTTGGGCAGCGGCGTCAGGATCGCTTGGGCCCGGCGCGTGGGCGCTCGGTGCGCTGCTCTTCGTGTGGCAGCTCCCCCACTTCATGTCGCTCGCATGGCTCTACCGCGAGGACTACGCCCGAGGCGGCTTCGCCATGCTGCCGGTGGTGGATGCGCGCGGCGACGCCACAGGCCAGACGGTGCTGCTGACATCGCTGCTGCTGGTGCCGGTGTCGCTGATGATCACGCTCACAGGCACGGCCGGCTGGTGGTACGCGGGCACTGCGGTGTTCCTGGGGGTCGCCGCGAGCATTCTCGGCGCAGCGTTCTGGAGGCGCCGCGACAGGCCTGGCGCGCGTCGCGTGTTCCTCGCGAGCATCATCTACCTGCCTCTCCTGCTCACCGTCATGGTGATCGACCGGGG
>CAZKTN010000002.1:41683-86928 GCA_964555705.1 uncultured Isosphaeraceae bacterium | reverse complement strand
TCGCGAGCATCATCTACCTGCCTCTCCTGCTCACCGTCATGGTGATCGACCGGGGGCCTGTGGACCCGCGCGTGGCGGTGCGCGCGGGAGCGACGGTTGCGCAGGATCCTGATCGAGGTGCCGGTGGCGATTCCGACGGCACGGGCGGCCGTGCAACGGGCGGCTCCGCCAGCGGCGCCCGGAGCGGCGCGCGATGAGCGCACAGACCAGGCTTACTTGGCGCGCGGGCGGATGGGTCGTTGCGGGTGCTGTGCTCGCCACGCTCGCAGTGCTCGGATTCGCGCTCGTCGGACCGCTCAGCGGCGTGCGCCCCGTAGGAGACGGGCGTGACCCGTCGACATACGGGTTTGACCTGTCAGGGCTCATCCTCCCTCGCGAGGGGCTGGCGGCAAGCGGGAACCCGCGCGACTTCCTGGCGCCGCTCGATTCGCCCGCGGTGATGCGCGGCTCGGCGATGGTCGAGCACAACGCCAAGCGCCGCGGCAAGTATGTGGTCTCCGGCGACCGCGTCATCGGGGTCTTCATGGGCGGCGTGGCGCGGGCGTACCCGCTCCGGCTGATGAACGTGCATGAGGTATGCAACGACGAGGTCGCTGGCATCCCGATCGCCGTGACCTACAGCCCGCTCACCGACAGCGCGGTTGTCTTCGACCGACGCGTCGGGGACCGCGTGATGTCGCTCGGCGTCAGTGGGCTGCTCTACAACTCCAACACGCTGTACTACGACCGCGGTGGCGAGGGCCATGTGCCGAGCCTGTGGTCGCAGCTCGCGTTCCGCGCGGTGGCGGGCCCCGAGGCGGGCACTCCGCTGGAGCTGGTCCCCGGCGTCAGCGTGAGCAACTGGGGATCGTGGCTGATGACGCATCCCGAGACTGAGGTCGTGATGCCCGCCGAGAGCGACGAGCGCCGCATGAAGTCGACGAGCTACGAGCGCTACTGGCGCGACGGCCGCGTGGAGTTCCCCGTGGTGACGCTCGAGCCTGCGCCGAGCGAGCGCACAAAGCCGATCGGCGAAGTCTCGGTGCGCACTGGTGCGCTCTTCGACCAGGTGCTGCCGCCGATGACCTACGTGATGGCCGTGCGCCGGGCGGACGACTGGGTCGTGGTGCCGCTGCCGGAGATCGTGAGGCTCTGCCTTCCGCCTACAGGCCTTGCGGAGACATCCGGCTTTGGCGCGCCGATCACCTGGCGCGGAGTGCCTGAGCATGGAGCAGTGGTCGTATCGCCGCCCCCCAATCCGGTGGTGATCCCCTGCCGCTGGTTCGCGTGGGATGCATTCCACCCGGCGCCTTCCCGCGAGCCGGCCACCCCGGGAGGGGCGCCTGCAGCCGCTGCACCCGCGGCCCAGTGACGCCCAGCGCTGACCCCTACCGCGCGCCGAGCCAGAGCGTCAGGTAGGTGACGATCCAGATTGCGTCGAGCGAGTGCCAGTACATGGCGCTCAGCAGCACGCCGTTGGAGTGGCCGGGGCCGTAGCCGTTGGTGCGCGCGCGCGCAGTGACGACACCTAGCCCCACGCAGCCCCCGATCACGTGCGCGGCGTGAAGGCCCGTCAGCACGAAGAACGTCCAGCTGAAGAGGTCCGGCAGCAGCGGGTCGCCTGGCTCGGGCGGGAGGTCCGGCGGAGGCACCGGAAGCCCCTGCCACATCTGCACCCAGGCCTGGCCCTGCGTCACCAGGAATACGGCGGCAAGCAGGCACGTCACCACCATCCATCGCCATACGCGCACACCGCCGGTCTCGCGCGCGGCCGCAAGCGCCCACTGGTGCGTGACGCTTGAGGCAACGAGCGCCAGCGTGCTCACGAGCAGCGTCAGCGGAAGGCCCGGTGTGCGTGCACCCTTCCACGGCACGTCAGGGTCAGGATCGATTCGGACGACCAGGTAGCCCAGCAGCATCGACACGAAGACGATCGCCACCACAAGGATGAAGAGCCACATCCCCGCGCGCGCGGCGCGGGCTCGTGCCGAGTCGTCCGTGAATGGATCCCGTCCTGCGAGCCAGCCAGCCGTCAGGGGCATGGCGCATCCACTGCCGCTGCGGCCATGCGTGGCATGCGCATCAGCCGTCTGACTTGAAGCGCGCGACAGGCGCGCCGGGCGCGTACTTCTCGAGCGTCTCCTGCGCCGCCGACGGGTTGCCGGTGTAGAGATCCTTGCGGTACTGCGAGGTGTCCATGATGCAGAAGACCATCATCAGCACGACGAAGGCGATGCAGCCCACGAAGATGAGCAGGTTGAAGGGACGGTCCCACCGCAGGTGCATGAAGAAGAGCGCCACGAGGGTGGCCTTCACGACCGCAATGCCGATGGCGATCCAGATGTTGAACTCGCCGACGTCGATGTAGCGCACGGCGACCGTGATGATCGTGAGCACCAGCAGCGCGAGCGCCGTTGACACCAGCGTGGAGACAGGCACCAGGTGCCCGACGAGCGGGTGGTCGTCGTGGCTGCCGTGGCCTGCCGTGGAGTGAGCGTTGTGTGCCATGTGGAGTTGGGGGGACCAGGTCAGTGGATCAGGTAGAAGAGCGGGAAGAGGAAGATCCACACGAGGTCGACGATGTGCCAGTAGAGGCCGCCCAGGTCGACGGGGGTGTAGTAGGCGGAGGTGAACTCGCCGCGAGAGGCGCGGATGATGAGCCAGCCGATCACGACCATGCCGATCACCACGTGCACGCCGTGCAGGCCGGTCATCGCGTAGTAGATGGCGAAGAACTGGTGCACGCCGGGCGGCATGGAGGCGTCCTCGAGGTGCAGGCTCTCCGACTCGGTGCCCGCGGGCTCGGCAGGTGCGGCGAGCGCAGGATCCACAGCGGCCATCTTCAGGCCCGACGGGCCCACGGACGCGGGTGCGATCGCCGACGCGTCAGCCGCGGGGAGCGCGCCGATCATGGGCACTGCAGGGGCTGCGGCCGCCGCAGGCGCAGGCACTGCAGCGGGCGCAGGCTCAGGCGCCTTTGACAGCAGGATCGCCTCCTCCTTGCCCGCGGCGTCCGCCGGCGGGATGTAGAAGCGAGGTCCCCACACGAGGTTCGCGTGGATCTTGTGCTCGTACTCGAAGTACTTGATCACGAGGAAGCCAGCGGCGCCAGCCATCGTCAGCCACAGGCAGATGACGAGGGCGGTCTTCTTGCCGCGCTGCGCGAAGTACACGCCGAGCGCCATCGTGAGGCTCGAGAGGATGAGCACGCAGGTGTTCAGCCCGCCGAGCATCGTGTCGAGGTAGTGGCTCGCGAAGCTGAACACCTCCGGCGAGCGCGCGCGAAGCACCGCGTAGGCCACGAAAAGCGCCCCGAAGAAGAGCACCTCGGTGGCCAGGAAGAGCCACATGCCGAGCTTGCCGCTGTCGAACTGCTGTGCGGGCGTGGCGAAGTGGTGCGCGAGGAACGGGTACTGCGAGTGCCCGTGGTGGTCGTCATGGCCACCATGGGACTGGTCGCCGTGCGCGGCCCCATGCTGCGGTGAATGTGCGGAGATCTGCGTCAAGGGTCAGGCCTTTGCGGTGTGGGGCGCGTTCTCGTCGAGGTCGGGGTCGAGGCTCCGGTCGACCACGTACCCCTTCTGCGACTCGTCCCAGCGGACGATCGAGAAGTCGTAGCAGTCGCCCACGCGCGGCTGCTCCTTGAAGTTGTCGTGAGGCGGCGGCGATGCGCACTGCCACTCGAGGCTTCGGCCGCCCCATGGGTTGGCCGGCGCCTTCGCGCCAGAGATCAGGCTCTGCACCAGGTACGCGGCAGTCATCAGGAAGCCGACGGCCATGATGTACGAGCCGATCGTCGAGATGACGTGGTAGACCTGGAACTCGGGCTGGTAGTCGTAGTAGCGGCGCGGCATGCCGTGGCTGCCGAGCATGAACTGCGTGAAGAAGGTCATGTTGAAGCCGATGAACACGATCGTGCAGGCGATCATGCCGAGCTTCTCGTTGTACATGCGGCCCGTCATCTTGGGCCACCAGTGGTGGAGCCCGCCGATCATGGCGATCAGCGCCGAGCCCATCATCACGTAGTGGAAGTGCGCCACCACGAAGTACGTGTCGTGCAGGTGCACGTCGGTGCTCAGGGTCGCCAGGTGGAGGCCGGTGAGGCCGCCGATCGTGAAGAGCACCAGGAAGCTCAGCGCGTAGAGCATCGGGGTGTTGAGGCTGATCGAGCCCTTGTAGAGCGTCGCGAGCCAGTTGAAGACCTTGACGGCCGAGGGGATCGCCACGCTGAAGGAGATCGCGCTGAAGATCGTGTTCATGAGGGCGCTCTGGCCCGAGGTGAACATGTGGTGGCCCCACACCAGGAAGCTGAACATCGCGATCGCGATCGAGCTGAACGCGATGAAGCGGTAGCCGAAGATGTGGCGGTGCGAGTGCACGGCGATGAGCTCGCTGACGATGCCCATCGCAGGCACGATCATGATGTACACGGCCGGGTGGCTGTAGAACCAGAAGAAGTGCTGGTAGAGCACCGGGTCGCCGCCCATGGAGGGGTTGAAGATGCCCACGTTGAGCACCCGCTCGACCACGAGCAGGCCGAGCGTGATGGCAAGCACCGGGGTCGCCAGCACCTGGATGATGGCCGTCGAGTACAGGGCCCACAGGAAGAGGGGCATGCGGAACCACGTCATGCCCTTGGGGCGCAGCGCGTGCACGGTCACGATGAAGTTCATGCCCGTGAAGATCGACGAGAAGCCCAGGATGAAGACGCCGACGATGACAGGGATGACGCCGCCGGTGGTGGTGGTCGTGGAGTACGGCGTGTAGAAGGTCCATCCCGTGTCGAAGCCGCCCATCGCCAGCGACAGCAGCGTGCAGCCTGCGCCGAGCAGCCACAGGTAGAAGCTGAAGAGGTTCAGGCGAGGGAAGGCGACGTCCTTCGCGCCGAGCATGATCGGCAGCACGAAGTTGCCGAGCGCGGCCGGGATGCTGGGGATGATCACCAGGAACACCATGATCGCCCCGTGCAGGGTGAAGAACTGGTTGTACGTGTTGGCGTCTACGAAGGTGCGGCCCGGCGTCAGCAGCTCCGTGCGCAGCAGCAGCGCGAAGATGCCGCCGAGCAGGAACGACAGCAGCACGGCGACCATGTACATGACGCCGATGCGCTTGTGGTCGAGCGTCACGATCCACGAGAGGAAGCCCTTCGTGTGCGTGATGTAGTTGTCCTCGGCCGCTGGGGCGAGGCTGTGGGGATCTCGGATGCCGATGGTGGTCATGGGTGCAATCCTTCCTGCGTCACTTCGCCGCCGGGGCGGCGGCCTTTGTCCACTGCCCCTTGGAATCGAACTCGTCGAGCCTCTTGAGCATGCCGATCACCGCGTCAGTCGCGCGGTCGCTCAGCTGCCCCTTGAATGTCGGCATCACGTTGCCGTAGCCGCTCACCAGGTGCTTGCCTGGGTTGTAGATGGAGTCGCGGATGTAGTCCTCGGGAGTCGCGTACTCCTTGCCGGGACCGATCAGGTCGCGGTAGCTCTTTCCGTCGGCGAACTTCTGGTCGCTGCCGGCGCCGCCCGAGACCTTGTCCCAGAGCCCCTTCCAGCTCGGGCCCGTGCCCACCGAGCCGTCGATCGAGTGGCACTGCGAGCAGCGCGCGTAGATCTTCGGGCCGGCCTTGAAGTAGAGCTCCTCGTCGTCGATGTCGTCGATCCATCGCGCCTGCTGCTCGAGCCACTCGTTGAACTCCGTCTCGCCGAGCACGTAGACGCGGCGGTTCATGTTGGAGTGGCCGGTGCCGCAGTACTCCGTGCAGAAGAGGTGGTAGCCCTCGTCCATGCCGGTGACAGGGTCGGACTGGAACCAGAGGTGCGTGTAGCGGCCCGGCACCACATCCCGCTTGACGCGGAAGGCGGGGATGAAGAGCGAATGGAGCACGTCGTTCGAGCGCATGACGAGCCGGACCGGGCGCCCCGCCGGCACGTACAGGTCGTCGCTCTGCGCGCCGTTGGGGTACTTGAAGGTCCACGCCCACTTCACGGCGGTGACGTCGATGTCGTAGCTGTTCTTGGGCGGCTGCGAGAAGTCGAGGTAGCCGCGGAATCCCATGAAGAAGATGACCACGCACAGCAGCAGCGGGACGATCGTCCAGGTGAGCTCAAGCGGGGTGTTGTGGACCGGGCCGTCCATTCGGAACCGGTGCGAGTTGCTGCGCACGCGGTACTTCCACGCGAAGTACACCATCAGGACCACGACGAGCGCGAAGAAGAAGTAGCAGATCCAGTTGATGACCGCGAGCATCTGGTCCACCGAGCCCGCGATGGTCGATGCGCCGACGGGCATCCAGAAGTCAGGCGGGATCGTGCCTTCGGGCATGGGGTTGCCCGCGGGCACTGCGGCCGGAGCCGCGGCCTGGGCAATCGTCGCCGGCGCGAGGTGTGCAAGGATGTGGTGCATGGACATCATCGGTGGCTCGTCATGGGTTGGTGGTCGGGTGGGCTGCGGCCCTGATGCGGGATTCGCGCCGGAGCATCCAGAGGATTCCCGCGGCCAGCAGCACGATGGTGCAGAGGCCCGCGATCTGGACGAGGCGGAACGCAAAGAGCACGTAGCCCTTGGAGGTGGGGTCGAACTGGTGGCACCACAGGATGAAGCGGTCGAGCGGCGTGCCGATCGTGCCCTCGCTCGCCTCGAGAAGCGCCATGCGGACGGTGGCCGGCTCGAACTTCACGCCGTAGAGGTAGCGCACGATCCGCCCGTCGGGCGCGATCATGATGAGCGTCGCGGGATGCGAGTACTCGCCGTCGGGCTGCTTGCGGTACCGGAATCCGGTGGCCTCGCTGATGGCGTCGATGCTCTCCTGGGGTCCGGTGAGGAACCTCACGCCGGACTCGACGCCGGTACGGTCGTACTCCGCGAGGTAGCCCATCTTCTTCGCCTTCGCGAGCTCGGGGGTCTCCTCGGGGTTGACGCTGATGCTCACAAGCTGGAAGTCCTCGCCTGGCGTCCAGTCGACGTTGCGCAGCGAGCGGAACGCCTCGTTGAGCACGAGCGTGCACAGCATGGGGCACCGGAAGTAGCCCATGTGCAGCATCGTGGGCCGGTCGCTGCGCATCACGTCGCGCAGGGTCACTTCCTTGCCGCTGTCGTCGCGGAAGGTCGCGTCGAGCGGCACGGTCGTGCCGAGCTGCTCGGCGATGTCGACCCCCTGCACCTCCTCGGGCACGCCGTCGGCCATCACCGGCGCCTCGCCCGGCGCATGCGGCGGAAGCGCCATCTGCGCCGACGCGGGAACGCCCACGCACGCAAGCGCGAGCGCTGCGGCGAGCGGTGCGAGGCTGGCGAGGCGTGAGGTCATTGCTGTTGATGCAGGCTCGGGTCTGGGTCAGCGTGAATTGCCGTCAATCAGTTCGACGAAGGTGCAGCGGGCGATGCAGCCGCCGCAGGCGCTGCGGCCGGTGCCGATGCCTCAGGAGCGAATGCAGCGCCGCCGTTGGCCACGACCACCTCCATCGCGCGGCTCACGGGCACGCGGATGCGGCGCTGCTCGGCGCCGCTTGCGGTGGTGACCGTGTAGGTGCCGTAGTCGGCGATGTTGGCGAGCTGCTTCGCCTTCAGCGACTGGTACTCCGCCGAGGGCTCGTCGACGACCTTGGCGTCGAACTCCTGGACCTCTGCGCGGAAGTAGAAGACCGCGATCACCAGGACGAGCGCAGTGAACACGATCGCGCCGCCAAGTGACCAGATCCAGGTGGAGCCGGCCTCGGGGTCGCCGAAGTCGCCGCCCTGGTCTTCGACATGCTCTGTGCCGTGTGATGCCATCTCTGTAGGTGCTCGTGTGGGGTGCGAAGGTCAGATGTTCTCGAAGCGGAGGCTCTCGGGCAGCCGCGGGTCGCGCCGGCACAGCACCGCACCGCGCGAGAGGCGCGATGCCGTGCTCCAGACCAGAAGCCCCATCATGCCGACGAGCATCGTGTAGGGCAGCGGGTCGAAGAGTCCGGTCGATGCCCCGGCATTGGCCTCCGCGAATGCCGAGTACGAATCGTAGGTCGCCAGCTTGGTCGGGACAGGCGGCATGATCAGGTACCAGAGGTCCAGCCACGCGAAGGCGGCCATCCACACCGCGCCAAGCGCCAGCGTCAGCCTCCAGCGCTTGATCCAGCGGGAGATCAGCAGGACAAAGGGGATCATGAAGTGGCCCACCAGCAGGATCGCGCTGAGCCAGGTCCATCCTCCCACCTGGCGCGCCAGGAAGAAGGTCGTCTCCTCCGGGATGTTCGCGTACCAGATCAGCATGTACTGGCTGTAGGCGATGTAGGCCCAGAAGACGACACCGAAGGCGAAGATGAGCTTGCCGAGGTCCTGGTAGTGCTCGGGCGTGACCACGTTGCGCAGGTAGCCCATGTGCTGCATGCGGAGCACGACAAAGGCCAGGAACGAGAAACCCGCCGTCGACACGCAGCAGAAGAAGTAGACGCCGAACATCGTGCTGAACCAGGTCGGCGAGAGCGACATCATCCAGTCGAATGCGGCGAAGGTGATCGAGAGGCCGTAGAGGATGATGAGCGGTCCGGCCCACTTGCCCATGCGCTGGGTCAGCGCCGCGCTGCCGGTCGCGTCCTGGGTGCGCGAGGTGCGCAGGAGCCACGCTGCGGTGCCGCCCCAGATGAGGAAGTAGGCCACCGTGCGGATCATGAAGAAGTTGGGGTTGAGGTAGGCGGCCTTCTTGTCCACGATCGCGGCCTCGGCCGCGTCATGGGAGCGCATCCACTCCATGTCGGCCCAAGGCCACACGAGGCCGAGGCCCGAAGGTCCGTGGTCGCCGAAGTGGGGCTTGCTGAAGTAGAGCCACGCCACAGGCAGGAACAGGATCCAGATCCACGTGAGGTTGGCGGCGATCGACTCGGCGACGCGGCGGACCACGACGCTCCATCCGGCGCGCACCAGGTGCTGGATCAGCGTGAACTGCAGGCTGCCCAGGCACAGCGCCAGCACGAACATGAAGTTGACGAGGTAGATCTTGGCGAACTGCGCGGGGTCGGCGCGGTTCCAGCCGATCCAGGCGGTAGCGAGGAGTCCCGCGATGCCGACGCCGAGCGCGGCGCGCGACACGGCTGCGAGCCGCGAGTCGCCCATCACGCTGCTGTCGGAGAGGTCTGCTGTGGCTGTCGAATGGGCCATGGGTGATGCCTAGGTGGGTTCAGAGTCCTGCGCGCCGGTCGGCGGGCACCTGGTCGGGGGTTGCGTTCTGGCTGCGCTGAAGCACGCGCACGTAGGCAGCGATCGCCCAGCGGTCCTGCACCGGGATCTGCGAGCCGTACCCGGCCATGTTGCGCACGCCGTGGGTGATGGTGTTGAAGATCTGGCCGAGCGGCTGCACGATCACCGTCTCGTCGTGCACGCTCTTGGCCTGCACCCACACGGTTCCGTTGACGGGGCCCGCCGCGTTGGACACGAGCGCGATCGCGCGCTGGTTGACGATGCCGTTGCCGGCGCCGTCGTACCCGTGGCACGGGGTGCAGTAGATGCCGAAGCGCGCCTCGCCGCGCTGCAGCAGCTCCATCGTCAGCGGCACCTGAGGCGGCATCGAAGTGGCCCACTGGCCGCCGGCGACGCCGTCGTAGTAGTGGGTGTCCACGTAGGTCTCGCCGCGAGCGACCGCACCGAGCACCGGCGGGCGCTGCGCGCGGCCGTCGGCATACTGCGGGTTCTCCGACTGCGGCAGGTACTTCGTCTGGAAGTCCATGTCGTGGAAGATGTGCACCGGCGGGTTCGGGTCAGGCGTCGCGCGCACGCGCGCGATGATCGCGGGCGGAAGCAGCGCGAGCAGGCCGGAGATCAGGATTGCGTAGACGATGAGTCGTGGCATGGGCGTGTCCGGTCAGTCCTCGATGACCTCGACGCTCTTGGCGCCGAGGCCGCGCAGGAAGGCCTCGGTGCGGGAGCGCACGAAGCGCGGGTCCCGCGCCTCGATCGAGATGAAGAAGCGGTCGTCTGTCGCGCGCAGGAAGCGCTTGGACGTGAAGAGCGGGTGGTAGAGCCGCGGCAGGCCGTTCATGAGCAGCATGAGGCCGACCGTCGACAGCGCGCTCAGGAGCACGGTGACCTCGAAGACCACCGGGATGAACGCGGGGATCGACAGCAGCGGCTTGCCCGAGATGAGGAACGGGTATCCCGTCACCCACACCATCGCCCAGACCTTGAGGCTCAGCGAGTTGGTGAAGATCTGCAGGACGAGACCTGCGATCAGCCCGGTGAAGCCTGCGCCAAAGACAAGCACCGGCAGGATCGTGCGCTTGACGCCCATCGCCTTGTCGAGGCCGTGGACAGGGAATGGGGTGTGGCAGTCCCAGAAGCGGAAGCCGTCGGCGCGGACCTTCTTCGCCGCCTCCATGATGCCGGCCGGCGTGTCGAACTCCGCGATCATGCCCCACACGCGCTGCGTGCCGGGGAGGGGCACGTCGACACGGTCGGTGCGCATCGCCGGGGAGTGGGTCGTTGCAGTGGTGCTCAAGTCTGGTGTCCTCTCTGCTGTTGCGTGCGGCGCACGTCAGTGCGTGGGCGCCTCGGGGTCGCGGAATGCCGGCCGCAGCCCTGCTGCGCCCATCCCGTGACCGTGCGAATGGCCGTGCTCCCCGGCATGCGCGCCGTCGTGCGCATGGCCGTGGTGCGGATCCGCCTCAGGCATCGTGGCCTTGACCTCGGCGATCGCGATCATCGGCAGGTACCTGCAGAAGAGCAGGAAGAGCGTGCCGAAGAGGCCGAATGCCCCGAACATGGTCGCGATGTCCACCCACGTGGGGATGAAGTCGTGCCATGACGTGGGCAGGAAGTCGTTGGCGAGGCTGGTGACGATGATCACGAAGCGCTCGAACCACATGCCGACGTTGACGAAGAGGCTGAGCACGAACATCAGCGGGATGCTCGTGCGGATGCGCTTGAACCAGAAGAGCTGCGGCGTGATGACGTTGCAGCTCACCATGATCATGTAGGCCCACCAGTACTGGCCGAAGGCCCGGTTCACGAACGCGAACTTCTCGTACATCGCGCCCGAGTACCAGGCGATGAAGAACTCCAGCGAGTACGCGTAGCCGACCATGCATCCTGTCACCAGGATGATCTTGTTCATGTTGTCGAGATGGCGGAGCGTGATGAGGTCCTTGAGCCCGAAGAGCTCTCGGGCCGGCACCGCCAGAGTCACCACCATCGCGAATCCCGAGAAGATGGCGCCCGCGACGAAGTACGGCGGGAAGATCGTGGTGTGCCAGCCGGGGAGCTGGCTCACGGCGAAGTCGAAGGACACGACCGAGTGCACCGAGAGCACGAGCGGCGTGGCGAGCGCGGCAAGGAGCAGGTACGCCACCTCGTAGCGGTGCCAGTGGCGCATCGAGCCGCGCCATCCCAGCGAGAAGAAGCCGTAGGCGATCTGCTGCACCTTGCCGGTGGCGCGGTCGCGCATCGTGGCGAGGTCAGGGATCAGGCCGACGTACCAGAACACCAGCGACACCGTGAAGTAGGTGCTGACCGCGAACACGTCCCACAGGAGCGGCGAGCGGAACTGCGGCCACATCTCCATCTGGTTCGGGATCGGGAAGAGCCAGTACGCGAACCACACGCGTCCCACGTGGATGCCTGGGAAGAGGCCGGCGCAGATGACCGCGAAGATGGTCATCGCCTCCGCGAAGCGGTTGATGCCCGTGCGCCACTTCTGCCGGAACAGGAAGAGGATCGCGGAGATCAGCGTGCCGGCGTGGCCGATGCCGACCCAGAAGACGAAGTTGGTGATGTCGAAGGCCCACATCACCGGGTTATTGAGGCCCCACACGCCGACGCCCGTGAAGACCAGGTAGGTGACGGCGATGCCGAGCAGGCCGACAAGCCCGATCGACACCGCGAACGCGACGTACCACGCCATGGGCGGCGGGTTCTCGGAGACTCGGCAGACCTGGTGGGTCACCTCCCCGAAGCGGTGAATCCCCAGCACGAGCGGTGCGCGCTCGCCTGGGGTCTCCGCGGTGTTGTCGCGGTCGACGAATCCTCTGGTGGACGATGTGGTCTGCATCTGGGTGATCCGTGCGCGCCTCAGGCGCCGTGCGAGGAGTGTCCGTTGGAGGAGCCGTGGGCGTCGCCATGGCCGCCGTGGCTGCCATGCCCGTGCCCATGCGACGACGGGCGCGGGATCGCGGGGTTGGTGACGCGCGCGAGGTACTTCAGGCGCGGCTTCGTGTTGAGCTCCTCGAGGAGGTCATACGAGCGACCGCTGCGCTGGAGCTGCGACACGCGGCTCTTGGGGTCGTTGAGGTCGCCGAAGACGATGGCCTCCGCCGGGCACGCCTGCTGGCACGCCGTGACGATGGCGCCGTCGGGGATCGAGAAGTTGGCGCTGCCCGTGGCGATGCCGCCCGCGCGCGCCCACTCGTTCTTGTACTTGATCTTGGCAGCCTGGATGCGCTGCGTGCAGAAGGTGCACTTCTCCATCACGCCGCGCATGCGCACCGTGACCTCGGGGTTGAACTGCATGCGCAGCCAGATGTCAGGGCCGTCCTTGACGTAGTACTCCGGCTTGACCTTCATCCAGCCCTCGGAGCGCTCGGGGTCGCGCCGCTGGTAGTCGAAGAAGTTGAAGCGGCGCACCTTGTACGGGCAGTTGTTGCTGCAGTAGCGGGTGCCGATGCAGCGGTTGTAGACCATCGAGTTGAGGCCGTCCGCATCGTGCACCGTCGCTGCAACCGGGCACACCTGCTCGCAAGGCGCGTTCTCGCAGTGGAGGCACGTGACTGGCTGGACGGCGTAGCTGTCGGGGCGCTTGGGGTCGTGGCCGCGGAAGTAGCGGTCGACGCGGATCCAGTGCATCTCGCGGCCGCGCAGCACCTGGTCCTTGCCGACGACGGGGATGTTGTTCTCAGCCTGGCATGCCGTGATGCACGCGCCGCAGCCCGTGCACGATCCGAGGTCGATCGACATCGCCCAGCGGAAGTGGGCGCCGTCGAGGTTCTTCTCCTCCCACAGCGAGAGGCGGCTGACGACATGCGTCGCATGGCGCGCGAAGTCCGGGTGCTCGCGGTACTCGTCGAGCGACGCCTCGCGCACGAGCGTCGGCAGGCGCTCCTGCACGCCATCGTGCGGCACGTTCGGCACGAGCGCGTCGGCGGAGCCGTGGTCCTGCGTCGTTGCGACGGGATACGTCTCGCCAGTCCGCTTGACCGAGACGCCGCTGGCGAAGCCAGGTGCGCCCGTGGTGCGCATCGGGTACGCGTTGAAGCCGGCGCCGTCTGCGATGCGGCCAGCCTCTGGGCCACGGCCGTATCCGAGCGCGATCGTCACGCACTGCTCCGCGTGGCCTGGCACCACCCACGCGACCGCCTGCATCGAGCGGCTGCCGGCCGTGATGGTGACCATGTCGCGTCCCTTCACGCCGAGCGTCTCGGCCGTGGCGGGTCCCATGAGCGCTGCGTTGTCCCAGGTGATCTTGCTGACTGCGTCGGGAAGCTCCTGCATCCATGAGATGTTGGAGAACCGGCCGTCGTAGACCTTCGCATCGAAGGTGAACGCGAGCTCGAGGCCGCTCGCCGCAGGCATCGCAGCCGCGGCCTGCACCACGCTGGCCACGCCGGAGCCGTTCGCCGACGGCGACTGCTGCATCGCCGCGGTGCCGTCCCAGTATCCGCGGTCGAGAGCGCCGCGCCATGCGGCCTCGAACGCGGGACCGGAAAGGCCGGTGCGAGCCATGTGCGTCGCGCGCACTGCATCCCAGCTGCTGGGCACGTCCTCGCCGCAGAGTGCGGCGACGAACTGGGACTCGTTCACGCCGCCCTGGTCGGGCGCCACCATCGGCTCGATGAGCGGCTGGATCATCGAGATCGAGCCGTCGAGCGCGAGCGTGTCGCCCCATGCCTCGAGCGGGTGCGCGCGCGGCACGTGGAACGAGCACGCGGAGCTGCGCGAGGTCTCGTTCGCGTAGAGCGAGAGGTGCGCGACCGCGGGCACGTTCGCCATCGCCTTCGCGAAGTCGAGGTCGGCGGGCGCGTCGTAGGCGGGATTGCCTCCGATGATCGCGAGCGCCTTCACGCGGCCGGCCGACATGTCGGCGGCGAGCGCACGGAGCTGCGCAGTGCGCGGCTCGCCGGTGACCGGCATGTAGCGCACCGTGGTGCCGATGTTCCCGAGCCTGTCGTTGATCAGCGCGACCAGCGCGTGCACTGCTGCAGGCTGACGCGGCCCGGCCATAAGCAGCGACTTGCCGCGGTTGGCCTGAAGGTCGGCGACAAGCGCATCGACGATCTTCATCTGGGGGCCGCTGGTCTGCGCGCCGCCGAAGAGGTCGGAGACCCGGTCCGACGACGCCATCGCATCGAGCGCGGCCTTGAGCGATGCGTCGCCGCCAGCCACTCCGAGGCGGCTGGCGACTGCCGCTGCAAGCACGGCGATGTCGGCCGCACGAAGCGCGATGCGCTCGTCGGCGTTCATGCCGGTGGCGGAGAGGCCTGCCTCGATGACGTAGAGGCGCGAGAGCCTCTGCGTCTTCGGGTCGGCAGCGGGATCGATGCGGCGCGTGCGCGCAAAGTCGCGCGACCAGCGTGCGCTCAGCACATCAGAGGCCAGGAAGTCTGCGTCAAGCGACACCACGACCGAAGCCTTGTCGAACGCGGGAACCGGGCGCATCGCTCGGCCGAACGCGGACTCGGTGCCTGCGCGCTCGCTGTCGTCGTTGGCTGCCTCCCACTCGTACCACTTCGCCTTCGGGTACGCCTTCGCAAAGCGCGCGCGCATCGCATCTGCACTCGGTCCGCTTAGCGACTCGGACAGCACCGCCATCCCCTCGCCGCCTGAGGCGCGGATCGGGCCGAGCGTCGACGACACCCACGACTGGAAGTTCGACCACGAGCCCTGCACGCCCTTGCTGAGCACGGTGCGGCTTCGGTCAGGGTCGTAGAGCTCGAGGATTCGGCCCTGCACCGACGGCGTGGTGCCCGAGCATCCCGCGGGGTGCGCGGCATTGCCGTCAAGCTTGATGGGACGGCCGTCATAGCTCTTGGCGAGCACCGGGATGCCGACTCCTGCGACCGGCATCGTGGTTGCGTAGAGCACAGGCACGCCAGGCGTGCGGTTCGCCGGCTGGTTCGCGGCAGGAACGATCTTCGTCTCGGGCCATCGACGGCATCCCGCGAGACCGAGTCCTGCGAGCGCGAACGACGCGCCCATCACCTTCATGAAGTTGCGGCGCTCCGCATCGGAGCCGAGCTCGCTCGCTCCCTCGGGGAACTCGCGGTGCATCCACTCCTTGAATTCGGGCGACTGCGTCAGGTCCTCGACGCTTCGCCAGTACGTGCGGTTCACCGGTGGCATGTCGAGCAGTTCTCGCTTGGGTTGATGTGGTAGAGCTTGACGAGCGACTCGCGCTCCTCGCGTGTCATCTGGGTCTTCTGGTCCCACGCCAGGTTCGTGATCTGCGACACGGGACGCAGGCGGTCCGTCGGGTCGCGGTGGCAGTCGAGGCACCAGCCCATCGAGAGCGGCTGGTCCTTCCACACGACCTCCATCTGGTCGACGCGGCCGTGGCACTCGACGCAGCCGACGCCACGGTTCACGTGCGCGGAGTGGTCGAAGTAGGAGTAGTCGGGCAGCTTGTGCACCTTCGCCCATGGGATCGACAGACCCGTCTCGTAGCTCTGGCGCACTGGCTCGAGCTTGGGGCTGTCGCGGTGGATCTGCGTATGGCAGTTCATGCACGTCTGCGTCGGGGGCACCGCAGCGAAGGCAGCGGACTCCACCGTGTTGTGGCAGTAGCGGCAGTCCATTCCGAGGATGCCCGCGTGGACGGCATGGCTGTAGGGCACCGGCTGGGCGGGCATGTAGCCGACATCAAGCGTCTTGGGGCTGAACCCGTACGCAACAACAAGCACCACATAGAGAGGAAGCGTCGCGCCCGCCACCAGCAGCAGCGGCAGCAGGGCGTTGGTCCATCTCGGGAATAGAAATCTGCTCATGAGGGGGTCGTTCAGGCGGGGTGGCGTCTCGGAGCGAAGGCTCCGTTCCTTTTTTCACGAAGGTCGGACAATGCTAGAGGGGTCGCGAGAGCAGCGTCAACGATGTTGGACACTTCGCCCGTCTGCAGTTGACTTGAGAATTCGTCTTGGCGGCCTTTGCGCGATCTCACGCAATCAAGACACCTTCTCCGACATGTACCGTGTATCTAATGAGCGTTCAGGTCACATCACCCTCAAGGGTCAGGGCGCAGGTGCGTGCCCGGGATGTGGGTGCCGCGCTTGAGCAGGTCGCGGAACTTCTGGCGGCCGCATCAGGCAATGAACCTCCGGCAGTCGAGGTTGTGCGAGGCCTGATAGAGCGGGAAGCAATCACCGCTACCAACATCGGTTCTGGGATCGCAGTACCGCATTTTATTGATCACAGACTCCGAAATGCCCATCTGGTGCTGATAACCCTAAACAGTCCTATAATGTGGGGATCCGGATCTGAGCCCGTGGACATCGTGTTTGGCCTGTCTGGAACTCCTGCGGAGCCATGGCGCCACGTGAGGTCGCTCGCGCACCTCGCGCGTCTTGCCGCGATACCCGGCTTTGCCGAACGCCTGCGCAGCGCGGTAGACGACGAATCGCTCCAGCGCGTCGTCGCAGAGGAGGCCGCGATCCATGGATGACACCGGCATGAGGATGGTCGTGCTGGTTGTCCGGTCCGCCGAGTCGTTCGATCCGCTGATCAATGCGCTGCTCGATGCAGGCATGAGCGGTGCGACGATCGTCGACTCGCGCGGCCTCGCGGCGGTGCTGCGCCAGGAGATGCCGATCTTCGCGGGTCTCGCTGCCCTGCTCCCCCAGAGCACCGGGTCGAGGATGATCGTCAGCATCGCAACGCGTGACAGTGTGGATGCGCTGATGCGCTTCATCGACGAGATGCCCGCGGATGTGCGGCCGGTGGGTGCAGTGATCCCGGTCGAGAGAACCATCGGACTGTCATGATCTCAGCCGCAGAGGGAACCCTCCCGACGCCTGGCCTCGTGCTCGTCATCGTTGCGGTCGCGGTCGTCGCGCTGCTCGCGGGCGGCGCGCGCATGGAGCGCGTGGCGCGAATCCCCGCGATCGGCGCGCTCGTGCACGGCGGATGGATCTACTGCGCCATCGGCATCTGCATCGGTCCGCTCGGTGCCGACGTCATCGACAGCGAGAGGCTCGCTGCGCTTCAGCCGCTTGTCGCATGCCTGCTTTCGCTGATCGGGCTGATCGCTGGAGCCCAGTGCGCACCGGCCACGCTCCGCGCAATCCCGGCACGCCTCGTGGCATGGGTCTCGCTCGATGCGATCCTCTCGGTCGGGCTCGCGTGCGTTGCTGCGGCGGTGCTTGCGCGCACGCTCGCCGTGTCGCGCGGCGGCGGCGCCGAGGTGACTGCCGAAGGTGCGCTGCTGCTCGTCGCGTCGGCTGTCACGATCGCGGCGGCCACGTGCGGGTGGGCACCTGAGTCGCGCACGCTTGCGGTCTCCGCGAATCCCAGGTCCGTCCGTCTCTCCGTGCTGGTGCAGGCCGGCGCGGGGCTTGCGGCGCTCGTGGCCATCGTGCTCTCGTCGCTCGCGATTGTCCCCCTCCAGCAGGCTGCAGCGGGAGGCATGGAACCGGCACCCGCGCTCGGCGTGCCGGTGCTGGCTGCCGGTGCCATCGCGGCGGCAGTCGTCACCGCGGTGGCGCTCGCGCTGCTCCGTGGTGCGCGCCGCGACGACGCGAGGCTCGTCGTCACGCTCTTTGGGGCCCTGGCACTTGTCGCCGGGACCGCCACTGCAGCAGCGGCCTCGCCGCTGCTCGCGGGCACGCTGCTCGGCGTGTGCCTCGCGCAGGCCGGCGCACGCTCATCGCGCGTGCTGTCGCTTGCGCATTCGAGCGAGCCGGTGGCTGCCGCCGCACTCTTCCTTCTTGCGGGAACGCAGCTGCAGGGCGACCACGGGTTCGCCGTCGCGCTTGCAGCCATCGCGCTCGCCGGCGGTCGCCGCATGACGAAGCCGAGGGCACTTCGAATGGCGCTCCGTGGTGAGCGGGAGCACGTGGCGGTCGAGTCGCCGGTGTGCCGCGCGAGCGTGCGGCAGTCCCCGATGGCCATCGCAGTGGCCCTGACCGCCGCGTCAGCCCTCCCTGCACCTGCAGGATCCGCGCTTCTGGCAACCGTCGTGCTCGCGGGAGCCCTCTCCTGGATGCTTGCGGTGCTCCCGAGGATCTCGCGGAACCGGAGACCGCGCGCTGCGGAGGCTCGCCCTTGAGCGGCCATGCGAAGGACTCGGGCGCCGGCGGTGCAGCGAATGCGTTCCTGCTCGCGTGCGCCCTTGCGGCAATTGCGGCGCTGGCCGCGATCGCCCACGAGCTCGCCTCGCGCGCGCCTCAGGATCCGTCATCTGCCGTCGCCACCGCCACTGCGGCCCTGGGGTTCCTCCTCATGGGTGGCTGGGTCGCGGGCACCCTCGCGACGCGCCTTGGGTTGCCGGCGCTGACGGGCCAGCTTGTCGCCGGAATCGCGGCAGGTCCCGGCATCTGCGATGCGGTCGCTGGTGCCGCTGCCGGGATGGGGCTGACGCACGCACCGGTCATCATCTCCAGGGGAGACCTCGCGTACCTCGCGGGGCTCGATGCCCTCGCGGTGTCGATGATCGGGCTTGCTGCCGGTGGCGAGCTCGAGCTTTCGGCGCTGCGCGCATCTGCGCGCCGCGTGCGGGCGATCATCGGCATCGAGATTCCGGTAGTGGGAGTGGTGACTGGCGGCGCGCTCGCCGCGCTCGCGGTGACGGGGCACGTTGACCTCGGCGCTGATGTGCCGCTCCCGCTTGCGTGCGCAATCACCGGATCGCTGATGATCGCCAGCAGCCCTGCTGTAGCCATTGCGCTCGCGCGCGAGCAGGGCAGCGGCGGCTCGTTCGCGCATCTTTCGATGGTGGTGATCATCGTGAAGGACATCGCGCTGACGGTGCTCTTCACCGCCGTCGTCCTTCTGGGCACCAGCCTGCTCGTGCCTGATGCAGCCACTGAGGGGACCGCAACCGGCAGCGGCGGCGTCGCGGCCACACTCGCATGGCACCTGCTCGGGAGCCTTGCGCTTGGGGCGGCCGTCGCCGTGCCCCTCGCCTACGTGCTCGGCCGGATCGAGCGCCGGATGCAGATGGTGGCGCTCGTGATCGCGGCGGCGATCGCTGCCGCAGCGAAGTCGATGGAGCTCTCCCCGCTGCTCATGGCGCTTGCGGCCGGCATTGCGCTGCGTGCAGTGGCGCCGGAACGCGTGATCCGGTTCCGCGAGGCAGCGGGGTCGATCCTGCTTCCCGTGTGCTGCGTCTTCTTCTGCCTCACCGGCGCGAAGCTCGACGTGCAGGCGCTGGCCACGATCCTCCCTGCCACCGCAATGCTCTGTGGTGCGCGGCTCGTGGCCAAGTGGGCGGGTGGCACGATCGGTGCGCGCATGGCTGGACTGGAGCCGAGGCAGGCCAGGTGGATCTGGGCGTGCCTCGTGCCGCAGGCGGGTGTGGCCATCGCGCTCGCCGCAGAGGTGAAGACGGCATTCCCGTCAGCGGAATGGGCAGCTGCGCTGTCAACGCTGCTCGTCGCATGCGTTGCGGTGAACGAGATCGTCGGGCCTCCGCTCATGCGCTTCGCCTTGCGCCGCGCGCAGTAGGCGCATCCTCCAGCTCGTGCGCGTGGCCGTGCACGCGCGGTGCACGCGTATCCTCACTCCGTGATCGACACGCACTGCCACCTCACGTCGCGCGAGTACGACGGCAGGCTCCGCGAGATCCTCGATGGAGCCCGCGCGTGCGGAGTGCATGCGTGCGTGACCATATCCACCACCACTGCAGATGCGGAGCGGTGCGTGGCCGTCGCGCAGTCCCATCCCGGCGTCGTGGCCACCGCCGGCATCCATCCCCTGCACAGCGATGACCCGATCGATTGGGAGCAGATGCGACGCGCCGCTGCGCACCCTCGATGCGTGGCGTGGGGCGAGCTCGGGCTCGACCGCCACTACAGCCATCCGCCGCTCGACCTGCAGCGACAGGTGCTTGACGCGCAGCTCGAGCGCATCTGCGGATGGGCCGCCGAGGGGCTGGCGAAACCCATCGTCATCCACTGCCGCGACGCCTTCGGCGACCTGATCCCGGTGCTCGCGGCATCGGGCCTTCCACGCGACCGCTTCGTCTTCCACTGCTTCACGGCAGGACCCGACGAGGCGCGTGCTGTGCTCGACTTCGGTGCGTCGATCTCGTTCACCGGTGTCGTCAGCTTCCGCAACGCAGCCGCGGTCCGCGAGGCAGCGGCGCTTGTGCCCGATGACCGCATCATGGCCGAGACCGATGCGCCCTGGCTCAGTCCCGAGCCGGTGCGCTCAACGCGTCCCAACGAGCCGCGCTTCGTGACACATGTGGCGCGCGCGCTCGCCGCCGCGCGCGGCACCACCTACGAGGCGCTTGAGTCGATCCTCGACGCCAACGCCGAGCGCTTCTTCGGCCCGCTCGTCGCACGAGGTGCCGCAGCATGAGCATGCAGGAGCGCGACGACAGCGCACTCGGAATCCTGATGAGCTTCGGGGACCACCTCGAGGAGCTCAGGCGCAGGATCCTGCTCGGGATCGTGGTGCCCGTGCCGGTGGCAATCCTGCTGTTTGCCTTTGCCGGCCAGATCCGCAGCTTCCTCTGCATCCCTCTTGTGGATGCGCTTCTGGCCAACGGACTGCCCGGCACGCTGCAGGTGATGAGCCCGCTCGAGACGCTGATGATCGACATGAAGCTGTCGCTCATCGGCGCCTTCATCGTCGGCGCTCCGTGGGTGCTGTGGCAGGCATGGCTCTTCATCCGTCCTGGCCTCTACCAGCACGAGCGCCGCTTCGTGCGGCTGCTGCTGCCGGGCAGCGCGCTGCTCGCGGCAGCGGGCGCGGCGCTCCTGTACTGGGTCATCCTGCCGGCGATGCTCACGATCCTCGTGGGCATGAGCGCGCCGCCTGCGACGCTGGCCACCAGGGACCCTTCTGCGACCGGCGATGCAGCGGCCCTCGTGGCGGCGATTCCGGCGCTGCCAACGCTCTCGTCCGACCCCGCCAACCCGCGCGCAGGCCAGATGTGGATCAACACCACCGCGCACGCGATCCATGTGGCGGTGCCAGCCGGCGGCGCATCCGCCCCGGGTGATGCGACCGCCGCCGATGCAGCCGTGCAGATCATGGCGCTGCCGCTCACGCGGCCCGGCGAGATCTCGCAGGCGTTCAGGCTCAGCGAGTACCTCGACTTTGTGCTCACGATGTTCCTCTGCGTGGCGATCGCGTTCCAGCTCCCTGTGGCGATGCTGCTGCTGTCATGGACTGGCCTCGTGCGCGCGGACTGGCTCCGCTCCAAGCGCAGGTTCGCGCTGCTGGGCGTGGTGCTCGCGGCTGCGGTCATCTCCCCCGGCGACGTGCTGAGCCTGGTGATGCTTGCGGTGCCGCTCTACCTGCTGTTTGAGCTCTCGCTTGTGCTGATGGATGTTGCTACGCCGCGCGCCGTCGCACGCGGCACTGTGCTCTCGGGCACGGTCACACGGATGCGGGGCGGTCGGGTGACTGACGCCGCAGAGGGCGACGAGTGATCGACGAGCCTGATACCCGCATGATGGAGCGGGCGCTCGAGCTCGCGGCGCACGCTGCAGGAACGGGCGAGGTGCCTGTTGGCGCAGTCGTCTACCGCGGCGAGGAGATCCTGGGAGAGGCCGCGAACGCGCGCGAGCGCGACGCTGACCCGACCGCGCACGCGGAGATCGTGGCGATCCGCGCCGCTGCGGGTTCGCTTGGGTCGTGGCGCCTCGACGGGTGCTCGCTCGCGGTGACGCTCGAGCCATGCCCGATGTGCGCGGGCGCTCTCGTCAACTCGCGCATCGCGCGCGTGGTGTTCGGCGCCCGCGACCCGAAGGCCGGCGCATGCGGCACGCTGATGGACATCTGCCGCGACGCGCGTCTCAACCACAGGCTCGAGGTGGTCGAGGGCGTGCTCGCGGACCGCTGCGCTGCGCTTCTGACTTCGTTCTTCGCCGCCAGGCGCGAGGCGCAGGCTGCGGAGCGCGCCGAGTCGGGGATGAGCAGGCGCGCGCAGCGGAGGACCTCGCGCGAGCCATGAGCGCGGTCGCCGCATGAGCGCGCATCCCCTGATCTGCTTCGACCTCGGCGGCGTCGTCATCCGCCACTGCCGCACATGGCAGGAGGGATGCGCAGCGGCTGGCGTCGCGTTCGACCCGGAGCGCTCGCCTGACCATCCGCGGCACGCCGCAGCGCGGCAAGATCTCGTGATGAGGCTCACATGCGGAACCCTCGAGCCGGACGAGTTCGTGCGTGCCATCGCAGCGCTTGCCGGTGGCCGCACCAGCGAGTCCGACGTCCGGCGCGTGCACGACTGCTGGATCACGGGCGAGCATGAGGGCGTCGGCGACGTCATTGGTGAGCTGAACGATGCCGGCGTGCGCACATCGTGCCTCTCGAACACGGATGCCGTGCACTGGTCATGGATGGAGCGGCACTCCCCCGCATTCCGTGAGATCCGCATCCGCCATGCCTCCCACCTGCTTGGCATGGTCAAGCCCGACCCGCGCATCTTCTGCCGCTTTGCCGAGCTTGTCGGCACGCCAGCGCAGGAGATCGTGCTCTTCGACGACCTCCAGCCAAATGTGGATGCGGCGCGGGCGGCCGGATGGAGCGCCTACCGTATCGACCACCTCGGCTGCACCGCGACGCAGCTGCGCCAGATCATGTCGCGGATCGGCCTTCCAGTCCGTGCGAGCGATCCCTGATGCCACTTGATGACACCAACGCCATGCCCGACCCTCTCGTGGACCTCTCGCTGACGGGTGCCACGGGCCCTGGCGGAGCGATCAGGGTCCGTCCTTCGGACTTCCTCGTCGACGAGCTCCCGCTCTACGACCCGTGCGGCAGCGGCGAGCACCTGTACCTGGGCATCCAGAAGGAGGGCATGCCGCACCACGAGATGGTGTCCGTGCTGTGCAGGCACTTCGGGGTGGGCGAACGCGCGATCGGCCATGCGGGCATGAAGGACCGGCACGCGGTCACCCGGCAGATGGTGTCGATCCACCTGCCCGGGCGCGAGGCGCCGGCTGTCGAGCTGCGGCACCCTCGCATGGGCATCATCTGGGTGGCGCGCCACGCGAACAAGCTCAAGCGCGGGCATTCGCTCGGCAACCGCTTCTCGATCCGGCTGCGCGACATCGATCCCCTCTCGGCGCCCGTGATCTGGCAGCGGCTCAGGCAGCTCGAGCGCACTGGAGTTCCCGACGCGTTCGGCCCGCAGCGATTCGGCTACAGGCGCAACACGCACAGGCTCGGCCGCCTGCTGCTCGAGCGGCGATGGGATGACCTTGTGCAGGAAATGCTCGGCGACTCGGGCTCGCCATTCCCCGAGCGCCAGCGCGAACGTCGCGCACTTGCCGCGCGAGGAGACTGGGCCGCGAGCGAGCCCATGTGGTCACGTCATGACCGCCATGAGCTGATGGTGCTTCGCGCGCTCATCAAGGGCGCGAGCGCGGAGCGCGCGATCCGCGCGGTGGGCCAGGCGACAACTGAGCTGTGGACGTCCGCGCTCCAGTCGGCGGTCTTCAATGCGGTGCTCGCGCACCGGCTCGCGCAAGGCACGCTCGCCTCGCTCGCCGCAGGCGACATCGCGTGCATCCACGATGGAGGTGCGTGCTTTGCGGTCACCGAGGAGACGCTCGGCGTGCCCGCTTCGGATCCGCAGTCGGTGGCCGCTCGGCTTGCGAACCTCGCCATCTCCCCTACCGGTCCGATGCATGGCGACCGGATGATGGTGCCGGGCGGCGATGCGGCAGTCGCCGAGTCGGAGGCGTGCGCCGCGATGGGCATCGACGCATCACTCTTCGCCTCCGGACCCGACGCGCCCAAGGGGCTCCGTCGGCCGTTGCGGGTGCCGCTGCGCAATCCCGAGATCGCATCGGGCCTCGACGAGCACGGAGCCTTCGTACGGCTGGCGTTCGACCTTCCCCCAGGCGCGTTCGCGACCGTAGTGCTTCGCGAGTGCGTGGGACCGGTGCGCGACGCATCATCGGATGCACCGCACATGGCATCGACTGCTGGCGCTGGCGCCGCCGCCGATGCCGATGCCGACCCCGCTACTCCTGATCCTCAAAGTCCGGCGGAGACGGGCTGAACCCCTGCGGGTCCTTGGCCGCCTCGGCCAGCACCGACTCGCTGACGTAGATGGGCACGCCCTCTGCGACGCCCACGGCAATCGCGTCGGACGGGCGGGAGTCGATGTCAACCTCCTCGCCGTCCGCGCGGCATGCCACGATGCGCGCATGGAACGTGCCGGAGTCGAGCGTGTGGATCTCGATGCGCACCAGGCGGCCGCCGAGCGCATCGATCACCGACGACAGCAGGTCATGCGTCTGGGGACGTGCCGCCCGGATGCCCTTGAGCCTGCGCTCGATCGCGAACGCCTCAGGCAACCCGATCACGATGGGGAAGCTGCGCTCTCCTCCGACCTCGGTGAGCTCGATCACCTGCATGTCGCTCATCTCGCGGATGAAGATCCTCGAGAGCTCCATGCGCACGCCGACAGTGCCTGCGTCGCCGGTCACGATCCCCAGCCCCACGCGGCAAGGAGCGCCGACAGGTCAGTGCCGTCGACGGTGTCGTCGTCGTTGATGTCGCCGGAGCATGATGCGGTGACGCAAGGTCCCCACGCGGCAAGGAGCGCGGCGAGGTCGATGCCGTCCACGGTGCCGTCGGAGTTGATGTCCGCCGGCTGGAAGGTGTCGCGTGCGCGCGCGAGCGCAAGGTGCGCGTTCGCGACGCCGTGCCCGGTGAACATGTCCCAGCCGGCCGCGCCGACATCGCGTGCCGTCCCGTCGATCGCGTCGCGCATCTCCTGGAAGGTCATCGTCGGGTTGAGGTGCCGCATCAGCGCCATGATGCCAGTGATGTGCGGCGTCGCCATGCTCGTGCCGGACTTGAACGCGTAACCGCCGGAGGAGTTGAGGGAGTAGATCTGGTCGCCGGGCGCCGCGATGTTCACCTCAGGGCCGTAGTTGGAGGTCGGTGCGCGCACGTTCGCCGCGGTGACGGATGCGACCGCCACGACCTCGGGCCAGCGCGCCGGGAACGCGACCGCGGAGTTGGCGTTTCCTGTCGCCGCCACCATCGGTATCCCGCGCACCGCCGCATACTGCACGGCCGCACGGAGATAGTCGCTGCCGACGCTGTACTGCAGGCTCATGTTCAGGATGTCGGCGCCGTTGTCGACCGCCCACACGATGCCGTCGGCGAGCCACGACTCGAGCCCGCTGCAGGGGTTCACGATCACGACGGGAAGCAGCTTCGCCTCGCTGCACAGGCCTGCGATGCCGACCCCGTTGTTGCGCGTGGCGGCGATGATTCCCGCGACGTGCGTCCCGTGGTTGCACACGTCGTTCGCGACAGTCGTGCTGTTGGGGATGTTGACGCCCGGCAGGATCCGCCCCGCGAGCTCCGGGTGCGGCGAGATGCCCGAGTCAATCACTCCAATGATGATGTCTGGGTTTCCCGTCGCAATGTCCCACGCTTCGACGGCGCGTACGTCGGCGCCCACGACGCCGCCAGTCTGGCCGGTGTTGCGAAGCGCGTACTGCGATGGGAACGACGGGTCATTGGGCACGTCGGCGACCCCGCCGATGCCATCGACTCCGGAGATCTCGACGCCGGGCCACGAGGCGCGCACCATGTCGGCGGCGGCAAGCGTGTTCATGCCGGGCTCGAGCTCGATGCGCCACCAGTCGCGAAGGCCCGCGGCAGCGGCGGCGGCGATGTCATCCACCGGCTTCTCGGGGATCGGCACGGCCGACTTGGCGCCAAGCGCACGAAGGACCGCCGCGAGCGCGTCAGCGTCCTCGATGCCCGGCGCACGGAAGTTCAGGGTTCCATCTGCGCCGCGCACCGGAACGCTGCCCCGCTTCAGGCGCACGATGATGTGGGAATCGGACCAGGGCTCGTTGGCGGACACGGGGTTGACGCCTGGACCGGCGGCCGGAGCCTGCGCGAGGGCATGTGCGCCACACCCAAGTGCGGTCGTCACGGCGACGACAGCGCATGCGGGCAGGCTGGAGATGGCTCGACCGAATGGGTCCATTGCGTCTGCTCAGAGCGTAGGCACGCCCCAGCGGGGGCTGCCCTGTACATTCCTCGCCTCAACTGTCGCATCCCGGCGCGCGGGCGCAAGGCCGAAACGGCCGGGGACCGGCAGATACTCCTCATCTGGCCCCCACAGGCCCCACTTACCACCCACTCCCATGCCCACTGGCCCACACGTCTTCACCTCAGAGTCCGTCTCCATGGGGCACCCCGACAAGGTGTCCGACCAGATCTCAGACGCCGTGCTCGACGCCATGCTGTCGATCGACCCGAAGGCACGCGTCGCCTGCGAGACGCTGGTGACGACCGGCCTCGCGGTGGTCGCCGGCGAGGTCACCTGCCGCGGATACGTCGACATCCAGAAGGTCGCGCGCGACACGATCCTGCGCATTGGCTACAACGATCCGGCGATGGGATTCGACGGCCGCTCCTGCGGCATCCTGGTCACGCTTGGCCGCCAGTCCCCTGACATCGCGCGCGGCGTCGACACCAAGGTCGGCAAGCGCAAGAAGGCGCAGGGCGCAGGCGACCAGGGCATGATGTTCGGGTTCGCGTGCACCGAGACGCCCGAGCTGATGCCGCTGCCGATCATGCTCGCGCACCGGCTCGTGGAGCGGCAGGCGCTCGTGCGCCGCAAGGGCATCATCAAGGGGCTGCGCCCCGACGCGAAGAGCCAGGTTGCGGTCGAGTACGACGGCCTCACGCCAAAGCGCGTCGTCAACGTCGTGCTCTCGACGCAGCACGACTCGAGCTGGAACAGCAGGCAGGCGGAGCTTGGCGATGAGGTGCAGCGTCACATCATCGAGCCCGTGCTCGGGAAGTGGTGGCACCGCGGCATAAAGGTGTGGGTGAACCCGACCGGACGCTTCGAGGTGGGCGGTCCCCACGGAGACTGCGGACTCACCGGACGCAAGATCATCGTCGACACCTACGGCGGCCGCGGCCGCCACGGCGGAGGCGCCTTCAGCGGCAAGGACCCGTCGAAGGTCGACCGCAGCGCCGCCTACATGGCGCGCTACATCGCCAAGAACATCGTGGCCGCTGGCCTCGCGCAGGCGTGCGAGGTGCAGCTGGCGTACGCGATCGGCGTCGCCGAGCCCACGAGCGTGCTCGTGGACAGCCAGGGCACCGGTACGGTGAGCGATGCAGCGCTTGCGCGCCTGGTGCGCGACCACTTCGACCTGACGCCCTCGGGCCTCATCAGCTCGCTGAAGCTGATGCGGCCGATCTACTCGGTGACTGCGGCGCACGGCCACTTCGGCCGCACGCCCGACGAGGGCGTGAAGGGATCCTTCTCGTGGGAGCGCACTGACGTCGCCCCCGCCCTCAGGCGCGCCGCATCCAAGGTGCGTTCGAGGTGAGCGAACCCGAGATGGGTGCGCGCGCGGTCGCGTGCGCACGCATCCGGGCGCAGGTCCCGCGATTCCCCAAGCTCGCCTTCGACGCGCGCGATGCGCGCAGCGACTCCGATGGCGCGCACCTCGATGCGCGCGATGCATCGCTCGCCGACGCGATCGAGCAGTGCACGCTGCGGCACTGGCTCGCCATCGAGTGCGTGGTGCGCGCGCACGTGCAGCGCCCCTGGCTGACGGTGCAGCCCCCGCTGAGGGCGGCTCTCATGACGGGCGCCGCTCAGCTGCTGTTCTTCGACCGCCTTCCCGCGCATGCCGTCGTCGACGAGACGGTCGGATGGACGAAGTCGCAGCTGCACCGCGGCGCGGGAGGCATGGTGAATGCGGTGCTGCGCGCGGTCGCTGCGCTGCGCTCCGGGGTGCAGGATGCGCCGGATCCCGCGCGCGCGGCTGAACCTTCCACGCTGGCGCGATGGAGCGGACGCCGCGATGCGCTTCCCGCGGACGACGGCCGCGTGATCATGCTCGGCCGCGAGATCCTGCCGGCCGATCCGGCGGAGCGCCTCTCGGTGCAGACGAGCCATGCGCGCGCGCTCATCGCGCACTGGCGCCAGACGCTCGGCGCGGACCGCGCGCTTGCGGTCGCGGCGCATGGGCTCTGCCGCCCGCCAACGGTCATCGCGCTCGATGGCGAGCAGGATCCGTCGGCGACGTCGCCAGCCGACCGCGAGCTGCTCGCGCCCCACCAGGAGCCTGGCTTCGCAGTGTGGACGGGCCCGCACCATTCGCTCGAGACCTGGCTCGCGGCGCACCCGGCCGCACGGGTGCAGGATCCTGCAAGCGCCGCGGCCGTGATGGCGCTCGCCGCCCACTGCGCGCAGCGTGGGGATCGGCCCCGACGCATTCTCGACGCGTGCGCCGGACGAGGCACCAAGACGGTGCAGCTTGCGCGCGCGTTCCCCGAATCCGAGGTCATCGCCACGGATCCCGACGCGCACCGCATGCGCGCGCTCAGGGGCCGCTGCGCACCTTTCGCGAACGTCACCGTCGTGGACACCGACCAGCTTGGCACGCTCGCGGGCACCATCGACATCGCGGTGCTCGATGTGCCGTGCACGAACACGGGCACGCTCGCGCGGCGACTTGAGGCGCGCTACCGCTGGAGCGACGACGAGCTGCGCGCGCTGCGCCGCATGCAGCGCGAGATCGCCGAGCACCACGCGGCGCTGCTTGACCGTTCGGTCGCCGGGCGCGCGGCGATCCTGTGGAGCACGTGCAGCGTTGACCCGACGGAGAACCGCGAGCAGGCGAGCTGGATCGCGCAGATGTCGCGGGGCACCATCGAGATGGAGTCGATGCGATGGCCCTCAGGCGCGCCGGGCTCGTCGCCTGCCGCCTATGCGGACGGCTCGTACCACGCGCTGGTGAGGCTGGGATAGCCGAGGGGCTACGCGGCCGCGACGGGGTCCGCCGCCGTGAACACCGCACGCAGAGCTTCAGCGCTGGTGGCGTTGAATGCCGAGTTCCTCGCGTGCGCGCTCGAGAAGAGCCGGGAGACGCGCGCAAGCGCCTGGATGTGGTCGGCGATGCGGTCGGGCGGCGCCACGATCATGCACACGAGGCGCACAGGCTGCCTGTCGATGGACTGGAAGTCCACGGGCTCGCGGAGCGTGCCGGCAGCCATCGCGATCGCACGGATCCCCTGCGACTTCGCGTGCGGGACAGCAAGGCCCTCGCCAATGCCCGTCGAGCGCTGCTGCTCGCGCGCAAGGACCGCCTCGGTCAGCGCCTGCGCCTCGATGGCAGGGATCGACCCGCTCTCCACAAGCACTCCGACGAGCTCGCGGATCGCATCATCCCGGGTGGCCGCGTCGAGCGGCACCTTGACGGCATCAGGCTGGAGGAGATCTGAGAAACGCACGCGTTCAGTCCGGTCGGCGAAGCGGGAAGCCGCAAATCATACGCCAACTGGGCAGCTGCGTCACGGCGCGGCGAGGGCGCGCAGGGCCTCCTGAAGCCCTGGATCTCCGGGCGCGAGCTCGAGCGCCCGCTTCACGGATGCGATCGCGTCCTCGCGTCGCTCAAGCCGCACAAGACCCATCGCGCGTACCCGCCATGCGTTCGGATTCTCCGGATCGACAGCGATCGTTCGGTCCACGAGGCGCACGCCCTCCTCGACATCGTCCGGCGCATTGCCATGCTCGATCAGAAGCAGCGAGAGACGGCGCATTCCGACAAGCTCGTCCGGCACCGCGGCATGGCGCGCGCGCGCCATCGCGATGGCCTCGTCGGTGCGACCCACGCCGGCAAGCCCGGTGATTCGCTCCTCCGCGAGTCGCCACCAGGTGGGGTTGTCGCGCACTGCAGCATCGGCAAGCGACTCGGCCTCCGCATCGCGACCCTGCGCGGCGAGAAGCCTCACGAGCGCTGCGGCCACAGGCTCCTCCTGCCGGGCCTCCCAGAGTCCGCGCACCACCGACTCGGCTGCTGGCATGTCTCCGAGCGCCGCAAGAAGGCGCGCGCGTCGAAGTGCGATCATGCGATCGCGGCCCGGGTAGATGCCCCATCCGCCGCCGTCGACAGGGCCCGCAAGCGAGTAGAGGCGCAGCGCACGCTCCGCCTCGGCCCGCATCTGGGCAGGAAGCTCCACACGGTCCATCGAGATGAGCTGCTCGTCGGGGATCGCGATCGCCATGTCCGCGCGCTCGGCGCGCCATCCGATGACGTTGATGGCGCCCGCGTGCGCGACCGCCGCGACCGAGAGCGCGGTGACGCCAAGCCATCCCCACCCTCCGCGAACGATCCTGCCAGCGCGCACGAGCGCGAGCCGGTGGAACGACGCGTTTGTCGCGGTGAGCGTGCGCCAGGAGGTCCACAGCATGAACACCACGCAGGCGGCGATGCCTGAGGCGAACAGCAGCGGCACCGTGGCGCGCGCAGGGCTCGCGCCGAAGGGGAAGTACACCGCGATGAACGCGGCCGCCGCGAGCGCTGCCAGCGCGATCTCCTGCGGCCACGTGAGGTCGTGGCGCGGGCGCGGCGCGGCGGCTGGCGTGGATGCCGATCCCGATGGTGTCCCTGCACCGCCGGACGCATCGCGCACCGCACCTCCCCGTGCGGTGAGCGCGTTGCTCGCGCCGAAGCCGAAGTAGAGCGCGTCCTTCGGGCACACGCTCACGCAGTCCATGCACTTCATGCAACCGGCGTCGACGACCATCCCGTAGGCCGCAACCTCCTCGTGCACGCGCACGTTCGACGTGCACACCGCGGTGCAGTGCCCGCAGTGCTCGCATGCGTCCGTCACCCGGATGCGCGCCGGCGCGACCTCGTCGAGCGGCGCGAAGAACCCGCCGTACGGGCACCCGTACGTGCAGTAGCCCTTCATGCCCAGGAAGTAGACGGTGAGGAACCCGCAGATCGCCAGGAACGGAACGCCCATGAGCCAGCCGGGGAACGTCGCCCAGAAGTCGCCAGTCACGAGGTGCCATGTCCATCCTGGCCACCGGAGGTCCGGCTGCACGAACGGCGCCACCGCAAGCCTGTAGGCCACAGGCCATACGAACATGTAGAGCGCGAGGATCAGCGGCACCCACACCAGCAGCCGAGACCGGAACGGGCGCGGACGGATCCCCACCTTCCGCAGCATCCACGCGCAGGCATCCTGCAGCAGCACCACATGGCATCCCCAGCCGCAGAACCAGCGGCCGAGGATCGCGGTGCTCGCGAGCGCCGCAGCGAAGAAGATGAACCCGGCGTTGATCACGCCGTTCTTCACCGTCTCCATCGACTCGCTCGGCTCGACTGGCGTCAGCGTGCTGCCGGTGATGAGCCACTGCACCACATGCACGACCATCAGCAGCTGCACGATGCCGAGCACGACCGCACGACGCGGGCCCGACCGTGACTTGCGCACGTGAGTGAGCTGAACGCCGCCTCCGCCGCTCCCCTTCCCGTGCGCCGGGCCGCCGCCAGACCTGCATCCGCCCGATGCGGGGATCACTGGGAGCGGGATCGGCCTCTGCGCACGCGCCATTGCTGTCGATCGTATGGTCGGGACGCTCGAGGGAGCCTCCTATACTTCGCGGCTCACCATGCCCCGGGACTTCTACGAAGCGCTCGGTGTGCCACGCACGGCCACCGCAGACGAGATCAAGCGCGCACACCGCAAGCTTGTGAAGGAGTTCCACCCTGACCAGAACAAGAGCGCGGGCGCAGCTGAGCGCTTCCGCGAGGTGCAGGAGGCGTACGAGGTCCTCTCCGACGAGAAGAAGCGCGGCCTCTACGACCAGTTCGGCCACGCGGGCGTCTCTGGCGGAGCATCAGGCTTCGAGGGTGCGCCCCGCGGAGGCGCAGGTCCCTCCGGCCCATGGGGCAACGTGTCGCAGGAGAACCTCGAGGAGATCTTCGGGGGCATGGGCGGATTCGGCGACTTCTTCTCCGGTGCGGCCGGCGGCAGGCGCGGTGCGCGTGCTGGTCGGGGCGGCGCCGCCGGTCGGGGCGCGGGTGCCGGCTTCGGCGGATTCGGCGAGCCTGGCCCCCCTCCAGCCGACACGATCCGCGAGACCGTCGACTTCATGACCGCTGCGCTAGGCGGCACGCGCGCGATCACCGTCAGCGGCGATGGCGCCAGCGGACGAATCGACCTCAAGATCCCTGCAGGCATCTCCTCCGGAAGCAAGCTCCGCGTCGCAGGCAAGGGCCGTGGCGGAGGCGACCTCCTCGTCGAGATCGATGTTGCGCCGCATCCGTGGTTCCGTCGGGATGGGCTCGACATCCTGCTCGATGTGCCGGTCACGATCGCTGAGGCGTCGATCGGCGCCAAGGTCGACATCCCGCTGCTCAAGGGATCGGTGAGCCTGAAGATTCCCGCAGGCACGTCCTCGGGCAGGAGGATCCGGGTCGCGGGACAGGGCATCGCGACCAAGTCCGCGACCGGCGACTTCTACGCGGTGCTGCAGATTGTGGCGCCCACGTCGCTGTCGGCGGAGGACGAGGCGAGCCTGCGCGACATCGGCACGAGGCTCGCGGACCCGCGCGTCGGGCGCTGGGCGTAGCGCCACCGCGGCACTCAGCGGTAGCGGGCGACCGCGGAGAGGATCGTCTGCCGCACGTGCTCGGGCCTGGCCACGCACGTCCACTCGAGCGAGCGGTCAGCCCACACGCGCGGCGCGCGCCGGTGATCGCTGCCGTGCGCCCCATCGCGCGCTGGGCGTCCGGCGCCTGCCGCATCGCGTGCCGCACGCCAGCTGCGGCGGCGCACGCGCGGCGCGCCCCGCATCACGCCGATGCTGCCGCACCGCACCCAACGCTCGCCCCAGCGCGTGGCGTCGCCGAGCGCAGCCACCTCGGAGAGCGTGCACGCCGAGGTGTGAGTCACGATCCCGGCGCGCACGATGATCCGCCGGTCGGTGAGCACGTACGCGCGGCTGAACCAGTCGTAGGCCTGCCACGCGCCGCGCACGCCAAGGATCACAGCCCCCGCCGCGATCGCCTGCGCGGTGTCCCACGGGATGTCCTCGGCGACGGACATCGCAAGCAGCGCCACTACGGCGAGCGCGGCAACGGGAATCGCGGGAAGCATGCCGATCACGATGAACCACGGGCTCGGGCGGATCGCCAGGATCACCGTCTCGTCCCCGCCTGCGAGTTCCGCCGCGGCGACCGGTGCCGCGAGCGCAACCGCGTCCCCGCTCATTGCGTCACCGCGTGCTGGTCAAGCACGCCCACGAAGGGCATGTTGCGGTAGAGGTCGTCGTAGTCGAGTCCGCACCCAACCACGAACACGTCAGGGATGTCGAACCCCACGAACTCGCACGGCGTGGCGAGCGCCTCGGGACGCAGCTTGCGCAGCAGCACGCAGGTGCGCACGCTCGCGGGCTCCTGCCGCTCCATCGCCGCACGCAGCAGCCGCAGCGTGCCGCCAGTGTCGAGGATGTCGTCGACGATGAGCACATGCCTTCCCTTGGCGCCCTCAGGGAGCGCAGAGGCAAGCGATGCGCCCCGGCTCGTCGTGCGCGTGCCCCCATAGGAGGACACCGTCACGATGCCGCAGCGGAGCCGGCGCGGCATCGCGCGCACGAGGTCCGCCGTGAAGAACAGCGCCCCCGTCATCACCGACACAACGAGCATCTCGCCGCCCTCAGGGACCGCACTGACGATCTCCCCTGCGAGCGCGCGCACACGTGATGCGATCTGCTGCTCGCTGACGAGCACTCGGGAGACGCCATGCGCACGCCACGGCATCGGGGCATCGGTGCCGGCCGAGCCCACGCTCAGCTCCCTCCCTTGCCGAGCCGCGACAGGATGCACGCCTGCGCACGCTTGCCGTCCACCGCGCCACCGGCCTGCTTCATGACTGCGCCCACGAGCCTGCCGATCGCCGCCATCTTGCCGGCGCGCACATCGTCGGCGGCCTGCGCATTCGCCGCGATCGCGGCATCGACCCATGCGACGAGCTGTCCGTCGTCCTGCACCGCAAGGAGCCCCATGCGCTGCGCCACCTCGCGCGCATCGCCATCGCCGGCGCAGAGCTCCGCAAAGAGCGCATCCACCGACTGCGCAGGAAGGTCGCCCGACTCGCGCAGCGCGACGATGCCCGCAAGCTGCGCGGGAGAGATGCCCGCACTGGCCAGCGCAACGCCGCGCTCGTTTGCGTACTTGAGCCCGCTGTTGAGGAGCAGCTTGGCCGCCGCGACGGTCATGCGCGACACGTCACCGCCGGCCGCAGCGGCGCACTGGTC
Source organism: uncultured Isosphaeraceae bacterium (assembly GCA_964555705.1). GTDB lineage: Bacteria > Planctomycetota > Phycisphaerae > Phycisphaerales > SM1A02 > ZLKRG44. The sequence goes on along the minus strand of CAZKTN010000002.1, from coordinate 52,790 downwards.
GAGGAACGCGCACAGCGGCGGCTCGTCGAGGAGCTGCCGCACGTCCTTGGATGGCAGGCCCGCCGCGATGTAGCGCGCGCGCCGCGACTCGGGAAGCTCGGGCATCTCCGCCCGCACGCGCTCGCGCCACTCCGCGCCGATCTCCACAGGCACAAGGTCGGGGTCGGGGAAGTAGCGGTAGTCGTGAGCGTCCTCCTTCTCGCGCTGTAGCACCGTCACCATCGCCACGTCATCCCATCCCCTGGTGCTCTTCATGCCGCGGCCCATCTCGCGCCCGGACTCGAGCCACTCCTGCGGCTGCCGCTTCCACTCGTGCTCGATCGCCGCGCGCACCGCACGGAATGAGTTGAGGTTCTTGATCTCGACGATCGGCGTGCGCACCTCGCGGCCGTCGGCGAGCGTCAGCGCCAGGTTGACGTTGGGCTCGAATCGCATGTGCCCCTTCTGCATGATGCCCTCGGTCACGCCCAGGAACCGGCACACGTCGCGGAGCTGCTGCGCGAAGGCGACCACCTCGTCAGCCGACTCGAAGTCGGGCGCCGTCACGATCTCAAGGAGCGGCGTGCCCGCGCGGTTGAGGTCGACCAGCGAGCCCTCGTAGGTCGCCCCGCCGGGCAGCTCATGGCCGAGCTTGCCGGTGTCCTCCTCAAGGTGCGCGCGGACGATCCCGATGCGCTTGACTGGCGCATCCGGCGCCTCGCCGGTCCTCAGGTCAAACGCGCCGTCGACGCACAGCGGCATGTCGTACTGGCTGATCTGGTAGCCCTTGGGCAGGTCTGGGTAGTAGTAGTTCTTGCGGTCCCACTTGGCGCGCGCCGGGATCGTGCACCCGAGCGCCATGCCCACCATCATGGACATCTCGACCGCACGCCTGTTCATGACCGGGAGCGTGCCTGGCAAGGCCGCGACGAGAGGATCGACAAGCGTGTTGGGCGCAGCGTCAAAGTTGTCGGGATGCGCGAGGTTCGCCGCGCGCGTGAACATCTTCGAGCGCGTCGCCAGCTCGACGTGGATCTCGAGGCCGACGATCAGCCGGGCGCTCGCGATGGCGGGTCGTGCGGCGGCGGCGCTCATCCGCCCATGATAGGGTTCATGGCATGGGCAACCCCGTGAACCTCACCCGTGCGAGCGCGGCGCTCACGTGCGTGATCGTGGCGTCGTTGGCGGGCATCTGCACGCATCGCATGTCGCTCGCATCGCCGCCCGGCGCGGCATCGGCAGGCGCGCTGCCGGCAGGCGCACCTGCCGCTTCGGGCCGCGCAGCTGCATCGGCCGGCGCCGACGGCGACGTGGCGCGCGGCGCACCGCGCATCATGCCCGTGCGCACGTACGTCGCGCCGGATGCGCCGCTCGAGGTCACCATCGACGTTCCCGCGGACGCGTCAGCCACGGTGCTGCTGCTCGATCCTGCAGGCGAGGTGATCGGTGCAGCGCGGAACCTGCGGGCCGGACGCGTTGACCTTCGGCGGCAGCTCGGCGCGCTCGAGTCGCTGCCTCGCGCGGGGTGGCTGCAGCTGGCCGTCGACGGGAAGCCTGTGGGCACGCCGATCGTGGCCGCACCGCTCAACAGCGCACCGCCTGTGCGCACGAGGGTCGCGCAGCGCCCGGACGGATCGCCCTACACGCGCGTGATCGGATGGGGCGACTCGCTGCTCGACCCGGCGGACCCCGATGACGTGAAGGCCAAGGAGTCGGGCAGCTGGATCGCAGGAGATGCGCCTGTCGTGTCGGGCTACCGCCTCTACCTTGACTCCGATGTGCTTCTCGAGACTGACCAGGGACCGATCCGGATCGCGATGAGCCCCGACGAGGCGCCCGCGACCGTCTGGAACTTCATCACACTGGTGCGGGACGGCTTCTACGACGGCACCACCTTCCATCGCGTGGTGCCGCTTGACCGCCAGGGAAGGCCATTCGTGATCCAGGGCGGCGATCCCACCGGCACGGGCGACGGAGGCCCGGGCTTCGCGCTGGCGCTCGAGCCGAGCGCCCTTGCGCACGACTACGGCATCGTGTCGATGGCACGCGCCGACGATCCCCACTCTGCGGGCAGCCAGTTCTTCGTGGCACTTGGCCGCGAGGCGTGCGCGAGGCTCGATGGGCAGTACTGCGCGTTCGGGTACGCGGTCGATGGCGCGCGCGCGGTCGACGCCATCGCGGCGTCCCCGATCGCCAATGCGTCAACGGGAAGACCCGCACGTCCGCCCGCGATCAGGCGCGCGTCACTCGTGGATGCGCCACCTCGCGTGCCTGGCACTGACCGGCGCGCAACCCGCATCGCACCGACAGCGACACCCGCAAAGCCCGCGTCAGCGGTTCGCTAGGCGTCAGCCCGTCGTGATCTTCGTGATCTTGGGCATCTCGCCGAGCGGCTTGCCGCTGCGAGGATCCACACGGATTGCCGCGATCTTCTCGACCACGTCCATCCCCTTGGTGACCTTGCCGAAGGCCGTGTACTGGCCGTCGAGGTGCTTGCAGTTCTCGCGCGTCAGGCAGATGAAGAACTGGCTGCCTGCGCTGTCGGGATGTCCGCTGCGCGCCATCGAGAGAACGCCGGGCTCGTGCTTGCGGCTGTTGAACTCTGCCTTGATGGTGTAGCCGGGGCCTCCGGTGCCGTCGCCGGTCGGGCATCCGCCCTGGATCATGAAGCCCGGGATGATGCGGTGGAAGCCAAGTCCGTCATAGAAGCCGTTCGAGGCAAGCGCGGTGAAGTTAGTGACGTGCCCCGGCGCAACGTCGTTCCACAGCTCAACCGCAATGGTGCCGTGGTCGGTCTCGATGGTGGCTGTCGGGAACCCTGACGATCCTTGCTTCTTGCTCATGAGAACTTGAGCCTAGCGGATCGCCGCACTCCGTTCACGGGCCGATCCAGCGGCCCTCTCGAAGCGCGCGCATCCGCACGGGGCGCAGGAAGTTGCGTCCCTCGAAGAGGGTCACCTCGCCGGTCAGCACGACGCTCATCGTCTGCGGCGCCGAGCGCGTCATGGAGATGAGCCTGTCGAGTGCGGCGCACGGCAGCAGCTCCATCGCGTGATCGCCCTCATGAAGCCCGCCAGAGGCAAGCACGAAGATCCATGCGCCTGTGACAGGGTCGCGAGTCACGGTGCCCCTGCGGTCGAGCATCCGCTGCGGCGGCATCGCTCGTGCCGATGCAGGCGTGGACGGGATCAACGTGCCAATGGCGTCGCGCTGCTGCTGTGCGCCGCCAGCGCCGCCGACTCCATCGCCGGCGGGATACGGATCGGACGGCTCCACGTCGACTGGCACCCGAGGCAGAGGCAGCCCATCGGGTCCCAGCGGCTCGCTCGCGGATGGCTCGCGGATCGCGTCCGCGAGCTCGCTGCCCGCAGGCTGCGCAGCGCGTGATGGCTGCATCGATCCCGGTTCGGCAAGCGGCGCTGCCGGCTGCGCATCGGGGCTCTTCGCGATTGTCGTGACGCGCGAGTCGAGCGCGCGTTCGAGCTGCACCGCGACATTCTCGGGATCTGCGGGCGCGGCGGCGGCTGCCGGAGCGGATGCGGCCGGTGCAGCTCCCGCAGGCTCAGCGGATGCTGCCGGCGCCGTTCCCGTTGGTGCCGCGCTGACGGCGGCACCTGGAGGCACAAGAGGGCCCGCATCTGCGCGCGGTGCATCGAGCGACGTGACTGGAACGGCGAATGTCACCAGCAGGAAGTTCGAGCCGTGCCACGCCATGATGCGGCCGGTGACCTCGAAGATTGCAGTCTCGCCGACCTCGTCAGATGCGCGCGCCGCATCGATCATGTCGGCAAGTCCCTGGCACGGCAGCAGCGTGATCAGCCGGTTGGGTGCGCCATTGATGCGGTCACGAAGCCTGATCGCCCACACGCCAAGGTCAGCGCGGCGCTCAAGGGTGCCCACTGCGCGCATGAGAAATCCGCCTTCGGGGATCACAGGCGGAAGGAACAGACCGGATGCGCGGATCTCGGCCGCTTCCTGCATTGCGGAAGGCCCAAGCCAGCGGCCCGACTGCGCTGAGGCCGCGGGCTCGATCGGCTGGGAACCTGCGGGACGAGCCACATCGACGGGAGGTCGCGACGGGGACTGCGCCGGCTCGGAAGATTGCGCCAGGGCGCTCGACGCGCCGCTCGCGCACGTGACCGAAACCGCCACGAGTGCGGATAACACCGCACGTCGACTGCCCCTCAGGCCGAACATTGCACCAACTTGCGCCAACTGCAGTCGGGTTTCGTTGACGGGAGGCATCGCGGATGGGAGGATATGCCCCGCCACGGCCGAGTACCCAAGTGGCCTAAGGGGACGGATTGCAAATCCGTTATTCGTGGGTTCAAATCCCACCTCGGCCTTTCAGCCAATCGCGCGCCGTGCGAACTACCCAGTCCACGCGGCGAGCAGCTGCGACAGGTCGAGCCCGTCGACGATGCCGTTGTCGTCGATGTCCGCGCTCGCCGCACTCGTGCCCCACGCACCGAGCAGCACTGTGAGGTCAAGGCCGTTGACGTTGCCGTCGCCGTTGATGTCGGCCGGGTTCGAGACCGGCGGCGTGAAGATGACGATCAGCTGAGGCTTGGTTCCGGAGTTCGAGCTCTGGCGGCTGTCGAACCGCTTCGATGTCCGCTCCACGGACTCGTCGCCGCGCAGCATCCATCCGAAGTTCTGGGAGGGCTCGTTCACCCAGGACTGCACATCGGCGACCATTCCCGCCGTGGATCCCCACACGTACCAGGCGATGCCCGACACGTTGAGGGAGGCGCTCGGCGCCTGCACAAAGTCGCCGCCGGGGGTCGCCCAGGGGGTTCCCGGCCAGAAGCGGTGCAGCCATGTCGCGTCCCCGTTCTGCGCCGGCGCGCCAGCGCCGCCGAACGAGAAGCTGCCAGCCTCCCCCCATGATGCGCTCATGCGGTGAAGGGCATGCGACCGGGTGCCCCCCTGCCCCTGGCTCATGTACATCCGCAGCTGCACCGACGTGACCGTGCTGCCCGCCGGAATCGAGGTCAGATCGAATCGGATCAGCGCGCGACGGCGGGTGGCGTTGCCGTTGCTGCCGACTCGGCCGGAGAACACGTTGTAGGACGCGCCGGCGGAGAACGCGCCGTTGGAGTCCTCGATCAGCGTGTTGTCCGCGACCGGGTTGAGCGTCACCGTGTCAGCGAGGACGCTCGCGCAGAGGGCGAGCGGTCCGGCCAGGAGGGTCACGGCGAGCGCGGCGATGCGGATGGGCGTAGTGGTTGGTCGCATGGAGATCGAGGTCTTGGGTCGGGGAACAGTCAGCGGGTCCTTGATGGCTTCGCTCGGGAGGCCGGTGGCGGTTTCACAGTGTCCACCGCGCAAGGAGGAATGCAAGGTCAATCCCGTCCACGATGCCGCTCAGGTCGAGGTCCGCGGACCCCGGACCTGCCCACTGGGTCAGCAGGATCGCAAGGTCAAACCCGTCCACGGCGCCGTCGCCGTTGAGGTCCGCAGGCTCGTCCCGCCCTGTCACGGAGATGATCACCGTGATCAGCAGCTCGGCGACGCGCTCGCCGGGGACGTTCTCGTCGCTGGTTCGCACGGTCACCGGGATCGGTGTCTCTCCCGGCTCAAGTCCCTTCGGGTTCACGCGCAGCCGGAGCACCGCGGGCTGCGCTCCGACCGAGGATGCCGTGCCCACCAGCACGCTCACGGCGTCGCTCCCGGGCGCAGTGCCCACTGCGGTGGAGTCGATGTCGAGCTCCGACTGGAGCACCTGGAAGTTGAAGTTCCACACAGGGACGTCGATGTCGATCGGTGCGTCACCAATCTCAAGCGGAACGTGGATCTCGGATGCCCGGATGTCGGCTCCGGCCATCAGGCTTGGCCGGCTGGGGCCAAGCACGGTGAATGTCGCCGAGAGCTCCATCGACGATGGCTCAGCGGCCTCCGATGCGCTGCTGACGCCGATCCTGGCGACCCGCAGGCCGGGCGTCGCCGTCGCGAGCGTGACGGGCACCGATGCAGCTGCGGGTGCAAGCGGCGCGATTCCGGATCCGGATGCCGTGCAGTGCTGCAGCGAGGACAGCGCATAGTCGAGGCCATCTGCGCCGAGGGGCGTCACCACCTGCGCGCCGTTGGAGATGCGCGCGCTCACGGTGACGGGCGCGGCCGCGATGACCCGTGGAGGCACAGGATCCAGCGATGCGCCGAGTCGCGCAGGCACCTGGAAGTCGGCGACCACAGGAAGGTGGTCGCTCGCCGCAAACAGCGCATTGGCCAGCTGCGACGAGCGCGAAGGCTGGCCAGGGAAATAGGTGTTCGCTCCGGCGTTGATGGCCTGCTGGTAGTGGTTCCCGTCGTTGCCGAGCGTGCGGCATGTGCCGGGAATGATGGCGAGGCCGCTTCCATCGGCCAGCTGAACCGTCGTCATCAGGAGATCGAAGCGGTCATCGAGCCCACCGCCCACGAGCCCGTTGCCGCTGATGTTGCGTGGGCTCTGCGTGTGCATGATCGAGTTGGCGGCCCCATCCCACGACACGCCGCCGAAGGGGTCGATGGCGCGACCATTGCCGGCGGAGAGCATCGCGACGAACGCGTCCTCGGTGTGGCTGTAGACGTTGTAGTCGCCGAGGTAGATCGCCCTGACCCCTGCACCGAGCGCATCCGAGTTCGCGCGGATCGTGAGCGCGCCCTCGAGGCGCAGCTGGGCGTTATCGCTGCCTGAGGATGCCTTGAGGTGGGATCCGTAGACGTAGGCGCGCGCGGCGGGCGAGCTGTAGCCCGCCAGCTGCATCAGCCAGCGGTCGGTGTTGCGGCCAGCGCCGGTGGGAAGGTCGATGTGCGCCGACTCGATCTCGCTGAAGCTCTGCGTCCGGTAGAAGAGCGCAGCGGCTCCGCTCGAGGAGTTCTCGCCGTTGCTCGTGGTGTACGTCGCGAGCGCATAGGTGGAGCCCGCGGGCGCTGCGGCGGCAACCAGCGGACCGAGCGCCTTCAGCGCTCCTGGCGTCACCTCCTGGAACACCATGATGTCGACGGGGGCTGCCCAGCCCGGCCTGTCATCCAGGTGGGCATTCCACAGGACCGTTCCCACCGCATCGGAGTTGCCCTGCATTCGGGCCACGTTCCAGGTCATGACCCGGACCTGACCCTGCGCCTCGACGGTCACCAGAGCACCCAGAGCAGCTGCCAGAGCACCCCACCGACGAGCTCTCCCAAGGGGCACCATGTCCCCACCTTATCCCCAAGCGCAACCGGCGCCAACGCGGGGAGGTCCCGATCGGCCCTTATTGGCCCTGCGGAGACGGAATTTCCGTATCGGGACCCTCTACGGGACCGGCTCACCTGCCGTACAACAGCACGTCCAGCACTTCCGCCACGGAGACCCCACACATGCGCTCCCTCACGAACCCCCGCCATGCCCTGCCCGCGCACGCCCTCTCACGCGCCATCGTCGCCGCATCGGCCCTCGCTGCCGTCTGCCTCTGGCCGCAGGTCGCCAGCGCCCAGAAGGTCGAGCCTGAGATCGTGATCCTCGACAACGGCATGAAGTTCCTGCTCGTTCCCAGGACCGACCAGCCGAACACCGTAAGCGCCGGATGGCTCGCGAAGGTCGGCAGCGTCAACGAGCGTCCCGGCATCACGGGCATCTCGCACTTCTTCGAGCACATGATGTTCAAGGGGACGAACACCATCGGCACGCAGAACCCCGATCGCGACGCCGACTTCCGCGCGCGCCAGAAGTCGCTGCGCGACGCGATCAACGACTACACGTGGTCGACGCAGTACATGCGCTACTTCATGGGGCAGATCGACGACCCGTGGAACCCGAACAACGACACGCCCGAGCTGGCGAAGATGCGGGCCGACCTCAAGTCCCTCATGGACACCCAGCAGGGCCGCTCCAACGCGGAGCGCATCGCCACGCTGAAGCAGGAGATGGCGAAGGCTGACCGCTCATCTGCCGAGGGGGCGGCACGGGTGAAGGAGATCGAGGCGCAGGTGGCCCAGCTCGAGGCCGAGCAGAAGGCTGCGGGCTCGATCGTCAAGGACGAGTTCGACCAGGTGTACACGCGCGAGGGCGGGTCGGGCATGAACGCCTTCACCTCGCACGACCTCACCTTCTACTTCATCAATGTCCCCAGCAACAAGCTCGAGCTGTGGGCGTGGATGGAGAGCGACCGGCTCAACGACAGCGTCTTCCGCGAGTTCTACAGCGAGCGCGACGTCGTGCACGAGGAGCGCCGCCTGCGCACCGAGAGCACCCCGACGGGCATCTTCCAGGAGCAGTTCGACGCGATGTTCTGGGTCTCGAGCGGCTACGCGTGGCCCATCATCGGCTGGCCGAGCGACCTCAACAGCTACACGATGGAGGAGGCGCAGCGCTACTGGAACATCTACTACCGGCCGAACAACCTCGTCGGCATCATCGTGGGCGACTTCGACCCGGCGCAGGCGCGCGATCTGATCCGCCGCTACTTCAGCCGGCTGCGCCCGGAGTCGGGCATGGTGCCTCCGGTGACAACGCTCGAGCACGGACAGAAGGCCGAGATGCGCATGAACGCGGAGGTCGATGCGCAGCCCCAGGTGGAGATCCGCTACCACACCGTGCCATTCCGCCACGCGGACAGCTACGCGCTCGACATGATGTCGCAGATCCTCAACGGCAGGACCGGCCGCCTCTACAAGGGCCTTGTCGAGGGCAAGGAGATCGCCTCGTCCGCCGGATGCCGCCAGGACAGCCGCAAGTACGCGGGCTACTTCAGCTTCGCCGGCGAGACGAAGGGCAGCTCGACGCCCGCGGATCTCGAGAACGCGTGGTACGACGAGCTCAAGCGCCTCCAGGACGAGCCGGTGTCCGAGCGCGAGCTGCAGAAGGTGAAGAACCAGGTCGCCGCCGACAGCTACCGCCGCCTCCAGACAAACTTCTTCCTCCTGATCCAGCTCGCGTACGCCGAGGCGCTCGGCGGCTGGGAGGAGATCAACGAGGAGCCCAAGAAGCTGCAGGCGGTGACCGGCGCCGACATCCAGCGCGTCGCGCGCAAGTACTTCGCGCCCAGCAACAGGTCGGTGGCCACCTTCACGCGCAAGGCCGGCGCCGAAAGCGAGGCCATGGACCCTGACCTCGCGAAGCTCCCTGCACCGATGCAGGCGCGAGTGCGCGCACTCGCCGCCCAGCTCGCGCAGGAGACCGATGCCGAGAACCTCGAGCGCGGAATCTCCGACATCGAGGCCAACATGGGCCAGATGCCGCCCGACCGAAGGCCGCTCGCGGAGTTCATGCTCAAGAAGATGCGCCAGCGGCTCGAGCAGCTTCAGTCGCAGGGCAGCGGCAAGTGATGGACGCGGACCGACACAGCTACAGAGGACATGACATGACACTGCACAGCTCACGCATCGCCACCCGCCTCGTTGCCGGCCTCCCGCGTTCCTGCGCGGGCATGGCGGCGCGGCTCTCCTCGCTTGCACTGATGGGGGCGCTCGCCGTCGGCGCGGCAGCCCCACTCGCGAGCGCGCTCGTTGCGCCAGCGACCCAAGGCGCCGCTGCCCCGGCGCGCACGGACACCGCTGCGGCTGCCGCCAAGGCCGCAGGCGGAATCGCCGGAAGGCCAGAGCAGCTCGTGTATCCCCCGCTCACTTTCGAGGCCCCGCGCGCGGCGGACTACCGACGAACCCTCAGTGACGGCACCGTGGTCTACATGGCGCCCAACAAGGAGTTCCCGCTCATCTCGCTGGCCGTCACCTGCATGGGCGGCGCCAACCTCGATCCCGCGGACCGTGTGGGTCTGGCGTCGATGACCGGGTCGATGATGCGCCGCGGCGGCGCAGGCGCGCTCGGCGCAGCCGAGTTCGACGAGACGCTCGACTTCATGGCCACCAACATGTCCGTGCGCATGGGCGAGTGGAACTCGAGCGCCTCGCTCGACTGCCTCGCGTCGAACTTCGACGAGAGCCTCAAGCTCTTCGTCGACATGCTGCGCAACCCGGGTTTCGACCCGGCCCGCTTCAAGGTCGCGATGGACGAGGCGATGGAGGGCCTCAAGCAGCGCAACGACAGCGCCGACTCCATCATCGACCGCGAGTGGAGCATGATGTTCTGGGGCACCGACCACTACGCAGGCCGGCAGCCCACGGGTGCCACCCTTGCCGCGATCACCGAGTCGGACATGCGCGCGATGGCCGCACGGATCTTCCACCCCGGCAACATGATCATCTCGGTCACAGGCGACTTCGAGCCCGACGCGATGGCGAAGAAGCTCGAGCAGGCGCTCGCCGGCTGGCCCCGCGGCGAGCGCAATGCGCCTCCGACCGCCCCGAAGGCGGATCCGGCGCCCGGCCTCTACATCGCCGAGAAGGACATCCCGCAGGGAAAGGTCTACATCGGCATGCGGTCCATCACGCGCGACGACCCGGACGCGATCGCCTACTTCGTGATGAACGACATCCTCGGCGGCGGCGGCTTCTCGAGCCGCATCATGCAGCGCGTGCGCAGCGACGAGGGACTGGCGTACAGCGCCGGCTCTCGGTTCGCGCCGGAGGCCTTCTATGCGGGCTCGTTCCGCGCGGGCTTCCAGAGCAAGAGCCCCACGGTCGCGCTGGCGATCAAGCTGATCATGGACGAGATCGAGGAGATCCGCACGAAGCCCGTCTCCGAGGAGGAGCTCGAGGTCGCGAAGGCTTCGCTGATCGAGACCTTCCCGCAGCGCTTCGCCTCAAAGCCCGCGATGCTCGGCGTCTTCGTGACGGACGAGTGGACGAACCGCCCTGCCGACTTCTGGCAGACGTACCGCGACCGCGTGAAGGCCGTGACAGCGGCCGACGTGCAGCGCGTGGCGCAGACCTACCTCCAGCCGGACAAGCTCGCCATCATGGTGGTCGGCAACTGGCCTGACATCGCCAAGGGCGATCCGCAGGGCCGCGCTGACATTGCGAAGCTCCGAAGCGAGTACGGCATCGCCGCACCGGTGATGCTTCCCGCGCGCGATCCGGTCACGCTGGTCCCTGTGTCTGCGCAGCCTGTCGCGACCTCGACGCCTGAGGGTGGTGCGCCTGCGCAGCCCGCAGTGGGCGGCAGCTGATCGCAGCCTGCGGCGGCCACGTCAGGACCGGCGGCCACGTCAGGATCGGCGGCCGAGCGCCCAGCGCAGCTCCGGCATGCGCAGCGCCCACGCGGCACCGA
>CAZKTN010000002.1:24190-41583 GCA_964555705.1 uncultured Isosphaeraceae bacterium | reverse complement strand
CGGCGGCCGAGCGCCCAGCGCAGCTCCGGCATGCGCAGCGCCCACGCGGCACCGAGCATCGACGCTGCGCCCGCAGCAACGAGCGCGGCGAGCACGCCGGCCATGGTCCACCATGATCCCTGGTCGGGAAGCCACCAGGCGACTGCGCCAGTCACCGCACCCATCGCGAGCGTCGCTCCGAGTGTGCGGAGCCAGCTCCTGCGCACTTCCGCGTCGACGACGCGCCCGAGCCTGCGCGCAAGCAGACGCTCGAGCACCAGGGTCTGCAGGATCGCGCAGATTGCCGTGCTCCAGGCGAGGCCCGCCACGTTGAGCGGCGTCCAGATCAGCGTGACGTTCAGCGCGAAGTTCAGCGTCACCATCGCCATGCTCACCTTCACGGGCGTCATGGCGTCGCCACGTGCGTAGAAGGCGCGCGTCAGCACCTGGTTCGCGGAGTACGCCCAGATCGCCACCGCGAAGCCTGCAAGGATCGAACCGACGCGGGCACTGCTCGCGCTCGTGAAGTCGCCGCCCTGGAAGACCACCGCCGTGAGCTGGTCGCGCACGATGAAGAGCCCCATGCTCGCCGGCAAGCCGATGAACACTGTCAGCCGAAGTCCGCGGCGCAGGCTTGCCAGGAACGCCTCATGGTCCCCGGCCTGCCGGGCGAGCAGCGGGAAGATTGCCGTCGCCACCGAGATGCCGAATACGCCGAGCGGGAACTCGTACAGCCGCTGCGCAAACCCCAGCGCCGCCATCGAGCCCTCCCCGAGAGGGAACGGGACCCCGAAGATGGTCGGGCCGAAGTAGTTCGGGTAGCTGGCGATCAGGCCGTCCACAAACGTGTTCACCTGCAGCACGCCGAGCCCGAGCGCCATCGGCACCGTCTTCCTGATGACCTCGCGGAAGGGCGCGCGCGCCTCCGGTGGCGCCCTCATCGGCCGCACTCCGGTGCCGCGGAGCGCCATCGCGCTCCATGCCAGCTGCACCAGTCCCGCCGCCAGCACCGATCCTGCCACCAGCATGATGTGCGCACGAGGCGCAAGCGCGTCGGTACCCCCGAGCGCCCACGGGAGGACCGCGGCGGCGACGATCGCCAGGTTGAGGATGATGGGGCTCGCCGCAGTGGGCCCGAACCGGTGATGGGTCTGGAGCACCGCACCCACCAGCGCAACCACGCACACGAGCGGCATGTACGGGAGCAGGATGGCCACAAGCGTGGCACCAAGCGTGGCGGCCTCCTTGTCCGCCGGCGGCCATACCGCAATGAGGATCATCTCCCCAAGGAGCGTCAGCGCCGCGAGCGCCACTGCCGTGCGCGAGAGGACAAGCCACGCCATCGGCCGCGCCACCTCGGGCCGCTCCGCGTCGAGCCGCGTGTAGACGGGCAGGAAGCTCGATGCGAGCGCGCCCTCGCCGAAGAGCCGACGGAAGAGGTTCGGCACCATGAACGCGAACGCGAACGCATCCATCGCCACGCCGACGCCGAAGATGCGCGCGAGCGCCGCATCCCGCGCAAGGCCGGTGATGCGGGACAGCAGCGTCAGCGCAGAGACGGTGCGGGCGTGGGTCTCGAATCCTCGTGCCATCGGTGGCGCTCGCGACGCGGTCGCTGCGGCTACATTTGATCGGACCGATGCGCCGGACTGCCGCAATCATGCTTGTGTGGGGTTGCGCCGCCCTCGGCGCCTGCAGCGGCCTGCCGACGACCGTGCTCGAGAGCGACGTGCCCATCCCGCCTGGGATGGAGGCGATCACCACAGCGGATGTCGACCGCACCGATGGCGTGCTCACGCGCGTCCGAGTGGTGTGCCGCGGAGACCTCCGGAGCATGGCCGACACCTCCGACCGCATGCGTGACGCGTTCGCGCTGCAGGGCTGGACATGCACGGCAGTCGAGGCTCGCCGCGAGACCGCCACACTCACGTTCGCCAAGGACGGCCGCATCGCCACCGTCGACGTGCACATCAACCGCATCGACCCCAAGATGGGTGCGGCCGTGCTGCGCGTGCGACCGGAGTCGGCGCCCCCGGGTCAGCCTGTGGCTACGCAGTGACCGGCCGGGCCCGGGTGGACGCATGCGCGAGCGCCAGCTCCGCCGCCAGCCGACCGGACTGCATCGCGCCGTTGATCGACCCATCGCCCACGTGATCGCCGCACACGAGAAGGCCCCCGCCGCGGTCCACGCCGCCACGCTGCGCAAGGTCGTCGGGATGCTGGCGCGGCAGCGCATGGCGGATCCGGTCGACCTTGAGCAGCGTCCATGTGCGAGGGCTGTGCGACGGGAACCACCGTGACATCTGCGCGCGAACCGCACGGTCAAGCGCATCGTCATCCTGCGCGAGCGCCGCCGAGTCGACCACGCTTGCGCCGAGCAGCACCCTGCCCACGGGCGCATAGTCGGGCGACACCGCCGACATGGCGGCCGCATGGTTGACCGGCCCGGTGCCGTCGCCATCGAGCATCAGCCATGGCGAGAGGCATGGCGCCGGCGCACCGGCCGCAGGGAACGAGTAGTGCAGCGTCGCAGTCTCGCACCACGCACGCGCCGGCATGCCGGGCACCAGCGACCGAGCCGCCTCGCCATCGGTGGCGACCACCACCGCGCTTGCACGCGCCGTCTCGCCGCCGGCGATGCGCGCGCACCAAAGCCCCGAATCCTGCGAGAGGCTTTCCACTGCACAGCCGGTTCGGATGCGCGCGGCATCGAGCCGGCCTGCCATCTGCTCGGGAATCCGGCCCATGCCCTGTGCAGGCACCACCGTGTCGCCGCGCGCGAACATCGCAAGCCTGAACTCGAACGAGCGCCGGTCGGCCGCCAGTGACCTGTCGAGAAACACGCCGCCGAAGAATGGCCTGAAGAAGGACTCGATGAGCGCGTCGCTCACGCCACTCTCGCGGAGCGCATCTGCGGCAGTCGGGACGAGCGGCACCTTCCCCGTCGCGCGGCGCACCAGCGGGTCGCCGCTCTCCCCGGGAACAGGTGCGCCATGGGCAGATGCATCTGGTGGCCACACCTGCCCGCGCGCCGCACGGCGCGCCACCGGCAGCAGCCGCATCGCGTCGCCGATCGCCACTGCGCCCGATGTCACGGAGCCAAGCGCGGCCAGCGGGCGCTTCAGCGGGTGCGCAATCCGGCGCCACCGGCCGCCACGGAAGATCGACGCACCAGGCGCGAAGGCGCGCATGTCAAGCGCGGCAAGGTCGAGCGTGCCTTTCGCCTCGGGATAGGCGCTCAGGAAGACCTGAAAGCCACGGTCGAGGCGGTGGCCATCGACCACATCGGTCGCCACACGGCCTCCCAACCGGTCCGACGCCTCGACGAGAGACCATGCAAGCCCGCGCCTTGCGCATGCGAGCGCGCACGCGAGTCCCGCAATGCCGCCTCCGATGATCAGCACATCAGCGCGCTCCTTCATGGGCGGCAGATGCTAGGGCCGGACGGAATCGCCAGGACGGGCGAACGCGCAACCGCACTCAGGGCAGCGGCCGCACCCGTCGGAGGCTGCGGTGCGGGTGAGGTCATGGCCGCACGCCACGCACGAGCGGTCGCCGGAGCCGATCGTCCGCATCCACTCCTGCCGCGCATACCGCGCGACGGCCATGATGGGCATCAGCCCGATGAGGTAGATCATGATGGCGGTCAAGCCGCGGCTCACGTCGGCGCGGCGACCGGACACTGCACCGACATCGACCCAGCGTGCGGCCGCAAGCAGCGGCCACGCCACGAGCGCAGTGACCGCCACCGCCGCAGCGGCAACGAGCGCGACGCGGCCCCATGGGATGGGACGGCGCGCCGAGTATGCGTCCGCGGGCTCGATCCACTGCTGCACATTCCAGCTCGCCCCACAGCGTGCGCACGTCCCGCAGGTCTCGCCCTCGCGGGGATGCTGCGCCGCGCCGCAACGCAGGCACAGCCGTTCCCGGCGGATCCGCCGCATCCAGTGGCGAAGCCCCATGAGCCATGCCATGTGCGCGCCTGCGGCCGCAAAGACGACCGCACCGAGGAAGAGCGACTGGCCCGGCGCGCGGTCCAGCAGCGCGACGCGCGCAAGCGTCGCGCACAGCGGCCCGCCGATGAGCGCGCCGAGCGCTGCGGCGGATCCGATTGCCATCCAGTTCGCTGGCCGGTCGAGCAGCATCGCGTCGGCAGCGTCGGTCAGTGCCCGGTGCATGCGCCCGAGCTGGCCGACCGGACGGGGCACGGTCGCGATCGCCATCGCCGCGATCGAGATGCCGATCGCATCCGCGATGAAGTCGGCAAGTGACGCGTACCGGCGGATCCATGGGATGGCCTGAGTCAGCTCATCGAAGCCCGCATAGAGCAGCATCGCGAGCACCAGCCATCCGATGCGCGTGATCACGCGCGCACGCCACAGCAGCAACGTGAGCGCCGCGAAGGTCAGCGCATGCAGGAGCTTGTCCCCCGGCATGCCGGGCGTGAGCTCCAGCGCTGGCCAGTGCGTGGCGACGAACGCGCCGGCGAACGCCGCGAGCGCGAACGCCCGCATGGACCACAGGGCCCGGCGACCCGCCATCTCAGGCGCTCGCGGGCGCAGCCACCTGGGCCTGCGGCGGAGGTGCCGAGGCCGGTGACGGCGCAACTGCGCGCGGCGATGCCGCTGCGCGGTCGGCCGCGGCGACGTCATGCGCCGGCGACTTGGTGCCCTGCCACCGCGCGAGCATCCCGCGGGCAAGCGCGAGGTAGTCAGCCGCACCAGCGCACTTGGGCGAGTAGTCGAAGATCGTCTGGCCGAAGCTCGGCGCCTCGGCAAGCTTGATGTTCCGGCGCACCGGCGGCTTCAGCACATGCGCACCGCGCCACGGCACATCGTCGCCGCGGTGGCGCTCGAAGTACCTGTCGATCTCCTCGACGACGGCGCGGCCATGGCTCGACTGCGACTCGTGCATGCAGAGCAGCACTCCGCCCACGGTGATGCCCGGATTGAGCGAGCGCTCCACCAGCAGCACCGTCTCGAGCAGCTTCTCGAGTCCGCGCAGCGCGAGGTACTGCGCCTGCATCGGGACAATCACCTCATGCGCCATCGTGAGCGCGTTCACGCTGAGCACGCCGAGGCTTGGCGGGCAGTCGAGCAGCACCACGTCGTAGTTGCCAAGCACCGGCGCGAGCCTGTCGGCGAGGATGCGCTGCATCCCTGGCCTCAGCGCAAGCTCGCCCTCGACGAGCGCGAGCTCGGTGTCGCTCGGGATGAAGTCGAGCCGCTCGCGCGCGGAGCGAATGCAGTCGGATGCGGCGACGGAATCGTCGACGAAGAGGTCGCGCACGCTGCGCTGGTCCATCTCCTGCTCGTGGCCGAAGTGGAGCGAGAGGTTCGACTGCGGGTCGAGGTCCACGACCAGTGTGCGGAGCCCCTCCACCACAAATGCGGCACCAAGATTGGCCGTCGACGTCGTTTTGCCCACCCCGCCCTTCTGGTTGAGGAGGGCCACGATGCGCGGTCCCTGCGCGGAAAACGTCATGGTTCGAGTGTAGCCGTGGCGGGCACTCCGGCAGGTGCAGGTGCAGCGGACCACGCATCGAATGCGATTGGGAGCGGGCGCGCCTCGGGGCTCCAGGCAGGTGGCGCGATTCCTGCGCTCACCACCTGCCCGTCCGGAAGCTGCCGCTCGATCGACAGCGTCCCCCTTGGCGCGCGGATCCACTCGCGAGGAAGCGAGACGCGTGCGCGCCAGCGGCGCGGACCCGACGCCACGCGCACCACGGCGCCATCGGCCTCGCCAACGGCGCCGGACTCGCCGAACTGCAGCTCGTGACGCCATCCTGCATCGATCACGACGGTCACGACATCCGACGGGGACGGCTCCCCGTCGCGCTCGCAGTCCACCAGCAGCTCCCAGCCCGACGGCCTGCGCCGCAGCTGCGCCGTCGTGGCCGACTCGCGAGGCGCCGTGCGCACGGTGCCTGCACGGATCTCCGCGAGGCTCGCGCGCGGGAGGAACGTGCCGAGCGCGAGCGCAGGAGGCCGTGCGGCCACGCGCCCGCTCCCGATCGGCACGGTCATCGACCACTCGCCTGACTCGAGCATGACGCTTGGGATCGCACGTGCGCTGCGCTCCACCGCGCGCCGCACCGCCTCGCGGCCAGGATCGACCTGCGGCGGCGCAAGATGGCCGAGGTCCTGCTCCTCTAGCGCGCGGACCACGTCCTCCGGCAGCTCCTGCGTCTCGACCATGTCACGCTGCAGGCGAACGGCGTGCACAGTCTCTGGCTCGAGCGTGACGCGCAACGACTCGTCCTTGCGGTCAGGCCACCGCAGCGCGACGTCCACCGTCACTGGCCTCGGATTGGCGATGCGAAGCTGCACGCCATCTTCATCCTCGCCCTCGACCCACGCCACCACGCAGGGGCGCGACTCCCTCCAGCGCCGTGCGGCGTCCACGATGTCGATGCCGTCGGCGGAGGGGTCAAGCAGCGCCTCGAGCAGCGCATTCAGCTCGCGGAGGTCAGTGGCCCACGCGGCGATGCACCCGCCATCGGGAATGCATGCACGGCCCGTGAGGTCGGCAAGCGCATCGCGTGCTGCGTCCGGGTCAGCCTGGCGCAGACGCTCGAGTGCGCCGCTCCAGAGCGACGCGAGGTGCCGCGCGTACAGCGCGTCGCACTCGCCTCCACGAGGCTCGGGCACCGGCTCGCCGACGCGCGCCGCAAGAAGGTGCCAGCGGAAGTGCTCGCTAGGCGCATCGAGGTCCGGCAGGTGCGGCTCACCCTCCGCGGGCGCGACAGGCTCGTGCGCCTGCGTGCCAGCCAGTGGATCGAGCCAGTCGGGATCGATCCGCTGCGAACCAAGGCTGATGTGGTCATCGCCATCGGGAGGAAGCGGCACCAGTAGCACGACGTCCTCGACTGCCGTGGCCTGCGCCGCAGGATCTGCGCCCATGCTCACGAAAGGGGTCGTCCAGTGCGTGGCTGAGGCACGCGCGCGCGGACGGACGACGGCCGTGGTGCCGCGCATCGTGCGCCCGTCGCCGAGCGTGAGCTGCATGGTGGCTGGCCACGGCTGCGAGGGATCGCGGCGCGCCATCGGCAGCAGCATCACGCCGCCACGGACGGCGATCGGCTGCACCTCGGTGGTCGCGAAGACCTGCTCGGGCGGCAGCGACGAGAGCGGATCCTGCGCATCGGTCCTGCGTGGAGCCAGGCCAAGCCCGGCCTGCTGGCTGGCATGCGCATCGTTCGCGCTCGCCCACGTCGCCGCGAGCGCAACCAGCGCAGCGCCAGCAGCGCATGCCACAGCGCGCACATGCACGCCGATGCGCTCGGCTCCTGCCCCGATGACGATCATTGCCGGGCCTGCGATGACGCGCTCGCGCGCGCCTGGCTTGCGGCGGACCTCATGAGCGCCGCGATCCGCTCGCGGCGGTACGCGCTGTCGCTGACGATGCGGGGGCTGACCTCACCGCCCCTGTCCACCACGATCAGGTCGCGTGCGATGCCCGAGGGAAGCACTCCAGCGACCGCAGCGGCGTCGGGGGCACTCGGCGCAGCGGCATCCCGCTCACGCTCCTCGACTGAACGCATCGCGAGTGCGGCCTGCGCAGGATCGATGGGGTCCGGCGCGGCGGAGCCTGCGCCGAAACCTGCGCGGTGCCCCGGCACCCGGCCGAGCTCGCCGCCAATGTCCGCACGTCGCACGTCAACGCGATGCTCTGCGCGGAGGCGGATCGGGCTCTGGCCGGAGGGATCCACCTCGGAGTCGACCTGCGCCTGGAGCGGGGCGGCACCTTGCGCGACGCGCGGCTGCGCACCCTGCTCGCCCTGGTCACCCGCATCCGCACCTCGGAACCATGGCGTCGGAATGGTGCTCCAGTCAGGCCGACCCACGTAGAACACCGCGCCCGGCGGGATCGTCACGTAGTTGGTGCCCTTGTAGAAGCGGTACGTCGCCTCATCGAAGACCATGTAGAGGGCGCCTTGCGCCCGGAAGAAGAGACCTGGCCTGCCAGGCACCGGATACACGTTCTCGAACGCACCAGGCACGCGCAGCGTGATCGGCATCTCGCGAAGGCTCTCGGAGAGCGCGCCACGGTCCGCCACACCCGGCTCGACCGGCTGCATCACTGTGGTGTCCTGGCCGGATGCCGGCATCGGCACATCGCGCGAATTGCCCGGACCGCGCGGCGCCGGATCGCCGCCTCGAGCCGCCGTTGCGGCGCCGGGTGCAGCCCGCGCGCCCGAGGCCGTCTCCTGCGGCACTGAACCAGGCGGACTGCCGCCACGCCTCATGATCCGGTCCGCAGTGGCCTGACCTGGCATCGGGGGATCACCCTGGCCCATCGACGCATGCGGCCACGAAGCGGCCAGCGCCATCGCCATGATTGTCCACCCAAGCTGCCGCATCGCCACCACCATATCAGACCGGGACCCCCAGATCATGCGTCAGACATGCCGCCTCGACGGCGAGCGGCCCGAGGCGTCACCGTGCCGCAGCGCGATCAGGCGGATGCGCGGTCCAGTGACGCGAGGACGCTTGTGCTTGCGGCAGGCAGCGTGCGGTCGCCCGAGCTCGTGCGGATGCGCATGCCCTCGATGGGATCGCAGCGAAGCACCACTCCCTCCACCACGCCGTCCGGCGTCGAGAGGCTGCAGCGCGAACCGGCCAGCGCATCTCGCGCCATGTACTCCTGCGCGAGGCGGTCGGTGCCGCTCGCGATCCACCCGTCAAGGCGCTGGACAAGGTGGCACGCAAGATCGAGCCTGTCCACGGCGAATCCGTGCATCGCGAGGCTGGTGGCGGTCTGCACGATCGACTCGGGGAAGGAGCGCTGCGACACGTTGATGCCGATGCCCACGGTGGCGCGCGCGCCATCCTGCTCGATCAGGATGCCGCCGAGCTTGCGTCGGTCGATCCAGAGGTCGTTGGGCCACTTGATGCGCACCGATGGGATGCCGCCGCCCGACTCGAGCGCCGACTGCTCGACCGCCTCGCATGCGGCGACAGCGGCGCATCCCGCAAGCCTGTCCGAGATGCCGGGCGGCAGGTTGATGCTGATCGCAAGGCCATCGGTGCCCGTGTCGGCCCACGCGCGTCCGAGCCGGCCCCTGCCGCGGGTCTGGCGCCATGCGATGACGACGGTGCCCGGAGGGCATCCGCGCGCATGGTCCTGCGTGGACGCGGTCTCGCGCAGCACCACGACGGTGCTGAGGGCCGCGCAGGGCGCGACCGCAGCCTCGAGCCGGTCAGGCCACGACTCGATGGGAACCTGCGGCCTGCTCACGATGCGTCGAGCCCGAAGTCGAGGGACCGCACGCTGTGCGTCAGCGCGCCGACGGAGATGCGGTCGACGCCCGTGCGCGCGACATCGGCAACCGTCTCCAGCGAGATGCCCCCACTTGCCTCGAGCTTCAGCTGCGGCGCGAACCGGTCGCGCCGCGCCACTGCCTCGCGCAGCGCGTCGCAGGGGAAGTTGTCGAGCAGCGCAACGTCAAGCAGGCCAGGCTCGAGCGCGAGCAGCGCATCAAGCTGCTCGAGCGAGTCCACCTCGCACTCGACGAACAGGGCGCCCCGCGCACGTGCGGGCGCCCCGCACTGGCGCACCAGCGCCGCGATGCCGGCGGGGTCGAGGCCAGCAAGGTGATTGTCCTTCGCGAGAAACGCGTCGTGGAGGCCCATCCTGTGCGGCGTGCCTCCTCCGCACAGCACCGCGTACTTCTGCAGCGCACGCATCCCGGGCACCGTCTTTCGGGTGTCCATGACTGCCGCACGCGTTCCGCGCACGCGGTCGGCGAACGCCCGCGTGAGCGTGGCAGTTCCGGACAGCAGCCCCACGATATTGAGGAGCGTGCGCTCGGCAGCGAGCACGGACGATGCGGGACCGTGCACGCGGCCTGTGGCCTCGCCCGCACGGACCTGCGCGCCGTCCCTGCACGATGGATCGAGCGCGGCGCCGAGCCGGCTGCACACCGCCTGCGCAGCACGCATGCCGCATAGGACGCCAGGCTCGCGGGCGACGATGCGCGCATCCGACCTGAACTCGATGCCCCGCGCCTGCGCGACCGTAAGCGTGGTGATGTCGCCTGCGCTGCCGAGGTCCTCCGCAAGCGCGACGCGCACGAGCTGGTCGCACGCAAGCGCGCAGCGCTCATCCCAGAATGCATCAGCATGCGTGGGATCGGTCATGTGCACATGCTCCTGCGGCGCAGCCCATCCACTGCAGTTCAGCCTTCAGCCATCGCCGCCGAGATTCGCGCCGCAAGCGCCGCGCCGTCGGAGGCGTCGAGCGACCGCGCATCCCACCTGATGCCGAGGCCGGAACCGTCAGGGAAGCGCGGGATGACGTGGAAGTGCACATGGGGCACGGCCTGGTGCGCAAGCGCCCCGTTGTTCTGGAGGATGTTGTAGTGGCTCGCGCCCGTGGCAGCCATCACGGCACGTGCCACGCGGGGCAGTGCGCGCCCGAGCGCCGCAGCCGAGGCGTCGCTGAGCTCGTGCAGCATCGCGCACTCCTCGCGCGGCACCACGAGCGCATGCCCACGCGACAGCGGCGCGATGTCAAGGAACGCGAACACATGCTCGTCGGCATGGATCCGGTGGCACGGGATCTCGCCGCTGATGATCCGGGTGAAGATGGTGGGCATAGTGGGTCCTCCGGCTGCGCAGGCGCGACCTGCGCGGGCGTTCACGGGAAGATGCCGCGCAGCTCGTACACGCGCGAGAGGTGCTCGAGCGCAGACGCGTACGCGGCCGTCCGCCAGTCGCACTCGTGGCGGATCGCCGCCAGCTTCATGCGGCGCACGGCGAGCACGACGAGCTGCTCGAGACGCTCCTCGTACTCCACCGGGGTCCAGGGGATGTACGTTCGGTTCTGCGTCCACTCGAGCCAGCTGCCGGCGACGGCTCCTGCGTTGCAGACGACCGCAGGCAGCACGTCGATGCCGCGCCGCAGCATCACGTCGTCGCCCTCGGGCGTCCACGGAAGGTTCGCGGCCTCTGCGACGATCGGCGACGCGATCCACTCCGCCCGCTGCGCGTCGATCATGCGCTCGCGCGCGGCGAGCACCAGCAGGTCCGACCGCGTCCTGTAGAAGGCCTCCTCGTCGACTGCAGTGCTGCCCGAGATGCCTGCCACGGTGCCGTGCTGGCGCATGTGGTCGTCGAGCGCAGCAGGGTCGAGGCCCTCGGCCGATGCGCACCCGCCCCGCTTCTCGTGCACGGCGACGATCCTTGCGCCCTCCGCAGCGAGCATCCTCGCGATCTGGGATCCGATGCGGCCGAAACCTGCGACGGAGACCGTGAGCCCCTCGAGGCAGAGCCCGAAGTCCGGCAGCATCTCGCGCACCGCGTGCACGAATCCCTGGCCCACCGCAGAGGAGCGCCCGACGATGCCGCCGATCTCGGGAGGCTTGCCGGTCACCACGGGCGACATGCCCTGCCGCGCTCGGTCCGGCGTCATCTGCGCGGCGGTGTCGACGAACCACGCCATCATCTGGGCGTCGGTGCCCATCTCGGGGCCGGGGATGTCGTAGTCGGGACCGAGCTGGTGCGAGATCGCCACCGAGTACCGCCGGACGATGCGCTTGACCTCCTCGCGCGAGAGCACGCGCGGGTCGCAGTCGACCCCTCCGCATGCGCCGCCGAAGGGCAGGCGCAGGAGCGCGCACTTGATGGTCATCATCATCGCGAGTCCCTTGAGCTCCTCCACCGAGAGACGCGGCGTGAATCGAAGGCCTCCCTTGTAGGGGCCGAGCGCGTCGTTGTGCTGCACCCTGAAGCCGGTGAACATCCGGTGGTGGCCGTCATCCATCAGCACCGGGAAGCGGACGATGATCTCGTTCTTGGGCTGCGCAAGGATCATCTGGTGCGACTCGCGCATGCCCGCAAGGTTCGCGGCCGCGAGCATCCTCTGGAGCATCTGGTGGTGCAGGCTCGAGGGGTCCGGGGCGATCCCGAGCGACTCCATCACCCTCGACTGGTGACGGACCGGGTTGAACGCATCAGGGCCTCCTCGGCCGTTGCGGGAGCGCATCGTCACGACTTCCTTCCTGCGGTTCCGGGCCGCACAAACGTCACTCGACCCCACTGCCAGGGCACATGCATGTCGATGATCCACTGCGGCGACCACACCCAGTTCCATTCCGGGCGGCCCTCGACCTTGCGGTAGCCGTTGCCTGAGGGCTCGATGTCCCACTGCACGCGCGAGAAGTTGATGCGCCAGGTGTCGCCGGGCCGTGGAGGCATCGGGGCCCGCTGCGACGCCGGTGCGCCGCTCGGGTCAGGGAGCGGACGCAGCGCCGTCCAGGGGATGGCCATCTCGCATGTCCACCCGCGGTCCGTGTCCGAGGGGTCGTTGACCGTGCCGTCGAGATGGATGCCGACCTTCAGTCCGGGGGTGTTCCACTCGTGCAGCGCGGGCCCGCCCGAGCGGTACGGGCGGCGAAGCTGGAGGTCAAAGACCGTGCCGATCGCGTTGACCTCGATCTCGTAGTACTCGAGCGAGTCCCCGTCGGGATCGATGAAGATCTCGATGTCGTTCTCGTGGAAGACGATCTGGTCCCGCACGCTGTAGGTGGCCCACAGGTGCGGCTCCTCCATGTGGGCCAGCGCGTACAGGTATGTGTCGTCCCAGCACATCTTCATGCGGGTGGCATGGCGAGGCGCCGGACGGTCGCTGCCCTCAATGTCGACGAAGGCCTCCGACCACGGCGCCGCAGCCCACGCCGCGTCCTCGCCAAGGCCGTCGATGTCGATGCGCGACTGCGCGAAGGGCGCGTCGTAGGTGCGCGGCGGATGCAGCGGCGCACGCGAGGGCACGACGTCGGGCCGCACGAACCCGGCGGCAGCGCCCTGCTGCGCAGAGCCACATCCCGCTACGCATGCAGCGAGCGCCGCGGTGGCCACGGGCAGCGCCGCCCGCGGACTCCGGGCGGCCGGCCCTTCGCGCATCATGACAGCGCAGCCTTCGCCGCGGCAAGCCGAGCCACCGGCACGCGGTAGGGCGAGCAGCTCACGTAGTCGAGCCCCACCTGGTGGAAGAAGCGCACCGAGGAGGGGTCGCCGCCGTGCTCGCCGCAGATGCCGAGCTTGATCTTCGGCCGCGACGCGCGGCCGCGCTCGCACGCGATGCGCACCAGCTCGCCGACTCCCTCGGTGTCGAGGTTCGCGAAAGGGTTCGAGGCCACGATGCCGATGTCCTGGTACCTCGGGAGGAAGCTGCCCGAGTCGTCGCGGCTCATGCCGAGCGCCGTCTGCGTGAGGTCATTCGTGCCGAAGGAGAAGAACTCGGCGGTCTTCGCGATCTCGCCCGCGAGCAGCGCACCGCGAGGCACCTCGATCATGGTGCCGACCATGTAGGGGAACTTCACCTTGAAGGCCTGCATGACGGTCTTCGCGACGCGGTGCACCACCTCGACCTGCTGCTCGAGCTCGGCCGGGAAGCCCACGAGCGGGATCATCACCTCAGGCATCACCTTGATCCCGTCGGCCGTGACCTGCGCGGCGGCCTCGAAGATGGCGCGCGCCTGCATCTCGCTGATCTCCGGGAACGCGATGCCGAGCCGGCACCCGCGGAAGCCGAGCATCGGGTTGAACTCGTGCAGCTCGTTGACGCGGCGCGAGATCTCCTCGGGCGAGATGCCGATCTTGTCCGACAGCGCGCGCTTGCTCGCGTCGTCGTGCGGCAGGAACTCGTGGAGCGGCGGGTCGAGCAGGCGGATGCACGCTGGCTTGCCCTCGAGCGCACGGAAGATGCCCTCGAAGTCGCCTCGCTGCAGCGGCAGGATCTTCGCGAGCGCCGCGCGCCGGCCGGCCTCGTCGCGGGCAAGGATCATCTCCCGCATCGCGTCGATGCGGTTGCCCTCGAAGAACATGTGCTCGGTGCGGCAGAGGCCGATGCCCTGCGCGCCAAACGCCACCGCCACCTTCACCTGCTCGGGCGTGTCGGCGTTGGTGCGCAGTCCCAGCCGGCGGTACCTGTCGGCGAGCGTCATGATGAAGTCGTAGTACTTGAACACCTGGCTCTGCGCGGGCTTCAGCGTCCTCGTGACCAGCACCTGCTTGAGCTCGCTGTCCGCGGTCGCGATGCCGCCGCGGATCACCTCGCCGGTCGTGCCGTTGATCGAGATCTGGTCGCCCACTCGCAGCGTCACGCCGTTGCACTTGAGCGTGCCTGAGCTGTAGTCGATCGAGATCTCCGACGCGCCCGCCACGCACACCTTCCCCATCTGCCGGGCCACGAGCGCCGCGTGGCTCGAGACGCCGCCGCGGCACGTGAGGATGCCCTCGGCGGCGATCATGCCTCGCAGGTCCTCGGGGCTCGTCTCGACGCGGCACAGCACCACCTTGCGGCCACGCCGCGCGAGCGACTCCGCCTCGGTGGGGCTGAACACAACCTCGCCGCTGGCGGCGCCGGGTCCTGCCGCGAGTCCCTTGGTCATCAGCCGGCCGTCCGCGATCGCCTTCGCGTAGTCGCTCCGGTCGAAGATGGGCTGCAGGAGCTGGTTCATCGCCTCCGGGTCCGCGGAGCGGATCGCGTGCTCGGGAGTCATGAGGCGCTGCTTGACCATGTCATGCGCGATGCGCACATAGGCAAGCGCCGTGCGCTTTCCGTTGCGCGTCTGCAGCATGTAGAGGGTCTTGCGCTCGATCGTGAACTCGAAGTCCTGCACGTCGCCGAAGCGCTTCTCGAGCGTGGCGCGCACCTTCTCGAGCTGCCTGAAGGCGGGCTTGAGGATCGGGTCCTTGGCCATCTCCGCGACGGGGAGCGGCGTGCGCACGCCGGCGACCACGTCCTCGCCCTGCGCGTTCACGAGGTACTCGCCGTAGAAGACGTTCTCGCCCGTGGCGGGGTCGCGCGTGAACGCGACGCCCGTCGCCGAGTCGCTGCCCATGTTGCCGAACACCATTGCCTGCACGTTGACGGCTGTGCCCCAGGAGTGCGGGATGTGGTACTTCTGGCGGTACAGCATCGCGCGCTCGTTGTTCCAGCTCTTGAACACCGCGCCGATCGCGCCAAGCAGCTGCTTGCGCGGATCCTGGGGGAAGCTGGCCCCGGTCCGCTCGCGCACGAGCGCCTTGAAGCGGGTCACGAGCTCGCGCAGGTGATCCTCGGTGAGGTCAGTGTCCTCCGCAGCGCCCACCTCGCGCTTCAGCCCGTGCATCACGTCATCAAAGGGCTCGTGCTCGTTCTCGTGGCGCTTCTGCACGCCCATCACGACGTCGCCGTACATCTGCACGAAGCGCCGGTAGCAGTCCCACGCGAAGCGCGGGTTGCCGGTGGCCGCCGAGAGCGCCTCCACGGTCACGTCGTTGAGGCCGAGGTTGAGGATCGTGTCCATCATGCCTGGCATCGAGTCGCGCGCACCTGAGCGCACCGAGACGAGCAGCGGGTCCTTGCGGTCGCCGAAGCGCTTGCCGACCTCCTTCTCCATCATGCGCACGTAGGTGTCGAGCTCATCGAGCACTGCCTTGGGCATCGTGCCGCGCGCTGCTGCGAATGCGATGCACTGCTCGGTGGTGATGGTGAAGCCGGGCGGCACGGGCAGCCCGATCGAGGTCATCTTGGCGAGGTTCGCGCCCTTGCCCCCGAGCAGCGACTTCATGTCGCCGGTGCCGTCGCACCGCGTGCGCCCGAAGTAGTAGATGGCCTTCGCTCCCCGCACGGACCTGGTGCGGCCTGGCGGTGGTGCCTTGGGCTTCGAGGCGGACTTCGCTCGCGCCGCTGCGGTGCGGCCGGAGGCCGCCTTGGCGCCTGCCGATGCGCGCGATGACTTCGAGGCGGTGCGTGAGGATCGTGGGCTCGACTTCATGGCTGCAGGCATCTTGTGTCCCTTCGGGTGTTCGGCTCGGCTAGCGGTGCCGCGCAAACGCGCGGCACTGGGCCGAACCGGGCGGCACATGGTATCCACGCCACCTACCATCGACCGCGTGCAGACATCCTCTGTGCATGCTGCGCGCGCCACATCACCTGCATGCGCGGACGCCAGGCCGTTGCCGTGGCGCCTGAGCCCATCTCAGGTGCTTGCGGCGTGGCCCGAGTCCGAGACCGCATGCGCGCTCATCTCCGCGGGCGAGGGCCCTCTCGCGAGATGGTCGGTGATTGCGCGCCCCACGCGCGTCGTGACGTGCCCGGCACGCGATGGGTGCGCCGCGAACCGCGAGTCGCTTGAGCGTGCGCTCCTCGATGCCCTCGGCCGCTCATGGAAGGGCAGCGAGCGAAGCGCCAGCGATGAGCTCCCCTTCTGCTCCGGCGCGATCGGATTCCTCTCCTACGACGCGGGTGCGCTGTGGGAACCGACCGTGCCCGAGCCGCCGCACGCTGGGGAGGGGCACGCATGGCCACTCACGTGGTGGGCCGTTGTGGACGGCGCGCTTGTGCACGACAGCTGCACCGGCGCGTGGTGGGAGACCGGTGTGCCGGGCGCGGCGTCGATGATCGATCCCGAGCGTGCAGCGGCCGTCGACCTTGCGGCCGTGCGACGCGGTCTCGAGGTGCGCTCGCCGCTTGCACCCGCGCGCAGCGACGTCGACTATGCGCAGGATGTCGCGGCCACGGTCCGCGCGATCCGCGAGGGCGAGATCTTCCAGGCCAACATCGCACGCCCGTTCACGGCACGCGTTGGCGCGCACCCACGGCTATGGGCCGCATGGGCGCTGGCCTCGCCGGGCGCGCGGCATGGTGCGTATCTCGAGACGGGCGGTGGACGGTCGATCCTCTCCCTCAGCCCAGAGCTCTTCCTCGATGTCGATGCACGCTCGCGGCTGGTTCGCACGCGTCCCATCAAGGGAACCCGCCCGCTCGGCGCCGATCCGGCCGAGCTCGAGCGGAGCGGGAAGGACGCTGCGGAGCTGCACATGATCGTGGACCTCATGCGCAACGACCTAGGGCGCGTCGGGCGCATCGGCAGCGTGCGCGTGCGAGAGCCGCGAACGCTCGAGGCGCACCCGACGGTGCTGCACGCCGTGGCGGAAGTCGGCGCCGAGCTGCGGCCCGAGCTCGGGCCCGTCGACCTGCTGCGGGCCACATTCCCCCCGGGAAGCGTGACGGGCGCACCGAAGGTCCAGTCGATGAAGGTGATCGCGCGTACCGAGCGATTTGCGCGCGGTCCCTACTGCGGCACGATCGGATTCCATGATCCGCGCAGGCGAACGATGCTCTCGGTGGCGATCCGCACTGCGCTCCTCGAGCCCGACGGCACGCTGACGTATGCGGCAGGCTGTGGCATCGTCGCCGACTCCGATCCGGAGTCCGAGACCCGAGAGTCAACGCTCAAGACTCTCGCGCTCGCGCAGCTGCTCGAGGGCGCAACGCGCTAGGTCAGGGGGCTGTGCGCGCTGCGACAGCACGGGATCGGCCAGCGCGTAGCGCTCCCGCCTCGGGCGCCGGCTACAGGATCTCTGCAGCCAGGCTCGCGAGCTCGCTGCGCTCGGTCTTCGCGAGCGTCACGTGGCCGGCAA
>CAZKTN010000002.1:0-24090 GCA_964555705.1 uncultured Isosphaeraceae bacterium | reverse complement strand
GCCAGGCTCGCGAGCTCGCTGCGCTCGGTCTTCGCGAGCGTCACGTGGCCGGCAATGCGCTGGCCCTTCATGCGCTCGATGACGTGCGAGAGCCCGTTGCTGGCCGCGTCGAGGTACGGGTTGTCGATCTGCCCGATGTCGCCGCAGAGCACGATCTTGGTGCCGTCGCCGACCCGGGAGACGATCGTCTTCACCTCGTGGGGCGAGAGGTTCTGCGCCTCGTCGACGATCATGAACTGGTGCGGGATGCTGCGTCCGCGGATGTAGGTGATCGGCTCGAGCACGAGCTTGCGCGTCGCCACGAGCTGGTCGATGCGCTGCTCCGTCGATCGCGAGTCCGGCTCGCCGGCGCCGTGGCTGCCGCGCGTGCTGAGCAGGTACGCGACGTTGTCGAAGATCGGCTGCATCCACATCGCGAGCTTCTCGTCCTTGTCGCCCGGCAGGTAGCCGATGTCACGGCCCAGCGGCATGATCGGCCGCGCGACGAGCAGCTTGTCGAAGCGCTCCTCCTTGAAGACCTTGTGCATGCCCGTGGCAAGCGCCATCAGCGTCTTGCCGGTGCCTGCCGGGCCGATCAGCGTGACGATCTTGATCTCGTCGTCGAGAAGCAGGTCGAGCGCCATCGTCTGCTGCACGTTGCGCGCGAGCACGCCGTAGACGGGCTTGCGCGGTCCGGTGACGGGAATCACATGGCCTGTGTCGGCGAGCCTGCGGGCCAGTCCCGAGTGCGCGGGGTCGGACTCGTCCTGGAGCACCGCATACTGGTTGGCGACAAGCTCCGTGCGCGGGATGCTCTTCCCGTCCGGGCCGCTCGAGTGGTACGGCTCGAGCCGCTCCACCGGGAGCTGGCGCTCCGAGTAGAGGTCGTCGATGATGTCTGTCGGGACCTTCACGTTCACGAACCCCGTGTGCAGCCAGTCCGCATCGACGCGGTCTGCCTCGAAGTCCTCCGCGGGCACGCCGAGCGCGTCGCACTTCACGCGCGCGTTGATGTCCTTGGACACGAAGATGGTGCGCACGCCGCTCGCGTGCAGCGCTGCGGCCACCGCGATGATCCTGTTGTCGACGATGCCTGGATCGAGCCCGGCCGGCATGGCGACTTCCGAGCGCGCGATCCGCACCGATCCGCCCTGCGGATTCCAGGTGACGCCCTCGAGCAGGTGGCCGCTCTCGCGAAGCCGGTCGAGCGAGCGGATCACGGCGCGCGCATTGCGCCCCGTCTCGTCGTTGGCCTTCTTGAAGGTGTCGAGCTCCTCGATCACGCTGATCGGGATCACCACCTCGTGCTCCTCGAACTTGAAGATCGAGTGCGGGTTGTGCAGCAGCACGTTGGTGTCAAGCACAAAGCGCTTGCGCACCTGCTGGTGCCTCCCCTCGGACTGGCTGGGATCCGTCTCCTCGTGGTACCCGCTGCCGTGCTGTTGTCGCGTCATGCGTACCCCAAGCATAAGTTTCGGATTCGCGCTTGCCGAACTGTCCCGGGCTGGATTTTTCGGGATTGCGGACGCCCCAGGCGCGGCCTGTTCACGCCCCGTTGGCTCGCGGTCAAGGTCACGTGAGGGGAGTGCCGCCGGGCCATCCGTACCCTGCCCCGCATGGCCTCATCTGCACCGACCCGGGTCAGTGACCTCGCGAACGCGCTCGCCTCCATCGCGCCCCCGCACCTCGCGGAGTCGTGGGACAACGTGGGCCTGCTGCTGGGTGACCCCGAGGCGCCCTGCGCCCGGGCGCTGCTCACGATTGACCTCACCGAGGCCGTGCTCGACGAGGCCATCCGCCGCGGTGCCGATGCCGTCGTGGCCTACCACCCGCCGCTCTTCCACCCGACCAAGTCGCTGGTGCGCAGCGAGCCGTCGCAGCGCGTGCTGCTCGATGCGGCCGCAGCCGGCATCGCGCTCCTCTCTCCGCACACGGCGCTCGATTCGGCCCATGGAGGGGTCAACGACTGGCTCGCGTCATGCATCGGGCTCGGGCCGGTGCGGCCGCTGCGGCCGGCACCACCGGTCGACCGCGGGCTGCGCGTCATCGCGGTGCACCTGCCCGGGAACGCGCTTGACGCGGTGCGGCGCGCAATGGTCGCCGCAGGCGCGGGCATCATCGGCAAGTACACCCACTGCAGCGCCACCCACGAGATCGAGGGCACGTTCCTCGGGGGCGAAGGCACCTCACCCGCCATCGGCAAGCGTGGCGTACTCGAGAGGGTGCGCGAGACACGAATCGAGATGCGCTGCACATCTGCACAGGTGGCCGCGGTCGTGGCCGCCGTGCGCAGCGCGCATCCCTACGAGGAGCCTCCGATCGAGGTGCATGCGCTGCTGCCCGAACCCTCGTCGACCGAGGGCCAGGGGCGCCTGATCGAGCTGCGCTCCGCAGCCACCGCGCAGACCGTCGCCAGCAGGCTCAAGCGCGCACTCGGCGTGCGTGGCGTGATGATCGCGAGCGGGTCGCGCAAGCGGGTGCACACGCGTGTCGCGCTCTGTGCGGGCGCCGGCATGTCGCTGCTTCCCGATGCGGAGCGCGCCGGGGCCACGCTCTTCGTGACCGGCGAGGCGCGCCACCATGACCAGCTTGATGCGGTCGCGCGCGGCATCGAGCTCGTGCTTGCGGGCCACACGGCCACCGAGCGCGGCTACCTGCCCACGCTGGTGCGGCATCTCCGCGATGCGTGCCCCGGCATCGTGACGCAGATCTCGCGCGCCGACCGTGCGCCAGTCGATCTCGCCTAGAGGCCGGACGCGCAGCGGACTTCGGATCGCGGCGCACTGCGCCATGCAGCGGCCGGGTCCCGGTCAGCCCATCGCGGTGCGCGCGAGCATCGCCGCACCGAGCACGCCCGCGCCGTCGCCGAGCTCGCTGGCGACGATGGCGCACTTGCGCAGCGTCGAAGGGAACACGTGCCACTCGAAGCTCTCGCGCACGCGCTCCACGTAGCGGTTTCCGAGCGCCTCGGTCACGCCACCGCCAAGCACGACGCAGCGGAGGCTAAGCAGCGTGACGGCATTGGCGATCGCGAGCCCCACAAGGTCGGCTGCGTCATCGACCACCTGCTGCACGAGCTCGTCGCCGTCGACGTACGCCTGCGCGATGGCGCCCGAACCCACAGGCCCGTCCTCGCGCGAGCGCTCAAGCGCCTTGCGGATGCGCGACTGCGGATGGAACCCCACCAGCGTCTCCATCGCGCGCACCATCGCCGTACGGCTGCAGTGCTCCTCGAAGGTGCGCCGGCCCACGCTGCTGCGCGGGAAGAGGATCATCTGCCCGATCTCGCCGGCCGTGAACCCCGGACCGCGCCAGACCTCGCCGCCAAGCACCAGCCCCGCGCCGATGCCGGTGCCGATCCACACCGCGAGCATGTGCTCATGGCCACGTCCTGCGCCGAGCACGTGCTCGCCCCACGCGGCGACGTTGACGTCGTTGTCGACAACCACCGGCACACCGAACCGCTTGCGCAGGATCTCCCGCAGCGGCACGCTTCGCCATCCGAGGTTGCCCGCGTTGATCACGACACCCTCATCCCAGTCGATCGCGCTCGGCGCGCCGATGCCGACCGCGCCGACCTCCTCTGGCTTCACGCCGGCGTCGCGGCACGCATCGCCCACGCTCTCCACGATCCGGTCGATCACCGCATCACGCCCCTGGTGGGCCTTCGTCTTGCGGCGGTCCTGCCCAAGCAGGCGCCCCTTCCCGTCCACCACCCCGACGGTGAAGTTGGTGCCTCCAAGGTCGATGCCGACGACGGGCGCGTTCGATTGCCTCTTGCGGTCGCTCATGCCGCCGGGAGCGTACGCGTTGCACGCGCAGGCGGCCCATGGAAGATGCGCCGCAGCAGCCGCACGCCGTCATCGATGATGTAGAGCATGCTCGGCAGCAGCAGCAGCGTGAGCGCGGTGGCGCTCGCGAGCCCCGCGCAGAGGCTGATCGCCATCGGCGCCAGGAAGCGCGCCTGGAACGACTGCTCGAGCACGATCGGCGCAAGGCCGAGGATCGTGGTCACCGACGTCAGCAGGATCGGCCGCACGCGGCGCCGTCCCGCGATCACGAGCGCATCCCTCAGCGCGAAGCCCGCACGCCGCTCTACGTTCACGAACTCCACAAGCACGATCGCGTTGTTCACCACCACGCCCGCGAGCGCCACGAGCCCGATCACGCTGAGGAACGTGAGGTCGTAGCCAAGGATGAAGTGGCCCCAGATTGCGCCCACGATGCCGAAGGGAATCGACATCATGATCGCGAAGGGCTGGAGGTAGTTGCCGAAAAGCCACGCCAGGATCACGTAGATGAGGCCGAAGGCCACCAGGATCGCCAGCGGCAGCGCGGCGAAGGCCTCGTTGAGGTCGCGCTGTCGGCCGCCCGCGCTCGAGGCGACCCCAGCGTGGCGGGCCAGGATCTCCTTCACCTTGGGTGCGGCGTCGCGCACGATCACCTCGGGAGAGACGCCATCCTCCACATCCGCGATGACGGAGATCGTCCGCGCGCGGTCGATGCGGCGGATGACGCTGCTCGAGGTGCCCAGCGTGATGTCGGCGATCTCCGAGAGCGGCGTCGCGGGACCCGCCGGAGGCACGACCCACAGCAGGTCGATCAGGTCGCTTCGGCCGCGGCTTGCGTCGTCGAGGCGCACCCGCACATCCACGTCCTCGCGGTCGGCGCTGTAGGTGTGCGCGTCGATCCCGAAGAGCGCACCCCTGACCTGCCGCGCGACGCCCGCCGGCGTGAACCCGAGCGCCGCAGCGGAGGGGTTGAGCTCGACCGCGATCTCCGGCTGCGCATCGAAGTCGTCGTCGGAGACGTGCAGCACCGACTCGTAGCCTGCAAGCATCCCCTTGATGTCCTCGGCGGCCGCACGCAGCGCGACGAGGTCATTGCCGGAGAGCTCGTAGGTGATGTCGGAACCTGCGGGCCCGCCGGAGATCTCCGTGAACTGCACATCCTCGACCTCAGGCATGTCGCCTGCGGCGCGGCGCACCGCGTCGATCACCTCACCGCTGCGGCGGTCGCGCTCCTCGACTGGCGCGAGCTCCACGAAGATCTGCGCGAGATTCCCCGACGAGCTGTCGGCGACCGCAGTCTCGTAGTTGAGTCGCACGCCGTAGATCGACGTGATGGCGCGCGACTCTGGCTGCGAGCGGGCGGCGGCCTCGAAGCGCGCGCCGATCTCGCGCGTGCGCTCCACCGGGGTGCCCAGCGGCATGCGCACGTCGATGATGAAGGTCTCGGTGTCGTCAGCAGGCAGGAACGTGAAGGCCACACGCCCGCCCGCCACCATCCCAAGCGACACGATGAAGAGCGCGATGGCTGCGGTCACCGTCGTGTATCGGTGGTCCACGCACCATGTGGCAATGCGCGTGTAGCGCTGCGTGATCCGCGGCCACAGCGTGCCCTCGCGCCAGCGGTCCAGCCGGCCCGTGTACCTGTCCACGAACCAGCGCTTGCCCGACTTGAGGCGCCGCATCGAGTGGTAGAGGTGGCTCGGGAGAACGAGCACAGCCTCGATCACGCTCACCGCAAGCGCCAGCGTCACCACCGCAGGCAGCTCGCCGAGCAGGTCGCCGATGCGACCGCCTACGAGGCTCAGCGGGAGGAACGCGACCATTGTGGTCGACACGCTGCCCACCACCGGCCAGAAGACGCGCGACACGCCCTGCGTGCACGCCTCCTCGGTGGAGACCCCTTCGCGCGACGTCTGGTCGATGCTCTCGGCGAACACGACCGCGTCGTCCGCGAGCATGCCCAGCGCGATGAGCAGCGCAAACATCGTGAGCAGGTTCAGCGACACTCCCGTCACGTTCATCACGAGCAGCGTGCCCATGATGGCAAGCGCGATGCCTGCCGTGACCCACCATGCCACACGCCAGTTGATGCCCAGCAGCAGCGCGATGAACACGAGGATCGCGCCGGTCACGGCATTGCCCGTCAGCAGCTCGAGTCGCCCCTCGATGAGGCGCGCAAGGTCATTGTGCGCCTGGATGCCAACCGACCCGGGCCCGCGCCGGTCGCCCGCCATCCATCCATCCATCCGCGGCGATCCCATGATGCGCTCGAGAAGCCCGAGCTCGATCGGCTCGCCGCGCCGGCCCTTCACGTAGCCGCGCACGAACTCGGCCATGCGCACGGCGTCCTGCTTGCCGGTGCGGAAGACGGTGAGGTTCGAGGCTGGAAGGCCATTGAAGCGCCTGCCGACCTCGTCCTCCGTCCACCCCTCCTCGACAAGCGCGATGTCGCCGACGCGGATGATGCGGCCCTCGCCGTCGGCCTTGATCACGATCTGCCGCACGAGGTCCGCGCGCTCGCCCACGCCAAGCGTCCTCACGCTCGTCTCCGCATCGCGCGTGCGCAGCGACCCTCCCGGCACCTCCCGCATCCACGCGCTGATCGCGTCCGACACCGCCGTGATCGCAAGCCGGTGCCGCAGCAGCGCGTCGCGGTCGACCTCCACGCGCAGCTCCGCGCGCCGCGTGCCCGCCACGGCGATCGTGCCCATGCCGGGCCACGCGCGCAAGTCGTCCTCGACCTCGCGTATCGATCGCTTGAGCGTCTCCTCGTCGGCCTCACCGAACACCGTCACCTGGATCACCGGCAGGTTCGGCTCGAACTCCACCACACGGATCCGCTCGGCGTCGACAGGAAGGTCCTGCAGGCTCTCGATGCGGTTCTGCAGGTCGTCGATGCGCCGCCGCACATCCGCACCGTCGTCAAACTTGACCACGATGCCGCCGCCGCCCTCGAGGATCGTGGTCGTGATGCGGTCCACATCCTGGATGTCGAGCACCGCGTCCTCGATCTTGCGCGCGAGCGTGTCCTCGACCTCCTGGGGGCTCGCGCCCGGATACGCAAGGATGATCCGCGCCGCATCAGGCTCGAGGTCAGGGAAGAACTCGCGGCGCATCGTGAAGGCGCTGTAGATGCCGCCGGCGATCATCGCCCACATGACGACGCTCGCGGCCACCGGATTGCGCACGAAGAACCGGACCGCGCCGATCACTGTGGAAGGCTCTCCTGCACGGCTGCATCGCCGCCCATCAGCGGCGTCACGAGCGCGCCCGGCGAGTAGGTGCGCGACCCGTCGATCACCACGAGCGTGCCTTGGGGCAGCGGCTCCGCCAGAACAAGCCACTCGAGGTCACCCGTCTCGAGCCCCTCCACGGAGCCACGGAACGCGTACTCGACCCTCACCGGCATCGACGAGAGCTTCCCGTCGCGCACCACAAGCACTCGCTCTGCGCGCACGGAGCGCCGCGGCACAACGGTCCGCGTGCCTTCTGGCGGGGACTCGACGATCGCCTCGGCAAAGTCGCCCGGCGCAAGCACGATGCCCTTCACGTCGGCCTGCGCCACCTCTGCGTAGACGGTCATCGTGCGGCTGACCGCATCATCCTCCGGCTCGATTCGGCTGACCGCCGAGATCACCTCCGACCCGTCAGCGCCCCGCATCCTCGCGGGCACGCGCGATGAGGTGATGCGCACCCGGTCGCCGCGCTTGACCGACGCGCGTGCCGCGGCCGGCAGCGTGATCGGCACCTCCACGCGGCTGTCGTCCACGACGCGCGCAACTGGCTGACCCGGCATCACGTTCTCGCCGATCTCCAGCGAGAAGCTCTGCAGCACGCCACCGATCGGGCTAGCGATCGTGCAGCGCTCAAGCGATGCGCGCGCCTGGCCGAGCGCGGAAGCGGCCGCCTCCTGCTGGGCCTGGAGAGAGGTCTTGCGCGGCACCATCATCCCGAGCGCCTCGCGCAGCTGCGAGAGCAGCCGCTCCGCCGCAAGCACCGCACCGCGCGCACGGTCGACCTCACGGGGCGCGATCGCGCCAGCGGCCGCCGCATTGCTCACGCGAAGCTCGTCGTCTCGGGCCAGCTCGAGGTCGGCCTCCGCGAGCTTCACGCGCTCCTGAAGTCCCGTGCGCTCCACCTCGAGCGCACCCAGCTGCGCGTCGAGCGACGCGAGCTGCTGCGTCGCGCTGTCGACGCTTCGCCGGTAGTCGGCGTCGTCGAGGCGCACCAGCACCTCTCCCGCTGCCACGGGCTCGCCCACCTTGAGTCGCGCGGGCACATCGACCACGCTCGACGCGACGCGCGCCGAGACGTTCGCGGAGTTGATCGGCCTCACCACGCCGTACCCGAGCCACTGGCGCGGAAGACTCATGAGGGGCGGCTCGACCACAGGCACAGGGATCGGCGCCCCGCGGCCGGAACCTGCCGAAGGCAGCGGCCGGGTCATCACCAGCACGATGAAGATGGCGACCGAGGCCAGGAGGATCGCGAGTGCGATCATGACCCGGCCCACGAGCGGAGAGGTTGGCGGAGCCTCGGCCGGCGCCTGTCCGGCCTCATGTCCCGCGATCAGGTCGAGGCCCTCGTCTGCGGCAAGCGCCTCGGGTGCCGCGCGCATCGCGTCGCCCGGTCCGCCGTGCGGGCTCTTCACCGTGTCTGCTGCGCGGCTGCTGGCAAGTTCACTCATGGAGAATTCCGAACGGACAAGGGTATCCGCGCAGCGCACGCCTCCGCAGCGCCAATCCTCCGCGTTTGCGGACCGTTATGCCGCACTAGACTCGCACACCTCCATGAGCGGCGATTCCCGCATCAGTGCACAGGATGTCAGGCACGTGGCCAGGCTCGCACGCATCGCGCTGCCCGAGTCGCGCGTCGAGCCGATGGCCGCAGACCTTCGGGCCATCGTGGCGCACATCGACAGGCTCTCGGGCGCGGAGGTCGACGGCCTCGAGCCGATGGCGCATCCCTCGGCAACCGTGAACAGGCTCGCGGACGACATCCCCGGACCGTCGATGCCGATCGGGGACCTGCTCCGCAACGCGCCTGATGTGGAGGGCGACTTCCTCGCGGTACCGAAGGTCATTGGGGGCGACTCCGCATGAGCGCCAACCCGATCGCCGGAACCTCAGCAGGTCCGCGCGACCTCACTGCGCTCCGCGACGCAATCCGCAGCGGCACCGTCACCGCACGCGCGAGCGTCGACGCGTACCTCGCGCGTGTCGCCGGTCACGGCGAGCTCAACGCCTACCACGAGACGTTCGCCGACGAGGCACGTGCAGCCGCCGACGCAGCCGACGATGCGATCCGCCGCGGCGATCCCGCTGGCCCTCTCGCCGGCGTGCCCATCGCCGTCAAGGACAACATCGCCACGCGCGCTGGCCATACCACCTGCAGCTCGCGGATGCTCGCGAACTACCGGTCGCCATTCGAGTCCACCGCGACGACTCGGCTGCTCGGCGCAGGCGCGATCACGCTTGGGAAGACCAACCTCGACGAGTTCGCGATGGGCTCGTCGAGCGAGCGCTGCGCATGGGGCGTGGTGCGCAACCCCTGGGACCGCACGCGCGTGCCCGGCGGAAGCTCGGGCGGAAGCGCTGCCGCCGTCGCGGCAGGCCTCTGCGCGGCCGCGCTCGGGTCGGATACTGGCGGCTCGATCCGCCAGCCGGCAGCGCTCTGCGGAGTGGTCGGGTTCAAGCCCACATACGGTCGCATCTCACGATGGGGACTCGTCGCATTCGGCTCGAGCCTCGACCAGATCGGCCCGATCTCGCTCAGCGTGCGCGATGCGGCGCTGCTCTACGAGACGATGGCAGGCCACGACCCGCTCGACTCGACAAGCAGCGACCGTCCGGTCGAGCGCGCCAGCGACTCGCTCGACGAGAGCCCGCGGCTGCGCGTGGGCATCCCTCGCCAGTACCGCTCGGGCAATGCGCCATCGGTCGATGCCGCGGTCGAGCGCGCAGCGGACTGCTTCCGCAAGGCCGGCGCCACGATCGTCGATGTGGACCTTCCGCTCACGGACCTCGGCATCTCCACGTACTACGTGATCGCGCCCGCCGAGGCCTCGAGCAACCTCGCGCGCTTTGACGGCATCAGGTACGGCCACCGCGCCGCCGGCAGCGACCTCTTCGAGATCTACTCGCGCAGCCGCGCGGAAGGTTTCGGCGAGGAGGTGCAGCGCCGCATCATGCTCGGCACATGGGTGCTCAGCGCCGGCTACCACGACGCGTACTACGTGCGCGCGCTGCAGGTGCGCCGGCGCATCACCATGGAGTTCGATGCCGCATTCGCGTCGTGTGACGTGCTGCTCGGGCCCACGGCCCCGACGCCGGCGTTCCCGATCGGCGGATGCACCGACCCGCTCTCGATGTACATGTGCGACGTCTACACGGTGAACACCAACATCGCGGGCATCTGCGGCATCTCGCTGCCTGCGGGCACCGACTCGAGCGGCGGGACCGCGCTGCCCATCGGCATCCAGCTGCAGGCGCAGTCGTTCGCCGAACCCACGCTGCTCCGCGCCGCGAGGATCCTCGAGCGCGACGGCGGATGCGCCGCCACACTCGCGCCCGCATGCGCGTGAGCGGCTCCACAGCGCGCGTAACCGAGTGAGCGGGACCTGCCGCCCGGCGCGCGCAGCGGCCAGGCGCGGAGTCAGCCGCCGCTGGCCGCGCTCACCGACACCGCCGGCGCTGGCGGGTCTGGCGGCTCGCGCTTGCGGCCGAGGTCCTTGACCGTCATCCGAAAGTGGCGCACGAGACGCTCGGCCTCTGCCTTGCGCTCCCCGAACGACCCGACCGTCGCGGTCGCGAGGAACATGTCCGGCGGCGGCCGCCGCACGATGACCAGAGACACCGGTGCAGAGTCGAGCGTGACCATGGAGAAGGTCCATGTGTCCTTCGCCTCCGACTCGCTCGACGAGAGCACGCCCATCTCGGCCTTGCCTGCGGCGATTGACGCAGCGAGCGGCACGTCGCTCCATCGCATGCCGTCCTCCGCGCGAGTGAGCGGCTCGGGCGCGGCGCCTCCAGCGACCGTCGACTGCATCGCGGCCACGACCTGGTCCCGCTGCGCCTGGTCCATGATCAGCTGCGGGTCATGATGCTCGCCAGGAAAGCGCTCGTTGCTGAGCACGGGATTCTGCTTCGACGGGCATCCCGCCAGCGGCGCGACCGCGCACAGCGCACATGCCACGCATCCGACCCGGACAGCCGATCCACGTGCATTCCTGCTCATCACGCCCCCACGGTACCCGCTCTGGGTCCCCGAAGCGATCGCGCCGAGTCCGGCGCACGAACGCCTGCGACCTGCAGCACTCGCCTCATGGCATTCGAGAGGGGCATCTCTCCCACCTTCGACACTGGCACCCACGACCATCGGTGCGCTGCGCTCTTGCGAAGACGCGACACGGCCGCGGGCGGGGCCACCCATACATCAATGCGCACGCGCCTGTGGCTGAGCACGGCAATGACTTCGCCCGCTCGCTCCGCCCCCCGCCACGCGCCATCCGAACACCCGTCGCCATCGCGCGCCTCGCGCGACGGAGTCTGCCACATGCCGGCCCACAGCCCCTCGCCAGGTCTCTGCTCGAGCGCGATGCGGCCGCGGTGCACGGCCACCAGGGTGCTCATCATGATGCGCGCGCGGTGCCGCGCTGCCGCAGCCGCCTTCCGCTTCGGCGCCGGAATCGACCCGACGTTCCCATCGCGCCTGGCCACGCATTGCTGCGCGAGCGGGCACTCGGCGCATCGCGGCGAACGCGGAGTGCACACCATCGCGCCGAGCTCCATGAGCCCCTCGTTGGCCGCGGACGGTG
Organism: uncultured Isosphaeraceae bacterium; assembly: GCA_964555705.1. Taxonomy (GTDB): domain Bacteria; phylum Planctomycetota; class Phycisphaerae; order Phycisphaerales; family SM1A02; genus ZLKRG44. The sequence goes on along the minus strand of CAZKTN010000002.1, from coordinate 12,504 downwards.
TGCGCGCACCGTCCACCCACTCCTGCGCGCGATCCCACAGCCACCTCACCGTCGCCGAATCGTCGGGCGCCTCGGCCCGCCCATGCAGCCTCAGCATCACTCGGGCGACGTTGCCGTCGACGATCGGCTCGCGCGCACCGGCCACAATCGATGCGATCGCGCCCGCCACGTAGCGCCCCACACCAGGCAGCTCTCGCAGGAGCTCGGCGTCCGTCGGCACGGTGCCGCCATGCAGCTCCACCAGTCGCTTCGCGGCCGAGTGAAGCAGCCGCGCACGACGGTAGTACCCGAGCCCCTGCCAGTGCGCGAGCACATCGCGCTCGGAGGCGCGGGCGAGCGCCGCCGGATCAGGAAACCGCCTCACGAAGCGCTCAAAGGCGGGAACCACCCGCGGCACCTGGGTTTGCTGGAGCATCATCTCGCTGACGAGCGCGTGCCATGGCGACCTGTCGCGCCGCCACGGAAGGTCCCTCGCTGCCCTCAGGAACCACTCCTCCACCGCCTGTGCACATGACTTACGGGACCGGCGGGTGGCACGGGAATTGCCTTGCGGAACCGTCGTCACGGCCGTAGCGTAGATCCCCTTACACGATGGCAAAGCTCTTCTACACCGCTGAGGAGGCCGCGGCCAAGCTCGGCAAGTCGGTCCAGGAGCTCATGGACATGGCCAAGTCTGGCCAGCTCCAGGAGTTCAAGGACCGTGACCGTTCGCTGTTCAAGGTCGAGGCTGTCGACCAGCTCGCCGACTCCGGCTTCGACATGGACCTCGACCTCAAGCTCTCCGACGGCTCCACCGCCGCCGACATCGACCTTGGGCTGCTTGAGGATTCGACCACCGGCAGCAGCGCGACCGAGTCCGCCGAGATCGACCTGAGTGACCTTGCCCCCTCTGCGAGCGACGGATCCTCGATGATCGACCTTGGGCTCGATGCGGGTGACGAGCTCGTGCTTGCGGATGACGACGTGGCGCCTTCGCCAGCGGCACCAAGCTCGTCCCGCGACGATCTCCTCGCGATCGACAGCGGAGATGATGTGCTCGGCCTCGCCGACTCTGGAGTCGCTCCCGCCGCGTCGGCACCCGAGTCGCCTGCCATCGACGCTGGCGCATTCGACCTTGACCTCGGGCTCGGAGCCTCGGGATCCCATGTCGCCATGGGTCTCGCGGAGTCTGGCGCACCGACCCAGTCCCCGGCGCCGATCACCGCCTCGGATGATCTCGGGGACCTGGGGCTCGACTTGGGGCTCGACCTCGACGAGCCGTCGCCTGCGCCGTCGGCGGGCGGATCCGCGGGCGGAATGATCGGCCTCGCCGACTCTGGCTCGATGGCCGGTGCGGGAGGATCGGCGGCTGGTGCAGCCGGATCTGCCATGGGAGCGGGTGTCCTCTCGTCCTCGGGCAGCATGCCGGCGGCGGGCTCTCGCGCAGGCAATGCCGGCGGAGGCCTGCTCGACGACTCGCTCGCGGGCAGCTCGATGGTCGGCGGATCGCGCCGCGACGGAAGCGGCATGGGCAACCTCGAGACCGTCGGGTCCGGCAGCGGGCTTCTTGACCTCACCAAGGAATCCGACGAGTCGACGATTGGCGCTGCACTCCTCGACGAGGTCGTCGAGGGCGACGATGGCGACATGGGCGCTGTCGGAGCCAGCGGAATCTTCGCTGATGCCGGAGTGGGCGCGATGGCCGGAGGCGATGAGGTCTTCGAGGCGCCCGCGGCGGCCGTCGGTGGAGGTCTCTCGCTTGCGGCAGCAGCCATCACGCTTCCCGAGACCGTCGATGGCGGCGGCAGCGGCCTCACTGTCGGACTCATGGTGGGAGCGATGGCGTCGCTGCTGGTGGCAGCGCTTGTGCTGGTGCCGATGGCGCTCGGTGCAGGCAGCCAGCTCGCGGGCACGATTGCGTCCGACATCTGGATGTGGGTCGGCGCACTCGCTGGAGGCACCGCCTTCTGCGGAGTGGTCGGCTTCTTCATCGGCCGGCAGCTCGAGTAGCCGCTGGTGATCATCCTCTCGCGCTACGGGTTCAGGGAGTGGATGCTCGCCACCGCGCTCGCGGCGCTCTGTGCGCTGCTGGTTGCGTGGCTCGTCAGGAGCGTCCCGGTGGCCATCAGCCTCCATGCGCTTATTGGCGTCGCGTGGCTTGCGGCGATCCTCTTCTTCCGTGATCCGCTCGGGCGCACGCCTGCGACCGCCGACGCATCGGACATGGTCAGCCCCGCGGACGGCGTTGTCTCTGCGGTGCTTGACGTGCCCCATCACCGTGCGGTCGGCGGACCTGCCACGATCGTCCGGATCTTCCTGAGCGTGCTCGACGTGCACCTCAACCGCATGCCGTGCGGAGGCACAGTGGTGGAGGCCGACTACGTCAAGGGCAAGTTCCTCGATGCGCGAAGCGCCGAGTCGGCCCAGGTCAACGAGTACAACCTGATCACGCTGGTGAGCGACGCAGGCGACCGCATCGGCATCCGCCAGGTCTCCGGCGCGATCGCACGGCGCATCGTGTCGGAGGCGGCGCCCGGCACCCGCTGGTCGCGGGCGCAGCGCTTCGGCATGATCAAGTTCGGATCCACCACCGAGCTGATCCTTCCGCGGCCTGGCAGCACGACGGTGCGCGTGAAGGTCGGCCAGCGGGTGACCGGTGGGGTGACGATCCTCGCGACGATGCGGCCCACGAACGGGTGACCACCGGCACGATTGCGCCCGCGTGCGGACGGCCGCTGTCGGCGGGCGATTGGGGGCGCAAGGCGCTCAGTCCGTTCCGCGCGCTTCGCCCGGCGGCTCCGCGGGCCATGATGGCCTTGCGCGGCTGAGCACACGGCGAACGCGGTCGATCGATGCCCCGAAGGCAGGGCCAAGCGCCTCTGCCGCACGCACGCACTCGGCACCGAATGGACGCGATGCGTCCCTGAACAGCACGACGGCCGCGACAGGATGCGCGATCAGCGCCCCCTCCTGGCCGTAGCAGGCGAACGCAAGCACATGGCGGCCAGGCAGCAGGCCCGACAGCGCAGCCCACCCCTCGGGCGCAGCCTCAGCAGGGCTGATGCGCACGCACCCGGCGTGCGCCGCGATGCGTGTGCACCAGGTGTCGGCGATGTGGTCGAGCAGGCCACCCGCGGCGCGGCGCGCGAGGTCGTCGCGCACGTAGCCGCCGAGGCGCCAGCGCTCGCTGTCGAGCACGAAGAGCGCGGCGTTGGTGGCGCCCATGCGCGCCACGAGGTAGTGGCCGCCGATCGAGATGACCGAGTCGATGTCCGTCTCCTGGGCGACAAGCGTGCGGAACTCGCTCGACAGCGCGGCACGCTCCTCGCGCTCGCACGCTGCCTGCTCCGCGGCTGCGAGCCCGCTGGCCATCTGGAGCACCTGAGCCTCGAGCTCCGCGCGCTCGCGCGAGAGCCGCCTGCACGCGCTCTCGAGCACCGTGAGCCGCTCGTGCGCAAGCCGCGATGCGACCGCGCGCGAGGCATGGGTGCGGATGCACTCCGCGAGCTCAGGTGCAGACCAGTCGCTGCCTCCCGGAAGCACATCGTGGACACCTGCGCGCACAAGCTGCGCGATGACCGCGACATCCTCGGGCACAGACGTGACAAGCACGCTCGCGCTCGGCGACGCGATGCGCACCGCACGGGCGACGCGTTGCGTCCTCGCACCGACCGCCGCGTAGTCGATCAGCGCAAGGTCGAAAGTTCGGCCGCGCAGCTTGCGGATCGCTGCAGTCGCGCTGTCGGCGCGGTCGAGCGCGATGCGCCACCCAGCCCCGCGCAGCCCGCTGAGCACCGCATCGGTCTCGTGCGGGGCGCATCCGCAGTCGAGCACGCGGACTGTGCCAAGCGTTCGTGGGCGTGTGATTGGACCGTGCATGGGAACTCCGGGTGCGGGATCGGCGCACCACGGGCGCCACTTGAGGGCACTCGCCGGAAATCGCCAAGTTCCGGAGTCCGCGCGCCGGCGCTACCCGCCGTGGCGCGCCTTCCAGAGGGTCACTGCCTCAGGGGCGCGCGCGTAGCGCGGCGCGAGGGCCATCGCGTCGATAGTCCCCCCATCGAGCCACAGCGCGCGGGCGGCCGCCAGGCATGCCTCGGCCGACATCCGCGGTGCCTCCACACGCACGTCGCGCGCATCCGCGCGCGTACGCGCATCCGCAGGCAGGTGCCCGTCTGCGAGCAGCAGGCGCGCCGACGGCATCCACTGCGATGACTCCACGGCGCCCTCGCCCTCAATGTGCCACCGTCCCTCGCGCCACACGAGCACCGTGCTCCAGAAGCCGCTTCCCTTGCATCCGAGCGCGACCTCCACGCTGGGGTGCTCCGCAGGATCCACGCACTCCTGAGCGGCAACCATGGCGCTGGGCACGTCGATCGCCGGAATGGAGAGCGCCTCGCAGATCCCCTTCGCCGTGGCAATCGAGATGCGAAGCGACGTGAACCCGCCGGGACCGGTGGACACGGCCACGCCCGAAAGGTCTGTGGGCACCCATCCTGCGCGCGCCATCAGCCTGTCGACCGCAGGCATGAGCTGGTCAGATTCGCGCGGATCGCCCTCGCCACGCTCGACGGCCACTGCACCACCGCGCGAGCGCACGGCCACGGAAAGCTCGCGCTGCGACGCCTCGATCGCAAGGATGACAGGATCTGCGGATGCGTCGCTCATCGGTGTGCGCGAGGCCCGCGGCCTCACCCGAGGACCGTACGGTACGCGCCGAGCGGGACCATTGCCGTGATGGCGTCATCCGCAGATGGCGCATCCGACGCGAGGTCGAAGGGAACGACTGCACCGTGCTCATGGTCGCTGTTGAGGATGAGCACTCCCGGAGCCGGCGACGCGGCACCCATCTCCGCCTTCACGTGCCCAAGCACAAGGAGCCGCGCGCCAAGCGTCGCGCGCACGGCATCGACATGCTCGGGCCTGTGCACCCTGCCCCACGTGAACCGCCACGCAATGCCACGCGGCGACGCGTAGTCGCCGTCGGAGAGCTCGTGGTCAAGCTCGCCCGCGTCGAACGCCTCAGCCGGCACCGAATGCGCAAGGAAAAGGCCGTTGTCGCAGCGCAGCGCGAGCGGCATCGCGCGGATGAACGCGCTGATCGCATCGGCCACGACCTGCGCATCGTCGCCGAACACGAAGTCGAGCCCCTCGTCGAACATCTGCACCTGGTCGCCCGCGCCCTTTGACACACGCATGCGGAAGCACTGCGCGATCTCGTGGTTGGCGAGAAGCGGATGCACCTGCCCGGGATACGCAAGCGTCAGGTCAGCGACGCGCAGGAGCGTGCGGTACGAGAGGTCCATCCGGTTCACGAGACGGTCGCCATGGATCAGCTCGTGAAGCGTCACGTGGCGGTCCGTGCCGGCATCGAGGTCGGCGAGCATCATGATCGCCTCAAGGTGGCCCGGGTAGTCGTGGATGTCGCCAGTCGCGAGCAGGGAGCCGCGGCGCGGAAGCCTCTCGCAGCAGCCGTGCCTCCACGGCGAGCGCCGCAGTGCGGCGGCGGCATCGAGGAACGTGCGCTCCACGGCACCCGCGCGTCGCGGGTCCGTAGGCTTGATGCGGGCTGCGCCTTGCATTGTCAAGGTGCCGCTGCGGGCGGCGCTGCCGGTTCGGCGATGCCGTAGACGGTGATCGTGCCGGAGCCAGTGGCCGTCACGATGTCCACCGGGATCGCGAAGAACCCGCGCAACCCCGCTCCTGGCGTCACCGAAAGCCTCACATCGACCTGGTCGCGGGCGCCCGGCTGCGTGCGCACAAGCATCGCCTTGGCGCGCGGGTCGCGCGTCTCGACTCGCACCACGTCCTTCCACTGCGGCCGCTGCACGGCACCACGGGCCTGCGGGTTGTAGTGCTCGATGGGCACCACCGTCTCCGCCGACGCGCCGGCCGAAACGCGCCCCACGATGCCGATCGGCTCGGGGAAGAACCACTCGCGCGCGAAGCGTCCGGGATCAGCCTTGCTTCCGGTGCACTCATGGCGGATGCGCAGCGGCACCAGCGGGCAGTCTGCGCGGTCAGTCTCGATCACCCACCAGAGCGGCATCGCCTCGCATGGCGCAGAGGGCGCAGACCAGCGCAAGGTGTACTCGGCGCGCGGCGCATCGCCCGCAGGGTCGAAGCCCACAAACTGAGGCGCCGACCCGTCCACGCCCAGGATCCTGAACGGCTTGCCGTCTGCGCTGCGAACCGCGACGGTGCCCATCGACTTGCCCTTGAGCGCGTCCACATACGCAGGATCCACGCGGATGGGCATGACCGACTCCGCCGAGAGCTTCGCGGTGAGGGGCTTCGGAAGACCCTCGACCACGATCTGCACCGTCGCGTCCTTCACGCCTGGCGTGAGCGGCACCTCCATCGTTGCGTCGAACTTGAGGCTGCCGCCCGCAGGGATCGACTTGCCGACGATGTCCGTCAGCGCCGTGCACTTGCAGCTGGGGACCGCGGCGCGGATCGTCATCGGCGACTGGGTCGTGTTCAGCAGCGTGAACGAGCCGGTGTGCGACGATCCCGGCGGCACGGCACCGAACGAGATCGACTCTGGCTGCACCAGCACCATGTCGGGGATGCGGGCAGTGCCCGGCGGCAGTGCGCCTTGGGCGAACACGGGCGCAGCCGAGGCAAGCAGTGCCACTGCCATCAACGCCCGCCGCAGGCAAGGCCCAATCGTCGTCAGCACAGGGTCCTCATGGGGATGCGCGTCACGGCGCGGCAGGGATCAGCCCCATGCCGCGAGCAGCGCCGCAAGGTCCGTGCCGCTGGTGGTGCCGTCTCCGTCGAGATCTGCGCAGGGCTCACCCCAGCAGGACAGCATCTGCGTGAGGTCCTGCCCATCGACGCGGCCGTCGTTGTTGAAGTCCGCGGGATTGGGCGGCGTGCACACCACCTCGCCTGAGGCAGGGATGATCTTGAAGATGCTTCCGCCGTGCGCGATCACGTAGAGCTCGCCGTTGTGGTCCTCCGCGTAGCCGACCACGCCGCTCACGCCCTGCCCTCCGATGGCGGTGCGGAACTCGGCGTTGCGCTGCACGAACCCAGTCTGGGTTGTGCCGTCGTAGCGGAAGCTCCAGTAGTTGTTGCTCACGTAGTCGCAGTAGAAGTAGGTGCCCTGCAGCTCAGGCATCGCGCAGCCGCGGTAGACGCGCCCGCCTGTGATGCTGTAGCCGCCAGTGGTGTTGTTGCGCAGGTACGTGCGGATGGGCGCCACCAGCGTCGCCGAGTTGCACGTGCAACCGGAGAGCCCGGTGCACGAGGTGCCCTCCTGGCAGCGCCAGCCGTAGTTTCGGCCAGCCGCACCCGGAGGCTGGTAGTTGATCTCCTCCTGCGCGTTCTGGCCGACGTCTGCGATGTAGAGCGCACCGGTCTCGCGGTCGAACGCGCAGCGCCAGGGGTTGCGGAGGCCGTACGCCCAGATCTCGTCGTCGCCCGTGATCGCGCCAGCGAATGGGTTGTCCGAGGGAATCGAGTAGTACGGCGCAGTGTTGCCGATCGTCGGCGTCACCCGCAGGATCTTCCCGTGGCGCTGGTTGACGATCTGCTGCGATCGGTTGCCGGGGTCATTGGCGCTTCCGCCGTCGCCCGTGCCGAGGTAGAGGTTTCCGTCAGGGCCGAACTCAAGCCATCCGCCGTTGTGGTTGCTGAAGGGATTGCTCCAGGTGAGCATCACGACGCGGCTTGCAGGATCGAGCGTGAGCGGGTTCGAGGCGCTGCGTGTCATGCGCACGAGCGTGTTCGCGTTGGTGCTCGCGGCCGTGTAGTACAGGTACACGTAGCCGTTGTTCTGGTAGTCGGGATGGAAGGCCATGCCAAGCAGGCCGCGCTCGTCGCCGGTGCTGCTGACCGCAAACGAGATCCCGCTCAGGCTGACGAACGGGGTGCTGAGGATCGTCGGTGTGCCGCTCGCAGTCTCCACGACGCGCACGAGCCCGTTCTTCTGGACGACGTAGAAGCGGGTCTCGTCGCCCGGCGCCTGCGCCATGTGAAGCGGGTAGGTAAAGCCGCTCACGAAGAGCTTGGTGCGCACCTGCTGGGCGGATGCGTCTGGCGAACATGCGGCGGCGAACAGGAGCGCCGCACAGGCGGTGATGGAATGGCGCAGCATCGTTTTTCACTATACGAGCCGCTTCGCGAATCGCCTGCAGAAATGGCGCGTAAAGGCGTCAGATCAATTTGTTATTGGGCACAAAAGAGCTGACAAGCGATCTGCGACCCGGTTGAGTGCGGCCACACCCGACTCCACCTGACCAGACCCGGTGGCGTCCGCGATCCCCGGCACTGCGGTCGACGAATAGCCGGAGTTCCGGTCGGGCGCGATGAACTGGTTCCGGTACCAGTCTCGCCCTGGCAGGCCGATCTCATCCAGCCAGAGCCGGTCGAGCTGGATGCGCTGCTCGAGGCGGGCCTGGCGCTCCTCACGGGATACGGGCGCAGGACGGGCATCCCACTGCGCTGCGCAGGCCCGCAGCGACTCGAACCGCACAGCCAGCTTCTCGACGGGTTCGCGTGCCGACGCATCCATCTTGGCCGACAGCGCGCGCAACGCCTCGACCGCCGCATCAACCACATGGGTCGCGTTCACTGCCGGTGCGCCGCCTGCCTCAGCCAACTCCTTTAGCGCACCCACCGCAGCTCGAGTGACCGCGCTCGCGCTGGCATAGTCCGATCCCACAATCGACCGGTACCAGGCGGTCGTGTCGTAGTTGGTGTGGTAGCTCGTGCCGGGAGCGCCGGTCGCGTGGATCCCCACGACGGGCACTCCCACCCTGCAGACGAATGCCACATGGTCGCTTCCGCCACCTGTCGGCTTGATCGACTCGGGCGCGAGGCCCGTCGCGCGGGCGACTGCACGCGCGATCGACGGCGATGCTGACGCGCCAAGGTTCGGTCCCGCCGCCGCCATATCCAGGTTGATGTATCCGAGGCACTTCTTCAGCAGCATGTCCTGATGCGCCTCCACCCACTCGGTGGAGCCGATCATTCCGTACTCCTCGGCGCCCCACGCGCAGAAGAGCACATCGCATGGCAGCCGATCGCCAGCCTTTGCACGTTCACTCATGAGCTGCGCGACCTCAAGGACGCAGATCAGCCCGGAGATCGGGTCGAGCGCCCCGAGTCCCCAGGCATCATGGTGGCAGCCCACGACGATCACGCCGGCATCCGGGTCCGACCCGGGCAGCCGCGCGATCACGTTCGCGCTCTTGCGCACCTCCCGCGACTGCTCCACGGACACCATCACCTTCAGGTCAGGTCCGCCTTCGAGGCGGTACGGCATCTCAAGGCCTCCCTGCCACGACTTCTCCGGCACCTCACGGCCAGTCATCTGGGACATGATCCGTCCAGCGGCCCCGTATCCGATCGGCTGTACCGGGATCTTCGGGAGGTCGACCGAGTCGATCTCGAGCCGCATCGCGTCGCGCGTGGCGGGCACGCCCGGCGTGAGCGGGTCTCCAGGCCACGGCAGCGTCAGGATCGATCCCCGCTGGATGCAGGTGTCATTGGCCCATCCGCCCGACTCGGGCCACACGCCGCCCTTCCCGCTGCCTGCATCTGCGGGATCGATGTACATGATGAGGGCCGCGGCGCCGGCCTCCTGCGCGAAGCGGGCCTTGTAGCCGCGGAAGTTGCCGCCGTAGCGCGCAAGCACGACGGCCCCGGTGCAGTCGACGCCCCACTCCTTCAGCCTATCGAAGTCGGCGCGCGTGCCGTAGTTGGCGTAGACGACGCGTCCGGTTGCGGTGCCGCTCCCCGAGTAGGCATTCCATCCCCATGTGAGGTCGGGGTGTGCGGTCTGCGGATCCTCCGCAAGATTGCGCTCGATGATCGGAAGCACGATGCGTCCGCGCGAGGGCCGCGCGGCGGACGATCCCGGTGCGGCCGGAGCCGAACCGGGCGATGCCGCTGGCGGCGCCGGTGCCTCGTTTCCCACAATCTCCACGCGTGCAGAGACCGGATGCGCAAGCAGTGCCCAGAACTCGTGGAGCTCCGTCTCGAGCCCCATGGCACGGAACGCGTTCGCAATGCGCACAATCTCGCGGCTGTCGCCGTCGGTGCCCGCGACGTGCGGCTCCGACGAGAGAAGGTCATGCCATGCGCGCAGCCGTGTGGCGTCCGGGTCGGCCTGCAAAGCCGCCAGCGCACCCGCACACGCGACGGCAATCGCGATGCTCATGCTTCAGCGGGGCGAGTCGGGCACGGTCGCGCCGCCGGTCGCGGGCGCAGCGGGCGCGGCGCCCGCAGGCTTGCCCGACGCTGGTGCCGCAGCACGCGTAGCCGCGAAGACCTTCGGCCAGGGGTCACCGACGTGGCACACTCGGCCGGTGCGCTCCACGTAGTCCTGGTGGTAGCCCTCGGCGGGCCAGAAGGTGCTGGCCATCTCGACCTGGGTCACGATCGGGCGCGAGAAGGCCCTTCGCGCGGTGAGCTCGGCGACATAGGCCTTGGCCTGCTCGAGCTGCGCCGGGCTCGTCGCGTACACGCCCGAGCGGTACTGGTCGCCCACATCCGGGCCCTGGCGGTTGAGCTGCGTGGGGTCGTGCATCGCGAAGAATCCCTCGAGCAGCTGCCGGTAGGTGATCACGTTCGGGTCGTACACCACCTTCACGGCCTCGGCATGGCCAGAGTCACCATCGCACACCTGCTCGTAGGTGGGCTTGTCGATGCGCCCCTGCATGTAGCCGCTCTCCGCGCTCATCACGCCCGGTGCCTTCTGGAATATGTGCTCGATGCCCCAGAAGCAGCCGCCGGCGAAGTACGCGGTCTCTGCGGCGACTGGCTGGCTCTGCTCGGGCAGCGGCTTCCCCTTCTCGTGGAAGGTGAGCGCGGCGCTGTTGAGGCAGTAGCGCAGTCCGGTCGGACGCGGTCCGTCGTCGAAGACATGGCCGAGGTGCGCATCGCATCTCGCGCAGAGAATCTCGGTGCGCACCATGCCGTGGCTCATGTCGGACTTCTCCGCGACATGCGCGGGATCGAATGGCGAGAAGAAGCTCGGCCAGCCTGTGCCCGAGTTGAACTTGTGCGAGCTCGAGAAGAGCGGCAGTCCGCACACCACACAGCAGTAGGTGCCGTCCATCTTGTTGTCGGTCAGGTTGCCGCAGAACGCCGGCTCCGTGCCGGCGCGCTGGGTCACGCGGTACTGCTCCGCCGTAAGCGACTTGGCGAGGTCGGCGACTCGGTTGCGCGAGAGCGGCGTGATGTCGTATCCGGATCGCGAGTAGCGGTGGTTCATGGGTTGGCCTGGGCTGTCCTGATTCTGCGGACCGCGGACTGTCGACGACGTTGGGGGCACGCCGCCTCCATGCGCGGAATTCGAGATCACCGACACCACGGCTGCCGCTGCGGCCGCCACGGCGATGGCGCCGAGCAGGAGCGACGTCGAGAATGCGGTTCGACGGGTCTGCATGGCGAGGATCCTAGGTCGCGAGGCCACGAATCCGCATCGATCCCTGGCGAAACGCCGCGCGGCGCGGCCACACGGCGCTCGGCCTGGCCTGACGGCTCGCGGCGGGCTGTCAGGCCGCCTTGCGGTAGCGGCCCACCCGCCCAACCTTGCCGTTGGACGTCAGCACGGGCTTCACCTTGCCTTTGGATCCCCGGAAGCCCTGCACGCACATGGCGAAGGCCCGCTTCGACTCGGCGACCGTGAATCCCGCCGCGCGGCAGATGTCCTCTCGGCTGGCCCACTCCCGGAGGCCGCGGCACGTCTCCGCGAGCCGGTCGTACATCTGGTGCAGTGCGGCCTTGGTGAGCCTGAAGCGCTTGCGGCCAGGTGCTGGAAGCGGCTTGCCGACAGGCAGGTCCGCGAATGCCTTCGCGCCCTTGCTCGAATGGAGCGCAGAGATGCCGGAGACGAGTCGCTGGTACTCCTGGAGCAGGGAGTCGAAGTGCCGGCGCACGCCACGCAGGTGGGCAAGCTCGGCCTCAAGCGACTCAACGCGCCTCATGAGGACAGACGATGCGGGCACCGCAGCGCGGCTGGCACGCGGCGTGCGGGATGGACGACTGACGCTGGCGCGGCTGCGGCGCGAAACTCGGCGGCGTGGCATTGGGGGACGTGCTCTCGGGCTTGGCTCTCGAAACAAAGACTCGAAACAGGCGAACCCCGAAAGGCTTTTAATCGTATACTTATTCTGCTCTTTCGCAACCTGGGCCCGAACTGGCTTCGACCGGCCGTGCTTGGCCTGTCGTGGCGCGCCGTGGAGCATGATGGCCACGTAAAAATCATGCACAACAACGACTGCCAATACGCAGCTCGCTCTCGCAGCCTAATTTAGGCTCGACGGTTCCCGCCTCACGCCCGATAGGGCGGAGAACCGACCTCATCGGGCTGGTCCTGAAGGCCTGGCATGCGCCGGATGGACGAGAACTTCGCATGCCTTGGTGCGAGACACGACGCCGCCCAGCGGAGTCCGCGCCGAAATGGAATGGGCGGATACGCGCGTAGATGCGGCATGCTGACCGGATCGGCACAGGGGTTCGACTCCCCTCGGGTCCATTTTCTCCCACTGGGACGGCGGTACGCAGGCG
>CAZKTN010000001.1:154659-172784 GCA_964555705.1 uncultured Isosphaeraceae bacterium | reverse complement strand
GCAGGTTACGCCAGCCGGCGCACGATGACGGCGGTTCTGTCGTCCGCCGTCGATGGGGTCTGGCTGAACGCGAGCGCGCCCGCATCGAGGGCGTCGAGGATCTCCGCGCAGGGGCGGTCTCGCAGCGTGCGCACCACATCGAGGACTGCAGGGTCGCCCCATTGCGTGCCGTCGGGGCTCATCGCCTCGTAGTAGCCGTCAGTGAGCACCACCAGCAGGTCGCGCGGGCTGAGCGTGACCGTCTGAGACTGCTCGCAGGGGAACCCGAACGAGATCACGCCGAATGGCGGCGCATCGGTGTCGATGGGCTCGAAGCGGTCTTCCGCGTAGCGATACACGAAGAGCGGTCCCTGCCCGGCGCTGAAGCTCTCGACCGCGTGCGTGCGCCGGTCGAGCAGTCCCAGCCACGCCGTGACAAAGCGTCCGGATGGAAGGTCCTGGCAGAGCTGGTTGTTGACCTCGCGAGCCGTATCGAGCAGCCCGGTGCGAAGGCGCGCTCCGACGCGTGTCATGCCACGCGCCTGCATCGAGGAAAGCGCCGGTCCCACCCCGTGGCCTGTGGCATCCGCAAGGAGGAACATGACCCGGTCCGCAGCCTCGCCCTGCTCGACCACGCCACTGTCGTCGAGCCCGATGCAGTCGTACGCGTCACCGCCGCAGTCGTCGGCAGGGGTGCTTCGCGCCGCAATCTCGTACCCATCGACTTGCGGCAGGGCAGTGGGGAATGACCCCTGCTGGATCGTTCGCGCGACGTTCATCTCCTCCTCGAGCTTGGCGCGCGCGAGATGGTCCTCGATGAGCGCGGCACGGCGCAGCGCGACCGCAGCCTGCGCCGCAATGCCGCGGGCGAGCCACTCGTCGCGCCCGTCGAAGGCGCCGCTTGCCTTGTTGAGCACCTGCGCGACGCCCACGAGCGAGCCCTCATGGTCCACAAGCGGGACCGCGAGGATGCTGCGGGTGCGGTAGCCCGTCCGCTGGTCCACCGAACGGTCGAAGCGCTCGTCCGCGTACGCATCCGGGATGTTCACGATGGCGCGCGACTCTGCCGCAGCGCCTGCGATCCCGCGGTTGGCGGGAATTCGGATCACCTGTCCCGCACCGCCGATGCCGTGCGCCACGTGGATCACCAGCTCGGTCGTCTGCGCGTCGTAGGTGAACACGGTGGCGCGGTCCGCATGGAGCAGGTCACGGAGTGCATCGATGATGATGCTCAGCACATCCGGGAGGTCAGAGGACTCGCCAAGCCGCCGCGAGATCGTGAGCAGCTTCTCGAGTGCCGCGACAGCAGCCGAACCAGCGTCCGTGGCGCTTCCCTGGGCCGGTTGCTGCTCGCTCATGAGCCTGGATTGCCGCGCGGGCCGCTGCCTCCGGCGCGCATCTGCGGGTAGAGCAGGACCCGGTCATGGCACATCAGGATGACGTCCTCCGCGCCGTCTCCGGTGACGTCGGAGATGATGACCTGCGAGGGCTCGAACTCGCGCGGCTCGCCCCCCGAGAACAGCCGGCTCTCGAAGATCTTGAAGCTCTGCGCGGGCATCAGCTTCATGCTCTCGCTGATGGCGAGGATGTCAAGCATCTGCTTGCCGGCATCGAGCGCGATGAGGTCGGTGAGGCCGTCACCGTTGACGTCGCCTGCGCCGAACTCGTGCGGCACGCGCTCGTTGCCGTCGGGGCGCCACGAGTCGAGCTGCTGGAGCGAGCGGCGAGTGCCGCCGAACCTGATCACGCCGAACCCGTCGTCGCCCACGAGCAGGATCGCATCGTCGCTGCCGCCGGCAAACTTGCCCGCCTCGATCGAGTTGAACTTGAAACCCTTCGTGTCGATCGAGTCCTGCTGCGTCCACTGGCCGCCCGTGTTGCGTCCGAAGATGAGCACCTTTCCGTTCTCGCGGTCGGCCGCCACGATGCGGTCGCCCATGAGCGCGATCGAGACGAGCTTCGCGTCGCCGCGCGGTGCGTTGATCTGCTCCACGACCTGCCATCCCGCCGTGGGGTCGTACTTGAGCGCACGAATGAAGTTGCGGTCAGCCACCAGCAGCTCGGCGTTGCCGTCACCGTTGATGTCCGCGACCGCCGTGTTCTGGGCATTCGCCGCCTGCGCGAGGCCGAACTGCGCCATGTCCTTGCTCTCAAGCAGCGCGAATGATGGGACACCATCCTTCTCGCCTGAGCGCCGGAGCATCATCATCGGCTTCTCCGGAGTGAACAGGAGCAGGTCGGTGAGGCCATCACGGTCCGCATCGACTGCAAGCACCGTGTCCGGCGCGCGGCTCAGCGAGCCGAGAGGCACGGAGACCTTCGTTGGGTCGCCGGAGGCGGCCTGCAGCTCAAGCGCATAGTTGCGGCCGTCCTTCGCGACCACCGCGACCCAGGGGCGCCCGTCGAGCGGCACCACTCCGAGCGCGACCGGGACGCTGCCGCCGGGCATCGGGATTGTCGCAGGGAATCCAAGCGCGCCGTTGGCGTCGGGGTCGGAGCGACCGACCACACCCTCCTTCTCGCTGCTCACGAAGACTTCCGCCCGCCCGTCTCCATTGACGTCCCGCGCGGCGATGTAGTCGAGGTCGCTGTACGCCGGTGCGTTGGAGTAGGTCACGAAGCCCCGTCCCGGCACCTGCAGGAATGTGGAGATCGCGTTCGACTCGGTGTTGGTGGCGACCAGGTCAGGCAGCCCGTCGCCATTGATGTCGGCGAACGCTGTGCGGCGCTTTCGGTTCGAGGGATCGGCGAAGCTCCAGGTCTGCAGCCCCGCCTCACGGTCTGCGTCCGTCGTCGCCGGCGTCTCCTCGATGCGGTAGAGCACGGCACGCCGTGATGGGCGCTCGATCGTCCCGAGCATGGCGGCCTTCTGTCCGTTGAGGCGGACTGCGGTGGCCTCGCGCAGCGGCGGCATCTCGAATCGCATCTGCGGCCCCAGGCTCGACGTGCCTGACACATCGGTGCCGAACCACGCGCGAACCGGCGCGGCATCGTCGGGCAGAACTCCCACAAGGTCCTGGGTCCCGTCGCCGTCGAAGTCCTCGACAAGCAGCGCCACGATGTTGCCGCTTCCGGCGGAGAGCTCAGTCGGGGATCCGATGTCGGTGCCGTCGAGCGCCCAGATCTGGATGCGCCCGGAGACGATGCCGATGAGCTCTGGCGACGAGTCGCCCGTCACGTTGGCGATCGCAAGCGCGTCGCGCGTCGGGTTGAGGTTGCGCACGGTGTGCTTTCGGGCCACATCGAAGGTGCCTGGGGCCGACTGGCGCATGAACACGATCCGTCCCGGCGCTCCGGCGTACACCAGATCCATCAGCCCGTCCCGGTCGAAGTCGTAGGGGATCACGGCGCCGACTTCCTCGGCCACCGGCACCTCGACCCGGCGGTACCGCCAGTGCTGCGGGATGTCGTTGACCGACTTCAGCGGCGGCGGCGGATCGTCAGGCGTCGCGCCGGCCTTCTGCAGCAGCACGTCGATCCGGCTGTTGCGGTTGTTGACGGCGACGATGTCGCGCTTCCCGTCGCTGTCCATGTCCGACGTGACCATCGGGCCGGCGCCCTTCTCGATCTTGATCACCTCAAGTGGATCAAATCCATAGTGCTCCGCGAGGGACTGGGCTGGCGCTGCCGCGCACGGGAACGTCGCTGCGGCGAGGGCAAGGGCGAGAGCGCGATGTCGGTTGTTCATGGTGTGGGGCGGGGCCTGGATGCAGGTCTGTCGGATGGCGGGTGGGCGTCACCCGGGTGGCGGATGGTACCCTTGGCTCCCCATGACACAGTGTGCCGCGCGTCCATCGCAGTGCGTTGCCGTGCTCCTTGCGCTTCAGGCCGCGACGCTCGTGGCCGCAGCCTCTCCGCAGGATGGGGCCGCTGCATCGACGTCGGAACCCGCCGCAGCTTCAGCGGCGCCTTCAGGCGCAGGCACGGACATCCTCACCCTCAAGAGCGGACGAAAGCTGGAGGGCGAGGTGCTCAAGCGCACCGACAAGAGGGTGTGGCTGGATGTGGGCGCCGATGTGCTGGTGTTCGACATGTCCGATGTCGCCGATGTGACCAACGACACCTCTGGCGCGCCTGTCCGCACGGTGGAGCAGTCGCTCTACTCCCTGGCAGTCGACCTTCCGGAGCTCAGCCCCAAGGAGCACGCCAAGATCATCGGCCCCGCGGTGATCAAGGTCTCGACGCCGTCCGGTCTCGGCTCCGGCGTCATCATCCACCGGGACGGGTTCGCGATCACCAACGCTCACGTGGTGCAGGGGGAGACCAACCTTCGCGCGACGATCTGGGTCGCCCAGCCCGATGGGTCGCTCAAGCGCACTGAGCTCAGCGACGTTGAGATCATTGCGGTGAACAACCAGATCGACTTGGCGCTCGTGAAGCTCAAGAGCCCGGACGGATCACCCTTCCCGATCGCGCCGATGGTCGGGTCCGATGCGCTGGAAGTAGGGCAGCCGGTCTTTGCGATCGGCAATCCGCTGGGCCTCGAGCGCACGCTGACGCAGGGCGTGGTGTCCACGACGAGCCGCAACTTCGACGGCCTCACCTACATCCAGACGGACACCCCGATCAATCCCGGCAACTCCGGCGGACCGCTCTTCAACACGCGCGGGGAGGTGGTTGGCATCACGAACATGGGCATCCGAGGCGGCGAGGCCCTCGGATTCGCCATTCCTGCCCGCTACGTGACGGACTTCATCCGCAACCGCGAGGCCTTCGCGTACGACAAGAACAACCCCAACTCGGGGCACAACTACCTCCAGCCGCCTCCGCGCAAGGACTTCGGTGCACCGCCGCAGCTGCGCGACTCGAGCTCGCGGTGACGGCGGGGCCTCGCAGCCGCCGCGACCGACCACAGGACGGACACAAGACGGGAGATGATGCGATGACCACTTCGAAGATCCGCACCGCATGGCTCGCATCCGCAGTGGTGTGCGCGTGCCTCGTTCCGCTCGCGCCCGCGCAGGCGCCGGCTGCCACCGGTGCCGCGCAGAGGGCGCCGGCCGCGCCTCCTGCGCCTGCCGCGGCGGATGCCCCGCAGCGCGCACTTCCCGCCGTCGAGGACCTTGCGCCCAAGTCGACGTTCCTGGCGATCGGCGTGAAGGACATGGGCGCCCTCGCCGATCGGTTCTCTGCGACGCCGCTGGCGAAGCTGCTCGAGGACCCGAAGGTCAAGGCGCTGATGGACGAGCCGGCACAGGCTGCGGAGGCCGAGGAGCGCAAGAAGCGCCTCGCGGAGATGGGTATCGACGGCGACAGCGTCCCGTGGCCTGGTGCGGTGCGTCTTGCGCTCTTCGTGGACCGTGACCCAGAGCTCGACGCCGACGCGATCGGTGTCATGCTGTGTGCCGACTATGGCGCCAACGCGGATGCGGCGGCGAAGATGGTCGACGGCATCATCGCGCGGCTCGAGCGCGAGTCAGGTCGCGGCACCGAGCAGGTGGACATCGGTGGCGGTCGCAAGGCGACCGTGATCCCGCTTCCCGCGGAGGACGAGGAGCTCGGTGGCGGAGGCCAGCGCCGTCCGGCCGCGAACCCGCTCGATGGGATCGGTCAGGTTGCGGCGACGCCCGATTCGCTCTTCTACCTGCGCGACGGAAGCCGGTTCTGGGTGGCGAGTTCCGTTGCGTCGCTCGAGGATGCGCTCGCCGCCGCAGAGGGTCGCGGCGATGTGCTCTCGTCGGTGGAGGACTGGCAGGGCGCATCCGCCCAGCTCGGAGGCACCGATGCGCAGGCGATCTTCTTCACGGCCCCGCTTCAGCCTCTGGTGCGCCCGTTGCTCGCGGGCCCGATGGGCCCGATGCAGCCGCTGATCCAGAAGCTCTTCGGCGACATCCGCGCATGGGGTTTCGGCCTGAACGTCGGGGGCGAGCTCGGCATGGTTGAGCTCTCGTCGACGGTGTTCGTGCCCGGCGAGAAGATGGGCCTGGTGTCGCTCGTGTCCGATGGCGCCGAGGTGGATGCCCCGCCGGCCATGTGCGGCGATGACGCGATCAGCTACCAGCGGCTCAACGTGCGGTTCGACGGAATCATGAAGCTGCTCGAGGATGCGCTTGCGGCGCTGCCCGACATGCAGGCTGAGCAGATCGCGCCGCTGCTCGAGCAGTGGGGCCCCGGCATGCGCAAGGCCTTCGGGGCCATCGGGCCGACAATGTGGTCGTTCACGACTCCCGTGCCGGGCTCGGATGGCGGGACTCGTTCGGTCACGGTGATGCGGTGCAGCGACGAGCGTGCGGCGACTGCGCTGGTGGCGCTGGCGGCGCCGAGCGCTGGGCTGATGCCGCGCGACTTCCAGGGCGGTCAGATCTACAGCGGCGAGGGCATGCCGATTGCGATTGGGCTTGGCGGGAGCGCAGTGCTCTACGGCGATCTCGCCGCAGTCGAGCAGGTGATGCGCGCGTCGACGGACTCTTCGGCGCGCAGCCTGTCGGAGAATGCGGTGTACAGGCGCGCCGCAGCGAGCGTGCCGCCCGGACCCGTCAGCGGATGGGGCTACGTGGACGCGGTGCGGAGCTTCGACCTCAACCGCAAGGCAATGCTCGCGGAGGACGGGCTGATCGGCCGAATGGACGAGGCGATCGACGACCGCGAGGCGGTGACCGACATGCTGCCCATGCAGCTCCCTCCATCGCTGCGCGCGGCGCTGCAGGATGTGGATGCGGCGCTGCTGGCGCGCTACATCGGACCGGTCGTCTACGAGATGCGGCCGAGCCAGCGCGGGCTGGCGATCAGGGCGTGGTGGCTTCCGCCCGCCGCCGAGTGAGCGTCTCCACGGCGTCGGCTGCCCATGCTGGATGGCCAGTGCCCACCGAGTCGTGATCTGCATCCTCATCGACGTGCAGCGTCGCCACGCTTCCGCACGAGAGGGCCTGAGCGTGCATGTCCATCACGACGTGCGGCGGCACAATCGCATCCTCTGCGCAGGTCACCCACACCGTCGGCAGCGCTGACGTCCCGAGGGCACGAATCGCATCGTCCGCGGGATCCTCGCGCCCGCACAGGAGCGCGATGGCGCGCGCTGCCATTCCTGCGACCGGGAATGCCGGCATCCCCATGCTCGAGAGCCTCCCCGTGAGCGGCACTCTGATGTCCGGGTAGGGGCACATGAGCAGTGCGCCTTCGATGCGTGCGCCGGTGCCGATGAGCGTGGCCGCTGCACGAAGCGCGATTGACGCACCGAGCGAGTGGCCGGCGAGGATCCAGGGCACTCCGGGATGCGCGCGCACTGCCGCGCATGCGTCAGCTGCATCCGCGGGTCCGAGCGTTGAGGGTCCCTGCGGCGCCTCGCCGTGGCCACGGAGGTCCATGACGCAGGCGAAGCGCACATGCGGAAGGAGCCACGGCAGCCGCCTGATGGAGTCGATGCGGGAGCGCCGCCATCCGTGCAGCAGCAGGAGCGCGGGTCCGTCGGGGTTGCCGCCGGGGATGGTCCACATCGGCAGCTCGGTTCCATCTGCGCATTGCACGGATCCATCGGCCGAATCCATGCCTGCGTCGGCGGGTCGGGTGGGAAGTCCCCTCGCGAGGGCCCATCCCACCGAGGCGCGCGCCGGATGGCGCGCATCGCGGACAATCGCAGTGACCACGGCGGCAAGCGCCAGCGCGGCGCCGAGCGCAAGCAGCGCCACGAGTCCCATGCGCTAGGACCCGGTCCCTGCGCCAGCGTCGCGTCGATGCGAGCCAGCGAGCGCCCTTCGCGACGCGCACGCGCCGCGGACCGACTCGGCCGTCACTGCGCACTCGAGCATCGGCACGTTGACCTCCACGTTCGCCAGCGCCGCCTCAAGCGCGGCATCCGCGAAGAGGCGCGCAATGCGCAGGTCGCTTGCGAGCAGCGCCGACGTGCGGCCGTCAAGCCGCGACAGCAGCACGATCGTGGCGCAGGCGAGGTCGGCGATCGCCGACGGCGCCGCGATCGCCTCATCGAGCGCGGGGGACCACCTCGGGTCGCGCGAACGCTCGTCGCGAGGGATGCCCCACAGCGCGTTGAGGGCGCGGTATGCCGACGCATCGCGGTCTGCAAGCGCAAGTGCCTCGAGCCTCACCTGCGCCAGGAACGAGGCGGCGTGCGCATGCAGCTCCGCGTGCGCGGCCCACTTCGCCTTGCCTTCGGTGTAGGCGACCACCATGGACCCGAGCGCGGCCGCCTGCGCAAGCGTGACCGCGGCGGCGGCGCCACCGCCTGGCGTCGGGCTCCTGGAGGCGAGCGCCTCCAGGAATCCGGCCACTGTCATGTCTCCCAGGGTCGGCGCGTGGCTCATGCTCGCACCTCAGCGCCCACGTCCGCGGCGAGCGCAGGCACAAGCGTGCGAATGGCCTCATCGACCTCCTCGCGACGCAGTGTGCGGTCATCTGCACGGAACAGGAGGCGCATCGTGAGCGACTTGCGGCCGGCACCGGCCTGGGGACCGCGGTAGGTGCCCACAAACTCCGCACGCTCGAAGTGCGGCATGCCGCATCTGGTCACGCACGACTCGACCTGGCTCCATGTCACGCCATCGGCGACCAGCACCGACAGGTCGCGGTCGATGGCCGGATGAGTGGGGCTCGCCCGCACCGAGACTGCCGGCGGGTACGCGGCCAGCAGCGGCCTCAGCGAGAGCTCCGCCGCCGCAACAGGCAGCTCGATGCCAAACGCGTGTGCGGCCTGCGGATCCATGATGCCTGCAGCGCCTGCATGCGCGCCCCCGATTGTGACGGACCCTGCGTCGATGAGGGCACCGCGCAGCGCGTCCGAGTCGGTTGCGGCGCCGATGCGCGCGGTCGTCAGGGGCCCGTGCATGACATGAACCGCCCGGTCAAGGGCGCCGCGGAGCGCACGGAACGCATCCTGCGCCGACTTTGGCCCCACGACCACCATCGCGATCCTTGCCTCTTCCGTGTGCGCATCTCCGTGCACTGCGAATGCGCGCGCCAGCTCGAACAGTCGGACGTCGGTGGCGCCATGGTCAAGGTTGCGCGCCGCGCACTGCAGCAGGCTCGGCACGATCGAGGGCCGCAGCACAGGCTCGCCGGCAGTTCGGTCGTCGGCAAGCGTCAGCGTTCCGCTGCCGGCGGGGACGAACCGCTGCGAGGCACGCTCCGACACGAGCGTGTGCGTCACGCACTCCGTGAATCCAGCAGCGACGAGCGCATCGCGGAGCGCGCGAGGGCCTTCGACCTCAGGCTGCGACGGAGGCACACGGACAGTGATCGACTCGCGCACCGGGACTCGGTCGATGCCCACGATGCGCAGCACCTCCTCGATGAGGTCGACCTCGCGCTCGAGGTCCATGCGGTGCACGGGAGCCGTGCACTCGAGGAGCGCCGCATCGCCGATGACAGTGCACCCGAGCGACTCGAGCACGCGGCGCGCCTCGCCTGCGCCGATCGCGATGCCGGTGATCGACTGGAGGCGCGCGATGCGGAGCGAGATGGGGTTCCGCGGCCGTGGGGCAGGACCGGCATGCAGGGGACTGCGAAGCGCGCGTCCGCCCGCCACCTCCAGAATCAGGCGAACGAGACGGCGTGCGGGCCCATCGACCGCTGCGGGATCGACGCCCCGCTCGAAGCGGTAGCTCGAGTCGCTCGCGATCCTGAGCGAGCGGCTCGCGTGCCTCACGTCCACGGGGTTGAAGCACGCGCTCTCGATCACGATGTCGACCGTCGAGTCACGGACGGCGGTCTCGGCGCCGCCCTTCACGCCCGCGATCGCGACGGGACGGTCGGCATCGGCGATCACCAGCGTGCGGTCCCCGAGCGCGACTGGCTTCGCGCCCTCGCCGATGGGCAGGAGCCTCTCGCCCGGCTGCGCGCGGCGCACCTGGAGGGTTCCGCCATGCAGCTGAGCGAGGTCGAACGCATGGGTGGGCTGGCCAAGCTCAAAGAGCACGAAGTTCGTGCAGTCGACGATCGCGTTGCGCGGGATCTGGCCGATCGCACGGAGCCTGGCCTGCATCCATTCCGGGCTAGGGCCGACCCTCACGCCCCGAATCACTCGAGCCGTGTAGAGCGGGCATGCGGCCGTGTCGGCATTTGACGCGCGGACTGCGCTCTCGCACGGCTCGCCGTCCTCGGGGTGGTCCGTTGGTGGCGGCACGAGCGACCTGCCCGTCGCGGCGGCCACCTCGCGTGCGAGCCCGACGTGGCAGAGGCAGTCGCCGCGGTTGCTGGTGAGCTCCACCTCAAGGACAGTGTCGCCGCACGGCGATGCGGTACTCGACTCGACCGGAAGACCGCACGCCGTGAGGCAGTCCGCGATCTCGTCCGCAGTGGCCGGCCGGTCGAGGTAGTCGTTGATCCAGGCGACGCTGGCCTTCATGGTCGGGAAGGCTACTGCGCGGAGCGCGGTTCGGCGTGTCCGTGCCTGCGCCGCGGCGTGCGCCTGCGGCACCCTGCGCACACCGCACGAAGGTCGCCGCGGATAGCCTTCCGCCATGCGACTGCGACTGCCACTGGCTGCCATGCTTCTTGCTGCGGTTGCAGCGGCATGCACTGACGTGCGCCAGCTCAAGGTTGATGCGCCGGAGCCGCCGGCCGACTTTGCGGTCGATGTGACGGTGCTCACCGGCCGGTCAGCGAAGGACCTGCCGCAGGCCCACCTCCGGCAGGGCAAGTACACGCTGCTTGCGGACGGATCGCTGCACGCCGACGCCGGCGACTCGCTTGACTTCGACACGAGACCTGCACGAACACGGTGGCTCTACCACGCGCAGGTCGAGGGCGTGTGGGATCTCGCCCGGGAGTGCGGCTACCTCGACCCCTCGTCGAGCTCGCTGGAGGTGTGGCCGCAGCTCGTCGCGCCGGCCGCGGACGAGATCGTGTTCCTCATCTGGATCCGCGCCGACGAGGCGGACTGGTGGTACGTGAGGCGCTGCCGCACGACTGGGGTGCCTGACCCTCAGGTCGCGCGCTTCGTGCGCGCGATGTGCGGTCTCGCCTGGATCACCGACGTGCCCCCGGACAGGGTCCTGCCCCAGCGCTATGACTTCGGTCCCGACCCGTATGCGGGCTTCGAGCCCGAGCCCCCACTGAAGGGCACGGCGATCCTGCGATGATGCGGCCCGTCGCTGCCTGTGGAATCATGTTGGCGATCGGTGGATGCCGCGCCCTCCCGGATGCGCCGACCGACATGGGGCCCTGCGGCGTGGCGCTCGCAGTGTGGGTCCGTGACGTTGCCCACGCGAGATACATGTACTACACGGTCGAGGACGGTGAGCTCGCTGTGGGTGGCGGTGTGGATGGCCTGAACCGGTCGACGCGCTGGCGCATGGCGCTCGATCAGGACCAGTGCGCGCGCATCGCAGGAATCGTGCGCGACTCGGGCTGGTTGGCCAGTCCTCCCGCGGCCCCCGACACCAGTGCGGTGCGCGTGGATATCTCGTACAGGTTGGCCGACGGCCGCGGCGAGATCGTGACGAGCGACGCCGAGCAGGGGGTGGGCCAGCTCATTGCGGCACTCGACGAGCTCGCTGCGAAGCGCTTTGAGCCGGCGCTGGACCGTCTTCCCGAGGCGGGACAGCAAAAGCGGCGGTAGTCGCCCGAATCGCCCCATCTGCGTGTGAACTGCGCCTTCGCGTGCCGTCGTGGTGCGCGAACGCAACTCACTCAACACGAGATGTTCGGGAGATCGCCATGCAAGGAAATGGATCCGGTCACGGTCAGCTGGTTGTGCAGTGGAAGGCGCATGTGGCGCGCGCCTTCGAGTCTCAGGCGGCGAGGATCGCCGCAGTGCTTTCGAGGACGTACGGCAGGACGCTCGCGGAGGATGCGGTGCAGGAGGCGTTCATGCGTGCCATGTCGTGGCGGCAGCGTGAGGGCCGCCTCGAGAGCCTGATGAACATCGGCTTCATGACGCGCTGCGCATCGCGCGTGGCGATCCGCCACATCAGGACCGAGCGCCGCCGGACCCAGCGGGAGCGCCGATGGTGCGAGGATTCGTGGTGGTCGCGCAGATCGGACACTGCACCAGCCCAGCAGGCTGAGAGGAAGGAGCGCTGCGAGCTCGCCGTGAAGGTCCTCGACGAGCTTCCCTCATGGCAGCGTCCGGTGGTGCAGATGATGGTGGTGGATGGGCGACGGCAGCGCGATGTGGCGCGCATCACAGGCGTCCGCACCACCACGCAGGCCAACTGGCGGCACGACTACGTGACGGAGCTCCGCCATCGGCTCGACCGGCAGGGCTAGGATGCGACAGCCATGCGCGACACGATCGTGGGCATCGACTTGGGCACGACCAACTCGCTCGTCGCATGGTGCGACGAGTCGGGTCCCCGTGTGCTGAGCGACGCCGACGGGCGGCGCATGCTGCCGAGTGCAGTGCGGTTCGTTCCGGGGCAGGGACCAGTGGTGGGCCACGTTGCGCGCAAGGAGGCGCACATGCACCGCGCGGACACGGTGCTTGGCGCGAAGCGGCTGATGGGGCGAGGCCACGCTGAGGCGCGGCTGTCGGCGCCCGAGCTTGCGCCCTGGATCGTCGAGGGTGTGCGCGGGCTTGCGGCGTTCTCGGTGGCGGGACGGACGCTGCTGCCCCAGGAGATTGGCGCAGAGGTGCTCCGTCGGCTGCGTGCGGTCGCGGAGCGTTCGCTTGGCCGGCGCGTGTCCAAGGCGGTGATCACCGTGCCCGCATACTTCGATGACGGGCAGAGGGAGGCCACTCGCGACGCTGCGCGCCTTGCGGGCATCGAGCCCGTCCGGATCATCAACGAGCCCACGGCCGCTGCGCTCGCGTATGGGCTTGGGCTGCGCGGCCGGGCTGAGACGGTCGCGGTGTACGACTTCGGTGGCGGCACCTTTGACGTGTCGATCCTCGAAATCTCCTCGGAGGGCGACGATGTGGTTCGCGTCATCGCGACCGCCGGCGACACCCACCTTGGGGGGGATGACATCGACGCTGCCGTGGCAAGGCACCTGTCGCAGCGCATCGCCGCAGAGGGGCATGACCTCTCGCAGGCGCCCCCGTCATGGAGGCAGGAGCTGCTCGACGCGGCGGAGGCCGCAAAGGTGACCCTCAGCGACCTCGAGAGCGCATCGGTCGAGATTGCCCTTCCGGGCGGGGCGCTGTGGTCGTGCCCGATGTCACGCAGCGACTTCGAGAATCTCATCGCGCCGCTCATCGCGCGAACGGCGGACTGCTGCCGCCGGGCCCTCGCCGATGCTGGCAACCCGCAGGTCGACCGTGTGGTGATGGTCGGCGGCTCGACGCGCATCCCGTGCGTCCGCCGAGCCGCATCCGAGGCATTCGGCGCCGAGGTCTACACCGCGGTCGATCCGGACGAGACGGTGGCGCTCGGTGCCGCAGTGCAGGCGTCGCTGCTCGAGGGCCGCAGGTCCGACATCCTGCTGCTGGACGTGATCCCGCTGTCTCTTGGCATCGAGACGGTGGGTGGGGCGGTCGCCAAGATCCTCATGCGCAACCAGTCGATTCCCGCCCGCGCGACAGAGATGTTCTCCACGAGTGTGGATGGCCAGGTTGCGGTCTCGATGCATGTGCTCCAGGGCGAGCGCGAGATGGTGGCCGACTGCCGCTCGCTTGCGCGCTTTGACTTCCGCGGGATCCCGCCGATGCCCGCGGGCATCCCGCAGATCGAGGTCGAGTTCCTCGTGGACGCCAACGGCATCCTGACCGTGTCAGCGCGCGAGCGCCGAAGCGGCGCCAATGCGTCGGTGCAGGTCGTGCCCTCGTGGGGGCTCACGCGCGAGGAGATCGCGGCCATGGAGCGCGATGCGATTGTGCACGCCCGCGAGGACATGCACCGCCACCGCGTCGCGGACCTGTGCGCGCATGCGGCCCTCGACCTCAAGTGGATCGGAGAGGCGCTGGCCCGGGTGCGCGATGCGCTCGAAACCAGTTACGTCAGTGACCTCGAGTCCCGGGTGCGTTCAGTGGCGGCTCTTGTGGAGCACGGCCAACGCGACCCCGCAACGTGCGACGCGGACGCCTTCCAGCGGGCCAAGGAGGATCTTGACCGGTTCAGCATGCCGCTGCACGAGGCATCCATCACACGGACCCTGCGCGAGCACGCGTGCGAGGGTCCGAGGGTGACGGTCGGCGGTCAGGCAGTGCAAGGCACTTCGGAGGGCACGTGAGCGAGTTCAGGGTGTGCGTCATCATTCCGGCCGCAGGCCGAGGCGAGAGGTTCGGGGGCGAGAAGATCTCCCAGGAGATCGGCGGGCGTCCGATGCTGCTGCGCACTGTGGAGATCTTCACGCGGCGCCCGGAGGTCACGTGCGTGGTCGTTGCCGCGCCGCCCGACGGCATGGAGGAGTTCATGTCGCGCTTCGGTGCGCAGCTGGGGTTCCACGGCGTGAAGGTGGTGCCCGGCGGTCGCGCCGAGCGCTGGGAGACCGTGAGCCTCGCGCTCGCGCATGTGCCAGAGGGGGTGACGCATGTCGCTGTGCACGATGCGGCACGGCCGTGCGTGTCCGACGAGCTGGTCTCGCGAGTGTTCGATGCGGCGCAGGTCGCGCCCGCAGTGATCCCCGGCGATCCCGTGCGCGCCACCCTCAAGCGGGTGTCTGCGAACCTTGTGTCTGCCGCAGCGGATGATGCGATTGCCGATGCGATCCTCGGCGACGCCGGCCGCGAGTCGGCGCAGGGTCGACTCGTGGAGGAGACAATCCCGCGCGACCGTGTGGTTGCGGTGCAGACCCCGCAGGTCTTCGAGTTGGGGCTCCTGCGCCGCGCCTACGCGCAGCCGGATCTTGCGGGCGTCACCGACGACGCGATGCTGGTGGAGCGCCTCGGCGAGCCGGTGCTTGTGGTGGACGGCGAGGTGCGCAACATCAAGGTGACCACGCGCGAGGATCTGCTGGTGGCCCGCGCGTTCGCGTCGATGCCTACTTCGGCCGCACCCCGCCAATGGTGAGTGTGGCCTTTCGTGCGGTAGGGTCCGCACGCGGCTCGCCTGATGGGCACCCGGGACACGACTGGCTCTTCTTCCGCGAGGGAAGCATCGGCCGGATGATCGCCCACGCGCACGCGGCAGCGATGGCCGTCGCGATCCAGAACTGCCAGTCGCCGACGGGGAAGCTCACGCGCCGCCTCCCGCAATCCGGTACGCGATGAGTGCGCCGACATACGCGACGGCAGTCATCCACGCGAACTGCGCGAGAGGCCAGCGCCATGAGCCCGTCTCGCGCCGCACGAGCGCGAGCGTCGGAAGGCACTGCATGGCAAGCACGTAGAAGACGAGGAGGCTCCACGCCGTGGGCACCGTAAACAGCGGCGTGCCATCGAGGCGGGTGGCGCTCCGCACGCGCTCGAGGGTGCCCTCGTCGTCGCCCGCGTCCTCGCCGGCACCCGTGACGACGAACACCGTGGTCGTGAACACCTCACGCGCCATGAAGCTCGTGAGCACGGCGACGGTGAGCTGGCTGTCGAGCCCGATCGGCCGGAAGATCGGCTCCAATGCGCGACCGGCCATGCCGGCGAAGCTGCCGGACTGCTGCGCGCGCGCAGCCTGCGCCTCGGACTCTGCCTCGGGCGCCGACGCCTCAACCTTCGGATATGCGCTCAGCCACCACATGACGACGGCGATCGCGAGGATCACGCTTCCCGCATTGCGAAGGAACACCCATCCGCGCTCGACGGCTGTCGCGAATGCCGTCCGAAGGTGGGGAATCCGGTAGGTGGGGAGCTCGAGCACCATCGGCCGGCTAGGGCCCCGCAGCACGGTCCTGCGCGCAAGCAGTGCCGTGAGGAGTCCGGCCACTGCGCCAAGCACGTAGCAGCCGACGAACGCGAGGCCCGCCATGAGCGGCCGGTCCGCAAAGAGGATGCCGCACAGCAGCACGTACACCGGGAGCCGCGCGGAGCAGCTCATGAACGGAGCAGCCAGGATGGCCGCGATGCGGTCGCGCGGGTCTGGGATCAGCCTCGTCGACATGATGCCAGGCAGCGCGCACGCATGGCTCGAGAGCAGCGGCATGAACGCCTGGCCCGGCAGGCCGAAGCGGCGCATGACGCGATCGAGCGCGAAGGCCGCGCGTGCGAGGTAGCCAGAGTCCTCGAGCAGCGCCAGCAGGAAGAACAGGATGCAGATCTGCGGCAGGAACACGACGGTGGCCGCGATGCCGCCCACCACCCCGTTGGCGAGAAGGTCCTGGAGCACGCCCGGCGGCACCACATCTCCGACGAGCGTGGCCAGCGCATCGAAGGTGCTGCCAATCCACTCCATGGGCCACTTCGCCACCCAGAACAGCGCCGCGAAAAGCGCCGTCATCACTGCGCCGAAGAACACCAGCCCAAGCACCGGATGCGTGAATGCGGCATCAAGGCGGTCGTGAAGCGCATCGCGGCTCGAGGTGCCGCTGCCGCCGATCTGCGCGAAGAGCTGGTTTGCCCAGCGCACGGACTCCGCGCTCCCCGGCTCGCCTTCCGGAAGCGGATGCAGGGGAAGCGCTGTGCGCTTTCGGGCGGTCACGTCGGCGAGCGCGTCAGCCAGCGCCGGCAGTCCCATCCCGCTGCGTCCGGACACGGCGACGACGGGGCAGCCGAGAAGGTCCGATGCCGCGCGAGTGTCGATGCTCAGGCCGCGCCTCGACGCCTCGTCGCTCATGTTGAGCGCGATGACCGAAGGCACATCGCGGCGAAGCGCGGTCGCGGCGAACTGGAGGTTGCGCACGAGGTTGGTCGAGTCGAGCACGATGAGCGCAGCGTCCGGCGTGCAGTCGCCGATGCGTCCCTCGAGGCAATCGCGGCAGAGCCGCGACTCGGGCAGCTCAAGCCTCAGGCTGTAGGTGCCCGGAAGGTCGATCAGCTCGAACTCGCGGCCTCGGCGGTCGCGAAACCCCCCAACATGGTGCTCGACCGTGCTTCCGGGAAAGTTGGCCGTCTTGACGCGCAGCCCGCAGAGCGCGTTGAACAGTGTGCTCTTGCCCACATTGGGGTTGCCCAGGAGCGCCACGCGCATCGCACGTGCGGCGGCAGCGGGGGCCGACGACGGTGCGTCAGCCGTTGGCATTGCGCGACACTGCCGATGGGTCGGGAAGTGGCGTCACGAGTATCCGCTCGGCCACATCCTGCGCGATGCCCAGGCGTGTCCCATCCACCTGCACGATGCACGGGGCACCCGGCCTGCACACGCGAAGTTCGCACGAATCTCCAAGCCCCATGGCTGACAGCAGGCAACGGTGGTCGTCGGGAAGCCCGTCTAGGGCGGCGCATTCGACGGTGGCCCTCTGGCCACGCCGCAACTGCGTCAACGGGATCCGGAGCGGATCCTTCGTAGGCTGGGTGGCTTGGGCTGCTCCGGCGTGCCGCATCGGGGGATCATATTGAGACTCAGTCTCAATATCAACTTCCCGGACGGATTGACTGGCTGTCGAGGGCGATCGAGACCTCGCAGTAAGGCCCCACAAAGGCGCTGTGATTCGAGGAGATCCCGTCGTAGGCCCGCTCGGGGGCGAAGCGCACGATCGGCGCCAAGGTTCCAGTCACCTCGAATGGTGTGCTCCGGTAGTCGCCGCTCGTCAGCTCCTGCGCCTGGGCCCGCGGCACGCGGACCACGAACGTGTCACCCGATCCGCGCGAGCCGCTGCGGCCCGCGGTACGAGCGATGAACTTGACGGTGCGGTCCTTGCTCGAACCCTTCTCGACGCGGACAAGGTGGACTGTCCAGGTCACAGGCAACCGGAGCGCACGCTGCTGCCCCGCGCTCCACTTCACGACGTCGCCCGTGAAGGCGTCGAACGCGTCACGCTGGCTCGGGCTCGGGATGCTCGGGAAGCGGGAGGCATACGCGGATCGCATCGATGCAAGGAACGACTCGGGGTCGGAGGTCGCATTCGCGGGAAGTGGTGCAGGTGCCTGCGCCACAGGTGCGGGTGGCGTCCATGAGGGCCGCTGGTCATCGGGATCCTCGTCCCATGACCGTCGCGGTTGCGCTTGCGGCGGCGCCTGCGACAATTCGGGAGAAGGCGATGAGTTCTCTGCCCGAGGCACTGGGGCAGGTGATGGTGCGGACGCTGCAGCCGCGCGGGCAGCGGCCCGTGCAGCGAGTTCCGTGCGAAGTTGGGTCACCTGATTCCGGAGCTCGTCGATCATTCGTTCGAGGTCCGCCGCACGCGCGCGCGCCTCCGCGAGCTCCTCCTCGAGTTGCCGCACCCGCTCGGACTGCTCGTCCGAGGGCTCTACAGGGGGCTCGTCGATCATCGGCTCTGGCTCTGGC
>CAZKTN010000001.1:148108-154559 GCA_964555705.1 uncultured Isosphaeraceae bacterium | reverse complement strand
CTGCTCGTCCGAGGGCTCTACAGGGGGCTCGTCGATCATCGGCTCTGGCTCTGGCTCTGGCTCCGGTTCCGGTTCGGGCTCTGGCTCCGGCTCAGGCACTGGTTCTGGCTCAGGTTCAGGCGCAGGCTCAGGCTGCGCGGGTGGCTCAGGCTGCGCCGGCGGCTCCTGCCGCCACGGCGAGAGCGGCATCGCGAGAAGTGACGAGATCAGCAGGGCGTCAAGCGACAGCATCGGCGTATCCTAACTTCGTACGGTCGGCGGCACGACCGCACGAAATGACCATGGATGCCATCGGCACGATCGTTCGCGCGGCCCGGCGACGCATCATGATGCGCGACGTGGTGGCGTGCGTCGCATCGGCGTCGGTCGTGGTGGGGGCCGTGCTGCTTGCGGCGATGGTGGGTGCCCGACTTGCAAGCGGTTGGGTGCCCTGGCTTGGCTCCCCGTTCATGATGTGGGGCGGTCTGGCATTGGGCGTCACGGGTGTCATCGGCTGGACCGTTGCGCGCGTCACGCGTCCCGCTGATCTGGCAGTGGCGAGCATCGTGGACGTTCGTCTGGGCCTGCATGACCGTCTCTCCACCGCGATCGCCGTCGCGGCGCGCACAGACCCCTTCGCCCGTGCAGCGATCGAGGATGGGCTTCGCGCTGCACAGGATCGTCGCGTGCGCGAGGGATTGCGTACGGCGTGCCCGATACCGCTGCCGGGGCGTGCCTTTGCCGGCCCCGCGCTGATGGCCGCTGCGGTGGCCGCATGGATGCTGCTGCCTCCGATTCCGGTCGGTGGTGCCGATGCGCCGTCGTCGGGCAACGCTGAGGAGCTCGCCGCCGCGCGTGCAGCGGCCGCGGCTCGGCTCGAGCCCGTCGTGCGCCAGATCGAGTCGAACGATGCGCTTGCGAAGGCGCTCGGCATGACGGAGCAGAAGGAGGGCGAACTCGTCGGGGCAGGAAAGGACGGGGAGTCGGCAGAGGCGGTTCGCAAGGAGGCCGCTCGCCGAATGACAGAGCTCACGCAGCGCCTCGACCAGCTCATGCAGTCCGAGCAGGCGCAGCAGCTCGATGCGCTGAAGGATGCGCTCAGCCGTGTGGAGCCCACTGACGGTTCCCCGGTGCAGCAGCTCGCCGAGGCGCTCAAGCGAGGCGATGCGGCCACGGCGCGCCAGCAGCTTGAGCAGCTCGCGAAGCAGGCATCAGATCCGGCGCTCGATGCCGCCACGCGCGAGTCGCTGGCGAAGTCCCTTGAGCAGCTCGCGTCGCAGATCGAGAAGTCGGCAGCCAACCAGGATGCCCTGAGGAAGGCGCTCGAGCGCTCGGGCATGGATCCCGCGCTTGCCTCGAATCCTGCAGCGCTCGAGCAGGCGCTCGCGAAGTCCGACCAGCTCAACGATGCCCAGAAGGAGAGCATCCGCCAGGCTGCTCGCGCGCAGCGCAGCGCCAACGAGTCGCTCGAGAAGCTCGCAAAGTCGATGGGCCAGTGTGCGGGAGAGTGCCGCAACCCGTCGGGAAGCAAGTCCGGTGGCCAGTCGGGATCGCAGGGACAGCCTTCGCAGGGGCAGGAGGGGTCCCAGTCCCAGTCAGGCGCGTCGTCGCTCGCGCAGGGAAATCAGATGCTGAGCGAGATGGAGCAGCTCGCGCAGATGATGCAGGATGCGCAGTCGGCGCGCTCGCAATGCGCGGGCGGCGGGCAGGCGACGCAGCTGGCCAGCGGGAATCAGCCATCGCGCACTGGCCAGCCCGGCCAGGGTCGAGGGCCTCAGGGCGGACCATCCAATGGCGGCAACACGCCGACTCAGGAGACGCCTTTCGGCACCAAGAGCCGCAAGGAGAAGGTCGCCAACCAAGGCGGCGACGTGATCGCACGGCAGCTTGTCGATGCGCCCCCTGTGGTGGGCGAGAGCCGGGCCAAGCTCAAGCAGATCGCGCAGGAGATCTCGCGCGGCGTGGAGGAAGGCACGGGCGAGGATCCTGTGCCTCCGCACCTGCGTGAGGCGCACCGCCGCTACTTCGGCGAGATGCGGCGCCGCATCGAGCAGAAGACGGGTCCAGCATCGCCGTGATGCTGCGGCTCTCGAGGGTTGTCGCAGCGCTTCTGGCGCTGCCGCTCACGGCGATTCCCGGTTGCGGGAATGGCGAACCGGAGCCTTCGGTGCCTGAGGGGCTACCGCCACGCGAAGTGGTGGTGTACGTGTCCGCGGACGAGTCGATCGCGCGCCCGATCCTCGCTGCCTTCGAGAGGGACACCGGCATTCGCGTAAGGGCGCGCTACGACACCGAGGCATCGAAGGCCACGGCGCTCGCCGCGATGCTGAAGGCCGAACGCAACGCGCCGCGCGCAGATTGCCTGTGGTCGGGCGAGGCGCTCACGACGGCTGACCTCGCGGCGCAGGGCGTGCTGGCTCCGCACCGGGGCCAGCGTGCGGACCGCATCGCCGACGGGTGCAGGGGCCAGTCGGGCCGCTGGTATGCGTTTGCGGCCAGGCCCCGCGTGATCGTGTACCGGCCCTCCGCCACGGACCGCGCATCGCTCCCGAGTTCGTGGTCGGAGGTCGCACATGGCTCGTGGGCAGGCACGCTCGCGATGGCGGATCCCCGCTTCGGGACGACACGTGGCCACCTCATTGCGATGTCGATGCTGCCTGATGGGCGGGGCGCCGCCTGGATCGACGCGCTCGCTGACCGGGCGCCGCGTGTTCTCGCGGGAGGCAACGCTGCCGTGGTGGATGCGATCTGGCGCGGCGAGGCCACGATCGGGATGACCGATGAGGATGATGTGCGCGCCGCGCGTGCGCAAGGTGCAGACGTGGAGTGCATCGTGCTGCCTGTGATGGCGCAGGGCGACTCCGCCGAGGGAGCGATCGTCACGCCCGGCACGCTCGCATGTGTGGCCGGCGCGCCGCATCCTGACGAGGCCGCGGCGTTCGTCGAGTGGATGCTTGCGCCGCGCGTTGAGGCGTGGCTCGCCGCGAGCCGTTGGGGAAACTCGCCGATCGCAGACCCTGATGGGGCGCGTGCGGCGGATGAGGCAGCGGATTGGCCTGAGGGGCTTGAGAGGGGCGACGCATACAGGTGCGTGCCTCCGGATGGGGTCGCCATCATCGACTGGGACCGTGCGGCGCAGGAGGGCGATGCGCCGCTCGTGCGGTTCATGTCGCGGCTGCGCCGGGACCAGTGATGCGCACACTCGCGGCATGTGCGCTGCCGATCCTTCTCGTCGCGTGCCCGCTGCTGTGGAGTGCGGTCTCTTCCGTGCAGGCTCCGGTCGCTGACGAGGGTCGGCTGCCGCTCGCAGAGCTTGCGGCCGGATGGCGGGGAACGCTCGTGTGGTGCGTGCCTGTCGCGCTGGCGGCAGCGATGGTCGGGTGGATTCCGGGACGGCTGCTGCATGCGCGCATCTGCGCTGGCAGGGGAATCATCATTGCGTTGGCGATCGCGTGGATCGCGATGATGCCGCCCTATGCGATCTTCTACTGCGGGTGGAGACTCTGCCGACCCGGCACCTGGCTCGCCGACTGGGCTGCCTCTCATGGCCACGTGGCCCCATTGCGGTCAACGGTGCTTGCGCTCGCGCTGGTGAGCTGGCTGTGGCCAGTTGCGGCGCTCGTCGTGGCCGCGCTTGCGCCGCGGCATCGCGCCGACGAGGATGAGGCACGCATGCTCGACCCCAGCGCGCCGCTCGACTGGGTTCGTGCAGCATGGAGGTGCGACTGGCCTGCGCTCGTCGTCGCATTGATCGTCATGCTGGCGGCGCTCGTGGGCGAGACCACCGCATTCGATGTTGCGCAGGTGGTGACCGCGTCGTCTGAGCTTCGGCTTCTCGATGCTGCGGGCGCAAGTCCATCCGCGCTGTGGAGTGTCGCATCGGCGCCAAGCGCGATCGTGCTCTCGCTCGTCGCGTGCGTCGTCGTGAGATGGCGGCAGCTGTCCGCTCGCCGCGATCCGCTCGCGACCGCGCCGGCGGAGGGGAGCGGATCCCGTGCGCGCCTGGGCCACCACGCAGTTGGCATCGGCCTCCTTGTGACGCTCGTTGGAGGCGCACTCATGGTGCCGATTGCGCTGCTGGCGGTTGATGGGGCCGAGTCCGGTGCGTGGAGCGCGTTCGGATCGCTGCACGGCCGCGCGGCGGCGGGGGCGCTCGGATCCGCAGCGATCGGCGGTGCCATCGGCGCATTGGCAAGTGCGGTGGCCTGGGCCGCCGCGCTTTGTGTGCGCACCACTGCGGCCGTGGTCATCTCAGGCCTGCTCTGGGCGATCGGCGCGGCGTTGCCTGGCGTGCTTCTCGCGAGCGCATACGAGTCCATGTGGAACAGCGGTCCTGCGCTCCGGCCGGTGTACGACTCTGTGCTGCTGGTGCCAATGGCTCAGGTGGCGCATGCTGGCCTCGCGTGCTGGATGATCGGGTGCTGGCTGGCGGCGCGGCTCTCCCGCGAGGCGATCGACGTCGAGCGGCTGCATGGCTGCGGCGTGCGCGATCTCGTGCGCGCTCACGCGCCTTCCATCGCAGCAGCCGCAATTGGTGGTGGTGCGCTGATGGTCGCGTACTGCGTCGGCGAGACGGTCATCGCGTCGCGGCTTCTGCCTCCGGGGGCAGAGAGGATCGCCCCGATGCTGATGAACGCCATTCACTACCAGGACCAGTCTGCGGTCCTTGCGGCACTGCCCTGGATGAGCGCCATGGCCGCCCTGATGGCGGCGGTGGCGGTGTGCTGCTGGTGGCTGATGTCGCGCGGATGGCGCGTGCGCGGACTCCGTGCGGGCATTGCGCCACTCGCCGCCGCCCTTTGCGCACTCCTCGTCGTCGGCTGTGACGGGCGCAGCGGCGAGCGTGCGCGTGTGCCCGCCGAGGATGGCGGGGCATCCGGCTCCGTGCAGTTCGACCCGCTCGATCGGGGCGGTGCAGGGTTTGGCGCGATGACAAGCGATGTGGCGGTGTCGCCCGATGCGCCGCCGCCGCTCGCGTGCGAGCAGGTAATCGGCATGCGCGGCCGGATGCCGGGCCGGCTCGACTATCCGCGCGCCGCCGATGTGGCGCCCGACGGTACGGTTGCCGTCATCGACAAGTCCGGTCGCGTACAGCGCTTCGCGCCCGATGGCACGTTCATCGCCGGGTGGCGGATGCCACGCACCGACAACGGGATGCCCACGGGAGTCACCATCGACCGCCACGGCAGGCTCTGGATCGCCGACACTCACGAGCACCGGGTGCTGGTGTGCTCGCGCGACGGCACCGAGCTCGGATCCTTCGGCGCGTACGGACGTGGTGCGGGGCAGTTCATCTACCCCAC
Organism: uncultured Isosphaeraceae bacterium; assembly: GCA_964555705.1. GTDB lineage: Bacteria > Planctomycetota > Phycisphaerae > Phycisphaerales > SM1A02 > ZLKRG44. Next base: position 149,277 of record CAZKTN010000001.1, on the reverse strand, counting down.
CGATGTGCTTGTGCTCGATGATGCTGATTCGCAGCAGTGCTCGGTTGTGGTGAGCGAGTACGGAGGCAACGACCGGCTTCAGTGGTTCGATGTGTCGATCGCCGACGGCGGCCCGCTTCACGCGACGCCGCTGCGGTCCGTCGGATCGCAGGGATCTGGACGCGGCCAGTTCCTCCGGCCCCAGTCAATGTCCCGCATGCCTGATGGCGCGATCGCTGTTGCCGATGCCTGCAATCACCGCATCGTCATGCTGACGGACGATGGCCAGTGGCGCTCAACGATCGGCGTGCCCGGACGTGAGCGCGGGCAGCTCTCGTATCCCTACGGGGTGCTCGCCACCTCCGCCGGTCACGTGATCGTTGCCGAGTTCGGCAACAACCGGATCCAGTGCCTTGATGCTGAGGGCCGCGGACTGTGGGTACGCGGAGGCGGCGGCCGGGAGACTGGGCGTCTTGTGGCACCGTGGGCACTCGCTGGAGATGCTGCGGCACCGGTCATCGTCGATGCGGGCAACTGCAGGCTTGTGCGAGTGCGCCTTCCGGGCGAGGGCGAGAGGTAGCCTCCACCACGCATGCTGCCGATCGGCTTCGAGCGACCGATTGCCTTGCTTCTGCTGCTGGCCCTGCCCGCGCTGTGGTGGGGTGCGTGGCGATGGCGGCACGCGACGGGCGTAGCGCGCGCATGGACGGCAGCAGCCGTGCGTTCCGTGCTGCTCCTGCTGCTCGCGGCGGCACTCGCGCAGCCGTCGATCATCAGGCGAGGTGAGGGTGTCACGCTGCTCGTCGTGGCCGACGTGAGCCGGTCGGTGCCTCCCGCGCTGGTCCAGCGTGTCGAGTCTGCGCTGCAGCAGGCTGTGGCGGAGCCGCCCAACCGAGAAGATCGCCTCGGCGTGGTGACGGTCGCGCGCGAGGCTGCCGTGGCGGAGATCCCGCGCATCGGAGGCGAGGTGCACCTTGGGGGACATGGAGGCGATGCGGAGGGCAGCGACCTTGCGGCGGGCGTACGGCGTGCGGTCGCGCTGCTTCCGGCCGACACGATGAACCGGATCCTGCTCGTGTCCGACGGCAACGAGACCGCGGGAAGCCTTCAGGAGGCGGCGGACCTCGCCGCGGCCAACGGCATCCCGATCGACGTGCTGCCGCTTGAGTATTCCCATCCGCGCGAGATCG
>CAZKTN010000001.1:136672-148008 GCA_964555705.1 uncultured Isosphaeraceae bacterium | reverse complement strand
AACGGCATCCCGATCGACGTGCTGCCGCTTGAGTATTCCCATCCGCGCGAGATCGTGATGGAGGCGCTGCGCGTGCCGGCGCGTGCGCGGCTTGGCCAGGCGGCCACGATGCGGGTGCTGCTGCGAAGCCAGGGCGCATGCGAGGGCACGCTCTACATCTGGCGCAACGACCAGCCGATTGATCTTGATGCCGACTCTCCGGGTGCAGGACGGCGCATCGCGCTTTCGGCGGGGCCGAACACGATTGAGGTGCCGATCGCGCTCGAGCTCGCCGGTGCGCAGCGCTTCCGGGCGGTGTTCGAGCCCGACCCGGCCTGCGGCGACGTGATCGTGGAGAACAACGCAGGGGCCGCCACGGCCTTCGTGGAGGGCGACGGACGCGTGCTCGTGGTCGACGACACGGGTGTCGAGAGCGAATCGCTCGTCGAGGCGCTGCGGGCAGGACGCATTGGCGTTGACGTGATCGCATCGGATGCGCTTGCGGGCGGCATCGCGGTGCTCTCGGGCTACGACGCGGTCATCCTGAGCAACATCCCGCGGTACTCGGTTGACAACGCGACAGACCGCATGCTGAAGGCGTACGTGCACGACCTCGGCGGCGGCCTGCTGATGACGGGCGGCGACCGGTCATTCGGTGCAGGCGGATGGATCGACAGCGAGACGGCCAAGGCGATCCCGGTCAAGATGGACCCTCCAGCGACGCGCGAGCTTCCGCGTGGCGCGCTCGCGCTCGTCGTGCACTCCTGCGAGATGCCGCAGGGCAACTACTGGGGCCAGCAGGTGGCGATCGCCGCCATCGAGGCACTGTCGCGACTCGACTACATCGGCATCGTGGTCTTCGGATTCGGCGGCGGCGGCAACGGCGCGCAGTGGGCGCACCCGATGCAGCTCGCCGGCGACAAGACCGCGGCGATCTCTGCGGCGCGTGGCATGGTGGTGGGCGACATGCAGGACTGGCAGGGCGCTCTCACGCTCGCCTACGAGGGACTGATGGGCGTGCGTGCGGGCCAGCGCCACGTGATCATGATCTCCGACGGCGATCCCGCGCCGCCCACGCAGGCCCTGCTCGACTCCTTCAAGTCCTCGCGCATCACGATCACGACGGTGATGGTCTACGGCCACGGGTCGGCGGCGGACTTCCAGAACATGCGCGCGATGGCCGAGCAGACCGGCGGCACCTTCTACAACATCACCGCAGCCACGGTGAAGAGCCTGCCGCGAATCTTCACGAAGGAGGCGACGATGGTGTCGCGCACGCTCGTGCTCGAGGGCGACTTCCGGCCCGAGGCGCGCGCGGACGTTGGCGGGCCGGTGTCAGTGTCGAATCCGCTGCCCCGCATTGGCGGCTACATCGTCACCGTGCCGCGCGAGGGGCTCGCGCAGATCCCCATCGTGAACGTCACCAGCGAGGGCACGGACCCGATCTTCGCGTACTGGAACCACGGTCTCGGGAAGGCGATCGCGTACACCAGCGACACGTCTGGCCGGTGGGGCGCGGACTGGATCGCGTGGCCGGGGTACCAGCCGTTCTGGGAGCGCGCAGTGCGCTGGCTGATGAGGCCTCCTGCGCCGTCCAACATTGCGATGCGTACTCGCACCGAGGGCGAGCAGGCGATCGTTGAGCTCGACGCCACGGATGCCGCCGGAGGGCTGGCCAACTTCCTCCGCACAGATGCGCGCATTGTTCGGCCTGACGGCACTGTCTCCCCGCTCTCGATGGAGCAGACGGGTCCGGGTCGATACCAGGCGCGCTTCGACACCCCCGAAACGGGCTCGTACCTCGTGGATGTTGGCCTGCTCGATGGGCGCGGAGAGCGTTCGGGCGGATCGGTGCAGGCGAGCGTCAGCGTGCCTTATGCACGGGAGTTCCGCGCGACGCGCGACAATGCCGCACTGCTGCGCAGCGTCGCCGAACGGACTGGCGGCACCGCGTACACGATCGCCGATCTCGCGACGGCGCAACTCTTCGACCGTAGGGGACTTGCGGTGCCGCAGGCGGTGAGGCGCATCTGGGATGTGCTGGCGATCGTTGCGGCGGCGCTCCTGGTGATCGATGTGGCGGTGCGGCGACTCGCCTTCGACCGCGATGCGGCGAAGGAGCTTGCGCAGGGTGTCGTGGGAAGTGCGGCGGCGACAACGGGCGAGTCGGTCGCCGCGTGGCGTGCTGCGCGGAGCAGGGCGTCGACTTCGGCTGGCGGTGGCGCGGGTGCGGATGCGCAGTCGCTGTCGCCTGTCGCGCCCACACGAAGCCGCATTGCGGGACCGTCGGTGACTCGATCCCCGGCCGCAGCGGCGCCCGATGTGCCGCCGCCAGAGGTGTCCCCGCAGCCCGAGGGCGAGGACTCGCCGCTCGCACGCCTGCGCAAGGCCAAGCGCAGGGCGCAGGATGCGCGCGAGGGCAGTGACGAGGATCCCGCCAATGGCTAGCGTTCCGTCATCGCCTGCGCGCGGCGGCACCGGAGCGGCGCAACCTGACGCGATTCCAGCGGGACTGCACGCGAGCATCGACTCGGTCGAGGAGGTGCGCGAGGCATGTGCGGCATTCCGTGGGGTTGCGGACTCGCTGAGGACGGCGATTGCGCGCACGGTCATCGGCCAGCAGGATGCGGTGGAGCAGGTGCTGATGGCGCTCTTCGCCAATGGCCATGTGCTCCTTGAGGGAGTGCCCGGCCTCGGCAAGACGCTGCTCGTGAAGGCGCTCGGCGCGTCGCTAGGTCTTGGCTTCGCGCGCATCCAGTGCACGCCCGACTTGATGCCCGCCGATGTGCTCGGCACCCACATCGTGGTCGATGACGAGGCCGGCGGCGGGAGGTCCATGCGGTTTCGCCCGGGACCCATATTCGCGCAGATCCTGCTCGTCGACGAGATCAACCGCGCGACGCCCAAGAGCCAGTCCGCGCTGCTCGAGGCGATGCAGGAGCGCCGCGTCACCGTGGGCGGCGAGACGCGCGACCTGCCTTCGCCCTTTCTGGTCCTGGCCACGCAGAATCCCATCGAGCAGGAGGGCACGTACCCGCTCCCCGAGGCGCAGCTCGACCGATTCCTGCTGAAGGTGACGGTGCCCTACGTCTCGCGCGAGGAGCTGGTCGCCATCCTTGATCGCACCACTGGCGGTGCGGTCGCGGAGTCCGCGCCCGTGCTCGGGGCCGAAGGCATTGCCGCCGCGCAGCGGCTTGCGCGCATGGTGCTTGTGGCGCCGCATGTGCAGGACTACGCGATCCGCCTTGTGCTTGCCACGCACCCGGACAGCTCCGCCTGCCCGAGTGACCTTGCGCCGCTCATCTCGATCGGCGCGAGCCCGCGGGCGGCACAGGCACTGCTCTCGTGCGCGAAGGTGCGTGCGCTCTTCGCGGGGCGTGCGGCAGTGGGCACATCCGACATCTCCGCACTCGCGCACGCTGCACTGAGGCACCGGCTGATGCGATCCTTCGAGGCGGAGGCGGGCGGCATCACCGTCGATGCCATCATCGACCGCGTGCTGGCGCATGTGCCTCGGGAGTGGCAGCCATGACGCGCCTCGAGCGGCTCGACCAGATGCTCGATCCCCACGTGATGGCGATGCTCGACCAGCTCGACATCGTGAGCCGAAAGATCTTCTCGGGCAAGATCCAGGGCGAGCGCCGGAGCAGGCGCAGGGGACAGAGCGTCGAGTTCGCCGATTTCCGCCCCTACGTGCACGGCGACGACCTGCGCTTCGTGGACTGGAACATCTACGGTCGCCTCGACCGACTGTTCCTGAAGCTCTTCCTCGAGGACGAGGACCTCAGCCTCGTGATCGCACTGGACCGGAGCGGGTCCATGGCGTACGGGGACCCCTCCAAGTTCGACTACGCGCGGCGGCTGGCGATGGCGCTCGGCTACATCGGGCTTGTCAACCACAACCGCGTCACGCTGTGCGCCTTCGGCGGTGCGGATGGCGTCACGCGGTCGACAGCGATGCGGGGCAGGCGGCGCACGAGCGAGATGGGCCGATGGCTGCTCGGGCTCGAGGCTGCGGGCGATGCCGGGTTCGATGACGCGATGCGGAGCATCGCGCTCTCGCGGCACGGGCGCGGCGTGCTCGTCGTCATCTCTGACTTCCTTGTGCCCGGAGGCACGGAGCGCGGGCTGCGCTACGTGTGCGGACGCGGATTCGACGTGCACGCGATCCAGCTGCTTGCGCCGGAGGAGCTCGAGCCCGCGTCGCACGGCGTGACAGGTGACCTGCGCCTTGTCGACATCGAAAGCGGAGCCGAGACTGAGGTCACCGCCACGGCTGCGGTGGTGCGCGCCTACCGCGACTCGCTTGACGCACATGTGGCGGCGCTGCGCGAGTTCTGCGTGAGGCGCGGCATCACGCACACGCTGGTGCCCACGACGATGAAGCTCGACACGCTGCTTGTCGACTACCTGCGCAGGCGCGGACTCGTGGCATGAACTGGATCGCGCCTGTCGCAGGACTCGTCGTCGCCGCGGCCACGATTCCGCCGCTGCTGGCGCTGTACTTCCTGAGGCTGCGCCGCGCACGCCGCACGATCTCGAGCACGATGCTCTGGACGCGGGCCACCGAGGACCTGCGCGCCAATGCCCCTTTCCAGCGCCTGCGACTCTCGGTCCTGCTGCTGCTGCAGCTGCTGGCGCTCGCGCTGGTGGCCTTGGCGATCGCGCAGCCGTACGCCGACCTTGGCGTGCGGGGTGCCCAGCGTGTGGTGCTGCTCATCGACCGCTCGGGATCCATGAACGCGCAGGATGGCGGTGCGAAGGCGGCCGCACGCATCGACGAGGCCAAGCGCATCGCCCTCGAGCGCGTGAGTGACCTGCACGGGGGAGGCATCTTCTCGGGTGCCGCGCCCGAGATTGCGGTCATCGCCTTCGCTGGCGGCGCGGAGGTGCTTGCGCCCTACACCGACAACGCCGCTCAGGTGCGCGACGCGATCTCGGGCATCCGTCCGACGGACGAGGCGAGCAGGATTGGCGAGGCGCTCGAGCTTGCGCGCGCATTCACGGCCGTCACGCGGCCTGACGATCCCGATGCGCGGCCAGCGGCACCGCCAGTCATCGAGCTCATCTCGGATGGCCGCATCGAGGACCTCGGCGAGCAGGTGCTCCGCGAGGGCGAGCGGCTCGCGTACCGGCCCGTGGGGTCCGCGGATGCGGCGAACGCGGGCGTCGCCTCGGTGGCGGCTGCGCGAGACCCGGACCGCCCTGAGCAGGTGCAGGTGTTCGCGCGCCTCGTGAACTGGGGCGCGGCGCCCCGACGCACCGATGTGGCGCTCATCGTCGACGGCGATGTGCGCGGGCTCACACCGGAGCCAGTCGAGATTCCGGGACGCGCGAGCGACCAGCGTCCAGGCGAGGCGCAGGTGGGATTCCCCGCGATCCCGCTGCCCCGCGCCGGCGTGATCGGGGTGCGCATCGATGCAGATGATGCGCTCTCCAACGACGACATCGCGCACGTCGTGGCTGCCGCACCGCGTGCGCTTCGCATCGCGCTCGTGGGACGCGGCGCATTCGCGATCAGGTCGGCACTCGAGGGGATTGCGCCCGCGGAGCTGCGCACCTTCAGCGTTGCGGAGTGGGAGAGCGCAGCGGCCCAGGACGCCACGCTCGCGGACCGCTTCGACGCCGTTGTCCTCGACGGCGCAGCGCCGGCGCGCCTTGACCGCGGCCGCTACCTCAGTTTTGCAGTGGTGCCGCCTGTTGCGGGTTTCGAGCCATACGGCACGAAGGAGTCAGTGGTCGTGCGCAGCACTCGCGACGAGCATCCGCTGCTTCGCTACGTCAATCTCGACGGACTCTGGATCGGATCGATGGTGGCCCTTGCGGCTGGTGCCGACGCCGAGACCGTGGTCGACGCCTCCGAGGGCGCTGTGGTGCTTGCGCAGTCGCGCGGACCTGTGGCCCTCGTGTGCGTCACCTTCGATCCGATGGAGAGCAACTGGCCCTTCCAGCGCAGCTTCGTCAACTTCGTCGCCAACGCCGTCGACTGGCTTTCAGCCAATGGTCGCCCGATCACCGAGGAGGCGCTTCGTCCAGGCGATGCGCTGACGTCGCGCCTGCCATCGGAGGCCACCCGCGTCACGCTCACGCAGCCGGACGCCACACGCGCGGAGCTGACGCTGGCCGATCCCTCGAGCTTCGCGTGGGGACCTGCGCGACGCGCCGGCGTGCACGTGGCATCGTGGGGGAGCGGCGACGCTGCAGCCGTGCAGTCGTTCGCCGTCAACCTCGACAGCGCACGCGAGGGACGAATCGACACGGTGCCCGAACTCACGGTCGGCACCGAGCAGGTCGCGGGCCAGTCGTCGCCAGGTGCATCGCGCACCGCGCTCTGGCCGTGGCTGATCCTCGCAGCGGTCGCCGTGCTGCTGCTCGAGTGGTGGATCTGGCTCAGGCGGTCGTGACGCCCGCACGGAGACCCTTGAGGGTCTCGTCGTCGAGGCCGATGTACTCGCGCATGTGCTGGTCGTACATGTCCTGGTCCCGGTCGCGCGAGAGGTCGAGCCTCAGCTCGTTGATCACCTTCGTGCCCTGGCGGATCCATTCGTCCCACGTCTCGGCGCTGATGTTCTCCTGGATCCAGGCGCCCACGGGTCCCTTGAAGGGAGGCTTCGCGAGCTTCGTGCCCGTACGTCCGGTGCGGCCGCAGGTGAACCCGCCCTGTCCGGGCGCGACCGGTGTCTTCTCGACAGCCGGGCGCTCCACCGTCGGAGGCTCGCGTCCGATCGACCTGATCAGCTGCACCATGGCCTGCTCCGGCATGCGGTCCCCCTTGCGCGCCGCAAGCGCGATCCCGCGGTTGAGCACGTCCACCGCGCGGTCCACCCAACCCGCGCCGATCATCGCCTGCGCACAGAGCTGGTACGCCTTGCTCATCTCCGGGCTCAGCTCGATGCAGCGGGAGAGGCTCTGCGCCGCCTCGGCGTGGCGGCCAGCCTGCAGGTAGGCGTTCCCGAGCGAGAAGTGCGCCATCTCGTTCGAGGGGTCTGCGGATGCCATCTTCTCGAACTGCGCGATGCGGTCGCTGCCTGGGATGCTCATGGTGCGCGATGGTAGGCACGTGCCCGCACGCGATCTGCTACAACACCGCGCCGTGACCGCCATGGCCACCGAGATCGCGGGCCTCGCGCTGCGCAACCCGGTCGTGCTGGCCGCCGGCACAGCGGGGTACGTCGGCGACATGGCCGATGCAATCGACCTGTCGCGTGTGGGTGCGGTGACCAGCAAGAGCATCACCCGCGAGCCGCGCGAGGGCAACGCCCCGTGGCGGATCATCCCTGCCAAGGCCGGCATGCTCAACGCGATCGGTCTCGCCAACGTGGGCATCGAGCGGTTCATCGACGCCAAGCTGCCGGGGGCCGCGCGGCTTCCGTGTGCGCTGATTGTGTCGGTGGCGGGGCACTCCATCGAGGACTACGTGGGCGTCGTGAGCGCCCTCGCCACCCTCACCGCGGTACGCACGGTTGAGCTCAACGTGTCGTGCCCCAACACGGCCACGGGTCGCTCATTCGGTGCGGATCCCGATGCGCTGGCGCGACTGCTCGCCGAAGTGCGCGCCGCGGCTCCAGACATGCGGCTCATCGTCAAGCTCGCCCCCGACGCAGACCCTGTCGGGATGGCGCGCGTGGCGATCGAAGGCGGCGCCTCCGCGCTCACGCTCACGAACACGCTCCCCGCGATGGCGATCGATCCCGAGTCCCGGCGCATGCGGCTCTCGCGAGGGCAGGGCGGCCTCAGCGGTCCTGCGATCCACCCGCTTGTCGTGCGCATCGTGCACGACGTGCACCGTCAGGTGGCGCGCGATGCGCGTGTGCCGATCGTCGGTCTCGGTGGCGTGATGGACTGGCAGGATGCGGCGGAGCTGATCCTTGCAGGCGCCACCGCGGTGGGAGTGGGTACGGCGCTCTTCGCGGATCCTCGCGCCGTCGCGCGCATCGCCGACGGTCTCGAGGGTTGGGTGCAGCGGCAGGGATGCGCGAGTATCGGCGAGCTGGTCGGCGGGGCGCTTCCGTGAGCCGAGCGCTCCGTCCCGCGGAGCGCGAGCGGTTCGATGCCCTCGTCGAGGAGGTGCTTGCGTCGCTTCCCGCCACAGTGCACGAGATGCTCGAGGAGTCGCCGCTCATCGTCGACGACTTCGCGCCGCGTGCGCTCATCCGCGATGTGGGCCTCGACCCCGACGAGGACGACCTCTGCGGACTCCACTCTGGGTTCGCGCTTACTCAGCGCAGCGTGTCGCAGTCGGGCGAGGTGCCGGAACAGATCCAGATCTTCCGCCGCGGCATCATCGACGCCGCAGGGGGGTGGGAGCCCGGCGAGGATGAGGAGGGTCCGTTCGGCGGCTCGGACGCCGTGCGCGAGCAGATCCGCATCACGATCCTGCACGAGATTGGTCACCACTTCGGCCTCGATGAGGACGATCTCGAGCGGCTCGGCTACGCGTAGCGACTACTCCTTCGCGGCGTCCTGGGTCTGGGGCGCCATGAACAGGATGCGCTTGCAGGACACGCACACCACGGCCGCGTTGGGGTTGGTGGAGAGCACCGCGAACTTCTCGGGCGGCAGCTCCATGTTGCACGCGCCGCAGACATACTCGCGCCGGCGCGCGTCGGTGGCCACGATCTCGGCCATCGCCTCGCCCTCGTGCACCTCCGCGGCGCGGTTGAAGATGTCGAGCTCCTTGGCTGGCACGTGCGAGGCAGCCTGCGCGCGCTCGCGCTCAAGTTCCGCGAGGCGCTCGCCGACATCGGCCTGGCACTGGTTGCGTTCCTTGGTGGCGCTCTCGAGCAGCTCCTGCCGCTGGGCGGCGAGTCCCTCCACCTCGACGAGCTTGGCCCTCGCCTCCTCCACCTTGCCGAGCTGCGCCAGCGCACGCTCGTCTGCCTCGTCGCGCTTCTCCTGAAGCAGCTTGAGCTCGGAAAGGATCGTGGAGTAGGTCTTCTGGTTGGTCGACTTGTTGAGCTCGCCGCGGAGCGCCTCGATGCGGTCCCGGATCGCATTGCTTTCGTTCTCGATGTTGACGGCGGTCGCCTGCATCTGCCGGATCTGGCTGCGCAGCTCGTCGCGTCGCGCGCACGCTTCGGCGTGCTGCCGCTCCTGCGACTTGAGGTACGTCGTCGCCGAGTCGAGCCGTCCGCGCAGCGCGCGCACCTGGCTGTCGACTCGGTGGAGGCTGACCAGATTCTCGATGAGGCTCATTGACCTGTGAGGGTAGCAGAGGGTGCCGTAGGGCTGATGATCAGCCACGCCACCGGGCCGGCGAGCAGCAGCGAATCGAGCACATCAAAGAGCCCACCCATGCCTGGGATGATGCGCCCGGAGTCCTTCATGCCCGCGCCACGCTTCAGCGCGCTCTCGAGCAGGTCGCCGAAGGGGCCGACGACGCCCATGACCGCGCCAAGGGCAATCCCGGTACGGAGATCGATTGCGGGGAGGCCTGCCCATACGCCGAGCCCAGCGCCCACGCCGACCGCGAGCGCCATGCCGCCGAAGAAACCCTCCCACGTCTTGCCTGGGCTCAGCCATGGAATCAGCTTGTGTCGGCCGATCGCGTGGCCCGTGAAGTAGGCACCGATGTCGGAGCTCTTCACGATCAGGATCACGGTCGCTAGTGTCCATGCGTCAGTCGCCGACCGAAGGGCGACCCACGATCCAAGCGACAGCCCGATCAGCGAGTACGAGAGCGTCGCGAACGCACACGCGCCGCCGATGCCATCCACGCGCTGCCCGCGCGTGGCGACGATCGCGGAAAGCGCGACCGCGGCAAGCGGGGGAAGCGCAAGCAGAAGCGCGAGCTGCCGCGGCGACTCCGCCCATCCCGCACCCGCCACACTGAGGCACCCGAGCGTTGCTGCGATGGCGCACACGCCGGCCGAAGTGCGAGCACCCGCACCTTGGGCCATGCGCGTGAGCTCAAGCGCGAGGACGGGCGCAAGGAGCATGGACGCGATGCCGAGAAACAGCACCCCGTGAAGCTCTGCGCCAGGCCGGATCGCAATCGGCGGAATGCGCGCATCGACCCACGCGATGCCAAGCAGGCACGCGATGAGCACGATGCCCGTCAGCAGTCTGGTGCGCATCACGGTGCGAGTCTATGGATTGGCGATAGGCGACTGCCGCCGGACACGACTCCCGGCGCCACCGATCACGTGCGCCGCTTGAGCGGCGCGCGCCAGCTCTGCCGCGGCGGGGGCTCCGCGCCATCGGCCTGTGCAGGCTGCAGCTTCTGGTCCTGCGCCGCAGCGCGGAAGACCTCAAACGTCGTCTCGCTCAGCAGCTTCCGAACCGACGCCTGCATGTCGACCAGCGAGTGGTGCAGCGCGCAGGGCTCGCCAACCCCACAGACGCCCCCTCCGAAGGGACAGTTGGTGCTCGTGTCGTCGCGCTCGAAGAGCCGGTACACGTCGGCGAGGGAGATCTCTGACGGCTGCCGCGCGAGCGCGTAGCCGCCTCCCGGACCGGGCGACCCGCTGACGAGGCGCGCCTGCGACAGGATCGTCAGCAACTTGGCGACCATCGGCCTCGGAAGCCCTCGGTTGTCAGCGATGTGAATGGCAGACAGGCGGGTGACGCCACCGTCCCAGACCTCGGCGAGACGGCTCAGCGCCGCAATCGCACGCTCGGTTTGCTTTCCGTACATGGTGCTGCCGGAGTCCTCATGGGGGCGGGGGAATACCGAAATCAAGATATCTGGTTCTAGGATATGGAAGCGCACGCGAAGGCGCAAGGTCGCCGAATCACGCATGTGGCAACCTTCCGGGTCACCGACGTGACCTGAATGCCGCAGACTTAGGCCTCAGCGGCCCTCAGCAGGGACCCCAGGCGCTCAGGATGAATGTGAGGTCGGTACCGGACACCGTTCCGTCGCCGTTGAGGTCTGCGCTCCCGCTGGTACCCCACTGGGCGAGAAGAGTCGACAGGTCAACGCCATCGACATTGCCGTTGCCGTCAAAGTCGGCCGGGCACGCGCCGCCTGGGATGCGCCACGGCGTGATGAACCGGAACGAATCGGAGCTCTGGCCGCCGTGGATGAGCCTGCTCGTGCCCGACTCCGCATCTACCGCCCAGAGGTTGACGCCTGCGCTGTACAGGTACTCGTTGGTCGGCAGGGGATGCACTCCGCGCGGGCTGATCGTGAAGAGGTACGAGATCTGGTTGCCCTGCGCGTCGTAGTGGTAGATGCCCGAAGGCGCGCTGAATCCAGCCGCAAGAAGCGTTCCGTCCTGCAGCATCAGGAGCTGCTGGGGGAAGTCGATGCCGGTGACGCCGTCAGAGTCATGGAATGGCGTCAGTGCTGTGCCTGAGATGGTGATGCGCTCGATGTCGTCACCTGCCGAATCGCCGACGTAGAACCCGTCGAA
>CAZKTN010000001.1:117958-136572 GCA_964555705.1 uncultured Isosphaeraceae bacterium | reverse complement strand
CGTGCCAGCGCTGGTGGGCACCACCTGTATCGGTTGCGGGGACGGGCCCTCCGGGTTGGCGGGGAGGTACATGTAGTACAGGCTGAGCAGGTTGCCCGCGCTGTCGCACACTGAGATGGAGTCCCGCAGCGAGTTGGGGATGAGGAAGACGTCCTCTCCCGGGGACTGGGCGTCAGCCCCCGTGGTGATGACGCCAAGGGCCACAGCGCCGGCTGAGCACAGCCGGGACACGAGCGGATCCAATCGCATGGCGATAGTGTCGCCCGATCAGAGGTCTGAGGCAAGGGAAGGGCGTCAGATCATCCTGATAATCCCACGATTGACTGGTCATCCATTTGACTTGGGTCGGGATGCCCCTATGTTTGGGGACCGTTGGAGGACCTTGGGAAAGGGGGGTGCGCGTGAGGTGTGCGCGTCGTGGCTGTCCCGAAACCCCTGCGCGCCGCTGCAGCGTGCGCAGTCCCTGGAGTCCTGCACAATGCCCCATCTGAGCCGTTCACTGTCTGCCGCGCTCGTCGGATCCGTGGTCGCGACCCTTGCGTCGACCGCATCTGCCGACCTGATTGCCGGTTGGTCGATGCCGTCACGTTTCCCGGTCGGAACCGGTCAGGTGCCCACCGGAAACTCGTTCCTCGTGCCGCTGGCCGTGAATGCCGACGGGACCTTCAACGCCGATCCCAATGTTGCAGGAAGCACGGCATGGGATCCTGCACTAGCGGGCCGCGCCGACATGGGTGCGCGCGCACTACAGGCTGGCTTTGAGCTCAGCGCGTATCACCAGCTTGCGGCCTCCGGGTCCACGCCTACGTCGTACACCTCGCCAGCCGGCAACGGCAGCGCGTACTCGCTCAGCAGCAACGTCTGGAAGGCTGGCGACTACTACCAGGTCGTGTTCGACACCTCCGGCTACTCGGACGTCTCCCTCTCGTGGGACATGACCCGAAGCAGCACGGGCGCAGCCACCTTTGAGGTGGTCATGAGCCTGGATGGCGGAACCAACTGGACCACGATGGTGGAGTCTTTCGCCGTTATCCAGGCCGGTGGCTCCGGAACGGGAACCACAAGCTGGAACTCGACCACGTACCAGTCGGCCTTCACGTCGACGCTTGCGCTCGGGGAGTCGGCGGCGAACGCGTCGAGCGTGATGATCCGCATCCGCGCGCTTGTCGACTCCGTCAACAGTTCCGGCGTCTTCCAGGCGGGCGGCACTGTGCGCCTCGACAACGTGATGGTCAATGGAGCGCTCATCCCGGCCCCGGGCGCGATTGCGCTGCTGGGCCTTGCTGGACTCACCGGGGGCACACGCCGCCGCCGCTGATGGCGACGTGAACGCGCCATTCGGCGCGAGGGCGCTTCGGCGCCGCTTGTGAGGGGCCAGGCTTCGAGTGCCGGTCCCGTCAAGTTGCAGTGACGACGCGGCCCGCGCGATGTGCGCGGGCCGCTGTCGCTTTTGCCGCGTGGTGCGGAGGCGCACCACTTCCCGTCGCGCTCCACACACGAGCTCGGCGGTGCAGTTTGCCGGGGTCAGCTGCAGGGTCCCCAGGCGCCCAGCACGAAGGTCAGGTCCAGGCCGCCCACGATGCCATCGCCGTCGATGTCGCCGGATCCCGACGACCCCCAGCCTCCGAGCACGACAGTCAGGTCGAGACCTCCAACGACACCATCACCGTCGAGGTCGGCGGGGCAAGGGGGCTGCGGCGCTCCAAGCCTGATGATGCCGATGTGCGGGAACGATCCGCCGGAGTTGGGCATGTCATTCCATGTCCCTTGGAGACCCAGCATCTCCGCGAAGTGCTCCGTGTTGCCCGCGTTGTTGGGCTCGCCGCCGTTCCAGTTGGTGTACGAGAAGGACGACCCGTCGCTCCAGCGCCACGTGCCCTCGGTGCCGTCATCGGTGGCACCGATCCAGATGCGCTGGGCAGCGCCGTTGATGGTGCCGAAGGTGACCCGTACCCATTCGTTCTCGTCTGCGTCCGCGATTGACACGAGGTGGGCGCCGAGCAGCTGCGCGGTCGACTCTGCCGCCGTCCATGTGGTTGTGGCGAACGCCACGTAGCGGAGCCCGTTGGCGGGATTCACGGCCTCGGCGATGGCACCCGAAGAGATGGCAAGCGTTCCCGATCCCTGGCCGGTTGCCGAGTAGGCGCCGAGCCTGATCATGTACGACTGCCCGGCCGTGGCCGCGAACGTGAGACGCGAGGAGGACCCGCATGCGTCGTCGTTGCAGGCGATGGCAGAGTCTGGGTCAGGGCAGGTTCCCTCGGTGCAACCGGGGTAGACCGCAACCTTGGTGTCGAAGGTCGATCCGCAGGTGGCCACGGTCACGAGGTCCGACGATGTGGCGGTCCAGCAGAACCAGATGTCGTTGAAGATCTGCGCCTGGCTGAAGAAGAGGCACGCCGGCGTGGCGGTCCCGTCGGTCGTTGCGCCCGCCGTCGAGTAGGGGGTGCTCGCGTAGCCCCCCTGAAGTTCGATTGGTGCAGCGCAACTGTCGTTCTGCACCTGCGCCCGCGCGCCCGAGCACAGTGCAAGTGCTCCGCACACGGTAGAGCCCGCCACATGAATCGCACGTTGTCCCATCGTCTCCTCCAAAACGCAGCATGGCGCCCATCAGGCGCCATGCAAGCGAAATCCGAAGTGATGCGGCGGGGTCAGTTGACGTTCCATCCGAACCGGGCAAGCACGAAGCCCAGGTCGCGGCCGCCCACCAAGCCGTCACCGTCGAAGTCGCAGGGTGCGCCGACGGGGAAGTTCCACCAGCCGAGGACGATGTAGATGTCGCCCTGTTCGATCACGCCATTGAGGTTCAGGTCGCCAAGCGCCTGCTCGCAGGAGTCGAGGCGTCCGTCGCCGTCAGTGTCCGCAGCGCCGTTGGCGATGTCGGTGGCATCATCAGTGCCATTGCCGTCGCAGTCCACGACTGTGCTGCTCTTGGTCCACCAGGTGTCACCCTCGAACCCGTCCATCGACTGCTCCATGCCGTCGATCGCGATCATCGAGTGGTACCAGTTGATGCGCCACTCCCCGCGCCGATTGCGGTCGGACACCTCAGGGGGAGTGGTCCCGATCACTTCGGGCTCAGCGATCGACGCGGAGCGCTGAAGCTCGCTCTGCACAACCACCGGAATCATGTCGTTCGCGGCAACCGCGGATCCAATCGCCGCAGCGCAGGTGACCGCAAGAACCGTCGTGTTCATCGTGCTCATGGAGATCCTCTCTCTGTATCTGGTGCCTCACGTGAGGTTCACAGGAAACGGCTACGCCTCAATTGTAATGCGAGTGCTCCGACAACCCCGCCAGCTCCCGCACATTTTCGGATGGTTCAAAGCGGGCGACGGGATTCGAACCCGCGGCCTGTTGCTTGGGAAGCAACTGCTCTACCACTGAGCTACGCCCGCACAGTGCGCATGGTACCCGCGCTGCCGTGCAATGCGTGAGGATGCGCCCCGCGTGAGTGCGCGGTCCCGGCCCCGCGCACGTTCTTTTCATCGGGTACACCACCCACATGAATCGTCCTCAGCCCCGTCGTTGGCCTACGGCCTCGCTCCTGGTGACGGCAGTGCTCGGCGCCTGCTCCACGCCGGCGCATCCGCCAGCCACAGTGAGCGAGTGGACGGCGCATCACGGGATCCGGGCCGAGCTCCTGGGCGAGCTCGACGCATCTGCGGCTCGCGTTCCTGACGAGCTGCACTGCGCGCAGGCGATCCATGGCGATCCGGAGAAGGCGTATGCCCAGCTCGCCACTCGAGTCGGGGAGGCGGGCGACGCCGACTCGCGCCTGCTCTTCTGCCACGCATTCGCGGCGCTGGCCACCCGGCGCTACGAGCCGGCGTACTCCTCTGCGGTGAGGCTTGTGGCCGCCAACCCCAAGGATGCGCTGGCGCAGCGGCTGCTCTCGTTCTCTGCGCTGCGTACGGGGCGCTATGCGGAGGCTGCCGATGCAGCGAAGCAGGCTGAAGCGCTGGCGCCCAACGCGGAGAGCGCGGAGCTCATGGGCAAGGCGATGCTGCGCGCTGGGCAGCCGGACGAGGCGCTTCACGCGCTTCGCCTGTGGGCCTCGCGAGGGGGCGGAGTGGAGGCGCGGTGCTGGATCGCCGCCGCATCATGGCGTGCGGGACTTCGCGATGCGGCCATGCTCGACCTGGACCTTCTTGCTGCGGACAATCCCCGCGATCCGGAGCCGCTTGTGTGGAAGGCGTCGATGCTGTGGTCCGGCGGCGACCGTGTCGGCGCATGGAGGGCAAGCGACGACGCGATGGCACGCGCTCCTGAGGTGCCGCAGGTGGTCGGCCAGCGCCTCCGGATGGCGATGGATGCCGGCGACCGCGACCAGGCCCAGGCGATGCTCGACCGGCTCGCGCAGTCCTCGCCAGGTGCCGCGCGCAAGCTCGCCGAGAAGTTCGGCCTGCGCTACTGAATCGGGCTCATCAGCCGTGCCACGCGGCATGCCGCGCGGCTGAGCCATGGCTTGCGGAGGAAGTCGGATTCGGGCACGCCCTGGCAGCGCTCGAAGTCGCGCGCGAGCATCGCGCGCACGTCCTCCGCGAATTGCCCGCCGTCGACCATCGCGGTGATCTCGAAGTTGATCCGGAAGCTGCGGTTGTCGAAGTTGGCGGTACCGACGCAGGCGATGCTGTCCGAGAGGATCACCTTGTGGTGCATGAAGCCGCTCGTGTAGCGGTACACGCGGATGCCGGCTGGGACGATGTCGGGCAGGTACGTCAGCATCGACATCTTCACGAGCCTGCTGTCGGACACGCCCGGGATCATGATGCGGACATCCACCCCGCGGAGTGCAGCGAGCTGGAGCGCGGCGATCGTGCCTTCGTCGGGCACGAAGTAGGGGCTCGAGATCCAGATGCGCCGGCGCGCCGAGTGGATGAGGTGCGAGAACGCAAGCAGGCATGTCTCGAAGCGGTCCGCCGGTCCGCTTGGGAGCACCAGCATCCGGTCCCCGTCGGGGCAGGGCGCGCATTCCCAGCGCACAGCGGGCACGGATCGCGTGGCCCAGTGCCAGTCCTCGATCCACGCCAGCTGCACCGCCATCACAGCGGGCCCGTCGATCCTCACGTGCGTGTCGCGGTAGGCGCCGAGGTCAGGGTCCAGTCCCATGTACTCGTCGCCGACGTTGAGGCCCCCGAGAAGCGCGCACTCGCCGTCGCAGATCACGATCTTGCGGTGGTTGCGGAAGTTGATCTGGAACCTGTTGCCGGGACCCCGCGTGGTGCGGAATCCGCTTACGGCGCAGCCCGCCCGGCGCATCGGCTCGAGGTACGAGTCGCGCAGGTCCTTGCACCCGATCTCGTCGTACATCAGGTGGACGCGGACGCCGCGTGCGGCCGCATCGAGAAGGTGCTGGCGGAATGCCCGTCCAGTGGCGTCGTCGCGCAGGATGTAGAACTGCACGAGCACGTACTCGCGTGCAGCGTCGATCGCTGCGTGGATCGCCTCGAAGGTCTGCGCGCCATCCACAAGGAGCGTCGCACGGTTGCCGTTCGTCCACGGCGTGTGCGCCAGCTGCTCGAGCGCGGAACGCGCGCCGGTGTCGAGCGACAGGCACGCATCGCCGCTTGAGTTGGGGCGCATCGCGTCGACACACGCTCTGGCCACGAGGTCCAGCGATGCGGTGCCCTTGCGGCGCGCACGCACGTATCCGTTGAAGCGCCGGTTCCCGAAGACCAGGTAGAAGATGATCGAGACGAGCGGAATCGTCAGGAGCGCCACCACCCACGCGACGGTGCCTTGTGCCGTCCGTCCGCGCATGACGGCATCGAGCGCGAGCACGATGCCCGCCACCTGGGCAAGCGTGACGATGAGCGCGCCGATCCAGACAAGGTCGACGCCTCCGGGCGAGAGGATCCCTGGGTCATTGAGGCGAGCGGCAGGGGGGGCGGCATCGGTGGCCGCGGCCGCAATCAGGTGGCACAGGTTGGGAAGCGCACCCTCCATGGGGGCACAGTACCCCGTAGCCTCCGCGCCATGTCCCGGTTCGGTGCATCAGCCAGTGCGGCATCTGCGGCGGTTCGCGGGTCGGAGGCCAGGACGTGAGCGCACCCGCCGAGAGATCAGCGTCGGTGGCGAGGCGGGTGTCCATGCTTGCCGTCGTGGTGGCCGCCCTTGGCTACTTCGTCGACATCTTCGACCTGCTCCTGTTCGGGATCGTGCGCGTGCCGAGCCTGCGTGACCTCGGAGTGCCCGAGGATCAGCTCAAGCCGATGGGCATCCTGCTCGACAACTACCTGCAGACGACGGGTCTTGTGCTGGGCGGGATCGTGTGGGGCGTGATCGGCGACAGGCGAGGTCGGCTCACGGTGCTCTTCGGGTCGATCCTCACCTACTCGATCGCGAATGTCCTCAACGGGTTCATCGTCGATGTGTCGCGTGACGGTCCGTGGGGATGGATGCACTCGGTCGGCATCGGCACGGCGATCGACCAGTACAAGGTGCTTCGCGTCATCGCAGGCTTCGGACTCGCCGGAGAGCTTGGCGCGGGCATCACCCTGGTTGCGGAGCTCGTGAGCCGCGAGCGTCGCGGGCTCGCCACCACGGTTGTGGCTGCGGTCGGCATCCTTGGCGCGGTAGCCGCGTACTGGACGACGCAGGTGATGCCGTGGCGGTGGGCGTACATCACGGGAGGCCTGCTCGGGCTCGCGCTGCTGGTGCTTCGCATCGGCGTGGCAGAGAGCGGCATGTTCGAGCGGACCCGCACACGCGAGGTCGCTGGACGTGGCGCGTTCTGGCGTCTCTTCTGGCCTCCGCAGCGACTTCGGCGCTACCTGTGCGTGATCCTGGTTGCGGTGCCCATCTGGTTCTCGGTAGGCGTCCTCATCAAGTACGCGGATGCGATCGGCGCCAGCCTAGGCATGCCGCCCGATGCGCGGCCGAGCCCCGGCCTGGCGATCATGTGGTGCTACGTCGGCCTTGCGCTGGGCGACCTCGCGAGCGGTGTCAGCAGCCAGCTGATGCGTTCGCGCCGCGGCGCCCTGTGGCTCTTCCATGCGCTGTCGGCGATCGCGATTGCGGCGTACTTCGCGTACGGGCAGCTTGGGCTCACCACCTTCTACGTGTGCGCTGCGCTCCTTGGCTTCGCCAACGGCTACTGGGCGGTGTTCGTCACGATGGCCGCGGAGCAGTTCGGCACCGACCTGCGTGCGACTGCCGCCACCAGCGCACCGAACTTCGTGCGGTGGTCCGCAGCCGGATCCGCCTACCTGTGGCTGCAGGCGGAGTCGTGGTTCTTTCCGGGCGACCCCGGCGCGGCATGGAAGGCGGCCGTGGCGGTGGCGTGCGTCGTGCTGCCCATTGCGGTGATTGCAGTGTTCTGGCTGCGGGAGAGCTTCGACGACGACCTCGACTTCGAGGAGTCTTGAGCGGCACGCGAGCGGTGCGCGGCGCATCGCGCGTGCGTCGCACGGGCATCGGTTCGCACGCGCCGGCAAAGTCTGCGATACTGCCGCGATGCGCGCCATCCGCACGCTCGTGTCATCCATCGTCGACTATGCGGGCCTCTACCCGCCGGCCTCGCTTGGCGAGCCGACGGTCGTCTCGAACTTCGCATCGCTTCATGGCTCGCACCGGGCATGGATGCTCGGTCGCCTCGTGTGGCCTGCAGCTCGCCTTGCGCAGCTGTCGGAGCTGGCAGCTGGCGCTGCGCCCACGGCGGAGCCCCCTGAGACGGAGGGCGCGTGGCCGGTGACGGCGCTGCTTGGGGATGCAGGCACGCCCGACTTCTCGCGCACCGTCGACCTTGTGCGGGCGTTCAACGACCGTCACGAGCAGGTTGGGGCGCCCGCGATGCGGGTCGACAGCGTCGAGTTCAAGGCTGGCGACGCAGCGTCGGTGGACGCTGCGCTCGATGCGCTCCCCGAGGACGTGTGGCCCTACGTCGAGATCCCGCTTGATGCCGACCCTCGCGGCATGATTGCGGCAATCAGCGGGGTGGAGGCGGCGGCGAAGTTCCGCACCGGCGGCGTGACGGCCGCGGCGCACCCGACCGCCAAGGCCCTCGCTGGCGCGATCGCGGCATGTGCGCAGGCTGGCGTGGCCTTCAAGGCCACTGCGGGCCTTCACCGCGCGATGCGCCACTGGAACGCCGCGGCGAATGCGCACCAGTTCGGGTTCCTCAGCCTGTTCATGGGCGCGTGCCTCGTGTACGCCCGCAAGCTCGACGCGGAGGGGCTGCAGGCGATGCTCGAGGACTCCGATCCCTCAAGCTTCGACATCAGCGACAATGCCGTCGCATGGCAGGGCGCGCGCATCGTGACGCGCGAGATCGAGGAGGCGCGCGAGCGATTCGCTCACAGCTTCGGAAGCTGCTCCTTCGACGAGCCATGGGATGACCTCACCGCGCTCGAGCTCCTTCCCGCAGCGGGGCAGGCATCATGAGTGCGCCGCGCACGAGCTTTGTGGAGCGCGCCGAGGACGCGTCGGGCTGGGGCCTGTCGAACCTGCCGCTTGGCGTCTTCGGCGCAGAGGGCCGGGGCCGCCGCATTGGGGTCCGCATCGGCGACAGCGTGCTCGACCTCCATGCCTGCGTGGAGCGCGGCATCATGGCTCGACTCGATGTGGCTGTGCGCGAGAGCCTGGCGCACCCAGACCTGAACGCCTGCCTCGCACTCGGTCCAGCGGCGTGGTCGTCGGTGCGCGCGGAGCTGGCGCGGCTTCTCGATGCAGCGACTCCCGACCTGCGCGACCGTGCCGACCTTGCGGCGCTGCTGCTGCCCGAGTGGTCGGTGTCGATGCGGGTGCCTTGCCGCATCGGCGACTACACCGACTTCTACGCGTCGCTGCACCATGCCACGAACGTGGGCAGCATGTTCCGTCCCGACAACCCGCTGCTGCCCAACTGGAAGCACGTGCCGATCGGGTACCACGGGCGTGCGAGCTCGATCGTGGCCACAGGCACTCCGGTGCACCGCCCGCTTGGGCAGACGGTGGCGCAGGACTCCGGCCCGCCAAGCTTCGGGCCAAGCAAGCTGATGGACTACGAGCTCGAGATGGGCGCCATCATCGGCGTGGGCAACGACCTTGGGGTGCCGATTCCGGTATCGAAGGCGGCGTCTCACGTGTACGGCTTCGTGATCGTCAATGACTGGAGCGCGCGCGACGTGCAGAAGTGGGAGTACCAGCCGCTCGGCCCGTTCCTCGCGAAGAACTTCGCGACGACGGTGTCCGGGTGGGTGGTGTCGATGGATGCGCTCGCGCCCTACCGGGTTCCGCTGCCGGCTCGCGCAGAGGGCGATCCGCAGCCGCTGCCGTACCTCGTCGCCGCAGGTGACTTCCTGCTCGACGTGCAGCTCGAGGTTTCGATCGCGAGCGCAGGCATGCGCGCGTCAGGCGCGGAGCCGACGGTCGTGAGCCGCGGGCGCTTCACCGACATGTACTGGTCGATCGCGCAGATGGTCGCGCACCATGCCTCGGGCGGATGCAACATGCAGCCTGGAGACCTGCTCGCGAGCGGCACCATCAGCGGTGCGGCCCCCGAGAGCCGCGGCTGCCTGCTCGAGCGCACGTGGCGCGGCACGCAGCCGATCACGCTTGGCGACGGCTCCGAGCGCAGGTTCCTGCAGGACGGCGACGAGGTCGTGATGCGCGCGTGGTGCGAGGCGCCGGGCAAGCCTCGCATCGCCTTCGGCGACTGCCGCGGCGTGGTCATGCCCGCGCGCGAGTGAGTCCGCGCCGCTGTCAGGTCTGCGCGCGCTGCCGGTTCCGCGGTGGGTACGCGGGTTTCGCCTCAGCCGCGCGGCGCTGCCGGCATGTCGCGCCGGAGTGACAGCAGCCGCGCCGGGTCGACCGCGATCTTCGAGCCCACCGCGACGCCAAGCGCCTTGTTGGTGCCTGCGCGGGTCTCGACCGCGAAGTGGGCCTTCGGCCCGCTCGGGTAGCGGGCCAGCCGCGCGAAGTACGCAGTCTCCGATTCACTCTCGCCGCGCAGCGGCTCGGCCTTCATCTCGTAGGCGGCCACCACCACTCCGTCGCGGTCAAGGAACGCGATGTCGATGTCGACCAGGCAGTCGCGCATCCAGAAGCTGTGGTTGCTCGGGAAGGGGAACACGAAGATCATCCCGCCGTCCTCCGGGATCTCGCTCCGGCCTCCGAGGCCGCGCTGGATCGCTGCCTCGGTTGCGGCGACCTCGAAGTCGAAGTTGCGGCTGCCGATGGAGACTCTCTCGAGCGCAAGGCCGCTCGTGGGATGGCGCCTCGAACCGGGGCGCTCGCGCGGCGGATCGGCTGGCTTGGCCTCGGGCGAAGGCGTGGGCGAAGCGGGGGGCGGCGTCTTCGGGCCCGCTGCCGGGGTCGTGCCGCCATCCTGTGTGGCGACCGCTACGGCGAGCGCCGCGGCCGCGCAGCAGATGGTCATGATCATTGCGGTACGCGCTCCCTTCATGTCACGAGCCACGGTGGTTGTCGCAGGCCTGCGGTGTCACCACGTGTCCGCAGCCTTGGCGTCGCCGGAGGCGGCTGGCTTCGCGGGCGCGTCCTCCCAGCTTCGCGGGTACGCCTGGTCGTCGATCGCGAGCGCCGCCTTCGTCGGGTAGAGCGGCCTGAAGGTGTCGCACATCACCGCAAGCTCATTGGTGTGTGTGGCACCGATCGATGCCTCGACCGTGCCCGGGTGCGGACCGTGGGGGATGCCCTGCGGGTGCAGGGTGAGCGATGCGCTCTCAATGCCTCGACGCGCCTTGTAGTTGCCCTCGACGTAGTAGAGCACCTCGTCCGAATCCAGGTTCGAGTGGTTGTAGGGCACCACGATCGCCTGCGGATGGAAGTCAAGCGGCCTCGGGCAGAAGCTGCAGATGACGAAGTTGTGCGCCTCGAAGGTCTGGTGGATCGGCGGCGGCATGTGGTGCTTGCCGACGATCGGGCTGAAGTCGTCGATGTTGAAGATGTACGGGTAGTAGCAGCCATCCCAGCCAACCACGTCAAGCGGGTGGTACGTGTAGGTGTACGAGTGCACCATGCCGCGCGACTTGATGCGCACCTCGAACTCGCCGCGCTCGTCGTAGGTGAGCGGCAGCTCGGGCAGCCGCAGGTCGCGCTCGCAGTAGGGTGCGTGCTCGAGGAACTGGCTCGTCTGCTTGGAGACGTAGCGAGGCGGCGGGCCGATGTGCGACCCGTTCACGCTCTCGATCACAAGGAACCGCGGGTGCTCCTCGCCGGCCTTGGGCGCCTCGAACGCCATGCGGTAGGTCACGCCCTTTGGGATCAGGATGTAGTCCTTGCGGCGGAACGGCAGCGTGCCGAAGGCCGTGTAGACGGTGCCCGAGCCGTGGTGGATGAAGATGCACTCGTCGCCGTTGGCGTTCTTGAAGTGGTACCCCATCGGGTCCTTGGGCACGCACACGGCCATCTCGACGTCGGCGTTGCCGAAGAGGACAACGCGTCCCGTGACGGGGTCGCCGCTGGGCTTCATCGCCGCGCTCTTCACGTGGCGCATCCGCATGATGTCCATCTCCACGTACTCGGCCTGCACCGAGTAGAGCGGCTTCCATCCGTAGACCTGCGTGGGCGGATGGATGTGGTAGAGCGTCGACGTGGGACCGACGAATCCCTCGGTGCCAAAGACCTCCTCGGAGTACAGCTTCCCGTCCGGGCGGCGGAACTGGATGTGTCGCTTCGGGGGCAGCGTGCCGAGCTTTGAGTAGTAGGCCATGGGCTGGGATTGTACGCCTGCGCCCGGTCCGCTCGGCTACCGTTGGCGGCATGGCCGACGCCGGTGCCGCATCTCCCGCTGTGCTTCACCGGGGCTCGAGGTGGATGTGCATCGACAAGCCCGAGGGATGGCACAGCGTCGATGCGCGCGAGAGCGACGGGAGCCCCACAGTGCAGTCGTGGCTGCGCGGGCACGAGCCTGCATGTGCGCATCTTGAGGAGTGCGGTCTCGTGCACCGGCTCGACAAGTGGACAGGCGGGTGCCTGCTTGCAGCATCCGATCCGGAGTCGCGCGGATCGCTGCGTGAGGCCTTCGGCGGCGGATCGTCGCATGCGCTGCGCAAGTGGTACACCGCGCTTGCGCTGACAGGACTCCGCGAGCAGGGCGAATGGACGATGCACTTCGGGAGCCGCTACAGCGGGTCCGCGAAGGTCACCGCGACGCGCGAAGGCGATGCGCGAACGCGCGGCACGTGCAGCTGGCGGATCGTGGGCAGCGTGTCGTCGGGCGCGGGTTCGGTCCAGCTCGACCTCCTCGAGGTTGAGCTCGTCGGCCCAGGGCGAAGGCACCAGATCCGTGCGGGTTTCGCAGCGATTGGCCATCCCCTCGCGGGCGATGCCCTGTACGGCGGGCCTCGCCTCGCAGAGCGGGGCTCGGACCGGCCGGCGCTTCACGCCACGCGGATTGAGGTGGACGGCGTGCTCATCGAGGCACCTCTTCCGGCATGGGCTCGCTGACGGGCGGCTCTTCCGACTCCGGACGCGGCGCCATCTCCGGCTGCACTTCCTGCCGCTCATCGCTTGCGACCTGCGCTCCAGCGGGCTGCTCATCCGCAACGCGCCACACCGGCAGCCTGAGCGCGGCGAGCCACTCCACCGACGGCGTCACCTTGAGCGCGAGGTCGTGCGCACCGGAGCCCTCGCCGGAGCCGACTGACGGGCAACGGACTCTCAGGACAGCGCCGAACCTTCGGTCATTGAGTGCGATCTCCCCGACACCTGCGAACGGCTGCGGTTCGTCGCAAGGGGAGATGCCGCTCGCCGACACCAGCACCGTGTCGGCGCCAGACCGCACAGTCCACTCGTGCGAGAGGCGAACGATCCTGGCGGGTGAGCCTGTCGGTATCGGTCCCGACCAGGTGTCGCCATCGACCGTCACGGCGATGTCGGTGATCGCGTCGATGGCCGGGCACGTCGCCGAGCCCCACTGGAACTCCGAGGCGATCACGCTCGCGACCGGCACCGCGAACGCCACGCGCGCCGAGTCTGCGGCATCGCGCATGGCGCCGGAGGTCGCGAGGTAGCGAGAGAGGGCACCGAGGTAGGTCGCGGCATCCCGGCGCTCAAGCGCTGCAATCGCAGTGCGCCGGCAGTCCTCCCACAGCATGCGGTCCGCGTCCAGCCGCACATCCGCCCACACGCGCTGGGCCATGCGTGACGCATCCGGGGCGCACTCGGCAAGCGCATCGCACTGGACAATCCGCTCGAGGCGGCTCATGCTGCCGGGCCCGAGCGAGCCCTCGCCGAGCACGAGCGACTCGACGGTCTCCACGGCAAGCTCCCCGATCGCGCCGCGAAGGTCAGTGCGGATCCACTCCTGCTCGGCAGTGCGGGGCGATGCGTCCGCCAGCGCCTCGGCCGCAGCGCACAGGTCGCCTCCGTCCATGGCACGGCGCGCGCGGTCGATCGCGCCGTCGAAAGCCTCGTACTCGGCGAGCCGGGCATCGAGCCTCCTCCGGATCTCGGCAATCGGTTCCTTCGCCTCCTCGATGGAGGCAAGCGGCGACGCGGGGTCGAGCGCCGCAGCCACGTCAGGGGGAAGCTGCCGCGGATCCGTGAGCGCGCTCACGGCTGCCGCCACTGGGGCGAGCTCCTGCCGCACGAGCCGCATCGCCGTGGCGCGCTGCGCGGTGCGGGCTGCGCGCTCGGCCTGCGCGTCCTCGGACGACGATGGGTCGCTGGCACCGAGCGTGAGCAGCGCATCGACCCGTTCTGCCGATGCCGCGTAGCCCTGCAGAGAGCGCGCGGCGACCATCGTGTCGACCGCGCCTGCGAGGTCCTCCCTCCAGGCCCTCGAACGGTCGCGGCGCGCCTGCAGCTTCGACTTGAGCGCCGCGCTGATCTCCTGCGTTCGCCGGGCGATCGACTCGAGCCCGCATCCTCCCGGCGGATCCTCCGCGAGCCTGTCAAGGAGCGCCTGCGCATCACGTGCCGAGTTGGCCGCAGGAACCGCTGCAGCGACCTCGTCGAGCCAGGCACGGTCGCGGTCACGGGCCTCGAGGAGCGCGACTCTTCGCTGTGCGGCTTCAAGCGCCTGCGCCTTCGCGTCGGCGAGGCCCGCGTACCTCGGACCTTCGGGCACCGCGATGGCCTCGATCGATGTGACGATGGATGCGGCGTCACTGGCGCCGGAGGACTCGGGTTCGAGCGCGAGCGCTCTCGACAGTGCGCCCGCCACTGATGCCTCGAGGGCCCGTCGGAACGCGAACTCCGCACGAATGGCCTCTGCACGCGCGCTGAGCCGTCCGCGCACGTCGTCGAGCTCGGGGGGATTGAGGTCCCGTGCGTCAGGACCCGGAGCGGTCGCGAGCGCGGCATCGAGAGCCGCCTCATCTGTGGCCTGCGCCACCCGATCCGCCGTCGCCACGAACTCCCGCAGGAGGCGATCCTGTGCCTCGGTGAGCGCTGCCGCGTCCGCGTCAATCCGTGCAACCGCCGCCGAGCGCGCATCGGGCGCGAGCCCTCCCGCATTGGGGTGCGGGGGCTGGCTCGACTCCACGCCGTCGCGGAGCGCGAACAGGTCGGGGATGGTGCGGTCCTCGGCGGCAAGCGCCGCATCAAGTGCCGCGGACTGCTCGGTCCACCATGCACGGTTGGCGCGCCGCTCGGCTGCACGCTGCCGCATCTCGGCGAGCCTCCGCGAGGCGGCCTCCGCCTGCTGCTCCTCAAGCAGGGAGAACGCGACATGGCGCCACCAGGGCGGCGACGCGAGCATGGAGAGCCGCTCGCCGGCGCGGTCGCATGCGGATGCCTCTCCGGCGTCCGTGGGTTCTCCTGCGGTTCGCTCGATGAGCTCTCGGACGCCGTCGATCTGCGCGCGGATGCCGGCCATCTCCTCGAGGTCGAGCGCATACTCGGCCCCGAGCCATCCGGCAGGCGCAAGCACCAGGATCGCCGCGGACGCAATCCACACCCACGCGCGGCTGCGGCGCTTAGGGGTCACTGTCGCATCTGGGGACTCTTCGGCTGTCACGCGTTGGACCGGGCGCGTGCGGCGTCAGAGGTTGCCGCGGCGCGCCTGCTCCGTCTCGAGCGACTCGAAGAGCGCCTTGAAGTTGCCCTTGCCGAAGCTCTGGCTCCCGCGGCGGCAGATGATCTCGAAGAAGAGCGTCGGCCGGTCCTGCAGCGGCCTGGTGAAGAGCTGCAGGAGGTAGCCCTCGTCGTCGGCATCGACCAGGATGCCGAGGTCCCGCACCCTCTGGTGGTCCTCCTTGACGGAGGGGTGGCCGTGCTCGGTGAGCATCTTGTCCACGCGCGCCCACACGCTGTCGTAGTAGGCATCAGGAATCGCCAGGAAGTCGACGCCACGGCGGCGCAGCTCGGCGACGCTGTGAAGCTCGTCATCGGTGCGCAGCGCAAGGTGCTGCACACCTGGCGCCATGTCGTGCCACTCGAGGTACTCCTGGATCTGGCTCTTCTTCTTGCCCTGTGCGGGCTCGTTGATGGGCATCTTGATGAGGTGGTTGCCGGAGGCCATCACCTTCGACATCAGCGCCGAGTACTCGGTGGCGATGTCCTTGTCGTCGAAGTGCTTGAACATCTTGAAGCCCATGACGCTCTCGTACCAGTCCACCCAGTAGTTCATCTTGCCTTCCTCGACGTTGCCGACGCAGTGGTCGACGAACTTGAGGCCGCAGGGGTTCTTCCGGTTGTAGTCGTTGAGCGCGAAGGGGCCCATGGCTCGGAAGCCAGGCGCGAACATGGCACCCTGCTTGACCTTGGGAAGGTC
Organism: uncultured Isosphaeraceae bacterium; assembly: GCA_964555705.1. Classification (GTDB taxonomy): domain Bacteria; phylum Planctomycetota; class Phycisphaerae; order Phycisphaerales; family SM1A02; genus ZLKRG44. Next base: position 120,911 of record CAZKTN010000001.1, on the reverse strand, counting down.
GTAGGCGCCGGTGCGCGACACAAAGGTGTGCACCGCGCGACCGTAGGACTGGATGCCGGCCATTGTGACGGAGCCGTTGGCGTCGCTGATCGTGCGCGGCTCGTAGGCGCTCGTGCCGCCGTTGGCGATCGCCTGCTTCCACGCCTTCTCCGCGTCAAAGACCGTGAGCGCGATGTCCTTCACGCCGTCGCCGTACCTGCGGACCTCGTCGGCCGCCGGGTGGCTCTTGTTGAGCGGCGTCTCGAGCAGGATGCGGATGTTGCCCTGCGTCAGCAGGTACGAGGCGCTCTCCCGCGAGCCTGTCGTGAGGTCGGAGATCTGCGCCACCTCGAACCCGAAGGCGCTCGCGTAGAAGAACGCGGCCTGCTTGGCGTTGCCCACGTAGAAGCGGACGTGATCGACGTCGATGAGGGCGAGCGGATCGGTCGAGCTCGAGGCTGACGCTGCGGTGGCGGGTGAAATGGTCGACATGCGCCCATTCTAGGGAAACTCCGCATCCGGCAGTATGCTCGCGCCCTCGAAAGGAACATGATGGCACGCGGAAGCAACACTGGAAAGCTGGTCGGCATTGTCGTCGCGGTGGTCGCGGTCTTCCTGGTGGTGATGTTTGCCGCGGGCACGCCCGTGTTCTGCGAGCCGCCCGCGAGCAACCCCGCGCCGACGAATTGAGAGCCTCGGGCGCCCGCAGGCGCCGCGCGGCGGCAGGCGAGGCCCTTGCGCTCGTCCAGGCCCCCAGAGTCAGAACGTCAGCACGCTCGTGATGCGCAGGGGCACGAGCCGTTCGCGCCCTGACAGTCCGGTCAGCTCGATGAAGACGCTCGCGCCGACGCACTCGGCGCCCATGTCGCGCACGAGCGATGCGCTCGCGGCGAGGGTCCCGCCCGTCGCGAGCAGGTCGTCCACGAGCAGCACACGTGTGCCGCGGCTCACCGCATCAGCGTGGACCTGAAGGGTGTCGGTGCCGTACTCGAGGTCGTAGGTGACCGATCTGGTCCGTGAGGGCAGCTTGCCTGGCTTGCGCACCGGCACGAAGCCTGCGTTGAGGGCTGTGGCAAGCGCGGTCCCGAAGATGAAGCCGCGGCTCTCCGGACCCACCACGACATCCACCCCAGACGAGCGCCATGGCTGCGCCATGCACTCGACGGCAAGGGCAAGCGCCGAGCGATCCGCAAGCAGGGGAGTGATGTCCTTGAAGACGATCCCGGGCTTGGGGAAGTCGGGGATGTCGCGCACCAGTCGCTTCAGGCTCTCGAGCATGCCAGTGTTGTACAGCGTGGGCGTGTCGCGCGGGGCTATCATCCGACCCCTTATGGCACGCCCGGCTCACAGCGGCACCGGCAAGCTCGAGATCGTCGAGCCTGTGGGCAAGCGCGTCCTCATCCGCAAGGACGAGGACAAGAAGGTCACCAAGGTCGGCATCCACCTCCCTGACAAGATGGAGATCCCGACGCTGACCGGACGCATCGTGGCCATCAGTGCGCAGGTGGCCAGCGACTCGAACTATCCGGTGGCCCAGTACGACCGCGTGCTGTTCAACCCGCGGCACGCCATTCCCGTCGACTTCGAGGGCGAGAACAGGCTGTTCGTGGTCCCCGTCGAGGATGTGGTCGCGGTGTTCCGCCGTGCCACGCAGCCATGATCGAGCCAGCCGCCGCGCGCGGCACCGATTCCTGCGCCTCATCGCTGCCTGATCCCTGTCCGGTGATGCCGGCCCGGCGCGCGTTCGCGGTCGAGGTCGTGCCCCCGGGATCCAAGAGCGAGACGAACCGCATGTATGCGCTCGCCGCACTCGCGGACGGCACATCGCGCATTGTGCGGCCGCTCCGTGCACGCGATCCCGACCTGTTCCTCGATGCGCTGTGCGCGGCGGGTGCGCGCGCAGCGTGGGAGAGCGATTCCGTGTCTGTGCGCGGCACGTGCGGGTCACCTGCAGGCGGATGCCGCGTGCATCTCGGCGACGGTGGAGCGCCCGCGCGGTTCATGCTTGCGGTTGGCGCACTGTCGCAGTCGCCCGTGCTCGTGGACGGGAGCGCACGGCTGCGCGAACGTCCGGTCGCCGAAGGCGTGGATCTCCTTCGCGCTGCAGGTGCGCGTGTGCAGTACGTCGAGGCCGAGGGTCGCCTGCCGATCGAGGTCGGCGGCGGAGGCATTGTGCGGGGCGGGACCGTCGTGGCCGCGCGCACCGCGTCGAGCCAGTTCCTGAGTGCGCTGCTGCTGATGGCGCCGTGGACGCAGCATGGCATCGATCTCGTCATGCAAGATGCCCCCACGAGCGCGTCGTACGTCGAGCTGACGATCGACACGATGCGCAGGTTCGGCGTGCCCGTGTCTGTGGAGCGCGATGCGCTCGGCCGCCTGTCGCGTGTGCGCATCGATCCGTACCGGGTTGCCGGGGCGGACGTGGCGGTCGAGCCCGACGCAAGCAGCGCGGTGTACTTCCTTGCCGCCGCCGCCGCGATCCGAGATGCGCGTGCGACGATCCGCGGATTGCCCCGCACCTCACGGCAGCCGGACACCGCATGCATTGCCGCGCTCGTTGCGATGGGTGCCCGCGAGATCACGGTTCCCGGCGGCATCGGCATCGAGGGCACTGACCAGCTTCGAGGCATCGACCTCGACGGAAGCAGGTGGCCTGACGGTGCGCTCAGCGTGTGCGCGATCTCTGCGCTTGCGCGGGGCACCACGAGGATCCGCGGACTCGAGACGCTTCGCGTGAAGGAGTCGAACCGTGTTGCGGCGCTTGCCACCGAGCTTGCCAAGTTCGGATGCGCCGTGTCGACGACCGACTCGACGATCACGGTCGACCCCTCGGGCATGCATGGGCGGCCCGTGACGGTCGACTCCCACGGCGACCATCGCGTGGCGATGAGCTTCGCGGCGCTTGGTGTGGCGCGGCCCGGAGTCTCGGTGATGGACCCCGGCTGCGTCGGCAAGAGCTATCCGGGATTCTGGA
>CAZKTN010000001.1:109598-117858 GCA_964555705.1 uncultured Isosphaeraceae bacterium | reverse complement strand
GGAGTCTCGGTGATGGACCCCGGCTGCGTCGGCAAGAGCTATCCGGGATTCTGGAGCGACCTGAGTGGCCTCTGTGGCGTGGGATCCTGACGTTCGCCGATAGACTGGGCTCACGCGCATGTCGTCAGCCTTCTGGATCTTCGCGAAGCGGCTTCTCAAGAGGCCGCTGGCCTGCGCTGCGGCGCTTGGCCTCGCGTTCATCTCGGCAGGCGGGCTCGGGGCGGGCCTGCTGAGCCTCGGACCAATCCTGCAGCTCATCCTGGGAGAGTCGTCGTCGCTACGGTCGCTGGTGGAGTCGAAGGTTGCGGAGCACCCCTGGCTCCCGATCTCGCCCGAGGTCGTGCAGATGATTCCGGAGGACAGGCTGGCCGGAGTGGCCGTAGTCCTCGGCGGCCTCTTCGCGCTCACGATCTTCGGTGCGACGGCAAACTTCCTGCACCAGTACCTGTCGCTCTCGCTGTGCACGCGGCTGGTGGCCGAGGTGCGGCTCGAGGCATTCCGCCACGCCATACGACTGCCCCTGCTCTCCGTCGTCAGGCGTGGGGCATCGGAGTTCACGACGCGCATCATCAACGACTGCTCCGCGCTGCAGGGAGGCCTGTCGATCCTCACCGGCCGCGCCGTCGCGCAGCTCACGAAGGGAGTCACGGCGCTCGCCGCGGCGATCTGGTTCGACTGGCGGATCTGCGTGGTGTGCCTCATCGTTGGTCCTGCGATGGCGATTGTGCTGCGCAAGCTCGGCAAGCAGATCCGGGGTGGCATCAAGGGATCCCTCAAGGAGCAGGAGGGGCTGCTCCGCGTGACGACGGAGTCGCTGCAGGGCCTGCGTGCAGTGAAGACGGCGACGGCGGAGCGCGTGATGCTGCGCCGGTTCAACCGGTCCAACGACTCTGTGGTGCGCCAGGAGTTGCGTGTGCGGATGGCGCGCGCGCTTGCGTCGCCGCTCATCGAGCTGCTTGCGCTCGTTGTGGTGATGGGGCTTGCGCTGCTGGCGGCGAGCGAGATCATCGACGGCAAGCTCACGTTCGACGACTTCGTGCTCGCGCTCGGCTCGCTTGCGGTGGCGTCGGGCTCGCTAAAGCCCGTGACGGCGATGATCAGCGACATCCAGGCCGCTGAGGCGCCCGCCGAGAGGCTGATGGAGCTCTTCTCGCTCGACCTGGAGGAGAGCGCGCAGTCGCGGCGGCTGCCCGACATCGCGCGGGTGCGGTCCTCGATCGCCTTCGACGGCATCGCCTTCACGTACCCAGGCGCCGAGCATCCGGCCGTGTCGGGGCTCTCGCTCGAGATCCGCGCCGGCGAGCGCGTCGCGATCGTCGGCCCGAACGGCTGCGGCAAGACCACGCTGCTCGCGCTGCTCACGCGCGTCGCGGATCCGGACTCGGGAACGATCGCGCTCGACGGCACCGACATTCGCGGGTGCAACGTGCGGAGCCTGCGCGAGCAGATGGGGGTCGTCACTCAGGAGCCGATGGTGCTTCGCGCCTCGATCGCCGAGAACATCACGCTCGGCAAGGGAGGGGTCGCCCGTGACGATGTGGTGGCCGCCGCATCGCGCGCGCTCGCGCACGACTTCATCTCGCGCCTGCCTGAGGGGTACGACACCGTGGTGTCCGAGCAGGGCGCGTCGCTCTCGGGCGGGCAGCGCCAGAGGCTCGCGATCGCGCGCGCGCTGCTGCGCAACCCGTCGATCCTGATCCTCGACGAGGCAACCAGCCAGGTCGATGGCGAGAGCGAGGAGCAGATCAGCCGCGCTGTGACGTCCATCAGCAGGCAGTGCACCGTGATCACGGTGGCGCATCGGCTCTCCACGATGCTCGCGGCCGACCGGATCATCGTCATGGATGGAGGACGTGTCGTCGACTCGGGCCAGCACGGCGAGCTGCTCTCGCGCTGCTCGACGTACCAGCGTCTTGTGACGAGCCAGTCAGCTGGAGACCGCAACCACGTGGATGCGGGCATGCCGGCACGCACCACCGAGCACGGCTCAGCCGTTGACGATCAGGGAATCGTCGACGCTGGCGTCGTCGGCGCCGTGGCCGGTGCCGCCGCAGGCCGTGGCGGGGTTGCCGGGGCCTGAGGGGCCTTCGGGGTCTCCGTCGCCGGCGAACTGGCGCCTGCCACCAGTGCCGCATTCGGCGCAGCGTTCGTTGACGCCGGTGGGGCCGGCGAATCGACCGACTGTCCCGTGGCCGGCGTGATGGCGACCGCCGCCTGCCGAGCCGACGCATCGCCCTCTGAGGACACCACCTCAGGACGCGCGGGGGGCGTCGGAGGCACGCGCATCGCGGCCCACAGCGCGTACAGAAGGATGAGCGTCGCAAGCCCCGACACCACCAGGAGCCAGAACTGCAACGTCCGCTCGAGTCGCTCGCTCTGCGCGAGCCTGCGGCGGGTGCTCTCCGCAAGCGCCTCAAGCGCGCGCGTCTGGCGGTCGGTTGTGGCGGCAAACGCACCGAGCGCAGATGCTGTGTCGCGGAGGCTGTCGGATACCCGGATGCTCGTCTCGTGGTTGAGGTCAAGCTGCTGCTGCACAAGGCCCAGGACCTGCGTCTGCCGCGCAGCGCCCTCCGTGAGCTGGTGCAGGCTTCGCTCGATGGCCTGGTCGCGTGAGCGGCTTCGGCTGGACTGGTCGACGAGCGTCTCCATCAGTCCGCCCTGCTGGCGCGCGAGCTCGGGAAGTGCGCGCATCGGCGCATGCAGCTCTCGGATGAGGCTGGCCAGCTCCGACTGAACCGCATGATGCGACTTGAGCTCGTCCCTGAACTGCCCGAGGACAGCAAGCGCCCGCTCGTCCTCGCCCGGGTCAACGCGCGACACGGTCACCTGCTGTGCGGCAGGAGTGCCTGCCTCTGCGCTTGCGCGGTCCTGACGGACCTCGGCTGACGTCAGCGGCGTGCCCATCGCCTGAGGCAACGGCGCTGCAATGCCAAGCAGCCTCTTCAGCCAGCGGGGGATCCACGACACGTGCGATACTGTATCGGCAGCATGTGCGCGATGTCGCTCACGTTCTCCATCGCGCGGGCGCGGCATGCCATCATGTTGCTTGCGCTCTCGTGGTTCGCGCTATGTGGGGGAGCCTGCGGAGACCATGCACCCGCCAATGCGCCACGGTCGGTCCTGCAGCCGTTGCGGATCGTGAGCCTCTCGCCGGCGGTCACCGAATGCGTTGTGGAGCTCGGGCTTGGGGGTCGGATGAGCGGCCGCACGCCATGGTGCGAGTCAGCGCCGCCCGATGTGCCTGTGGTGGGCACACTGCTCGATGTGGATGCGGAGGCGCTCGTGAGGTCTGCGCCGACCATGGTGCTCGTGCAGCCGCCCGCGCAGGGCGTGGACCCATCCCTCGCCACCCTCGCCGCGCGTCATGGCTGGACGATGCACGCGTGGCGCATCAACGGTCTCGATGATGCACGTGCCGTGATGGGGGGCCTTGCGGACGCGGTTGCGGCCGCTGACCCCGCCATTGGCGGTGGAGTGCATGAGCGGCACGACTCATGGTGCGCGATGCTCGATGCGGCCCTTGTGCCGCTGCCTGCAGGCTCCAAGGCCCGTGACTCGTCGGTGCTCGTGATGGCTGGAGGCCTTGAGGGCATCGCGTTTGGGCGCGGCACCTACATCGACGATGCGCTCTCGCGGCTTGGCGTGCGCAACGCATTGGACAGGCCCGGATACCCCTCACTGAGCGTGGAGGACCTGGTGCGGATCGAGCCGAGCGCCATCGTCGTGATCGGCGGATCGGACGCTGCCGCCGCCAGTCGCCCCGCAATCGATGCGCTGCAGGCTCGCGTGATCCGCCTGCCTGCGGATGGCCTGGCCGTTCCGGGTGGCAGGCTCCCGTACGGGCTCAAGGCGCTGAGGGATGCGCTCGCGTCCATGGAGGTCCAGGATGGTGGGTGATCGCACCGCGGTGAACTCGCGAAGCGCGCTCCTTCTCGCCATGCTTGCGGGAGCGATGGTGCTGCGGATGACCGTCGGGCGCGACCCTGCCACTGGCACCCTCGAGTGGGCGTGGCCAGAGCCCGCACTCGCTTCGCTCCGCGCAGGTGCGCTGTGGTCGTCGGTGGTGGCGGGTGCGTCCCTTGGTCTCTCGGGACTTCTCCTGCAGGTGCTTCTGCGCAATCCGCTGGCATCGCCATTCGTGCTCGGCCTGTCCTCGGGCGCTGGTCTTGGCGCCACGCTCGCCGTGTGGGCTGCCGGAGCCGCGGGTGCAGCTGGCGCTGGAGGATGGATCGCTGCGATTGCCGCGACCGGCGCAGTGAACGTGCTGCCTGCGACGATCGGCGCGCTGCTCACGCTTGGGGTCGTGCTTGCGCTCGGGATGCGAAGGGGGGTGATCGAGCCGGTCTCGATGGTGCTCGCGGGCACCGTGGTCGCAGCCATCTGCGGTGCGCTCACGCTGCTGGTGCAGTACGCGATGCCTCCAGTGAGCCGCGCCGACGCGGCGATCTGGTTCATGGGTCGCGTGCCTGAGCTGCCGGACCGGGCGACGCTCGCTGTCGCAGTCGTGGTGCTTGTCGCCGCTGCAGCGTGGTCCGGTCTCTCTGCACGCACGTTCGATGCGGCATCGGTGAGCGACGACGAGGCGCGCAGCCTCGGTGTGCGCCTCGTCACACTGCGTCTTGGGATGTACATCGCTGCGGGTGCGACTGCCGCCACAAGCGTTGCGCTGTGCGGGCCGATCGCATTCGTGGGATTCGTGGCGCCGCACATCGCGAGGCTCCTGCTGGGCGCGCGGCACGGACCTCTCGTGCTCGGCAGCGTCGTGGCCGGCGCACTTGTGCTTGTTGCTGCGGATGTGGCACGGCAGGCGCTCGACCTCGGCATGGGCCGCATGCCGGTGGGCGTGCTGACGGCACTGGTCGGCGGTCCGGCGTTCCTGCTGGTGCTGCGGTCAACGCGCCTCGGTCATGGGAGCGTGCAATGAGCCTGCGATGCAGCGCCGTCAGCTACGCGTACTCGCGTCGTGGCCACGCGGCTCTCTCGGGCATCAGCGCAGAATTGGCGCCCGGCACCATCTGTGCCGTGGTCGGCCGCAACGGCAGCGGCAAGAGCACGCTCCTGAGGCTGCTGTGCGGCATCGAGAGGCCAGCATCGGGTCACGTGACATGGATGGGGCGGGAGATGTGCACGATGCGCGAGCCGCAGCGCGCGGCGGTGTGCGCCTACGTGCCCCAGCGGCCGGCGCTCAGTGCCGCATTCACGGTGCGAGAGCTGGTGTCGCTCGGGACACGCGCTGGTGCGCGAGGTCTTCACTCCGCAGACTCGGCAATGGAGGCGATGGGCATCGCCCACCTCGCGCCCAAGCCATGGCACCGAACGAGCGAGGGAGAGCGTGTGCGGTCGGTGGTCGCGCGCGCACTTGTCCAGTGCGGCGACCAGGGGCTCCTTGTGATGGACGAGCCATTCGCGGCGCTCGATCCAGGGGAATGCGCACGCCTGATGCGGGTCCTCCGCGACGTGCGCTCGCGTGGCGCGACAGTGCTGTGCGCGGTGCACCACATTGGCATCGCATCGCTTCTCGCCGACGAGGTGTGGTGGCTCGACCAGGGCCGTCTGATCGCCGCGGGAGCCGTAGCCGGCGTGCTTGACCCCGTGGCGCTCGAGCGCATCTTCGGGGTGCCCTTCGGTGAGCACGCGGGACAGGTCCTGCCTATCCTGCCTGCAGGTTTGTCATGAGCCAGTATCTGGTCATCTTCCTGATCGTGGCCGTGTTCCGCGGCGTCGTGTGGGTGGTGCAGAAGGTGCAGCAGAACGCAAAGGCCCGCGAGGCACTGATGGCGCAGCAGGCGAACGCGCAGGTGGCCGCACCCGCGCCCGTGAGCGCACCGCGGACTCCTCAGCGCGGGCAGGTGAGGAAGACTGGTCGAGGTGCATCGAAGGCCGGGCGCGGCGGTGCGGGCGCACGAGCGTCGAACCGATCTCTGGGGTTGGCAGTGACGCAGAAGACCCAGGCACCGCCGGCGTCCACCTGGGCAACCTCGGCGCCGAGTCGTTCGGACCAGGGTGCCCGGCATGGCGCAGCCCCGCGACCGACATCGCCAACGGGTGCACCCGCCTCGCGCGCCGATCTGCGCGAGGCCCGTGTCGGGCAGTCCTCGCGTGACGTGAGGAAGCTGCTGCTTGACCGGAGCTCCCTTCGCCAGGCGCTTCTCGCGCGCGAGATTCTCGGTCCACCACGTGGCCTGAGCACCTAGCGCGCGGCTCGCGGCATTGACTTTGCCCCGAAATGGGGGGGATTTGCGGCGATTGTGCCGTCATCGTGACAGCGAAGGTGAATCTCGCTATCCTTCCGCCACCATGATGGACATCCGAAAGCTCAAGGAACTGATCCGGCTGATGGTCGACAACGACCTGACCGAGCTGGACCTCAAGGACAAGGAAGAGCAAGTCCTCCTCAAGCGAGGTCACGGGGGCACCGTGACCCACGTCGCGCCAACCCTCATCAGCGCGCCCGCCCCGGCACCGGCTGCCGCGCCAGCCCCAGCGACGAAGGCATCGGCGCCCGCTGCGGCGCCTGCCGCTGATGAAGACGCAGGTCTCGTGGCGATCGAGAGCCCGATGGTGGGCACCTTCTACGCGTCGCCCGGCCCGGACAAGCCTGCATTCGTGAGCGTGGGCAGCGAGGTGGGAACCGACACGACGGTGTGCCTCGTGGAGGCCATGAAGATCTTCAACGAGATCAAGGCTGAGCGCAGCGGCACCGTGGCGAAGATCCTGGTCAAGAGCGGGCAGCCCGTGGAGTTCGGGCAGAAGCTCTTCCTCGTCAAGCCCAGCTGAGCCACACGACCATGTTCAAGAAGGTCCTGATCGCCAACCGCGGCGAGATCGCGCTGCGGATCATCCGCGCCTGCCGCGAGCTCGGCGCGCGCACCGTGTGCGTCTACTCGACTGCTGACCGGGGCGGTTCGTGGCTCGAGGCCGCAGACGAGTCGATCTGCATCGGTCCTCCGCCGTCCAAGGATTCGTACCTGCGCATTGACCGCATCATCGCCGCGGCCGAGGTGTCGCACGCCGACGCGATCCACCCCGGGTACGGGTTCCTCTCGGAGAACTCGCACTTCGCGGAGGTGTGCCGCGACTCGGGCTTCGAGTTCATCGGACCGAGCCCGGAGGCGATGAACCTGCTCGGCGACAAGGTCAACTGCAAGAGGCTCGCCAAGAAGTCCGGCACGCCGATCTTCCCGGGCACCGACGGTGGCATCGAGGACATGGAGGAGGCCGTGAAGGTCGCGCACGAGATCGGGTACCCGGTCATCGTGAAGGCGGCGGGAGGCGGCGGAGGCCGTGGCATGCGCATCGCCCGCGACGAGGGCGAGCTGCGCGCAGGCATCGAGCAGGCAGGGCAGGAGGCTGCAGCCGCGTTCGGCAACCCGATGGTCTACGTCGAGAAGTACCTCGAGCACGCGCGCCATTTCGAGGTGCAGGTGATCGGCGACAAGCACGGCAATGCGGTGCACCTCTACGAGCGAGACTGCTCAAGCCAGCGCCGGCACCAGAAGCTGATCGAGGAGGCGCCTGCGCCTGGCGTCGATCCCGTCAAGCGCGAGAAGGTGTGCGCAAGCGCCGCGGAGCTCATCCGAGCCGCCAAGTACTCGGGCGCCGCAACCTGCGAGTTCCTCATGGACGCAAAGCAGAACTTCTACATGCTCGAGGTGAACACCCGCGTGCAGGTCGAGCACCCGATCTCCGAGGCGATCACGGGCGTCGACATCGTGCAGACGGGCATCCGCGTCGCGGCAGGCGAGAGGCTCCCGTTTACGCAGGACCAGATCCGCATCAACGGGCACGCGATCGAGTTCCGGATCAACGCCGAGGACCCTGACCGCAACTTCATGCCGCAGGCAGGACTCATCGACACCTGGTCTCCGCCGGGAGGCCCTGGCATCCGCCTCGACAGCCACGTGCGCACGGGCTACCGCGTGCCGCCCAATTACGACTCGATGGTCGGCAAGCTCATCGTGCATGCGCCCACGCGCGAGGCGTGCATCCGGCGCTCGCTCGGCGCGCTGTCGGAGTTCAAGATCGGCCCGATCAGGAGCACGATCCCGCTCTACATGCGCCTGCTCCAGGAGCAGCCCTTCGTGGACGCAACGCACGACATCAAGTGGGTCGAGCGGCTGCTGGCGCCGCCGGCGCGCTGAAACCTGGCCGCCAGGTCGATCGGGACCGGTGTGCCCTGCGGGGCGGTGCGGCGCTGATGCGCCTCTAGCGGATCAGCACCGTGGCCAGGCCGAGGAACGTGCCCATGCTGGCGACGTCG
>CAZKTN010000001.1:95290-109498 GCA_964555705.1 uncultured Isosphaeraceae bacterium | reverse complement strand
CTAGCGGATCAGCACCGTGGCCAGGCCGAGGAACGTGCCCATGCTGGCGACGTCGGTCGCTGTCGTGAGGAAGATGCTCGATGCGGTGGCGGGATCGGCGCCAAGCCGCTTGAGCGCAAGCGGGATGAACGCGCCTGAGATTCCGCTGATGACGCAACTGCCGATCATCGCCAGGAAGGTGACGAGCCCAAGCATCATGGCCCTGTCTGCGGCCCACATCACGTAGGGGTCCTCCGGCTTGGGCTGCATCGACGCGAAGATGTACATCCCTATGCCTGCCGACAGGCCGACAAATGCGCCATTGAGGAGCCCGAGCAGGGCCTCCTTCATCACGAGGGCGCGCTCGCGTCCAGGCTTGAGTTCGCCCAAGGTCATGCCGCGCAGTGCTACAGCGAGCGCCTGGCAGCCGGTGTTGCCGGACTGGCCCGCGAGCACAGGCAGGAACACGGCGAGGATGACCAGCCGGTCAAGCGTGGACTCGAAGACGGCGACCACCGCGGCAGCGACGAACGCGGTGAGCAGGTTGAGCTGCAGCCACGGATGCCGAAGCAGGAAGCTTCGCCACCACGGAGTGGCGAGTCCCTCCTCCTTGGTGACGCCCACCATCGAGCCCGCTTGCGCGCTGATCTCGATCGCCTGCTTCTCGAACATTGCCGTGCCGCGGATCAGGCCCACCAGCTTGCCCGAGGCATCGCACACGGGATAGATGGGGTAGTGCTTGTGGAGCACCTCGCGCATCGCATCCATCAGGAGCATGTCGGCGCGCAGGTAGAAGGGGCTGGCGATCATCACCGTATCGATGGTGCGCGTCGCGGGCGCGAGCATGAGGTCACGCATCGTGAGCACGCCAAGAAGCCTGCCGTCAGCGTCAACGACGAATCCGTAGGTGACGAAGGTGGTCTTGACGATCTCGCGGATCGCCTCGATCGTCTGCGTGACGGTCATCGAGGGAGGGAACGTCGCATGGACGGGCTCCATGAGCTCGCCGATGGTCAGGTCTCGGTAGTCGGTCTGCGTCTCCGCCACGGCGCAAACCATACATGATGGAGGAGGCCCGCGTCAGCCTCGCGTTCAGGAGCCGTCAACGTCTGGCTAGCCTCTACAGCGATATGGGCATGACCGTCTCGATCCTCGGCGGGGTTGGCCTGTTCCTGCTTGGGATGGCAGTCATGACCGATGGGCTCAAGGCGCTCGCGGGCACGGCGATGCGAAGGCTTCTGTCGCGGGCGGCATCGACCCCCATCCGCGCGACGGCTCTTGGCGTGGTCGTCACGCTGATCGTGCAGTCGTCCACGGCCACGACGACAACCACGATCGGACTTGTCAGCGCAGGTCTGCTCAGCTTCGCGCGTGCGATCGGCGTGGTCTTTGGCGCGAACCTGGGCACCACAGCCACCGCCTGGTTTGTCGCGATCGTGGGCGTGAAGGTGTCGGTCGACGTGGCTGCGCTGCCGCTCGTGTTCGTGGGTGCGCTGCTGCGTCTGCTCGGGCGAAAGCGCTTGAGTGCGATCGGCGGCACGATTGCCGGGTTTGCGCTGCTTCTCTTCGGGCTCGGCGTTCTGCAGGAGGGCATGTCGAGCATGTCCACGGTCGTGAACCCCGGTGACCTGCCAAGCATGGTCGGCATCGGCGTGTGGAGGGCCATCGGCGCGACCGCCGTGCTCGTGATCGCGGGTGCGGTCATGACCACCGTGATGCAGTCTTCGACGGCGGCTGTGGCGGTGACGCTGTCCGCGCTCCATGCGGGCGCGATTGCGCCAGACCAGGCGGCCGCGCTCGTGGTCGGGCAGAACGTGGGCACGTCGCTGAGCTCCGGTGTCGCGGCCATCGGCGCAACCACCGCAGCGCAGCGCACCGCACTCGCGCACGTGCTGTTCAACGTCATCACGGGCGCAGTCGTGCTGTGCTCGTTCCCGCTGGTCATCCCGTGGATCGACTCCGCCGCGAAGACCCTCGATCCGACGCTGCTTCTGGCAGGCTTCCACACGGCGTTCAACGTGCTTGGGGTCGCGATGCTCCTGCCGATGGTCGGGCGCTTCGCGTCGGTGATCGAGCGCATCCTCCCCCAGCGGGGACCGGTGCTCACGCGTCACCTCGACCGTGCGTCGCAGTCGATGCCGGACATGGCCATCGAGGCGGCCCGCCGGACCGTGGCGATGACGCTCGAGCTGATCGCGCGCCGTGCGCAGTCCGCAATCGAGGCGCGGCAGGCTGCGCCCCTGCGCGAGGCGATCGGGGACGGTGCCATCGACGCGGCCAAGGGTGCGCTCGAGGAGACGCGCGAGTTCCTGTCGCAGATGGCGCGGCCGCCGGAGCAGCCCGACGCGCAGGGCAGGCTCGCCAACGCCCTGCACGCGCTTGACCACAGCATCCGGCTGGTCGAGAACATCGAGGAGAGCGCGCACGATGCGGGTGTCGATGGCGACGAGGCCGCGCTCCGCGTGCTCGAGCGCAGCCGTAAGGCCCTGGAGCTCGCGGCATCCATGTCGTGCATGGTGGCGGAGCCGGCGGACTGCGCCGAGGCGGGATCAGGTGCCGAATCGAGGGAGGCGCTGCTTCAGTCCCGGCTCGTGTCACTGCGCGACCTGTCGGAGTCGATCACCGAGGATGCGCGGCTCGTGCGTCGGGGCGCGCTCGGCAGCGCGATTGCGGCGGGGGCTCCGCTCGCAGTCGACCTCGTGATGGCGCGCGTCGATGCGGTGCGCCACATCGACCGGATCGTGCATCACGCCTGGCGAACGCTTGAGCACCTCGTGGCAGGGGGCGCTGAGGTGCCCCGTGCCACGGTGCCGTCAAGAGCGGGCGATGGGACTTGAACCCACGACATTCAGCTTGGAAGGCTGACGCTCTACCACTGAGCTACGCCCGCGAGAGGGTGCCAAGTCTATCCGATCGCAGGGTGATGTCACCCGGCTCGCCTCGCGAGCCCCGTGGCCACGCCCGCCACGGCGGACGCGCTCCAGATGTCCGGTCGCCCGGCACGCGGGCAGTCATCCTTCAGTAGATGGGCACCGACGGGTCGATGTCGGTCGACCAGAGGTGGATGCCGCCCGCGAGGCTGCGCACATCGCTGAAGCCAGCCTCGCGCAGCGCCGCGGTCACCCGCAGGCTGCGCGCGCCGTGATGGCAGTAGACGACGACAGGCTCATCCTCGAGCGTGCGAAGCTCGCCGAGGCGGGCCGACAGCTCCACCATCGGCACATGCACGGATCCCGCGATCGTGGCGATGTCGCGCTCTGCGGGCGTACGGCAGTCGATGAGCACCGGTGCGGTGCCCGAGTCGATCATCCTCTTGAGCTCTCGCGGCGTGACCTCCCAGTCGCGCTGGAAGGGGTAGTCGGCGGGAAGTCCCTCATGAGTCATGTCGGTGGTGCCTCGTCACGAATGCGTCGGCCTAAGGCTCCGCGCGCGGCGGCACAGGTGTGGGCGACACAGTCGAGCGCGGCGCGATGCCGCGCGTGATCCCAACGGCTGTCGTGCGACCAGGCTCCAGGGGGCGCGACGCGCCTGTCGCTGGATCCTTCGAGACCCAGTGCCACATCGACGATTGCCCTTCGGACATCCGCGGGTCATCAAGCGCGAAGTCGGGCTTGGGGTTCCGCCGCACAGCCCACGGCGGCTCGCCGATCGCCATGCGGATGGGGCCACCAACCATCACCCATCCCGCGGACCAGATTGGCTGTGCGCCCGCCTCCGCAAGCATCGAGAGGCCGTTGGAACGTCCATCGAGCGCCGTCGTGGCGGTTGGGTACCCGCCGCTGTCGCGTGCGGCGCCGGACGCAAGGTTGAGGTTCTCCGAATAGTTCGGCTGCACCTGCACCTGGCCGCGGGGCACGGTCAGGGCGGTGACGGGCCAGTTGCGTCGGTCAAGCCCATCAACCGAGGGCACAGCCTCCGCTGGAATCGACGATGGCGGGCTCGCGACGAGCGCCGGGAGCGGTTCGTCTCCCGCACCGATCAGGGTGTTGGTGGAGTTCTGCGTGCCGCATGCGGTGATCGCAACAGCACCCAGCCCGCATGTCACGGCGGATCGCGCGGCCAGTCGCAAGCGCAGTCGGGAAGGGTGGACCATCACGTTGGGGTGATCCTATCGCTGATCCATCCGTCGCTGCGGAGTTGCCTGATGGCGGCAGTGACCGCACGGGGCGCATGGCCGCGCGCGCGGAGCCGGTTGGCGACCGCGGTCGCCAAGAGCGGCCGGCGTGAGGTCGCGATCGCACGCAATGCGTCCTCGCGGGCAGCGTGGGCCTCACCGATCGCATCGACCTTCGCGCTGACGCTGGCGGACCATCGGATGCCCACCCTGATCCGAAGGGCCGCGACCTGCTCGCGATGAAGGGTGCACGCGCAGCGCGCGCGCGCGCGGTCCGGCGCAAGCACCATGATTCGCACGCGCTGCGGGTCGCCCTTCACCGGGTCAATGGCGACCACGGAGTCGACCGGCGGGTGCGCCGCTGATGTGCGGGGTGAGCGGCGCCCGGTTGCGCTCACGAGAGAGCATCCAGGTACGACGCGATCTCCGATGCGGCATGGGAGTCCCCGCACGAGCGCGCATGCTCAAGGCCCGATCGAAGCGTGGCAGCCGCGTCGTCCGCCTTCCCGAGCTGCTCGAGCGCACGCGCCTTGTGGAAGTAGGCGTAGCAGTAGTCCGGATCGGCCTCGAGCGTGCGGTCGTACCACGCCACCGCCTCCAGGAGCGCGCCCTGCTTCGCGTGCTCCTGGCCCATGCTGTACAGGCAGAAGGCATCGGTCGGTTCCGCCTCAAGCATCTTCCGAAGCAGCGCGATACGTTCGCCAGTGGCCATGGCTTCAGGGTATCCGCACCGGGCTACGATCTGCGCGATGCGCGTGACATGCCAACTGCACCGATGGGCGAGGGCGATCGCACCGATGCTGGCGGTCGCGTGTGCCGCCTGCGACACCACCTACGTGCCGGTCGACCGGACAGACCGTCGTCCCCGCGAGCTGCAGGTCACCGACCTCGAGGGCGGCACGCACTGGCGAACGCTTGTGGTCGACGGCCGCTGGTACCAGAGCCTCGGGCCTGAGCTCCTGGTCGTGTCGCCACGCGACGCATCCCAGGTGCTCGATCGCGTCAAGGCACTGCCTCTGGGCCTGTCGGGTGCACTCGTCGACATGGTCGACTACGACGGCGACATCGTCGCAGTCCTTGACCGCACCGCCGTCGTGCGCATCGACCGCTCGAACGAGCGCAACCACCTCGTCACCGAGCTCATGCTCGAGCGGGATCTCGGATTGCGCCCGGAGGAGCTGAGCGTTGCCGATGGCGGGCTCTTCGTCAGCGGACTCGGCGGCATAGTCAGGCTTGATACGGGCGAGCGGTTCCTCGCCACCCCGCAGCGGTACGGACGCGTCGTGCGCACCGCGCAGGGACTCGTGGCCACGCGTGGCAAGGATGTGGTGCGGCTTGGCGACGGGGCTGTGGTCGGGCTTGCCACAGACCTTCAGCCGATGCCCCAGGGTGTGGGTCCGGCGGGAGCGCTCGTGTTCTCGCTCCAGCAGCCGAATGCGGCTCGAGTGGGCATCAAGGATGCGAACCTCACGGAGATAGCAGCAGCCGCAGTGCCCGGCGAGGTCCGGCGCGTCCGCGTGCTCGACGGACGCCTGTGGGCAGTCGGTCCCGCTGCGATCGAGACATGGTCGATCGAGACTGCTGCCGACGGTGCCATCTCCCTCGGCGATCACCGCACCATCGCGGTGCGTGGTGCGCTCGACATCGACATCGTGGCACCGAACTCCTTTGCGGTGGCGGGCACCTTCGGACGCAGCCTCTACCGCCTCGACGCCGATGACCGCGGCGCATCAGACCAGTTCTACAGCGCCGTTCGCGAGCCAGGAAGGCTTGACACCGCCTATGGCGACCAGCGACGCATCATGGCGGGCAGCGACGAAGGCATGTGGGTCTACACGATGGGCGCCGAGTGCGAGCTCACGCCGCGTGAGCTGCGTGTGGTGTCCATCCCCAAGTCCGAGGTCACTGGCCCGTTCGGCACGGCGAGTATCGAGGGTTCGGACGGCGATCCGCTGACCGTTGACCAGGGGCACAGGGTGATCGTCAACCGTCCATCCGGTCCTGACCGTGAGCTGAGCGTGCCGCAGGGAACCTTGGCACGCACGCTCGAGAGCGTCGACGGCGACCTCTGGATCGGGCACGACGATGGCATCGACGTCTGGCGGCCCGACGTCAATGGGCTCCGCCGTGTCGCGCGGATCCGAATCCAGGGTCCGGTGATGCACATCTTCCCGCGCCGCGCCGGCAACAGCGCAGGATTCGTCAGCCTCTTCGGCGGGATGGGGGTCGCCGAGTGGAAACCTGTGGATTCCGCAACGACGCTGCCTGAGCTCCCGCCGTCGCAGCCTTCGCGCGGCGCGCCGCCTTCGGCCGCGCCTGCGAGCAGAACCGCTGGCAGATAAGGTCGTCCGCGCACGTGCCGCCGCGCGCCTTGCACACGCGCCGCCCATGGAAGATGAGGAGGTGCGAGAGCTCGCACCATGACTCCTGCGGGAAGAGCGCCATCAGGTCCCGCTCGACGCGTACCGGGTCGTCGTGCCTCGAGAGCCCCAGCCGCCGCGAGAGGCGACCCACATGCGTGTCGACCACGACGCCCACATTGATGCCGAACACGTTGCCGAGCACGACGTTGGCGGTCTTCCGTGCGACGCCACGTAGCGCAAGCAGCGCATCCATGGACTGCGGCACCTCGCCGCCGTGCCGCTCGACGAGCGCGGACATCGACTCCGCGACCGCACGCGCCTTCATGCGCCAGAAGTTGAGCGACCTGATGTGCGGAGCGATGGCGTCGGCGCCCGCGCGTGCGTAGTCGGCAGGCGCCGGGAAGGCGCGGAACAGGGCTGGTGTGGCGCGGTTGACGCCAACGTCGGTCGACTGCGCAGAGAGGATCGTCGCGACAAGCAGCTCATGCGGCTGGGACCACGTGAGCTCGCAGTGCGCATCCGGGTAGCGCTCGCGCAGCATCGCAAGCAGCTCGACCGCGCGAACGCGCTGGTCAGGCGACTTGCGCGGCAGCGGGTCAGGACGCGCTCGGATCGGGCACATGGTCGATCGAGGATAGGCTTGCGACATGATCGCATCGCTCACAGAGGCGCTGCCGCCGCTTGCTGCGACGATCGAGCCTCTCGGCGTTGATCCGCGCGAGTGCATCGCGGCGGCCGCTGCGCTTGGGTACCGGGCCGTGCAGGTCTCGGCGACCCAGCCGGGCATGCGGCCGCGCGAGCTCGATTCGGGCGACAGGCGCGGACTCCGTGCGGCGCTGTCGCGGATCGGTGTCGTGTGCGGGGGCATCGATCTCTGGATCCCGGCGTCCCACTTCACGGATCCTGCGCACATCGACCGCGCGATGTCTGCGCTCGACGGCGCGTGCGGCCTTGCGGCGGACCTCGGCCGCTGTGTCGTGTGCGTGAGCCTCCCCTCCGAGATGCCGTCCGAGTCATGGCAGGCCGTTGCATCCTGCGCGGACCGCCATGGCGTGCGCATCGCGGACTTCGCCGTTCGCCAGGGAACGGACGCTTCGCGAGCCGATGTCCCTTACGAGCTCGTGGGATGCGGCATCGATCCCGCAGCGCTCATCGCTGCAGGCGTCGAGCCGGCCATGCACGCAGCGTCACTGGGCCGCCGAGTTGTCGCTGCGCGCATCGTGGACCTTCTCGCGAGCGGCATGCGGGGTCCGCCGGGCGAGCCTTCAGGCGCGCGGCTCGATCTGGCGTCGTTTGCCGCTGCGCTCGCGCTCGGCGGCGCATCGCCCCCATGCTGCGCCGACGCACGGCAGTGGGTGGATCCGCGCGCGGGACTTGCATCGGCGCTGGCCCGGTGGACCGGCACGTCCGATCCGCTTGGAGATCCCGCGCGCGCGCGCAACGCGAGTGCGGCGTTTCAGCTGGAGCGCGGTGGGGGGACCTCGGCATGAACGCCCACGCGCACGGGATCGACCTCGTTGAGGTGGCGCGCATCGAGAGGATGCTTGCGGACCATGGCGACCGGTTCCTCGAGCGAGTCTTCACTGTCCACGAGCGCGGCGACTGCGACACGACTCCATCGCGGCGCGCGGAGAGGCTCGCGGCGCGCTTCGCGGTGAAGGAGGCCGCGCTCAAGGCGCTCGGGACGGGATGGCGTAGCGGCATCGCATGGACTGACGTCGAGACGCGGCTCGAGCCCAGCGGAGCACCGGTGCTGCGCCTCCATGGGCGCGCGCGCGAGCTTGCGGAGGAGCAGGGGCTGGGCCGGTGGCTCGTGTCGATCTCGCACGCTGGCGGGCTCGCGACCGCGAGCGTGATCGGTTGCCGCAGTCCGCAGTAGGATCCGCGCATGAGAAGGGGAGCACCAACGCTCTACGAGATGCGACGCGCGGTGCGCGATTCGGCACCGTCGGTCCCAGGCCGGGGCTCGGTGCGCCTGCCCACTGGCGTAGTGGCGCTCGCGGTGGCGGCGTGCGTCGCGCTCGTCACGGTTGCATACGTGGTCGGCTACGGCATCGGGAAGAGTGCGGGCGAGCGTGAGTCGATGCAGGCGCCCGTGCCGCCGCTGGTCGACCCCCTCGCCGGCTCCGCCTCAGTGCCGGCGCTCCCAGTCGTGGGAGGGGCACAGCCTGCGAGCGCGCAGCCTGCTGGCACGACACCGCCTGGCCTGGGAATGACCCCGTTCACGGGGGACGATCCGCGGCTTTCCGGACTCAATTACTTCATCTTGGCCACCACGGACCCCTCTGGGGCCACCGAGATGGTCGAATTCTGCCGCGCCAATGGACTTGATGCGCACATCGGGGGCGGTCATAATGGTCGGCTTCGCCAAGTGGTCGTGCTCCCGGGCTTTCCTTCCGACGGAAGGGGCAGCCCCGAGATCAAGGCGCTTGAAGCGAAGATCAAGCAGGTCGGCGCGCAATGGAAGGCGCTCCGACGAGGAAACAGCGACTTCCGCGATTACTACCCCAAGCTCCAGAAGAGCCAGCCATGAGCATCCACCGCAGCCTCAAGTCAAAGTCCGGCGCCCTCAGCCAGCACCGCAATGTGCTGACCCGCGCCGAGCGCATCGCCAAGCTCTCCGAGGTCGAGAAGTTCGACCCTGAGAAGAACTCGGCGCTCGGCATCGTCAAGGTGCGCTCGATCAAGGTGAGCGCCGGCAAGAAGCCGTCGAAGAAGGCCGGCGAGGACGCAGCGGGCGGCGCAGCAGCGCCGGCTGCGGGCGCGAAGGCGGCCGCCGGCGCTGGCGCCAAGAAGAAGTGATCGGCGTCCGATGACGCAGATGTCGCGACACGCTCCGCTGTCGGAGCGCATGCTCAGCCATCGCGCTCTTGGCGTTGAGGCGTCGGGCATCCGCCGCATCTACGACCTCGGCCAGAAGATCGCCGATCCGGTCAACCTGTCTCTCGGCCAGCCGGACTTCCCGGTCGATCCTCGCATCAAGAGCGCGGCAATCAAGGCCATCGAAGGCGACCGCAATGGCTACTCGATCACTGCAGGCGTGCCCGAGCTTCATGCCGCCATCTGGGATCACCTGACCGCCGACATAGGCTGGAGCAAGGACGATGGCCTCGGGCTCATCGTCACGAACGGCACCAGCGGCGGCCTCGTGCTTGCGTCGCTATGCCTCCTCGATGCGGGCGATGAGATCGTCATCCCCGATCCGTGGTTCGTGCTGTACCCGCAGCTGGCGAAGCTCGCGGGCGGTGCCGTCACGGTGCCTGTCGACACCTATCCCGACTTCCGGATGACGGCATCGCGCATCGAGCAGGTGCTCACTCCGCGCACCAAGATGGTGATCGTCGACAGCCCGGGCAACCCCACCGGCGTCGTGCTGTCGGGGCAGGAGCTCGCGGACATCGCGGACCTCTGCTCGCGGCGCGGCATCATGCTCGTGTCCGACGAGATCTACGACGGCTTCGTGTTCGGCGACGCGCTTGAGGGCGGGCGCTGCCCGAGTCCTGCACGGCACAGCAAGGACATGCTGCTGATCCGCGGGTTCGGCAAGACCTACGGCGCCACCGGATGGCGTCTCGGCTACGCGGCCGGCCCGTCATGGCTGATCGCGCAGATGGTCAAGCTTCAGCAGCACATCTACATCTGCGCGCCGACGCCGCTGCAGTGCGCAGCGAGCGAGGCCTTCAATGTCGACCTCTCGCCGGTCGTTGCCGAGTACGCAGCGCGCCGCGACATGGTGATGGATGCGCTTGGCGACATCACGACGATCGCGACGCCGCATGGCGCGTTCTACGCCTTCATCGAGGTCCCCAAGAGGCTGGGAATGACTGCCCAGCAGTTCTGCGAGCGAGCGGTGGAGCGGCGTCTGCTGGTCGTGCCTGGTGGCGTGTTCAGCAACCGGGACACTCACTTGCGCCTGAGCTTCGCGGCCCCAAAGCCAAAGCTCACCGAGGGCCTCGCCATCCTGCGCGATCTCTTCACCCGCGGCTTCTGAGAGTCGCAGCGCATTGCGCATCAAAGTCACGCGCAAAACGGACATGACCCGATGGCGGGGAGGCGCAGAGCGCCGCACCGCCTCGGGTCATGTCAATCTACGAACGTGAAGTCGATTCAGCCGGGGTTCTTGGGGGCCGGCTTGCCGCCAGGACCCATCGCGCCGGGCACCGCACTCGCGGGCACATTGCTGGTGCTCTCGAGCTTGTGGCCCTCCTCAAAGGCCGCATCAGGGCTCTTGACCTTCTCGGTCGGCGGCGGCTTGGGGGTGACCTTGGTCGTACGGGAGCCCGAATCGCCACAGCCGACGAGCGCGAGCGTGGCAACAGAGGCGGCAACTGCGAGATGAAGCTTCATGGTGGGGTCCTTGCTGGCAGCCTTGGTTGAGATGACGTCGCAGGGGCGGCTGCCAGCCCCTACCTCTGCGTATTCAATGCGCCCGCAGGGCGCGCGTCAAGTGCGGCGTGGGTTCCCGGCGGGCACAGCGACCGCCACTGGGTGTGGTAGGTGAGGTCATTGTCCGCGGTAAAGACGTTGATCCCATCAAGGGATGCTGCTGCATCCGGCGCGATGCGCGCACGGAGCGACCATCCGGCATGAGGCCCGTGCGGCGTGTTGACCGTCACGTCGCGCTGGAGCGACCACTCGGCAATGATGGGGTCGCCATACGCCCTGTCGGCATGCGGCTCCACGAGCCACGACCGCATGGAATCGCCGGTGCGGAGCTCGATCCGCACGGCATCATTGTGCGGGTTGGCGTCGGGTCCGGCCCGCTGGCCGGCGCTCTGCTCGCGCATCGATGCGGCGTCGCCGGTGGGTGTCGCATCCGGCATCGCGACCTCGATCCAGATGTTGCCCGAGGGGTCGCGAGACAGCGTGAGATGCCCATCGGGCTCACGGGTGTCGTAGGGGGTCCATGGCCACGCGCTGATCGGCCATCGCACGCCGTCGCCGCCGTCGGCCACCAGCGACCGCGCGATCGTCGGCCGTGCTCGGAGGATCACGTCGACGGGTCGGCCGCGCGAGTCCTCGAACGTCGCACGTCCTGCGATCAGTGGGGGCACGGCACGCACCGCGTCCACCGATGCGCGGAACGTGACGGGTACGCGCGCCTGCTGCCGGGGACCGACACTAACCGGCGTGGCAGGCTCGAGCGACCACGGCGACGAGGCGTGCAGCGTGAACGGGTTGACCATGTCAGCACGCACATTCGAGAGGAACCGCTCTCCGCCGCCAGCAGGCTCGGGCGCGGGATCGAGCGTCTCGGGGGCGAGCTGCACAACCAGCGGCACGTCAAGCGGATTGCTGATGACGCACTCAAGCTGCACGACGGTGCCCGCGGCCGCAGTCTCCGGCAGCGATCCCTCGAAGGCCATCGTGCGGTCCCGCTTGAGCGCGTAGGCGCGCTCCTGGTCCGATGCCAGCACGAAGTCCGCGGCAATCGTGGCTCCAGCGGGCACGTGCGAAAGCTCGATGTCACCGCCGCATGCGTTCAGCACAGTCAGGTGATGGAGCTGGCCTGCAAGCGGGAGCTGGTCCACGTTTCCGCCGCAGGTGCCCACGACCATGTAGGCGATCCCATCGCGCGGCTCCTCCATCTGCAGCGAGTGCAGATGCCCCGCGATGACCGCGTCGGCCTTCGCATCGACGAGCGCAGGATGCACCTGCGAGTCCCACTCTGCGCGGGCCGAACCCGTTCGCCAGAGCGGGCGGTGGACCAGCACCACAAGCGCGCGCGGGTCGCCCTTCAGCGACGCGAGTTCGCCGGTGAGCCACTGGACCTGCTCTGCGCCGAGCCCCGGGGTGCGTCCGTCACATGGCTCGTCGCTGTCGAGCACCAGCGCCACCAGATGGTCAAAGTCCGCGCGGTACCAGCGGGGGCCATATCGCTCGCGGTACATCCGCTCGTAGGTGCGGTCGCCTGCCTCGCGGGTGCCCGAGATCACGTCATGGTTGCCGATCAGGGGCAAGAAGGGGACCTCAAGCCGCTGCACCCGCGCCAGGTGGTCATCAGCCTGTCGGTTCCACTCCGCCGGATTGCGCGTGTAGCCCTGCACCATGTCGCCGATTGCGATCACCGCATCGGGCCGCAGCCTGTTGATGTCCTCAACGGCCTCATCGACGTAGGAGAGGCCCGCGTCGTTTCCTGTGGTGCGGTCAGGCAGGATCACGATGCGAGTGCAGGGCTGAGGCGCGATGCGCACGCGCTGGCCATCCTGCGGGAGACCTGCCGAGTCCCTTGCCGATGCGATCAGGCCCCTCGTTGGGGCAGCAGCCGGGACCGTGCCGGCAGCGGATGCCAGTGCTGCGCCGCCGTGCGTCGTCGAATGGCATCCCCCGAGCAGCGCGATGCACGCCAAAAAAACCCCACCGACCGCACTTCTGGGGCCGGCGGAGCGGAGGGGAGAAAGATGCTCTGGGAAACCACCGTTCGCATCTCGCGGCCCGGACATCAGCCGCTCGAACTGGTGATGGAGGCATATCGGATCGGCTTGGCGGGGAGGCACAGTTTTTTGCGTTGGGTTCATGATGGGCCTTCTGTCGCACGGTCGGGTGGCAGGGATGGGCTCCAGCCGTATGCCTCGAGGTCCGCAGCCGGGATGCGGGTTGGGCGCCGCGTTCCGAGACTCATGTGGACCCACCGGGAGAGCGCATCCACCGCCAGCTCCCAGTCGAGGGTCCCATCGGCCGGCCTGCGCCACACCTTCGTGGCGCGCGCGGCCGTCGTCTTCGTGACGCCGGTGAGCCAGGTAGCGACCAGGATCTCGTCGCCCGCGAAGCTCTCCGCGAGGTAGTCGATCTCGTGGCGTGCCACGAACCACATGCGGCCCTCGCTGTGCATGCGCTCGCGCGTCAGGCCCGATGCGTCGCCATGCGCGCGCGCAGCCTCGTCGATCCATCCCACGATCTGCACGTTGTTGGCATGCGGCACCAGGGCCGAAAGCTGGTCGATGGTGACGGTGCGCGTGAGGCGGAACGCGCGCGCAGGCATCTCGTCAGGCATGAGCGGCGAGACGCCTGTTGTGCCGCAGGCCGCCATCACGCCTCCGTGGGCGCAATGGAGCGCAGGTAACGCCATGAGTAGATGCCGGTCTCGTGACCGTCAGAGAAGCGGATCCTGCACGCGTAGTTCCCGACGAGCTCGATCGACTCGGCCCGCAGCGGACCGGATGCTGCCGATGCGGGAAGCACGGTGAGCGGGTTTGCCGCAAGCTGCTCGCGGAGCTCGCGCGCATCGGCGGAGGGAGACTGCCGGCGGAGGTGCGCGACGGGGTAGAAGTGGCGCAAGCCATCGGCCCACGTGATGTGAAGCCCATTCGCACGGTCGAGCTCGAGATGCACGGGACGCTCATCCATCACGGGCTCCAGCGCGCGCTCCACCGCCAGCACGCCCCATTTCGATGATCCGCTCGTAGTTCGCGCGGAACTGCGCACTCCAGAGCATGCGTGCCCGCTCGCGCGGATCCGCGCCCTCGGGCCAGATGCCACTGTCCGCAAACCCTCCGTCAAGCCATCCTGCCTTGATCGCCGGCAAGTCCCCGGCTGCAGCAAGCGAGAGCGATGCGCCAGCGGGCGCCGCGCACGTGGGCATCGCGTCGAAGAGCTCGAGCATGGCGCGCAGCTGTGGGTCGCTCACGTCGGATGCGCGCACGAGCGGGGCACGGCCGCCTTCGGGCGTGCGCGGATAGGCGGGGTGCTCGCGGATCGCTCGCCATGCATCGGACAGCAGGCGGTGGTGGTCCATGTACATGGCAAGGAACA
>CAZKTN010000001.1:0-95190 GCA_964555705.1 uncultured Isosphaeraceae bacterium | reverse complement strand
TGCGGGGCGCCGCGCAGCATCGCGATGGGATCTGGATCCACGACCGTCTGCCCGGGCGGTGCCGCGAAGCGGAGCCGGTCAAGTTCAGGCCGCCCAAGCCGCTTCGCGCTGATGGCAAGCGCCTGCTCCTGGAACCGCCCGTAGAAGTCGATGGCGATGCTTGCGGCGCACTGTCCCGATGCGACCAGCAGCGGCACGGCCTGGCTCGAGGCAGTGCAGGTGTTCGCGTTGCCGCACGCGCGCCGCAGCACAGCCCATCCCTCGTCCCAGCCAAGGCGCAGAAGGATCGTCTCGAACACAGTGGCGACTGAGCCGCTTTGCGCGGGGTTCACCATGCCCACCCATCCGGCGAGCGCGGGATCCGCAAGGTCAGCCCACTCGTCCGGAGCGGGCACCTCAAGCGTCTCGAGGATGCGCTCGTTCCACACCATCCCGAAGGTGGAGAGCGCAACCCCAAACCATGCGCGGCCTGGGTCGTAGAGCCGCCGGCCGCCGATGTCATTGGGGCCGTACACCGAGTCGAGGTACTCCTGCGTGAAGTCCACGGGCGCGAGGATCGTCGTGGTGAGCGTGGAGTCGCCCTCGCGCACCGAGAGCGGCCTGGCCATCAGCGTGTACTCGTAGCTGCCTCCGCCGAAGACGAGGTCCGCGGCGCCGCCCGGAGGGTCTCCATTGCGCAAGTCGTTCTCGTACTGGGCCACGAGCATGCGGCGGATCTCGCTGGTGCCACCGGGAACGCTCCAGGCCACGGACGCATCGGTGCCGAAGTTCGCGCGGTGCCAGCGCGAGAATCCGCGCGCGAGCTCCGTTCGGAGCTGGTCATTGTGGGGCGTGATGATGACGACAGTGCCCGCGTGGCCGGCACCTGCGGCGGGTGCTGAGGCATCCGCGTCGTCCGGCGCGACGATCGCGGGGACGGCCACGAGCACCGCCACCGCGGCCAGGCATCCGCCCAGGAGCGCGCGGTTCATGCGCGGATGCCCTCGCGGATCTCGCGTGCGAAGGACTCTGCGGCTCGTGCCACCGATGAGGTCCAGTCGCGGTCAGCCGCATCGAACGCATAGATCACCGACCGGCTCGCGGTGACGATCGCGTCATGGCCTGACTCGCCGAACAGCGGACGGATGTCCTCAAGCGTTCCGCCCTGCGCGCCGTAGCCGGGCACGAGCATGATCGTGCGATGCATGCGTGCCCGCAGCGCGGCACCGTCCGCGGGTTTGGTCGCGCCCACCACTGCACCGAGCTGGCTCCGGCCGTGGGCACCGCAGCGTGCCGCACCGAGCTCCTCCACCATGCCGGCGACAGCCTCGGCGACGGTGCGGCCATCCGCGAGCGCCAGCGACTGCAGCGCATCGGATCCGGGGTTGGAGGTGCGCACCAGCACAAATGTGCCGAGCCCGGCGTCGAGGAATGGCATGAGCGTGTCTGGGCCCATGTAGCCGCTGGCGGTGATCCAGTCGGCGCGCATCCCGACCGCGGCCGCCGCATAGTGGGACGCGGAGATGCCGATGTCTCCGCGCTTGGCGTCGAGGATCGTCACAAGCCCGTGCTGCCTCGCGGCATCCATCGATGACTTGAGGGCGGCTACGCCATCGGCTCCAAAGCGTTCGTAGCACGCAGACTGGAGTTTGACTGCGGGGACGTGTCCCGCGCAGGCGCCTATCACTGCGATCGAGAAGGCCTCGATGGCGGCGGCCGGAGGCAATGCGGCCAGCGCGGCAGGCATCCGGTCCGTCACCGGATCGAGGCCGACGCATACTGGCGCATCGCATCGTGCGATCGAGTCGATGAGTCGGTCAGCGGGGTGAGCAGCGAGGACGGCAGGGGACGTGGCCATCGAGAGGAGTCTACGCCGAGCGGCTCGTATCCTCGTGCGATGCGCGACGCGCCTGAGCATGAAGGTTCCGTGGCCCCGCCGCTGCGTGCCTCGATCCTTGCCATCGGCGACGAGCTCGTGCTCGGTGCCGTGTCCGACCGTCACGCGCAGTGGCTTTCGTCGAGGCTCGTCGCGCTGGGTTGCACTGTGGTGGAGCACAGGACTGTTGGCGACGACCTCGCGCAGATTGCCGCGGCCATCGGCGAGTTCGCGGCGCGTTCGGACCTCGTGCTCATCACGGGAGGGCTTGGACCGACCGACGATGACCTGACGCGTGATGCGCTCTGCCGTGCGATGGGCGACACGCTGGTGGATGATTCCGCTGCGCGCGATGCGCTGCGCGCACGTTTCGAGTCGCGTCGCATGCCGATCCCGGAGATGAACTGGCGCCAGGCGACCCGGCCATCGCGCGCGGTGTGCATCCCGAACCCGCACGGCACCGCACCGGGGCTTCACGCGACGATCGGCGCAGCGCTCGTGTGGTCGATGCCCGGTCCGCCTCGCGAGATGCAGCCGATGTGGGAGACTCACGTGGTCCCTGCCATTGCGCGAGTCCGCGCAGAGCGGGGTTGCGCCGGCGTGCGCACCCATGCGCTGCACAGCTGCGGCCTGCCTGAGTCGGTGGCCGCCGAACGCATCAGGTCGTGGATGGCGCGAGGATCAAACCCGGTCATCGGGACAACGGCCTCGGGCGCTGTGGTGTCGGCGCGGATCACTGCGGAGGGCAGCAGCGCCGAACGGCTGGTGACCGGGGCATGCGATGCGGTGCGCACAGCCTGGGCGCCGTACGTGTTCGGGGAGCAGGGCGCATCGCTGCCTTCGGCTGTGGGAGCCCTGCTCGTCGAGCAAGGCACCACCGTCGCCGTCGCCGAAAGCTGCACTGGGGGGCTGCTTGGCGCAGCGCTCACGGAGGTGGCTGGGTCAAGTGCGTGGTTCGTTGGAGGCATCCTCTCGTACGCGAACGACGTCAAGGAGCGGGCGCTAGGTGTCAGCCCGGCGGATCTTGCGTCGCATGGTGCTGTCAGCCGGCCTGTCGCCGTTGCGATGGCGCGTGGCGTCGCAGGCGCCATGCGCACACGGTGGGGCATCGCCACGACCGGCATCGCGGGTCCAGATGGAGGCACGCGCGACAAGCCTGTCGGTACCGTGTGGATCTGCGTGCACGATGCGCAGTCTCAACGTGACGATGTGCGTTGCTTTCGCTTCACCGGCGACCGCGAGGCGGTGCGCGACCGCACCGTGAAGATTGCGCTTCAGATGCTGCGCCTCAACATCATCGGCCGCGCCGACGTCGAACTCCTCTGGCAGTGGAACGGATGAGCGGCAGTCCATCGGTGACCGCGTGTGTCGGTGTCGGGTCGAACCTCGGGGACCGTGAGGCGACGATCCGCGCCGCCGTCGCGCGTCTTGGTGCGACTCCCGGGATCCGAATCGTGCAGTGCAGCGCGCTCATCGAGACAGCGCCAGTGGGGCCAGCGCAACCCAACTACCTCAATGGCGCGCTGGCGCTCGAGACCAGCCTGGCCCCGTCGTCACTTCTTGCGGAGCTGCTACGCGTCGAGCGTGAGTTTGGGCGCGTCCGCGACCCCTCCGTTCGAATGGGCCCGAGGACCCTCGACCTGGACTTGCTGCTCTATGGCGACCTGGTCATCGACGAGCCCGGGCTCGCAGTGCCCCATCCGCGCATGCCAGAACGGGCATTTGTGCTCATTCCACTGGCCGAAATCGCCCCGAATGCCGTGAACCCCCGGTGCGGCCGCACAGTAGCATCCCTCGTCCGCGACCTCGGGTCGGCACACACGTGCTCCAGCGTGGAGCTTGGTGCCCCGAGTCGTACCAAGGAAGTCACATGATCCGCGTCCACTCGCTCGCTGCGTCGCTCGCCCTTCTCGCCTCTGCCTGTGGTGCAGCCGCGCAAGCGGACGCCCCTCCGGCCGCACCGGCCGCCCCCGCGGGCCAGGCCGCGGCGCCCGCCGGCGACGACGGCATGCAGTTCGCGATGCCGGCCTTCCCGAAGGTCGACATGAACGGTGCCAGCTTCACCGACGCCGAGAAGGCGGCGGAGGCGATCGACGCCGGCACGAAGGCGCTCGAGAAGGCTGCCGCTGCCTACAAGGCTGCGCCGGGCCTCACCGACACCGTCACCCTCACGATGAAGTCACCCATGGGCGACCAGACCGACTCGATGAAGATCGTGCTCGGGGCAGGCTCGGACGGCATGGTGTCGATGGGCGATACCGAGATCGTCTCGGCTGGCGGCAAGCTGATGTTCGCGTCAGGCATGTTCGGCGACAAGTACGTTGCAGTGCCGCTGAGCGGTGGCATGGGCTCCACGCTCGCCACCAAGCTCGAGGGCGTCGACCTTCCCGTGCCGCACCTCACGCTGCGCGAGGGCGTGACCGGCGCTGCGCTCGTGAAGGCGTTCGGGTTCGGTCCCTTCACCTTCGACCGCGTAGCCGGCTTCCGCACGAAGGACGGCATTGGCGAGGTCCTGCTGATGGGCGAGGAGGGCTCCGATGCGCTCGTCACGATTGACACGGCGAGCGGCCTGCTCAAGTCAAGCAACATCGTCGTGACCCCTCCCGGCGCCCCTCCGGGCCTTCGCATCGGCGTGAGCCTGGCGATGGATCCCAAGGTCGTCGATCCTGCGCCGGCGATCGCCTTCGACGCAAAGGGGCGCACGGCAGTGGAGAGCCTTGCGGCTGCGATGCCTGCCATGGACGAGCAGGAGTCGAACGTGATCAAGGTGGGTGCGACGGCCCCCGACTTTTCGCTCAAGGACCTCAAGGGCGTCGAGACGAAGCTCTCCTCCCTCAAGGGCAGCGTCGTCGTCATCGACTTCTGGGCCACGTGGTGCGGTCCCTGCCGCAAGGGCCTCCCCAAGCTCAACGACTTCGCGAAGTGGGTCGGCGAGTCCAAGCAGAACGTCAAGGTCTTCGGCATGAACGTGTGGGAGCGTGGCGAGGCGGATGACGTCAGCAAGAAGGTTGACGAGTACTGGAACAAGGAAGGCTTCGTCTTCCCGACTCTGATGGGCAACGAGGACATCGCCAAGGCCTATGGCTGCGACGGCATCCCGCTGACGGTCGTGATCGGCCCCGATGGCACGGTGGTCGCGGTGCACCAGGGCTTCGACGCGCAGATGGCCGACACGCTCAAGCGCGACGTGGAAAAGGCTCTCGGCGGCAGCAAGGGCTGATGCGCCGGGCGAAGGTCCGGGCATGACGGGCGACTCACCGTCATCGCTGTACATCATCGATGGGCACGCGCAGTTCTTCCGCGCGTACTACGCCATCCGCGGCGGGATGACCAGTCCCGTCACGGGGGAGCCCACGCAGATGGTGTACGGGTTCGTGGGCATGCTGCTCAAGCTGATCGCCGAGCAGTGCCCAACGCATCTCGTGCTCGTCGTGGACGCCTCGGGCGACCGCGGCACATTCAGGTCGCAGATCTACCCCGAGTACAAGGCGCACCGCGACCCGCCGCCCGAGGACTTCGGTCCCCAGGCGGAGCGGTGCATGGAGTTCGCGCGGCTCGCCGGCATCCCGCTCTACGCGCTCGAGGAGGTCGAGGCCGATGACGTCATCGCCACGCTCGTGCGCAAGGCAAGGCGCGCCGATCCTGCCATGCGCATCCGGATCGTGAGCAAGGACAAGGACCTCTCGCAGCTCCTCGACGACGGGCACATCTCGCTCTTCGATCCGCAGTCGGGGCAGGACATCGGTCCCGAGCAGCTCTTCGAGACCAAGGGCGTCAGGCCGTCGCAGGTCGTCGACATGCTCGCACTGATGGGGGACTCGGTCGACAACGTGCCGGGCGTTCCTGGCATCGGGCCCAAGACGGCGGCGAGCCTGATCACCACATACGGATCGCTCGAGGGCGTGCTCGCGCACCTCGACGAGCTCACGCCCAAGCGGCGCGAGTCGATCGCGGCTGCGCGCGGGCAGCTTCCTCTCTCGCGCCGGCTTGTGCAGCTCAAGGACGACTGCGACGTGCCGCTCGAGCTTGATGCGGCGCGTGTGGATCCCTCCAGGGGTGACCCGGCGAAGGCGATCGAGCTGCTGCGGGTGCTTGGGTTCGGCCGGCTCCGCGAGCAGGCGGCGAAGGCGCTTGGTGTGGCGGTGGGCGAGTCGGCGGCAGCGGACCGGCCATCGGACCGGTCAGCCGACCATGCAACGCGCGGCGCGCCGCGACGCAAGGCGCCCAAGCCTGAGGAAGACCAGGACGACGCTGCAGGCACGCTGTTCGCGCGCGACGCATCGGATGCTGCAGCGCCCGCCCCATCGGGTGCCGAGGGCATCGCGATCTCGGGCAGGTACGCATGCATCCGGGACCGCGCATCGCTCGAGCGCGCGGTAGGCGAGGCAACTGCGGCGGCACGCGCAGGAACGCGAGTTGCGTTCGATACGGAGACCGACGGCCTCTCCACCGTTCACGCGAACCTCTGCGGCATCAGCATGTCGTGGTCCGACGGGCAGGGCGTCTACATCCCCGTGCGCGGTCCCGAGGGCGAGCGGCATCTGGACCTCGATGCGGTACGGTCAGTCGTGGCGCCGTTCCTCGCGCAAGGGCACTTGCCGAAGTGCGCGCACAACGCCAAGTTCGACCTCCAGATCCTCCAGCGCCACGGCATGCCGGTCCATGGGCTCGCCGGAGACTCGATGGTGGCGAGCCATCTCGCCGACGCATCGCGCCCGAGCCACGGGCTCGACGGGCTCTCGGAGTCGGTGCTCGGCCACCGCTGCATCCCCATCACCGCGCTCATCGGGAGCGGTGCGTTCCAGCGCACATTCGACACGGTGCCGCTCGAGCCGGCCACCGAGTACGCGGCGGAGGATGCGGACATCGCAGGACGTCTCGACCGCCACTTCCACGCCATCCTGGTGCGCGACGGCATGGAGCGCCTCTACCGCGAGGTGGAGCTGCCGCTCGTTCAGGTGCTCGCGGACATGGAGCTCGCTGGCATCGGCGTCGATGGCGCGGAGCTCGACCGGCAGCGGGAACGGCTCCATGGAGAGGTCGAGAGGCTCCGCGATGCGATAGCGCGAGAGGCGCCGCACCCGTTCAATCCAGACAGTCCCAAGCAGCTCGCTGCTGCGCTCTTCAACAGGCCCACCGACGTGCCGCCGGGCATCGGGCTTCGCATCGTCAAGCGCACGAAGACGGGCGCAAGCACCGATGCGGAGGTGCTCGAGAAGCTCGCCGCCGACCCCTCGGTGGAGAGCGAGATCCCCGCGCGCATCGTGGAGTACCGGCAGCTCACGAAGCTTGTCGGCACCTACCTCGTCGCGCTGCGTGACGCCATCGATCCGCAGACGGGGCGCATCCACGCGTCGTTCCACCAGACGGGCACAGCGACTGGCCGCCTCAGCTCGAGCGACCCCAACCTCCAGAACATCCCGATCCGCACCGAGGTCGGGCGCGACATCCGCCGCGCGTTCGTCGCGGGGCCAGGCCACGCGCTGCTCAGCTGCGACTACTCGCAGATCGAGCTTCGCGTGCTCGCGCACCTCTCGGGCGATCCTGCGCTGTGCGACGCATTCAGGCGCGACGCGGACATCCATGTTGCGGTGGCCGCCGAGGTGTTCGGCGTGGCGCCCGAGCAGGTGACCGATGCGCAGCGCGGCGCCGCCAAGATGGTCAACTTCGGCATCGTGTACGGCATCACGCCGTTCGGGCTCGCGCGGAGGCTTGGCGCCGGCACCAGCATCGAGCGTGCGCGGGAGATCATCGAGGGCTACCGGTCACGGTTCTCCCGCATCGATGCGTTCCTCGCGCAGTGCGTGGCGCACGCGAAGGAGCATGGCTACGTCGAGACGATCCTTGGCCGCCGGCGTCCGGTGCCGCAGGTGCACTCGCGGAACCCCGGCGAACGGGCGCTCGGCGAGCGGATGGCCATCAACTCGGTGGTGCAGGGGAGCGCGGCCGATCTGATCAAGGTCGCGATGGTCCGCATCCACCGCGACATCGGAGGCCAGTGCCCTGGCGCACGGATGCTCCTGCAGATCCACGACGAGCTCCTGTTCGAGGTGCCGGTCGAGCGGGTGGCTGGCACCCAGGCATGGGTCGTGGAGCGCATGGAAGGCGCGATGGCGCTCGACGTTCCGCTTCGGGTGGGGGCCGCGAGCGGCGCGAACTGGCTCGAGGCGTCCTGAGCTGCAGCGATGGCCGCGTGCCGGAGGGGTGCGCCGACGTGGTCGCACTGTCCGCCCGAATGTGGCGCTGCCAAACGAAAACGGCCCCCGCAATCGCGAGGGCCGTTGTTCACTTCAGCGAGGCGGACGGGAATCGAACCCGCAACCACCGGCGTGACAAGCCGGTACTCTAACCAATTGAGCTACCGCCCCAAACCTGCTTCGGGGACCGGAATCGGGGCCGCAAGAGCCCTCCTGCCGATCGCCGAGTCGTAAATCCTAGCTTCTGGGAGAGGGGCGTCAAGCGCGCCACTTGATGTTGCAGCCCATGGAGGGGCGCTGCTGCGCCGATGGGGCACTTCCCGCAAGAATCGCGTCAAGCGCAGTACGAAGGTCCCGTCCGCTTACCGGATCGGCCGACCCTGGCCGGCTGTCGTCGAGCTGCCCGCGGTAGACGAGCCTGTGGCTGCCGTCGTACAGGAAGAAGTCTGGGGTGCATGCCGCATCGAACGCGCGCGCCACCTGCTGGGTCGCGTCGTGCAGGTACGGGAAGGTGTATCCGCGGCGCTTGGCCTCGTCGGTCATCTGCCCCGGCCCATCAGCTGGATGGGAGGCCTCGTCGTTGGAGCAGATGGCGACGATGCCGAGCCGATGCCCGTAGTCGCGGCCAATCCGTGCCAGCTCATCAGCCACGTGCACCACGAATGGGCAGTGGTTGCAGATGAACATCACCAGGAGGGGCTTGCCCGAATAGTCGGCGCGGACCACGGTGCGGCCGCTCACGGTGTCAGGAAGCGAAAAGTCCGGGCATGCCGTTCCGAGCGCCACCATCGTGCTTGGGGTTCGAGCCATGCGCGAAGGGTAGGGTGGGGGCTTGCCTCCGACCACCAAGGATCAGATGATGAACGCATGGCGAACCCGAGGTCGCACGCCTCTTCCCATGGTCCGGAGGATGACGAGGGCATCGACGAGGGGCCGTCGCTCGAGGACATCGAGCGATTCTCCCACGGCACTGGCCACTGCCCGGACTGCGGGCGCGAGTGCGCGGATGATGCCGACGTGTGCCCGGGCTGCTTCGCCTACCTCGGCGGCGACACGCGTTCCGCGCCGCCGCTGCGCCGAGAGTGGTCGCGCCGCACCGCAATCCTGATCGTGGTCGCTCTGCTCGTGTCGCTCGCGGTGGGGCTTGGACTGCTGCGCCTGTGGTAGGCGGCACGCGCACGACCTACGCTCCGCGCGATGTCCGAACCCGATCGTTCAGGTGATGCCCGTGCGGCATCGGTCCATGCCGAGTCCGGCTACCACGTCTACATGGCGTCGGTCGCCATGCTGGCGATGCTGGTGGGGTCCGCACTGCTGGTTGCCCCCGAACTGCCCGATGTCGCGGGCGTGCTGCTCATCGTCGACTTCGTGATCTGCCTGCTGTTCGCCTTCGACTTCGGCCGCTCCTTCTGGAAGGCCAAGTCGAAGGTGCGCTACATGGTCACTTGGGGCTGGATCGACCTGGTCACGTGCATCCCATTCGTTGCGGAGGCACGGTGGCTGAGGCTGGCGCGGCTCCTGAGGCTCTTCACGATCGTGCGCGCGGTCCGCATCCTGTGGACCTCGTCACGCGCGGACCGCCGAAGCGTCGTGATGGCGGGTGCGACTTTCGTCATCCAGACGCTGTTCGTCGTGCTGTGCGTGCTCGTGCTCTACTTCGAGCATGATGCGCCTGGCGGCAACATCCGCACGGCAAGCGACGTGATGTGGTGGGGCATCTGCACGGTAACGACCGTGGGCTACGGGGACCGCTTCCCCGTGACCGACGCGGGCCGCATCTGCGGCGCGATCCTGATGCTGACAGGCATCGGCTACCTCACCACCGTGCTTGGCCTGGTCACGCGCATCACGCAGCCGTTCTCGGGGAGGAGCTAGGGGCGCGCGATCGGGGCGGGCTGGTGCACGCACCTGTCCCCCAAGCCGCCGAAATGCCTCCTGAAGGACTCGAACCTTCGACCCGCTGATTAAGAGTCAGCTGCTCTACCAACTGAGCTAAGGAGGCGTGGGGCGGAGATCATACAGACGTTTTCGACACTCCGCAGCACTGCTTGAACTTCTTGCCCGAGCCGCAGGGGCATGGCTCGTTCCGGCCGACGATCCGCTTCGCGGGGGCGACGGCGGTCGCCTGCACGGAGATCGCGCGCATCGGCATCCCGGCGCGCTCCGCAATGGCAATGTCACGCTCCTGCGGGCTCTCGGGGACCGATGCCGGAATGGATCCTGCGGCAGCTGCGCCGCTCCCGGACGCGCCCACCGCAGCGCCAATCCCGACTGCGGTGCCTGCCTGCGCTGCGCCGGCTGGGACATCCGCAGCGGCCGCTGGCGGCGCCACCGCAGGCACAGGCCTCTGCGCCATCTGCGGCGCGAGGCGTCCCTTGAGCAGGAGGTCGGTCGCCTTGTCGCTGATCGACTCGAGCATCTCGCGGAAGAGGCGTGCGCCCTCGCGCTTGAACTCGATGCGCGGGTCCTTCTGGCTGAACGACCTGAACGAGATCGCGTCACGGAGCTGGTCCATGTGCAGGAGATGGTCCTTCCACGTGCCGTCGAGCACCTGCAGCAGCACCCAGCGCTCGAACTGCGTGAGCTCCGAGCGCAGCAGCGCGCGCAGCCGCCGTGCGACGAAGGCGGCACCGTCGCGGCCTGCCTCCTCGACCTCTGTGGGCGTCAGCGCGATGAGGCACTCCGAGGCCATCCGCGCGGCGATCGCCTGCCCGCCGAACGCCGATCCAGATGATGCCGCATCGGACTTCGCTGCGGCCACGATGCGCTCCGCACGCGCCTGCAGCGCCGCATCGTCGATCGATTCCGCTCGCTGCACGAGCAGCTGCCGCAGCTCCGCGGGGTTCCCCGACGGGAGCGCCTGCGGGTCCCAGCCGACCTCGTACCGCGCGTTCGCCCATCCGCAGAACTGGCTGAGCGCCATCTGCGGGTTCGCCTGCATGTTGGCGGTCGTGTACTCCATCGCAAAGTCGATCGGGTACTCGATCTCACGGCGGTCGTAGCGCCTCATCGCCTCACGGAGGATCGTCTCGGTGGCCTTCGAGGTGTCCTTGCCGGTGCCAAGAGCGGCAGGATCCACCGAGATCCCGAACTTCCTGCTCGCCCACTCGGCGAGCTCGCGGCGGCCGTACTCGGGCACGAGGTACTGCTCGAGCGGCGCAATGTCGATCGCCTCGAACTTGGCCTGCGCAGCTGCCTCGATGATGCGCTTCACGGCGGAGGCGTCACCCGCGCGGACAAGGTCCTCGGGAATCTCCGCGCCGTAGGTGGTCTTCGCCCACTCGGCGACACCCGTCGCGTCCCATTCCTCGGGATCGCCGTCCGCCGGGAGGTACTCGCCAAGCGTGGTGTCGATGTGCGCCATCGCCTCCTCAAGGGTGTCGGTGCGCACCATGGCGATGACGCGGTCGCGGTCCTTGCCGATGAACCTGTCCGGCTCGAGCTGGATGCCGAAGGCCTCGAAGGTCCAGTTGGTGATGCATCGCGGGACATGCAGCGGCGAGAGGTACGTCTCCACCGAGTCCTCGATCGACTCGCGCACCATGCGCACAACCTGGTCGCGGATTCCCGTGCCCTCGACGATGGGCTGTCGCATGCCGTAGAACGTGGAGCGCTGGTGCTCCATCGGCGCGTCGTACTCGAGGATGTTCTTGCGGATCTGGAAGTTGCGCTCCTCGACCTTGCGCTGGGCCTTCTCGACGCTGCGCATGACCATCGGCGAGTCGATGAAGTCGCCCTCGCGCATGCCGAGCCGGCTGAGCACGTTCAGCACGGCCTTGCCCATGAACATCTTCATGAGGTCGTCGTCGA
Source organism: uncultured Isosphaeraceae bacterium (assembly GCA_964555705.1). GTDB lineage: Bacteria > Planctomycetota > Phycisphaerae > Phycisphaerales > SM1A02 > ZLKRG44. The sequence goes on along the minus strand of CAZKTN010000001.1, from coordinate 83,328 downwards.
GCGCCAGGAAGAAGCGGCTCGATCCGAGGTCGCCCTGGCGTCCGGCGCGGCCACGAAGCTGGTTGTCGATGCGACGGCTCTCGTGCCGCTCGGTGCCGATGATGTGAAGGCCACCTAGCGACTCGGTGCTGGTGGCGAAGCGGAGCCGGTGGAGCAGCCATCCTGCGCCGTCAAGCGCCGACTCGAGCTGTGCGGCACCCATGCCCGACGCCTTCGAGGGCTCGAGGCCGGCGTGCTCGGCGGCCCAGTGCGCCATGATGGCGCGCCGCGCCTCCTCGGGCGAGAGGCGCACGGCCTCGTCGCGGTCCATCTTCGCCTGGCTCACCAGCAGGTGCTGCCAGATGCGGGCGAGGCACGCGTCCTCGCCGGCGGCGAGGGACGCATCCTTGGGTGCGATGTTGCGCCGCTTCCAGTGCTCGAGAAGCGCCTCGTGCGTGATCTTCGCGAGCTTGATGTCAGTGCCGCGGCCGGCCATGTTGGTGGCGATCATGACGGCCCCGAGCTGGCCCGCACCGGCCACGATCTCGGCCTCACGGTCGTGCTTGACGGCGTTGAGCACCTCGTGGGGGATGCCGAGCCGGCGCTGCAGCTCGGCCGAGAGCCGCTCGCTCTTCTCGACGCTGGTCGTGCCCACCAGCACCGGCCGCCCCACGTCATGATGCCTGCGGATCTCCTCGACCACCGCATCCCACTTGTCCTTCTGGGCCAGGTACACGAGGTCCGTGCGGTCCTCGCGCTGCACCTGGACGTTCGTGGGGATCGAGATGACGTCGAGCGAGTAGATCTCGTGGAACTCGGTGGCCTCGGTGTCGGCGGTGCCCGTCATGCCCGCAAGCCGCCCGTAGAGCTTGAAGAACTTCTGGATGGTGATGGTGGCCATCGTCTGCGTCTCGTCCTTGATCCGGACGCCTTCCTTGGCCTCGACCGCCTGGTGAAGCCCGTCGGACCACTGCCGGCCGATCATCTTGCGGCCCGTGAACGAGTCGACGATCACGACGCCCATCTGGCCGTCCTCGTCGCGGTCGACCACGTAGTCGCGGTCCCGCTCGTAGACCGTGTGCGCACGAACCGCCTGCTCGAGCAGGTGCGGCATGTCCATGTTCGCGCCCACATAGAAGGACCCGATTGCCGCGACCCTCTGCGCCTCCTCGATGCCCTGCGGAGTCAGCGTCGCGCGCTTCTTGTCCATCTCCATCTCGTAGTACTGCGGGTTGCGGTCGCGAGCGCGCTCGAGCTCCGGCACCTGCGCGCGTGCGGCATCGAGGGCCTTCCTCAGCTGGGGCACCTTGGCCCGGTCGCGCACGTTCCTGATGTCGCCCTCGATGGTCGCAGCCTCGGCGCGCTTGCGCTGCACGATCTCGTCGGCGCGGTTCCAGTCGGCCTGCTTCGCGACGAGGTGCTTCGCAAGCTGGTTCGCGAGGTCGTATCGCGGCTTGGTCACGTGCGCGGGGCCGCTGATGATGAGCGGCGTCCGCGCCTCGTCGATCAGGATCGAGTCGACCTCGTCCACGATCGCCAGGTCGCGCCTGCGCTGCACCTGGTCCTCCACGCGCAGCTTCATGTTGTCGCGCAGGTAGTCGAAGCCGAACTCTGCAGTCGTGCCGTAGACCACATCGCACGAGTACGCATCCTTCTTGCCCTCGTGCGACTGCATGTGCATCGGGTGGATCGCGCCGACGGTGAGCCCGAGCGCCCGGAAGAAGGGGAACGTCCAGTCGCGGTCGCGCTGCACGAGGTAGTCGTTGACTGTGACCACGTGCACAGCCTTGCCCTCGCATGCGGCGAGGTAGCACGCGAGCGGGGCAACGATCGTCTTGCCCTCGCCCGTCTTCATCTCGGCGATTCGCCCCTCGCTGAGCACGATGCCGCCGATGATCTGCACGTCGAAGGGCCGCGCACGGAAGGGGGGACGCGACTCGGGGTAGAGCGCGCGTACCGCCTCGTAGATGGGGTTCGGGATGTCCATCCACTCCCATGCCTCGACCAAGCGGTGGCAGCCGCGGAGGTCTCCCTGCGGCTCGCGCGGAGGTTCCGCATCCATCGCCGTGCGCGTGGCGCCGTACATCGCGCGCACGTCGGCGGGCAGCGCAGCAGGGTCAAAGCCGAGCGCGGGGTTGAAGACGTTGCGGATGCCGACGGCGCGGTCCATCGCCTCGCGCGCGCACGCGAGCACGTCGGGGATCAGCGCCAGGGTGGTCTCGCCTGCGGCGCTGCGGGCGCGGAAAGCGGCCGTCTGCTCGCGAAGCTGCGCGTCGGTCATCGCGCGGTAGGTGGGCTCGAGCGCGTTCACCTGCTGCACGATGCGCAGGTAGCGGCGCACCATGCGCTGGTTGCGGGTGCCGAGGGTCTTGCGGACGAACCAGTCAAGGACGGGAATTGGCATTGAAGTACCTGTGCAGGTGAGTGGAGCGAGGGCAGCGCCTCGCCGGTCGATTCGGGATGGACGGGGTGCGCGGGCGGGCTTCGCCCTGCGCGGGGAACTTCGCTCAGTTCCGCGGCGGAGGCAGCACGCTAGCCCCGCAACCGACGGCCCATTCGCGTTGCGTCGCGCATGCGGACTCGCACACGGATCGCAGGCCGAGCGTGCACGTCGCGGCCGCGGCACGGCGCGATGCGGGCTTTCGCGCGAGTTCAGGGCAACGGCGCGCTGATTCGCTCTCCGCGCCACGCGCCACCGCCGAGCTCGCGCCGATCGCTGTCCCTGGAGACACCGCTCCGAGCAGCGGGACCCCGCTCACGATCGCGATGGCGACAAGGATCAGCAGGGGCTGGAGTACGGTCACATGCATGGCTACGGCCGCGCCGGATTCGCGATGGTAGCGGCGGGGAGTCCCCGAATGCGCCATGCCGCGAGCAGGATCCCCGCAAAGGGAATCCACCAGATCAGGTCATTTGTGAGGATTGTCCAGCCGAAGCTCCAGGGGATGTCCCCTCGGGATGCCGTCCACACGAAGCCGACTGGCCCGAAGATCTTGCCCAGGAACCCCACTAGCACAATCGGCCAGTGCACCGTGGGTGCGCTGCTCGCGGCGAGGTATCCGATCCCGTAGACGCCGATCACCATCCCAAGGCACTGCCAGATTGCGCGCGCCGTGCCCTGAAGGGGCTCCATCCCGGCCATCGCGAAGGGCACATCCGGAAGCACAACAACGGCGGCGCCCCAGACCAGGTTGTAGATGCCTGCGATCACGAGCCACCATCTCATCCACGGACGCGTGCCGGAAGAGCGTTCGGTGGTTCTCATGGGGCGAGGGTAGGCGACGGCTCCCGTCGGGGCGATTAGGATCGGGAGCCATCTTGGGGTGGTAGCTCAGCGGTCCAGAGCCCCCGACTCATAATCGGAGTGACCCAGGTTCGAATCCTGGCCGCCCCATTCATCTTCAGGTGGGCACCCGCAGGTGAACGCCGTGTTCAGTACCGGCGCATGACGCCGATCACCACGCCCTGAACCTGGCAGTCGCGGACCCTGATCGGGTCGAACTCAGGATTGGCCGGCTGGAGCCGGATCATGCCGTCCTTCTCGCGGTAGAAGGTCTTGAGCGTGGTCTCGCCGCCTTCAAGCAGCGCCACCACACGGTCGCCATTGCGCGCCGTGGAGCGCTTCTCCACGATGACGTAGTCGCCATCGAGGATGCCCTCGTCGCGCATCGACTCGCCATCGACGCGAAGCGCGAACATGTCGCCGCGCCGCGCCGTCTGTGGCCCGAAGATCTCGGAAAGCCGCAGCGACTCGTCCTGCGCGCACTTCTCGATGGGCATGCCTGCGGCGATCCGGCCGACAAGCGGGAAGGTGAGCCCCGACTCCTCGTCGGGAGGCACCGCCTCCTCAACCACCGACAAAGAGCGAGCCTTGTTCGGATCCCGCTGGAGCGCTCCCTTCTCGATGAGCGCCTCGACGTGCTCGAACACCGTGACCTTGCTGACGCCGAGCTCGTCGGCCAGCTCCTGCATGGTCGGCGAGTAGCCCTTCGACACGCGCCACTGGCGCACAAGGTTGAAGATCCGCAGCTGCTTGGGTGTGAGGTTCATGATGGGTTGCGCCCTGTTGGGTCGGTTCGCGGGTCACGAGCGTTTCAGGCTCGGGTCGAATGTGACGACGCTTGATGCGGCAGATGCCGAGGAGTCGGTCAATCCAGTCGCATGGTTCGGTGGTGATGACCGCGCGCAGTCGAGGTCCTCGCCCTGTGGTGGGCAGCGGCACGCGGTCGCGGATGGCGACAAGCCCATCTGGGCTGTCGACGACGAGGGTCACGAAATCCCCGCCCGGTCCGGTACGGACAAGCGGGTCACTGGCAACGGCGGCGAAGGTGCTCTGTCTCGCAAGTGCAATCATGGACGTCGTATCGGCAGGGCCTGCGGGCGCCCTTCAGATTTGTACGGGTAATGTTAGCCTATCAGGACACGAACGGGACGGGCGGAGACAATGTTCAGATGAGTTCCGACGTCCTGGCCTCACAGAAGGCGTTCCCAAGGCTTCTGCCTGACCTGTGGGCCCTTGAGCCGGGCATCACGTTCCTGAATCACGGTTCATTCGGATCGGTTCCTGCGCCTATCCGCAGTGCCTGCGAGGCGTGGCGCGCACGCGTCGAGGGGCGTCCCATCGAGATGCTCGCACGGCAGCTCCCGGAGCTGCTCGCGGGCGCCCGTCGTCGTGTGGCGGCGTTCCTCGGGTCGGATCCGGATTGCACGGGCTTCGTCACCAACGCCACTGCAGGATGCAACAGCGCGCTGGCGGCCATCGACTGGGCGCCCGGAGACCGCGTGCTCTTCCTGAACCATGGATACAACGCGGTCCGGCAGTGCATCCACCATCATGCGGTGTCTCGGGGCGCACTGATCGACATCGTTGACATCCCGTGGCCGGTAGCCGGCAGCGCGTCGATCGTGTCGCGCGTGCTCGGCGCGATGCGTGCGCGCACCCGCCTGCTGGTGCTCGACCAGGTCACGAGCCCTACGGCGATCGTGATGCCTGTGGAGCAGATCGTGCGGGGGGCGCGCGCAGCGGGCGTGCTGACTCTCGTGGATGGCGCGCACGCGCCAGGCATGATCCCGCTCGATGTGGGCGCGATCGACGCAGACTGGTGGTGCGGCAACCTGCACAAGTGGTGCTACGCGCCCAAGGGGTGTGCGGTGATTGTGGCGTCCGAGCGGCAGCGCGACCGTACGCACCCGCCTGTCATCAGCCATCACCTGGGCCGTTCATTCGCCGACGAGTTCGACTGGCAGGGCACGTTCGATCCGGCACCATGGCTCTGTGCGGGCGATGCGATTGACTTCACCATGAGCGCAGCCGGCGGCTCGCTTGGGGAGCGCAACAGGCAGCTTGCCCAGTGGGCGCACGACATGCTGTGCGCCAGGCTCGGGCAGCCGCCGCTGGTCGAGTCCGATGCAGCGGAGCTGCTGGGCTCAATGGCGTGCGTGCGTGTGCCGGATGCGCTGAGGCGCAGGTTCGCGTCAGCCGCGCAGATGCAGGCGTGGCTCTACTCGGATCACCGCATCGAGATTCCGGTCATCGACTTCGGCGGATGGCACATGCGGCTCTCCGCGGCCCCCTACAGCACCAACGACGACTACGAGCGACTTGCAAGCGCGCTGTGCGCGTGAGCTGCGGGGCGCCCGCCGCTAGGGCGCGGCGTCGGCAGGCGGCAGGCCCGCCTTCGCGCGTTGCGCTGGCACGAACTCCGTGTTGAACCACGTCCACCAGCGCGCCATGTCCCAGCCGAAGTCTGCGGTTGCCTGCCCCGACTCGCGCGTAGTGAGGGACACGAGCGCGTTGTGCACATCGGCCCGGTAGGTGTAGACGACCGCATCCTGCACGCGCATGACGACACCGCTGGCGACAGACCCGATCACCGGCTGGAAGGCGCCGCTGCCGTTGCCGACGATTGGCACCACATTGGCCACGTAGCTCTGGCGTGTGGCGATCGCGATCCATGCGAGGTCGGCCTTCGTGCGCGCCTCGTCAGCGGTGGCCTGCGCGAAGATGAGCACGGGAATCGCGGCAAATGCATCAACACGTCCTGCCAGGATGCCCGCATTGTTGGCGATCGAATGCTGCGGGGCGCGCAGCGCATTGTCGATCACGGCGAGCACCTCGGGACCGGCGGGGCGCGGGATGCGGCGTGCGGCCTCGTGCCGTATCGCCGCATCATCGTCGCGAATGGCGATGTCGGCCAGCTGCGCCTGGCCAAGGCCGCCCTGCGCTGCGAGGTGGTCGAGCACGGCGAGGCGCACGTCGTCGCCCTCGACGCGCATCACGCGCCAGAGCACGGGCCATGAGGTGGGGTCCGTCCAGTCGGAGACCTGCGTGATGCCGCGCGCGCGTGTGGCGCCCTTGCGTCCGCCGAAGCAGCTCGCCTTCAGCGCCTTCGCGCGGCGCTCGTACTCCTGGGCCGAGACTCCGGGAGCGAGCTCGCGCGGCACGTTGAGGACGGCGCGGTCGGCAATCGGGGGCACGGCGCCGGTCGCCGGGATAGGGGTGACAAGCGAAGGCGATGCCGGGCGCGCAGCAGGTGCCGGGCCGGACTGCGTCGGCGCCGATGCGGCGGCCGATGCAGCGATGCACGCGAGTGCAAGTGCGGCGGCTCCACCGAGGGCGTTCCGAGAGTCACGTGCACGCCAGTGCATCGGCATGGTGGGCAAGCGGCAGCCGCGTCGAAGCATGCTCCTACGATACCTGCCCAGATGAGCGATCCCGGCACATCGATCTACGCGCAGCTTGGCCCCGACGCATTCTGGCGGATCGCGCGCGCCTTCTACGGGCGCGTCGACCGTGATCCCTTCCTTCGGCCGATGTTCCCGGCGGACCTCGAGGAGCCGATCCGCAACCAGGCCGAGTTCCTGATCCAGTACTTCGGCGGTCCGCAGGACTACAGCGCGCGAAAGGGACACCCCCGGCTGAGGATGCGCCACATGCCCTACTCGATTGGCGTGCGCGAGCGCAATGCGTGGATGGCGCACATGGAAGGGGCTCTTGCCGATGCTGCAATCCCCGAGCCGCAGGCGTCCCAGATGCGCGAGTACTTCGCGCGCACCGCGACGTTCATGATGAACCGCGACGACTGAGCGCCGTGCGACTGCGGCGCGCCGACGACATCGCATCTGCCGCGCGCCTACAGCGCGCCGACGGCGAGGTCCTTGCGCGCGAGCCGCTTGAGGAGCGCCTCGGCATCTGCCCTTGATCTGAATGTGCCGATGCGCACGGCGTACAGCGTGTCGCCATCCTTCGTCCTGACGGGGGCAATGTGAGGGTCGGGTGACTTGGCGCGTCGCACATCTGCGGCGAGCGCCTTCATCCTGCGCCGGGCGGCAGCCTCCGTGGTGTAGGCGCCGGCCCTGACGGTGAACGTTCCGCTCGATGCGGTGGCTGCAGCTTCAGTGTCGGACGGGGATGCTGTGCGGGCCTGCGGAGCAGGGGGCGTGGCTGCAGCGGTGGCGGCCCGTGGAGGGGAGGCCTCAGGCGCCTCAGGTGCGGACGACCGCACCGCTTGCTTCACGGGTGCCGCGGCCTTGTCGGGCACCGCTGCCTTGACGGGTGCCACTGTCTTGTCGGGCACCGCGGGCTGGACCTGCGCAACAGCAAGTGCACGAGGCTGTCCGCTTCCGATCTGCCCTTCGCGGGCAAGGTGAGCGAACCTGCGCGCCTTGTCTGCATCGGCTCCTGCGAGGTCTGCCGCGCCCGAATCGAAGAGCGCGGCCGCATCGGAGGTCCGGCCCTGCTCGAGGCGGATGTTCGCGAGCATGACCCGTGCGCGTCCGCGGATCGCGGGCGCGCCCGACCGCTCGGCGGCAATGAAGTGGCGCTCGGCCTGGTCGAACCGGTCGAGCTGGAATGCGGCCATTCCCGCGATGAGCTCCGCCTGCGCGCGATCTGCGGCCGGTCCGCGTGCGACGACCGCCTCGCTCTCCGAGAGCGCGAGGTCGTACTGGCCTGTGTCGTAGCGGCTTGTCGCAGAGGCGAGGGTCGGCGCGGTGGAGTCGCCTGGGCAGCCCGCAAGCGCCATCAGTGCGGCTGCGCACGCAGCGAGCGCTGCAATCCTCATGATCGTGGTGCATCCGTGCACGCCGATATCGTACCCGTCAACCCTGATGGAGCTGCTTCTCCGCATCCAGCGCCGCCTGCTTCTCCGGCCCTTGCGCGAGGTCATCGTCGACGACTTCCGTCGGTGGAGGGCCTTCGAGGTCCAGGCGCTCTCGTGGCACCTTGCGCGCGCGGTCGAGCGCACCTCCAGCGCGCGCGCGATCGGCGTCATGCTTCCGACGTCGGGCCTCTTCCCGGCCGCGATGATGGCGATCTGGCAGCTCGGCCGTGTCGCGGTGCCCCTCAACTACCTGCTCTCGAAGCCTGACATGGAGCACGTGTGCCGTGATGCGGGCATCGACTGCTGCATCACGGTGGGCCCGATGCTCGAGTTCACAGGTGGGCTCCCCGATGGCGTGGCCGCGCTGCGGCTCGACGCGCAGCGGTTCACGGGCCTGCCGCCGGCACGCCGCGCCATCCGCCGCGCCCCCGATGACCTGGCTGTGCTCCTCTACACCTCAGGCACCAGCGGCAAGCCCAAGGGCGTGATGCTCTCGTGCGGCAACCTTGCGGCCAACGTGCGCCAGATCACGGAGTACGCGAAGTTCGATGCGCGCGACTCGATGCTCGGCGTGCTCCCGCAGTTCCACTCCTTCGGGCTGACCGTACTCACGCTGCTGCCGCTCGCGGTGGGATGCACGGCGCACTACACCGCGAAGTTCGTCCCGCGCCGCATCATGGACATCGCACGCGAGCGCAAGCCCACAGTGCTTATCGCGATCCCGAGCATGTACAACGCGCTGCGCCTCGTCAAGGATGCACATCCTTCCGACATGCAGTCGTTCCGCTACATCGTGAGCGGCGGCGAGCCGCTGCCGCAGGCGGTGTTCGACGGTTTCCTCGAGAAGTTCGGCTGCCGCATCACCGAGGGCTACGGTCTCACCGAGACGTCGCCGGTCACGAACTGGTGCCTGCCGGATGAGTGGCGCTGGCGCAGCGTGGGTCGCGCGCTGCCGGGCATCGAGGAGAGGATCGTCGCGCCTGACGGGCACTTCCTGCCGGCGGGCGAGGAGGGCGAGATCCGCATCAAGGGCCCCAACGTGATGCAGGGCTACTGGAACCTCCCGCAGGAGACGGCTGGCGTCTTCGACGACCGGGGGTTCTTCCGCACCGGCGACATCGGGAAGTTCGACGCCGATGGCCACCTGTTCATCACCGGGCGCCTGAAGGAGATGCTGATCATTGGCGGCGAGAACGTCTTCCCGCGCGAGATCGAGGAGGTGCTCGACCGCCACGAGAGCGTCAAGGCCAGCGCAGTGATCGGCGCACCCGACGCGAGCCGCGGCGAGGTGGCGCTCGCGTTCGTCGAGCTCAAGGACGGCGCGACGTTCGACGAGACCGCGCTGCGCTCGTGGTGCCGCCATCATCTTGCGCAGTTCAAGGTGCCGCGCGAGATCCGCTTCATGGATGCGCTGCCGCGCAACCCCACCGGCAAGATCATGCGCCGTGCGCTGAAGGCCTAGGGCTGGCAGTCGCCCCACGCGGCGAGCATCACGGAGAGGTCGACGCCGTCGACGGTGCCGTCCCCGCTGATGTCTGCAGCAGCCGTACCCCACGCCGCGAGAAGCGCGGCCAGGTCCGTGCCGTCGACGAGCCCGTCGTCGCTGAGGTCCGCCGGGCAACCGCTGCATGCCGAGCCTGGCTGTCGCACCACAAGCGTGCCGGTGCCTGCACTCGCGCCGACGCCGGCAACCCTGATGAGGTAGGTCTCGTCGCAGTCGGCCAGGAACTCCACGCTCGCGGCGAGCGGATTGCCTGGGCAAAGGGCATCATCGTCGTTGCACGCCACAGCGACCCCGTCGCATGACTCCCGGTAGACGACGATCGCCGCATCGAAGCCGCCCGCTGCACAGGTGGTCAGCTCCACAGGACCGTGCACTCCAGACAGCGTGAACCACACATCGGCGCCAAGCGCCCCGGAGCCAGCCGCAAGGCAGCCTGCTGGCGGAGGCAGTTCCGTTGCGTCCGCGCCGACCACCGAGAAGGGCACCTGTGCCAGGCCGGCGATGGGTGTGGCGTCGTAGCAATCGTCGTTCTCGGGTGCCTCGCCACCGCAGTCGGTGAACGCCCGATCCACGCACAGCTGGTCCCACGACTTGTTGCAGCAGAGCGGGTCGAGCGCGCAGACCGCCGCGCAGCAGGTGGCGTCGGCGCATCCGGGCGTGTCATGGGGTGTGAGGCACGATGGGCCGCTCCCGCACGCGTCCTCGCAGCTGTCCTGCACGGTCGCCGACAGCACATAGCGGAACCCGAGCATGCCGCAGTCGCCGCCCGGTGATGCGGGGATCGGGAAGTCGCCGCGCGCGACAACGAGGTACCACGCTCCTGGCGGCACGCAGAGGCTGGCGCTCCCGGACAGGCATCCGCTGACCGAGGCATGGAATGTGGCCTCCGCGAGCGGCGTGCACGGTGTCGGCAGCGCGGCGACGAACGTCGCTCCAGAGGAGCTCACGTTCACGATGAGGCGCGCAAGGCCATCGCCATCGGAATCGGCCACCTCTATGCGGAATGCATCGGTGTCGATGCCTGATTCGAGAGGCGCGATGCGCCCGCAGATGGGCTGGCCGGGCGAAAGCGGCACGATCCCAGAGCCAGCCTGCCCGTTGATGCAGGGTGCGTTTGAGGAGAGGCCGCAGAATTCGGTCTCCTCGTCCGCCCCGGGAGGGCACGACGGCACGCAGCCGCTCGCGCAGGCCACCGCCGCGACGCTCACGCAGAAGCTGTCCCACGACTGCGAGCAGCAGGAGGGATCCACGGCGCAGACGGCGTTGCAGCATGTCGCATCGCTGCATGCGGGTGTGGGATGCGGTTGGCTGCAGGATCCCGCGCCGGGATCCCCGCACGTGCCGTTCCCGCCTCCGCACAGTGTGGTGGCGCCAAGCACGCACGTTGAGTCCCACGCCACCTGGCAGCAGTAGGGGTCCGCTGCGCACACGGATGCGCAGCAGGTGGCGTCGTTGCAGGCAGGCGTGCCGTGCGGTGAGAAGCAGCTCCCTGAGCTGCCCGATCCGCAGAGCTGGCAGAGCAGGTTGGCGGCATCGACGCACACGGCATCCCACGCAGCCGTGCAGCAGTTGGGCTCGATGCTGCAGACGGTCGCGCAGCAGACGGGGTCCGAGCAGCCTGGCGTCGGATGCGCGCTCAGGCACGACCCGATCGCACCAGGCGGGCACTGCGCATGTGCAGGCTGCGGTGCGGCGAGCAGCGACCCCACGAGCGCGCCGATCAGCGGGAACCAGGTCGCGGGTCGCATTGAGGCAGTATCCCGCATCGGGAGCCACTCTCCAAGTGGGATGTGAAAAACCAATGTGGATGTGAAAAGCCCCCCGGCATGCGCCGGGGGGCTTGGGGTATCGCGATAGCCGCCCGTCGGCGGGCGAGGTCAGCGGATCAGCCCGTCCATGCAGCGAGCAGCACGGTGAGGTCGAGGCCGTTCACCTGGCCATCATCGTTGATGTCGGCCGGGCAGCTGCCCGAGCACGGACCCCACGCGGAGAGCAGCACGGTGAGGTCGAAGCCATTCACCTGGCCGTCGCCGTTGAGGTCGCCCGGCGTCCCGCCCGTGCAGGTCCCTGTGGAGCTCTGCAGGTTCAGGCCAAGCGTGCCGGTGCCGAGCGTCGTGGTGGCGGAGTATCCGCCGACCGCGAGGATGTACTCGGTGCCGCACTGGGCGTCGAAGAAGAGCTGCGACGAGAAGCCCGTGCAACCTGTGCCGTCATCGTTGCACGCGATCACGCTGGTGATGTCGCAGCTTGTCATCACGGACAGGCGGGTGTCGTGGCTCGCCTGGTTGCAGGTCGTGAGCTCGTAGGTGCCGCTCTGCGCCGGGCTGAAGCTGTAGAACACGACGTTGAAGTTCGTGTCCGTGCCGAAGGGACCCATGTCGCAGAGGCCAGCGAAGTCGAGGTCGACCGTCGCGCCTGCGCGGTTGAAGGGCACGCTGCCGCCCGCCGCAGGGAACTCGATGGCCTCGGCGCAGCTCAGGCCCGCACCGCCGCCGCCACCGCCGCCGCCGCCACCCGTGTCCTCAATGACGAGGTTGCCGGTCGCAACGCCCGCCGCGCTCCAGGTTCCCACACGGATCGTGTAGGTCGTGCCCTGGGTCGCGGAGAGGGTCACCTCGCTCTGCAGGCCGCAGAAGTCGTCGCTGCAGACCAGCGCAACGTCGCCGCAGCCGTTGGAGACCTCAAGGCGCGTGTCGCCCGTCGAGCCGCAGAGCGACACGCGGTACGACACGGTCGCGGGCGCCGTGAAGGTGAACCAGATGTCGTTGCGGAAGGAGATGTTGTCGCAGGGCGAGGGCGTCGGGCCGTCGTCTGTCGCGCCCGCTGTGGTGTAGGCGGTCGAGCCAACCTGCACGGGCGTCGCGTTCGCACACGAATCATTGCCAGGCCCGGGGGGCGCCTCGCTGATCGTGAGGTCCGTGGCACCTGAGTCGCCTTGCCATCCGCCCACGCGGACCACCACTGTCTGGTTCGCGGTCATCGCAAAGTTGACGCTCGACGAGAATGCGGCGCACCCCGTGCCGTCGTCATTGCATGCGAGCAGCACGCCTCCGAGCTCAGGGCAGATGTCCCAGATCTCGATGCCGGTGTCGAACGGCGCGGGGCCGCTGCAGGTCTCGAAGGTGTAGGTCGAGGCGGCAGGGGCCGTGAAGCGGAAGAACACGTCCTTGGTGAAGGGCGCGCCTCCGAAGCCGCACGAGGGGTCGCCGATGTCGGTCGACGCGAAGGTGTTGTCGAAGGGGTTCGAGCCAACCGTCGCAACCGTGGCATCATCGCACGTGTCGTTCGCAGGGGGCTCCGCGTCGCACGGCGTGGTCGAGATCTCGACCACGTAGTCGTTCACGGTGCCGCTGCCGCAGGGGAAGCCGTTGAAGCCCTGGGGAAGCGCGACGAGCCAGTAGGTGCCTGGGATCACGCACACGCCGCCGCTGCTCGGGCAGCTGCCCGAGGACACGGAGCCGATGATCGTGCACGCGTTCGGATCCACCAGCGCGGCGAAGCACGGCATCGTCGAGAAGACGCTCATGCTGATCGTGCTCGACTCGGTGATGGTGATCTCGTACCAGTCGGTGTCACGGGTGTCGCCGTCCGCCCAGAAGGAGCCCTTGATGGATGCGGGCAGCGCGCTGACGAACTCGACGCCGCCGCCGTTGCAGCCCCCGTTGAAGTCGGAGCCGCAGGGCTCCTGCTCCTGACCGGTGAAGGGGGGCAGGGGGCAGTCGACGAGGCACACCGCGCAGCCAGTCAGTGCCTGGTCCGCGCAGATGTCATCCCACTCAGTCTCGCAGCAGAAGGGGTCTGCGGTGCAGATCGCCTCGCAGCACTGGACATCCTTGCATCCGATGGAGCCGAAGTTCGGCGCGCAGCAGTCCCCGCCCTCGCCGCAGCCTCCGCCGCTCACCGTGCCTTGGATGATGCTCATGGTGCCGGGGCCACCCTCGGTCGTAGCGCTGTACACGCCGACCGCAATGTAGTACTCGACGCCCTGAGTCGCCGCGAACTCCATTCGGCTCGAGAAGCCCGCGCATCCGATGCCGTCGTCATTGCACGCGACGACTGACGTCGGGTCGCACGAGGTCTGCACAGAAAGGCGGGTGTCGACGCCGCCCGCCGTGTTGCAGGTCGAAACGGTGAAGGTGTCGGTGGCCGTCGCGGTCCACTTGAACCACACGGCGTTGAAGTTGGTGTCGGTGCCGAACTGACCCATGTCACACAGGCCCGCGTAGTCGATGCTGTCGGTCCCCGCGCTGTTGTCGTAGGCATTCTCGCCGAGCACGGCCTGCGCTGCGTTCGCACATCCGGCTCCGCCGCCGCCGCCGCCGCCCACGGCCTCGAGCGTGAAGGTTCCAGGTCCGCCGGCAGTGGTCGCGCTGTAGACGCCCACAAGGATGTAGTACTCCTGCCCGGCAGTGGCCGCGAAGTTCAGGCGGCTTGAGAACCCAGCGCAGCCCGCCCCGTCATCGTTGCACGCAACCACCGTGAAGGGGTCGCACGAGGTCTGCACCGAGAGGCGCGTGTCCACGCCACCAGCGGTGTTGCACGTCGAGACCCTGAAGGTTCCGGTCTCGGTCGCGGTCCAGCGGAACCACACGCCGTTGTGATTTGCGTCATCGCCGAACGCACCCATGTCGCAGAGGCCGCCGTAGTCGACCGTCTCGCCGCCGCCTGAGTTGTCGTACGCATTGACGCCAAGCGTTGCCGCCGCGGCTGAGGCGCATGACGCGCCACCCTGTGCGGAGGCAATGGAGGTGATGCCTGCTGCGAGGATCCCTCCGGTGATCATCAGGCGTGTCGAGAGTCGGGTCATCATGTGCTCCGGGTATCTGTCGGGATTCGCTCGCTGCGCAAATCCTCGTGGTTCTGTCGGCTGCCAGTCTCCACGCATCCTGCCAAAGGTGCGGGAAAGCAGCATCGGATCGGACCCGACAGTCGGGTCCGACCTTCACAGGACCATAACACTAAATCCCCCTCCGCCAAGCCAGGCATGGCCCCAAAGCGCAAAAGTCGCCACCAAATTTGCGCCAGTATGCAAAGGCACCGATGGTCTGGGTTCGGTGGTTTCGCCTATTGTCCCGGCTCGACAGGATTCTCGCCCCCATCAAGGAACAACCGTCCATGTCTTTGGCTGCCCTCACCGTCGGAACGCGCGCTCCCGCCTTCACGCTGCCCTCCAAGCCTGGTAGTCCGGTGGATGTCGGGGCTCTCATGGGCAAGGAGCCGATCGTGCTCCTCTTCATGCCTCTCGCGTTCTCGGGCGTGTGCACTACCGAGGTCTGCACCCTCCGCGACGACTGGGCGAAGTGGGGCGCCTTGGGCGCAACCGTGTTTGGCATCACCGTCGACAGCCCCTTCGCCACGGAGAAGTTCCGGGAGATGGAGAAGATCCCGTTCCCGATCCTCTCCGACTTCAACAAGACGGTGGCGCGCTCCTACGGAGTGCTCCACGAGGATCTGATGGGCCTCCACGGGGTAGCCAAGCGTTCGGTCTTCGTGATCGGCCGCGACGGCACCATCGCGTATGCATGGGTCACCGAGAACCCCGGCGTCCAGATCCCGTTCGGGGACGTCATGAAGGCACTCGAGTCGGCTGCCCAGCCCGCCTGAGCGTCAACCGTCAGTCCGCGGCAGGGCAGCCTGCCTGAGCGTCAACCGTCAGCTTGGCTCTCGACCGCCATCACGTTGGTCTTGGCGACGATCGTGTCGCCCACCTTCACGGCGACAATGGTGCAGCCCTCTGGCACCTTGAAGACGAGCTTCAGCGTGTGCGCACCGGATGACGGCAAGGCAGGCAGCTGGCCAATCGATGCAATCAGGCGGGTCGAGTCGTAGAAGAGCTCGACCTTGTCGGTCTTCTCCCACACATAGCCGCCCGGCCGGTACTGGTTGCCCTGCGAGTCGACGAGTGCGATCGGTGCGCCGCGGTTCATCGCAAGCGCGCTGTCGTAGACGTCAACGGGCAGGTTCTGCCCGCGTGACACGTCAAGCATGACGATCTGAGTGCCCTTGTCGAAGAAGAACCCGCGGATGCGGTTGGAGCGGGAAATGGACCCCGCGCCGCCCTTGCCGAACTCAGCGCGCCCCTTGGTGATCCAGGTGCCCTGGTTGTT
Source organism: uncultured Isosphaeraceae bacterium (assembly GCA_964555705.1). GTDB lineage: Bacteria > Planctomycetota > Phycisphaerae > Phycisphaerales > SM1A02 > ZLKRG44. Next base: position 67,636 of record CAZKTN010000001.1, on the reverse strand, counting down.
CTCGAGCACGTCGAGACCCGACACCTGGTTCGACGAGAGCTGCGCAGGCATCAGGCTGTTCTTGAGCTCGATGAGGCCGGGCACGATCGGTGCGTCGCTCGACTGCACCGACGCGAGCACCTCCGCCGTGGCATCGGCCCCGCCGCCAGTGTCCCCATCAGGCGTGAATGCGGATGCCATCTCGCGCGCCTGCGGCAGCTGCAGGCGCAGCCCCTTCACCTGGATGAACTTCGGCGTGCGCCCCTCGATGGGCCCGGCCGGGAAGATCAGCACCAGCTCCACGGACTGCTGGCCAGGCACGCTCGATGCGTAGTTCGTCAGGTCATCGAAGGCGTACGCCATCCGGCTGCCGCTGTCATTGGGCTGGATCCACTGTGTAGGGTGCACGGCGCGCGGAGTGGACCCGTCCGAGATGATGCGGACCTGCGCGGACGAGAGCGTGAACTGCTCGCCGCCGTCGAAGGCCGATGCATCGACCGTCAGCGGGATGGCGTATGCGCCCTGAGAGCCGTCGGCGTTCCTGTATGCGGGGTCGAATGCCAGTGCGCCGATCGTCAGCGCGCCTGGAGCGATCGACGTCTTGCCGGCACCGTCGCTGTACGAGTCGCGGTGCGCGCTGAGGGCCATGTCGGCGAGGCTCGGGTAGTACATCGCGAGGGCGGTCTGGCGCAGTGGCGAGAGGGCGCCCTTGGAGAGCGTCGAGTAGAAGCCCTCCGTGAACGACGCGACCGGCAGCCACATCGACTGGATGCGCGCCGGGGCGCCGCTCGCCTGCTGGTCGCGCGCGTAGCCGATGAACCCGCCGAGCTCCGTCGTCGACTGGATGAAGCCAGCGCTGATGAGCGTGATGCCCATCGTGAGCATGCCCGAGAGGAGCCCCAACGCTCCGCCAACCGCGTAGTTGGCCCACTGCGGGAACTCGAGGTTGGACGGCGCGAGCTTGTCTGCAACGAGCCGGAACAGGAACAGGAACAGCACGAACATCCCGCCAAGCGAGAGTCCCCACGCGTAGTCGTCGAACCCGCCGCCGGACAGCAGGAAGTTGACGGTCACAGGTTCCCACAGCGCGAGCGCCATGGCGCCTGCGCACGCCACGCAGACGAAGTGCAGGATCGAGCTGAACACGCCCTGGTTCGCCCACCAGTAGGCGATGAGCAGCACGAGCGCCGCGACGATGAGGTTGAAGATCGCAGACATCGGTGTTCCGGTCGGGCCGTATCAGGCAGATGGCCGCGGCTTGGGCGACGGCGCTCCAGGCTTTGGTGATGCGGGTCGCTGCGAAGGCGCCTTCGCAGCGGATGGCGTGCCGGCTGGGCCTGCGGGCTTCGCAGCGGGGGCACTTGGGGTTGCGGTCGGCGTCGCTGGCCTTGCAGCTGGGGCACCCGGACGGGCCGCGCCGGTAGCCGCCTTCGGCGCGCCAGTCGACGCGGCCGCCTTCGGCGCGAAGACGCGCGCGACCTCCTCGATGCTGGTCTGGCCCGAGCACACCTTCGCCATCGCCGCTTCCTGGATCATCGGCGTGCGGTGCGCACGCCGAGCAGCCTGGTACATCGTGGCCACGTCACCCGCTGCGAGCGCCTTCCGCGCGGCATCGTCGAGCTGCAGCACCTCGAACACGCCGGTCGTACCGACGAATCCCAGACCGCCGCACGCGGGGCACTCCTCGATCCTGTTCTTCACCTGCACCTTGCCTCCGGCGCGGTAGAGCTGCAGCGGCTTGCCTGCAGGGGCGCCGAGGCGCTTGGCCTGCTCGGGCGACGCCTGGTACGGCTGCCTGCACTCGGTGCAGAGCGCGCGCACCTGACGACCGACCACGATCGCACGGAGCCGCGCCGCCGCCAGCGATGTGTCGCCGACGGCCCGAGCCCAGGCTGTCGCGGCAGCGACCGCGGAGTCCGCCGGGATGCACACGTAGAACAGCGTCTCGCCTGCGTTGGGGTTCGTGATGATCTTGCCGGTGCCAGGATCCTGCGCGTCGGAGACCATCATCACGTTCGGTGCACGGCGCACGAGCGACTGGAGCTTCGTGGAGTAGTCGGCGCCTGGTGCGGTGGCATCGAACTGCTCCTGCTCGACACCCTCCACCCTTCGCTCGATCAGTCGCTCGAGGGTCTTGATGTTCAGCAGGTACGGGTCGTGACGGGCGATCAGCGCGTACGAGAGGGTCGTCAGGCCCATACCCGGCGGCACCGCCACCAGCACAAGGCCCTGAGACACTTCCTTGGTCGCGTCCTCGAGCGCCTGCACCTGCGCGGGCAGCATGCCAAGGGACTCAAAGGGGAGCGCGAGCTGCTTCTCCCGCTCGACGTCGATGCGCAGCGCCTGGCCATTCGCGCCGCCCCAAGTGGTCAGCGTCAGCGTCACGCGGCCTCCCGCGGCCTGGATCTTCATGTCCTTCATCTGGCGCTTCCTGCGCTCGTTGACGTCAAGTCCTGCGACGCGCTTGATGTAGTCCATCACGCGCATTGCGAGCTCTGGCGACATCGGCTCCTGCGGGTGGCGGATGCCGTCGATCAGCCTGATCGGCACGTAGCCCTTCGGCGTCGGCCCGAGGTCAATGCGCCGCGCACGCGCAGGAAGCGCAGTGGCAATCATCTGCTCGGCGGCCATGTGCACCTCGGCCATCGGGTCCTCGCGCGGGGGTACCGGGACCTTGTTGCCCGAGCCGTCAAGGAAGACGATCGTCGCGCCAGCAAACGCCTTGGCTGTCTTGCGCGCCTCCATCGATGCGCGGAACTTCGCCGAGAAGAGGTCGAAGCGGTCCTTCTCGGGGACCTGGCTGTCGCGGTACTTCCAGTACCCGTAGCCGAGGCCTGCATACATCAGCACCTGCAGCGGCCATCCGACCCAGAAGATGGGGATGAAGAGCGCCGCGGCCAGGCCGGCGATGAGCGTGCCGACCAGGGCCCAGTTCCAGCCAGCCAGCGGGAAGTGGAAGAAGCGCACGTCCTTCTCGATGACGCTCGAGGCGAGCCATGCGAAGGGCACCACCGCAAGCAGGATGAGCACCGGCTTGTAGAAGGAGAGCAGGAACGCCGGCACGGCATTGGCGAGCAGCGCACCTGCAGCTGGCATGAGGTCGCCGTGGAGGTCAAGGCCCATCATGGTCAGCCAATTCCCTTCAGCATGCGGCGCAGCTCATCGGGGTTTGGGGTGGCCTCGAGGGCAACCCGCTGGTGCACGATCTCCTTCTCCACGAGCTCGACGAGCGCCATGTTGAAGTCGATCATTCCCTGATCCCGGTTGTCCTTGATCACCTCCAGCAGCTCGCCCTCGCGCGCCTCGAGGATGTACTTCTGCACGGCGGCGGTCGCCAGCAGGATCTCAAGCGCAGGGGCGCGCGGGATCTCGGGCTTCAGCGTAGGCAGCAGCTTCTGGTAGATGATGGCGCGGAGGTTGTAGGCCAGCAGCTTGCGAATCTGCTCGCGCTCGTTGACCGGGAAGAGGTCGTAGATGCGGCCGAAGGTCTGCCACGCGCTTGAGGCGTGGATGGTGCCGAAGACAAGGTGGCCGGTCTCTGCGGCACGGATGGCGGCCTCGAAGGTCTCGTAGTCGCGCATCTCGCCCACGAGGCAGACGTCGGGGTTCTCGCGCACAAGCGCGCGCAGCGCATCGTTGAAGTTGGTGCAGTCGAGCCCGACCTCGCGCTGGTTGATGGTGGCCTTGTTGTCGGTGAAGATGTACTCGATCGGGTCCTCGATCGTGACGATGTGCACCTTCTTGCGCTCGTTGACGTACTGCAGCATCGCCGCGATGGACGTGCTCTTGCCCGAGCCGGTGACGCCTGAGAAGAGGATCAGGCCCTGGGCCATCATCGCCACATCGCCGAGGATGGCCTTGAGGCCGAGCTCCTCGAAGGTCTTGATCTTGCTTGCGATGAGTCGGGCCGCCACCGACGGGCGGCCGCGCGCCATGAAGAGGTTCACGCGGAACCGGCGCTTCTCGTCGTAGTCGAAGGCGAAGTCGATCGACCCGTGGCGCGCGAAGTGGTCGAGCTGATTGGCGTCAAGCACATCGCGTGCGACCTGGAACATCAGGTCGTCCGTGAGCGGGGGGGCGGTGAGGTCCTTCAGCGCGCCGCGGTGCCGGACGCGGGGGGGCAGGCCGCTCTTGACGATCAGGTCGCTGGCCTCGATCGCGATGGTGGCCTTGAGCCAGGACATCCACGCCTGCTTGCCCTCGCCGGGCTGGGTGCCCCGCTTGGCGACGGGAATCGGGGTGAGAAGCTCGTTACGGCCGCTGGCGCTCACTGCGGGGGTCCACTCCTGAATGCGGGTAGCCCACAAGCGTAGCACGAATCCGCGTTCGCCATGGCGGCCGCACCGGCAGGGCGTTGACGCCGCGCCCGGGAGAGCGCACACTCCCGCGATGGCGGACCACACGCAGCGGATCATCCAGGACGGGATCACCTTCGACGACGTGCTGCTTGTGCCTAGGGCCAGCTCCGTCACGCCCGATGCGGTCGACACCTCGGCGCCGCTGACGCGTGGGATCAGGCTTGAGATCCCTCTCATCTCCGCCCCGATGGACACGGTGACTGAGGCGCCGCTGGCGCGGGCCCTCGCGCAGGAGGGCGGCATCGGCATCATCCACAAGAACATGCCGCCGGAGCGGCAGGCGCGCGAGGTCGCGAAGGTCAAGCGGAGCGAGAACGGCATCATCACCGATCCCGTGACGCTTTCCCCGGGCGACAGCGTGCAGCGCGCGATCACGCTGATGTCCGACCAGGGGGTGAGCGGGTTCCCGGTGACCGAGGACGGGTCGGCGCGCGGGCGGCTGGTGGGAATCCTGACGCGGCGCGACATGAAGTTCCTGGGCAAGACTGGCCGCGAGCTCAAGGTCGCCGACGTGATGACGGCCGAAGGGCTCGTGACCGCTGCGCCGAACACGCGCCTGGAGGACGCCGAGGCGATGATGACGCGCGCGCGCGTCGAGAAGCTGCCGCTGGTGGATGCGTCGGGCCGCCTCGCGGGAATGGTCACGATGCGCGATGTCGAGAACACGATCACGCACCCGCGCGCGTGCCGCGATTCGCGTGGCCGCCTTCGTGTGGGCGCTGCGGTTGGCGTGCTGCAGTTCGAGCGCGTTGAGGCCCTGATTGCGGCGGAGGTCGACGTGATCATCGTCGACACTGCGCACGGCCACAGCGCCAACGTGATCCGCACGGTCAAGGAGATCAAGTCGCGCCACGCCATCGAGGTGATCGCCGGAAATGTGGCGACTGCAGATGGTGCGCGCGCGCTCGCCGATGCGGGTGCCGATGCGGTGAAGGTCGGCATCGGACCCGGATCGATCTGCACGACCCGCGTGGTCACCGGCGTGGGAGTGCCGCAGGTCACGGCGATCATGAATGCAGTGCAGGGGCTCGAGGGCACCGACATCCCGGTCATCGCAGATGGTGGCATCAGGCTCTCGGGCGACATGGCCAAGGCGATCGCCGCGGGCGCAGGATGCGTGATGCTCGGAGGCCTCTTCGCCGGGCTTGACGAGAGCCCCGGCGAGCTGGTGCTGCACCGGGGCCGTCGCTTCAAGAGCTACCGCGGCATGGGTAGCGAGGGCGCGATGGCGGCCGGCAGCGCTGACCGCTACTCGCAGGCAGGCAGCCGCAAGTTCGTGCCTGAGGGCGTCGAGGGACGGGTGCCGTACCGCGGGCCGCTGTCGGAGTTCGTCTTCCAGATGGTGGGCGGGCTGCGGGCCGCAATGGGCTACTGCGGATGCGCCACGCTTGCGGAGTTCCGGCGCGACACTCGCTTCGTGCGCATCTCCGCAGCAAGCGTCATCGAGAACCACCCGCACGACATCGTCATCACGCGCGAGGCGTCCAACTACTCGCGCGGCGCCGTGGCCGACGGCGACTGAGCCCCGTGTAGAGTGACGCGTCCACGCAGCCGGCGTGGCGGAACTGGCAGACGCGATTGATTCAAAATCAATTGCCCCGGAAGGGGCGTGCAGGTTCGATTCCTGTCGCCGGCACTCGCATCCCATGACGACCGCAATCACCAGCGCTGAGCCACTCGGGGCAGAGGAGCTGTCGCGGCTGTCGAGCGTCGCAGCCTTCGAGGACGCCGCGCGCGCGCGGCTCGCGCCCATGGCCTACGCCTACTACGCCGGTGGCGCAGGCGCTGAGCGCACGCTCTCGCGCAACGCAGAGGCGTGGTCGAGGCTGCTTGTGTGGTACCGCGTGATGGTGGATGTGTCGCGCCGTTCGACGGCGACCGCGCTGCTCGGGCGGACGGTCGCTGCGCCGGTGCTGGTGGCGCCGACCGCGCTGCACAGGATGGCCTGCGACGAGGGCGAGATCGCGACCGTCCGCGCGTGCGGCGCAGTAGGCGTGCCGATGGTGGTGAGCAGCCTCTCCACCACACGCCTCGAGGACGTGTGCGCGCAGGCGACCGGCCCGGTGCTCTTCCAGCTCTACATCGGGCAGGACAGGCCGTTTGTACGCGACCTTGCGCAGCGTGCGGAGTCGGCGGGATGTGCGGCGATCGAGCTCACGGTGGACACTCCCGTGTGGGGGCTCCGCGAGCGCGAGCAGCGCACCGGGTTCCGTGTGCCTGATGGCATGGGCGTCGTGAACCTCTACCGCGAAGGTCATGCCGGACCGACGGGCCACTCGGGCGTGGGCATCGCTCAGGCGCTCGGATGGACGATCGATGCGTCGCTCTCCTGGCGCGATCTCGAGTGGCTCTGCGCTCAGACGAGGTTGCCGGTGCTCGTGAAGGGCATCTGCCGTGCGGATGACGCTCGGCACGCGCTCGCGTCGGGCGCGGCTGGCGTTGTGGTGAGCAACCATGGCGGACGACAGCTCGATGGGGCGCCGGCGACCGCGGAGGCGCTGCCGCATGTGGTGGATGCGGTGGCTGGGCGCGCGCCGGTGCTCGTCGATGGGGGCATCCGCTGCGGAACCGACATCCTGCGCGCGCTGGCGCTTGGCGCAACGGCGGTGCAGGTGGGCCGGCCCGTGCTCTGGGGCCTGGCGGTGGGCGGCGAGGCTGGCGCGCGGCGGGTGCTCGAGCTGCTCATCGAGGACCTCTCTCGGTCAATGGCGCTTGCGGGCTGCCCCGACGTGGCATCGGCGACTCGGGACCTGCTCTCGCCCTGACGCTGCACGGAGAGGGGTGCCTTCGGGTCGCACAGCGCGCTGGCCGGCAATTGCGGGACTTGACGTGGGCGGCTGGGTATCCTAACAGATACCGAACAGATGCCGCCACTCCCGACCGAGCTTCGCGACCGCGTTGCGGCGCTGGTGCACCGCCCGGTGCGCCGTGTGGCCACAGGATGGCCAGAGGTTGATGCCGCCCTCGGCGGCGGTCTTGATGCGGATGCCATCCATGAGTGGATCCTCGATGATGGCAGCATTGGGGTCGCTCCACGTGGCGTGCTGATCGCGCTCGCCTGGCGGATGGTGGCGATGACGGATCCCTCCGCGGCCCGGCATGGCGCAGGACTGGTGGTGTGGATCGGCCGTTGGGTGTGGCCATCGGTGCGTGCGCTCATCGGGCGCGACGGCAGCCGCGAGCTGCTTGCGAGGTCGCTGTGGGTGGATCCTGAGGATGCTGATGCACGCGCATGGGCATTCGAGCAGGCACTGCGCTGCGACGGCGTTGCGATGGGCGTGGTGGATGGCACCGGATTCAGCCGGGCGCTGTCACGGCGGCTGCAGCTTGCGGCGGACCGCAGCGCAGTGGCGTGCGCGGAAGGCACGCGCGTGCGACCGCCCGCGCTTGCGTGCGTGGCCAGGCCATGGCATGAGCGCGATGCGATTGGCTCTGCAGCGACGCGGTGGATCGTGGCGCCAGCGGCCGCAGGTGCCGATGACGATTCGCCTCAGTGGACTGTGCACCTGATTCGCGCGAGAGGTCACGGCGGTGCGGCGGCAGCGTCTGCGTCGGCCGGTGCAGGTGCGGGCGCTGTGGTGCGTGCGCCGTGGCACTGGACGGGATGACCGCGATGGATGCACGCATCGCCGCCGTGATGTGCCCTGAATGGCCAGATGAGCCAGGCCCTCGCCGACGCAGGTTCCTCGCCTTCGCGCGGTGGTGCCTGCGCTACTCGCCGGTCGTCGCTGTCGATGAATCGCCTGGGCCTGCAGCGCTTGTCATCGACATCAGCGGCTGCGAGCGTGTGCACGGCAGCATGTCCGCGCTGCGCCGGCGCATCGTGCGCGAGTGCGCGGCGCGCAACGTCCGTGTGCGCGTGGGGATTGGCGGCAACCCGGTGGAGGCGCTCGTGCGTGCGCATGGCGAAGGGGCCGTTGACGAGGCGCCAGTCGAGGCGCTGCGCATCGATGGCGAGACGGTCGAGTCGCTGCATGCGGTCAACGTGCGCCGGATCGGCGAGCTGCGCGCGCTGCCGAGGCCTGCGCTGCTGGCGCGCTACGGGATGCCGCTGCTTGCACGGCTTGAGATGCTCGATGGCACGAGGCGCCAGGCGCTTGTGCCGGTGCGCGAGAGGCCGTTGCCGGAGGCGTCGCTCGAGTGCGACGGGCCCGTGCAGGATGCCGAAGCGGTGCGCGAGGCATGCGCCACGCTGCTGCGGGAGGTGTGCGCGCAGCTTGCAGGCCGCCGCCGCGGCGCGCGCGAGCTGCGCATCGAGTGCTCGCTTGCGGGTCGGCAGCGCGCGTGCATCGGCATCAGGCTTGGCATGCCCAGCCGCAGCGCGCGGCACCTCATGTCGCTTGCGTCGCCGCACCTTGAGCGGATGGACATGGGCATGGGCGTGGAGCGCATCAAGTGCACGGCGGTGCGCATCGGGCGCTGCGCGGAAGATGGGCCCGATGCGTCCGGTGCGCATGCGATGGCTACCCTGGCGGCACGCAGCGCCGGCGAGCTCGTCGACACGCTTGCGTCGCGGTTCGGCACAGGTGCCGTGCGCCGCCACCTGCCGGTGGAGCGTCACCTCCCTGAGCGCGCATGGCGCGCGGCGGATGCGCAGTCGCTGGCGGCGGCGTCACTGGCGCTTCAGCGTGCGGTGCGCACGCCTGTGGTGCAGGCATGGCGTCCGTCGCTGCTGCTTGACCCCGCTGAGCCAGCGCATGTCGACGGCACTGGCTCGGCATCGCTCCGCTGGCGCAGGATGCAGCTGTCCGTCAGCAGGTGGTGCGGACCTGAGGTGATCCAGGACTCGCGCGAGCGGATGCCGCGGCGCTACTGGCGCGTGCACTGCGCCAACGGGCTGGGGCTGTGGCTGCGCGAGCAGGGCACGTGGACCGTCGAGGGGGTCTTCGCATGAGCGACACGGCGGGCGAGTGGCACGAGCTCGATGCGATGAGCAACTTCAGCTTCCTCGAGGGCGCCAGCCATCCCGAGGAGATGGTGTCGCGTGCGGCTGCGCTTGGCTACCGCACGCTGGGCATTGCGGACCGGTGCACTGCGGCTGGCGTCGTGCGCGCGCATGTCGCGGCCGCGAGCCATGGCATGTCGCTGCGGGTTGGAGTGCGGCTCGACGTGCACATCGGCGATGGTCGCTGTGGCGGCAGCGGTCATCGGCAGGAGGGCTTCGGCGCGAGTGATCCCGGCAGTGACGCATGCGCAGGGGTCGCGGTGCCGCAGTCGCTGGAGGTGATCGTGTACCCATGCGACGCTGCAGCATGGGGCCGACTCTGTGCGCTCGTCACCGATGGCCGCATGCGTACGGATGGCGATGCCACGTGCGCGCCGCCGACTGGCTCGCCATTGCGCGCCGTGGCCGATGTGCCGGATGCTGCGCAGGCGCAGCGGGCAGCCGCGCGCCTCGGCCGCGGCGAGTGGTTCCTGCCCATCCATTCGCTGTGCGCATCGGCGGCAGGGCTTGTGGCCATCGTGGTGCCTCCGCCGGGCGCGATGGTGATGCATCAGCGCGTGCACGAGGCGCTCGCAGGTCTTCGCGAGGCATTCGGCCGCGCCCGCATCTCGCTCGCCGTGCGCCGCGTGGGTGAGCCCGAGGAGCCGCTGCGGTGCAGGCTGGTGCGCACGCTCGCGCATGCCTGCGACATCCCGGTGGTCGCCGTGGGCGGCGCATGCCTCCACGAGCACTCGCGCAAGCGGCTTCATGATGTGCTTGTGGCGATCCGCCAGCGCTGCACCGTGGACAGCGCAGGGTTCGGGCTGCTGCCCAACGCGAGGCGCCACCTTGCGCCGGTGGCATACCTGCGCAGGCGATTCGCCGACATGCCGGAGGCGATGGCGCGCGCTGCAGAGCTGTCCGAGATGACGGCCGGATTCGGCCTGTCGCAGCTGCGCTACCGCTACCCGTCCGAGGTGGTGCCGGGCGGCCAGTCGCCGGCGCAGCGGCTGCGCGCGCTGGTGGCCGAGGGTGCGCAGGAGCGCTGGCCAGAGGGCACGCCCCCTCATGTGCAGCGCACCATCGGCCACGAGCTTGCGATCATCGCCGACCTCGCCTACGAGCCCTACTTCCTGACGGTGCACGACATCGTGCGCTTTGCGCGCGGGCGCGGCATCCTCTGCCAGGGTCGCGGCGCCGCCGCCAACAGCGCCGTCTGCTACTGCCTTGGCATCACGGCCGTCGATCCTGCGCGCATCGAGACGCTCTTCGAGCGCTTCGTCAGCCGCGAGCGCGACGAGCCGCCGGACATCGACGTCGACTTCGAGCACGAGCGCCGCGAGGAGGTCATCCAGTACATCTACGCCAGGTACGGTCGCCGCCGCGCAGCCATCTGCGCCGAGGTGGTCTGCTGGCGAGGCCGACTCGCGCTGCGCGAGGTGGCAGGTGCGCTGGGCATGCCGCGCGAGCTTGCCGGGCGCATTGCCTCGACGGTGTCGTGGTGGCATGGCGGCGCGCCTGATGTGCAGGAGGTGCGAGGGATCGGGCTCGACCCCGCCGATCCGCAGGTGCGCGAGCTCTTCGCGCTCGCCGGCACGCTGTGCGGGTTTCCGCGGCACCTGTCGCAGCACGTGGGCGGGTTCATCATCACCGAAGGCCCGCTGACGGACATGGTGCCTGTACGCGACGCGTCGATGGATGGGCGCACGATCATCGAGTGGGACAAGGACGACGTCGATGCGATGGGGATGATGAAGGTCGATGTGCTGGCGCTGGGCATGCTCACGGCGGTGCGCAAGGCGATCGACCTTGTGAATGCCACGGCGGCGCGCGATGCTCGGTCCCTCACGTTCCGCAGCATCCCCGCAGAGGATCCTGCCGCGTACGACATGGCATGCCGCGCCGACACCGTCGGCGTCTTCCAGATCGAGAGCCGCGCGCAGATGTCGATGCTGCCGCGGCTGAGGCCGCGCTGCTTCTATGACCTGGTGATTGAGGTCGCGATCGTGCGTCCGGGGCCGATCCAGGGAGACATGGTGCACCCGTACCTGCGCCGCCGTGCGGGCGAGCCTGTGCCCGAGTGGCCAAGCGACGCGGTGCGCCGCATCCTCGGGCGCACGCTTGGCGTGCCTCTCTTCCAGGAGCAGGCGATGGCGCTCGCGGTGGCCGCCGCAGGCTTCACGCCCGGAGAGGCGGACGCGCTGCGGCGCGCGATCGCCGCATGGAAGCGCTCGGGCAACCAGATCGCAGCCTTCGGCGAGCGCCTCGAGCAGGGGATGGTCGAGCGCGGCTACACGCGCGCCTTCGCGCAGCAGGTGTTCACGCAGATCCAGGGGTTCTCCGGCTACGGGTTCCCCGAGAGCCATGCGGCAAGCTTCGCGCACATCGTCTATGCGTCGCTATGGCTCAAGTGCCACCATCCTGCGGCGTTCTGCGCAGCGCTCCTCAACAGCCAGCCGATGGGCTTCTATGCGCCCGCGCAGCTTGTGCAGGATGCGCAGCGCCACGGCGTGGAGGTGCGCGCGGCCTGCATCAACGCAAGCGCATGGGACTGCACGCTGGAGCCAGCCATTGGCGGACCTGCCGTCCGCCTCGGGCTTCGCATGGTGCGCGGGCTGCAGCGGACTGATGCAGATGCGCTGGTGGAGGCGCGTAGTGCAGGCGGCGCCTTCGCCGATGTCGCTGACCTCCACTGGCGCAGCGGACTCCGGCCTGGCGCGCTGCGCAAGCTCGCGGCGGCGGATGCCTTCGCGGCATGCGGCATCGACCGCCAGCAGGCGCTCTGGCAGGTGAAGGCGCTGCGCGGCGGCGCCGCCGATGCGCCGCTCTTCCTGCAGCAGGATCAGGCTCCGCAGCTGCGCCGCCACACGGACGGCCAGCAGGGGCCTGCGCCCTTGCCCGCACTCGCCGCGCGCGACCATGTGCGCAGCGACTACCGGACCACCGGACTCTCGCTGCGCGCGCACCCGCTGTCGTTTGCGCGGACTGCGCTTGCATCAGGCGGCGTGCTGCCATGCAGCGCGCTTGCCGACGAGGCGGCGCTGCCTCACGGAAGCCGCACCGCCGTGGCGGGGATTGTGCTTGTGCGGCAGCGTCCGCCCACCGCCAAGGGCATCATGTTCATGACCGTCGAGGACGAGACGGGACCCGCCAACCTCATCCTGCGGCCGCAGGTCTACGAGGCGCAGCGGATGGTGTCGCGGCATGCGCCTGCCATCATCGCGCACGGCACCGTCGAGCGGCGCCACGGGGTGACGCACCTTGTCGTGCGGCGGATCGAGCGGCTCCGCGAGAGCGCATTCGCTCCTTCGGTGGAGAGCGCCTGATGCAGGTCGAGGACCGGTCGGGCCAGCAGCTACTCACGAGCCGAGCGGCGCGGCGCTACGGCCGCCCGGGACCGAGGCTCGTGCCCTGAAGCACGATCCACGCGCGGTTCATGGGGTCCTGCGCGTGCGGCAGCACCTTCCAGCTCCACAGCGGTGCGCGGCGGATGCTGCGCGATGCGCCGAAGGGATCTGCGCTCGAGGCGCCCTCGGGTCCGAACGAGTGCGCGAACGGCGCGCGGCGCTCGAGGTCAAGCTCGAACGCGAAACCGCGCCAGGGCTGACGCACGGTGGCGTTCGAGGGGATCGATCCGCGCATCATGTTCGGGTCGAAGGGGACCCATCCCGCATCCGGAAGGAAGAACTCGCCCCACGTCACCAGTTCGCTTGCGCTGGTCGAGGATCCGGTTCCGCGTCCGCCGCCGCTGCGGGGCGCAGAGAGCCCGAGCACCGGCCGAGCGGGGATCCCGGCCGCGCGAAGGACGGCCACGCTGAGGCACACCAGGTCGTTGGGGCTGCCGCTGCCGCGCTGCAGCGTGGCGCTCGCGCCCGACACCGCAAGCCCCTCGACTGCGTTGCCCACCGTGCGCATCGACATGCCGTCCACGCCGCGCATCGCACCGCACGCGGCGCGCACCAGGTCCTTTGCCGCCAGCCATGGCGGCACGCTTTGCACGCGGCCACCCGAGACGCGCTGCATGAACGAGACGATGCCGGCGTCGTTCGACTCGATGAAGGGCTCAGGCGTGAGCCAGCGGCGCGTCTCCTCCGGCCACTCCGCCGGCCAGCCGATCTGCGCCGCTGCGGCCTCGTTCACCGAACAATCCCAGCTCTGCACCACCCACGACACATCCGCCTGGTAGGTCTGCGTGACCGGCCGCGTCAGTGGCACCTCGATGCGGCCATCCCCCGAGCGTCCAAGCCGCACGAGCGGTTGCGCTTCCCCGGCCGGGACCGGTGCGCCGTCGATCAGCACGCGTGAGGTGACCGTCGAAGGGTCAGCCTGGAACCAGGTGTCCGTCGTGATGATCGGAAGCAGGAGCGCGTTGGCGTTGCGCGTGAAGGCCTGGGCCAGCGCGCCGAGCCCGTCGGGCGGGTTGATCGCCAGCGACACGCTGATGCGCCACAGCTGCGGGTCGCTCCGGGAGAGAGGTCCCCTCGGAGGCCGACCCGAGGCCGCGACTGGGTTGGCCGCCGAAATGCCCCCTGGCGGCACGAAATCCGTGGGCGCCGACGGGGTGCTGGACGTGCGTGGCGCGGCGTCCTGAGAGCGCGCGTCGGCGTGGCTCGCGTTGGGGAGCCATGCGCACATCGCTACCGCACACATCGCCACCGCCCGCACCGCCGGCCTCGATGGGGCGCGGCGCACGCGGTCACCCACCGAGATAGCTCCCCGGCTGCGAGATGAAGAGGCGGTAGATGGTGTTGAAGAACTGCGCGAGCACCAGGTTGAGGATGATGATCGCCATGAATGCCGCGACGAATGCGCTCGTCGCCGCACGCCCCACGCCTGCGGCGCCGGCCCTCGAGTTGAAACCCTTGAAGCAGGCCACGAGCCCGATCGCGACACCGAAGGCCGCAGACTTCAGAAGCCCTGACACCGGATCCCACCAGTGCACGAAGAGTCCGGTGAAGTACCAGTAGTCCGCGTCCGACACGCCGTACACGCGGCACGTCACGAACCACGCGCCCCATGCGCCGAGCATGTCGGAGTAGATGGTGAGCATCGGCGTCATGACGAGGCACGCCACCACGCGCGGCACCACCAGGATCCGGATCGGGTCGGCATCCATCGCGCGCATCGCGTCGAGCTGCTCGGTGACCGCCATCGAGCCGAGCTCCGCGGCCAGCGCGCCGCCCACGCGTCCGGCCACCATCACCGCCGCAAGCACCGGACCAATCTGCTTGGTGACGGACACGTTGATGATGCCGCCCATCCGCTGCTCCTGCCCGATGGCCGCGAACTGCGCATACCCCTCAAGTGACAGGATCATGCCGATGAAGGCACCCGTGATCGCAACGACCGGGATGCTCGCTACGCCTACTGCATAGAACTGTGCGATCAGCAGCGAGGGCCGAAGGCACTTCGCCGGATGTGCAGTGAGCTGCGCGATTACCGCGAAGACGAACTCGGTGAAGCGGCCGAAGCCTGCGAGCGCATCCCAGACGAGCCAGCCGAAGCGGGACACTGAGTTGGCGATCGCCGTCGACACCGCTGAACGATAGCCGCTCCAGGGCGGCGGCCAGTTAGGGGCAGGGGCCCCACGCCGCGAGGAGCGCCGTGAGGTCTGTGCCGCTCACCGTTCCGTCACCATCGATGTCCGCCGCGGGGTCGTTTCCGCCCCACGCTGCAAGCAGCGAGGTGAGGTCGAGGCCGCCGACCGTGTCGTCGCCGTTGATGTCGGCCGGGCACGGGTTGGCGCCGCCGCAGCTGGCATTGTCGGAGCCCGGCGTCTCGTTGCCTGCTGCCTCGTTGGCCGCAGGATCGAAGAGCCCGATGTTCCAGCAGCCTGTGTCGCGGCACCGCCAGATCTGGCCTGGCACGAACGTGCCATCGGGCCCGATGCGGTTGTCGCCGTAGGCCCACTCGGTGCCGACCGGCGGCGTCGCGTCCGACTCGAGGATCGCGATACCGTCGACGAGTTCCGTCCACGGCGTCGCGTCAAGCGTGCCGTCGTCGTTGGTGTCGAGGTCCTGGCCCAGCGTTCCCGTCCAGCCGCGAACGAGGAAGATCGTGATGTTGTCGCTGTTCTCGATCCAGTCAGTCGCGACATCCGATCCTCCCGATCCGGCTCCGTTGCCCACATCGGGGTTCAAGGCGGGATTGCCCACGAGGAGCGTCCCGTCCGCCGGGATGATGACGCCGTCAAGGCTGCGCACGCGCTCGACGACGCCGCTGCCGCCAGTGCCATCACCGATGACGATGATCGTCACGTCCAGAGTCGTTCCCGGCGTGCCGGCGATCTCGATGAACTCGCGCGTGTCCGACCCGGGCATGTCGATGCGAATCTCGTTCAGGGATATGGCGCCGCGGTCGCAGCTCGACTGCCCGCCCGCACAGGTCACCTTGGCCTGCGTCACGCACTCCGCATCCCATGCCACCTCGCAGCACGTCGGATCGATTGCGCACACGTTTGTGCAGCACGCCTGGTCGTCGCAGAAGGGCGTCTCCCGCGCCTCGCTGCACGAGCCGGTTCCCTCGTCGCCGCACTCGACGGGCGGTCCCACCGAGCACTTGCGGTTTGCAGCTCCCGGAGTGTCGCCGCCCGCATCAAGGGTGAACGCGCTCGCGGTCCAGTCGCCCTCGGGGGCGCAGCGGTAGGCATGCGCAACGGTGAAGGTGCCGTCGGGTCCCACATACGTATCCGAGAAGATGCAGGTGTTGTCCGGTCCCTTCAGGCCGATCGCGTCGACCACCGCCGTCCACGGTGTGGTGTCGAGCACGCAGGACGTGCTGGTGTGGAGGTCGTCGCCGAGCGCACCTGTGAACCCGCGCACGAGCATGTGCGTGACGTTGTCGCTGTTCTCGAAGTTGAGCGCGTTAGGGAGCGTGACGAAGTCTGGCGTGGCCAGCGTGAACGTCGGCTCCGCGACAAGCAGGTAGCCGCTGGCGGGGATGGTCACGCCGTCAAGCGAAACCACCGTCTCGATGACGCCCACATCGAGCGGGTCGTTGCCGTCACCGAGCACGATGTACGTGTAGCCGTTGAGCACGGTGCCGGGAGGGCCCTCGAGCTCGAAGTACTCGTTGTCGTCGGCGCCCGGCATGTCGGTCCGAAGCTCGCTGATGCGCACGGTCTCTCCGCCGGTGCTGCAGGTTGGGTTGCCTGCGCCGGGCGTGTCTCCGGCGACGCTGAGGTCAGCCGCGCCAACCTGCCACGCCCCAGTGTTCAGGCAGCGCCTGACGTAGGAGGGCGACGTGGTGCCGTCGGGGCCAACGCGGGTGTCGGAGTACACGAAGTCGCTCGTCACGCCATCAGGCGATGCCGTCGAGACGATGGCCGCCGAATCCACGATGCCCGTCCACGGCGTCACGTCGAGCGTGCCGTCAAGGTTCAGGTCGAGCGACTGCCCGATGGTGCCCCAGAAGCCAGTCACGAGCAGGAACGTGACGTTGTCGGGGTCCTCGAAGTTGAGCGGTGCGACAAGGTCGGCCAGTGCGAGCGTGAAGGTCGGTTCCGCGATGACGAAGTAGCCGCTCTTGCCGACCGAGCCCGACAGCGCAATGGCCTCCTCAATCACGCCATTCTGCGCCGGCGGAGTCTGACCTTCCGCGTCGCCAATCACGATGAGCGTGAGTCCCGCGAGCGACGTTCCGGACGCGGCCTTCAGCTCCACATACTCCTGCGTGTCGAAGCCAGGTTGACCCACCCGAATCTCGTTGAGCGTCACCTGGGCGGACGCAAGTGCAGGAAGAGCGAAAGCGGCGATCGCGGCGAGGATCGGTCGGGACGTCATCGTTTCTCCAGACAGGGGACCTGAATGCCGGGCCCAACAGGGGCTGCGGGTGGCAAGACCACGTCAACACAGTACCGCGCAAGCGCATCAGCGCCAAACGAACATGGTCCGAAAATGCACGACCATGCAGAATCCTTGCAAAGAAAACGCCCTCGGTGTGGCCGAGGGCGTTCAGGAAAGTCGTGGGCTGTTGCGTTGCCCGCAGGACTGCTCGTCGGTTCTCGGGGGAATCGTCCGTTACTTGGTCGGTTCCTCGAATCCGCCCGCAGGTGCGGGTGCCGGGGCCGGAGCGGCTGGAGCCGCCGTTGCGCTCACTCCAGCCGAGCCGGAAGAGACCAGGAACGGCATGAGGTAGATCTCGACGCGGCGGTTCTGCGCAGCGCCGTTTGAGCCATTGGCCACCACGGGCCGGAACTCGCCGTAGCCGGCGATCAGGAAGCGCGTGGCGGGGACGCCATCCTTGACGAGCTGGTCGCGCACACTGATGGCGCGGTGCGCCGAGAGGTGCATGTTCGTCGGGTGCTGAGCCGCGGAGCGGCGGATCGGCGTGTTGTCGGTGTGGCCGACGACCACCACCTCGAAGCCCGCCGCCTGGGAGCTTGTCAGGATCGGAGCGAGCGTCTTGAGCGCCGCGAGCGCGCCTGACTTGAGCTGCACCGAGCCTGGATCGAACGTGAAGTCCGACATGAAGCGGATCATGCCGCGACGCGGATCGAACTGGAGCACCTCCGGGTACTGCGCGGCGAGGTCGGCGAGCGCCTTGTTGACGTCGTTGGGCAGCGGACCGCCGACATCGAGCTTGCCGATCTGGCCGAGCAGGGCCTCGTAGTCGGCGAGCAGCTTGTCGACGTCGACGTTCTGCCCCTTGCGGAGAGCCTCGAGGCTCTCAAGGTCAGAGGCTGCCTGGGCGAGTTGCGACCGAAGCCGTGCCTCGTTGGCTCGTGCGGTCTCGAGCTCTCCCTGCGTGCGGATCAGCTGCTGCTGCTCCGAGCGGTACGCAAGCTCAAGGTCGTTGTACTTCTCCTGCGGCACGCAGGCTGCGAGCGCGAGTGCGGATGCGGCGATCGCTCCGATGCGCACGGGTCCGGGAAGGGTGAACGCGAATTGTGGACGTGTCGTCATGTGGTCGGCCTCTCCTTGGCCAAGGCGGAAGTACCGCCGTTTGCGTGGCGGAAGTATAACGCGACACGTCAGCGGGTGCGTGCAGCGCCAGCGTCCGAGGATCGAGTCGAGGCAGAAGCCACGGCCACATCCGACTGCAAGGCGGCGCGCCTACGATGCCCCGATGTCCGACCCCGCATCCATGGGCGATGAGGCGATCGCGAAGGCCTTGGCGTCGCGTGGCCCGTACCCGATCGAGGCCTACCAGTTCATCCGGGAGGGCCTCGAGTACTCGGTGGGTCGCGTCCAGGCAGGCACGCGGGAGTTCCAGGGGTCATCGGCGTCTGAAGGGAACCACGTCACGGGCCAGCAGCTCTGCATGGGTCTCCTCGACTTCGCGATCGCCAGGTACGGGATGCTCGCGCCCGCAGTGCTCGAGCGGTGGCGCATCCAGCGGACGGATGACTTCGGGCGCATGGTCTTCGCGATGATCGATGTGGGCATCATGGCCAAGACGCCATCGGACTCGATTGAGGACTTCCGCTCCGTGTACGACTTTGCGGAGGTCTTCTCGCCCGACTCGATCAGGCGCCGGCTTGCGGCGGCAGGTGCGCCGCCAGCGCAACGTGAGGCCTCCGCCCCGATATCGTGAGCCGCATGGGCGACACCGACAGCCAGGAGGGCAAGCGGGTACGGGAACTGACGCGTCTGCACCTGTGGCAGATCCAGTGGGTACGTGACGTGCTCGTGGTGGCGTCGGTGGTGGGGGTGCTCTGGCTTGGCTACGCGCTGCGTTTCGTCACGGTGCCGCTGCTTGTGGCGCTCGGCCTGGCGTACCTCGTCGAGCCGCTCGTGCAGTGGCTGTGCCGGCGGATGGGCATGACGCGCCCTGCGGCGGTGGGAGGCATCCTGGCGACGTTTGGAGTCGGGCTTGTGGTGCTGCTCCTGGTGACGGTGCCTGTGCTCGTCTCCCAGACCACGTCGCTGGTGCAGAACGTGCGCGCGGGCAAGTTCGACGGGATGCTCGAGAAGGTGGAGGGCGCGCTCCCTGAGGCGTACCAGGGCGATGTCACGCGCATCCGCGAGGCCCTCATGGGACCGCGCCTGAACGCCTCTCCACGGGATGACGGCGCCGCGGCTACCGCAGGCGCCGCAGAGCCGGCCGTGGTCGTGCGCGCGGACGCGCCGCTCATCGAGAGCGTGCTCGGGCCGACGGCAACCGCCGCGATCGCGCGCATCGTCGACATCACGGCGCTGGCCTTCGCGGCGTTTCTCGTGCCGTTCTACTTCTGGTTCTTCAGCATCGGGTTCCCTGACACGATCTCGTTCCTGCGCAAGCTTGTCCCGGAGGCGCACCGCCCCCGCGTGGAGGAGCTCGCCTCAGAGATGGACCGAGCGGTCTCTGCGTTCGTGCGCGGGCGCATCGTGATCGCCGGCATCATGGGGATCCTTCTTGCGGTGGGATGGAAGATCGGCGGAGTGCCCTACGCATTCACGCTCGGGTTCGTCGGTGGGCTCCTCTCCATCGTGCCGTACCTCGGGGCGCTTGCCGTGATTCCCGCTGTGGCGCTGCTCGGCGTCGACCAGCTGTCGCTGCCCGACGCGGAGCGCATGGCGTGGTACTGGATGCTCGGCGGACCTGTGCTCGTGTTCGTGATCGTGCAGTCGATCGAGGGATACCTGCTCACGCCGGTGATTGCCGGTCGCGCCACCAACCTCGGCCCTGTCTCGGTGTTCGTCGCGGTGCTTGCGGGCGCAAGCCTCGCCGGGGTGTACGGCATGCTGCTGGCCATTCCTGCAGCCGCGTGCATCAAGATCCTCGGGAGCGAGATGCTGATGCCTGCGCTTCGCGAGTGGGCGGCAGGGCGCGCGAGCGACCCGCTGCCCATCGACCGCGACTAGGGCGCGCAGGCCCCCGCGGGAATTGACGCTGCGCACGTCTGCCGCCGCGAGCGGAGGCGCCGTCAGCGCCGCTTCTTGAAGCGAGCCTTCACGCTCTCGGTGCGCGTCGAGCCCTTGGTGCGCAGCCCTGGCATCCCGCCCATGCCTGGCATGCCGCCCATCCCGGCCATCGCCTTGCCCATCGCGCCGGGACCCATCTTCGCCATCTGCTGCGTCATGCGCGACATCGTGCGGAACTGCTCCGCGAGGCGCGACACCTCGTGCGGCTGCGTGCCGCTGCCTGACGCGATGCGCCGCGCGCGGCTGCGGTCGATGACCGCAACGTCCTCGCGCTCGCGTGGCGTCATCGAGTGCACCATGCCCTCGACGCGGTCGAACTGCGCATCGTCGATGTTGACGTCCTTGAGCATCTGGCCCACGCCAGGCAGCATGCCCAGCAGCTGCTTCATGGAGCCCATCCGCCGCAGCATCCGCATCTGCTTGAGGAAGTCGTCCATCGTGAAGCGGCCCTTCGCGAGCTTGTCCGCCATGTCCTGCGCCTCGGCCTCGCTGACCTCGGCCTGCGCCTTCTCGACAAGGCTCACGACATCGCCCATGCCCAGGATGCGTCCCGCAACGCGCTCGGGGTGGAACTCCTCGAGGCCGTCCCAGCGCTCCGAGATGCCCACGAAGCGGATTGGGGCGCCCGTCACCCGCCGCACGCTCAGCGTGGCGCCGCCGCGGGTGTCGGAGTCGAACTTTGTGACGATGACGCCATCGAGCGCAAGCCTCTCGTGGAATGCCTTGGCGCTTCGCACCGCATCCTGCCCGGTCATCGCGTCGACCACGAAGATGCGCTCGTGCGGCTGCACGGCGGCGTCGATCGCCGCGAGCTCCTTCATGAGGTCCTCGTCGATGTGGAGCCGGCCTGCGGTGTCGATGATCAGCGTGTCGATGCGCTCGGCCCGCGCACGAGCAAGCGCACGGGTGGCGACACCAACCGCCACGCCGACGGCGCGGCCGATCTCGGCGCACTTCTCGGGTTCGCCGTGGAAGGTGACCTTGGCGCTCCCAGGTGCGTCGGCCGCAACAGCCTCGGCCACGATGCGAAGCTGGTCCACGGCCGCGGGCCGCTGAAGGTCGCACGCGGCGAGCATCACGCTCCGGCCTCGCTTGCGCAGCCACGCCGCAAGCTTGCCGCATGTGGTGGTCTTCCCCGATCCCTGAAGTCCGCACATCAGCACGACTGCGGGTCCGGGCTCAACGGAGGGGAGGCCAGCGGCAGCCGGGCCCATCAGCTCCACGAGCCTCCTGTGCACGATGCCGACCATCTCCTGCGCAGGCGTCAGGCTCGCGAGCACCTCGGTGCCGAGCGCATCGCCCAGCACGTCCTCGCAGAACGCATCGACGACATCCTGCTGGACATCGGCCTCGAGGAGCGCGGTGCGCACCTCCTGCATCGCCTCGCGGACGTTCTGCTCGCTGATGCGCCCGCGCCCGGAGAGCCGGCGGAGCGCGGAGGAGAAGCGTTCAGAAAGCGACTCGAACATGCCGTGATCCTAGTGTCGCCCGACCTGTGCGCCGTCCGGCAGCGGCGACTCGAGCCACTAGTGCCGTCCGCTGCGCCGAAGCCCCAGCCACCGGTCGAGGCCGGCGCGGTCGAGGCAGTTGACGCAGCGGTCGGGCGTCATGCCGGCGCGCCGTGCCGTCATCACCCCGTAGCGGAGGTTGTCGGCGTCCTCTGCGGCGTGGACATCGCAGTTGATGGCGATCATGGCGCCCGCCTCGATGGCGGCGCGCGCATGCGAGTCCCGCAGGTCCAGGCGCATCCAGTGCGAGTTGATCTCGAGGGCCACCCCATGCTCTGCAGCAGCCGCCGCGACCGTGCGGATGTCGGGCGAGAGACCCTCGCGCCCAAGGATGATCCGGCCCGTCGGATGACCGATGATGTGCACGAAGGGGTTTTGGATGGCCTTGAGGAGCCGCTCTGTGGCGGCGGCAGGGTCCTGACGCAGTGCGGTGTGCGGGCTCGCGACGACGATGTCGAGCTTCGCGAGCGTCTCGTCGTCGTAGTCGAGATGTCCGTCGGCCAGGATGTCGACCTCGCTTCCGGCGAGGATCCTGATGCCGCCGACCGCCTGCTCGGCTGCACGCACCGCATCGATGTGGCGCATCAGCCGCTCGACGGAGAGCCCGTTCGCCTGCGCGGAGGCGCGCGAGTGGTCGGTGACCGCGATCGTGTGGAAGCCCCGCGACTTCGCCAGCTCGGCAAGCTCGACGATCGAGAGCTGCCCGTCGCTTTCGGTGGTGTGCGCGTGAAGCTCGCAGCGGATGTCGCTCACCTCGACCAGGCGCGGGGCCTCGGTCCACGAGAGCTCGCCGTGCGCCTCGCGGCACTCGGGCGGGACCTCAGGCATGCCAAGCGCCGCGTAGATCGATGCCTCGTCCGCGGCAGCCACTGGGGCGATCCCGCGCTCCTGCGGTGCGGGCGACCCGTCATCGGGGAACAGGCCGTACTCGTTGAGGTGCAGCCCTTTGGCGATCGCGCGCTCGCGCAGCTGCACGTTGTGCTCCTTGCTTCCGGTGAAGTAGAGGAGCGCGGCCCCGAACGCCGCCATCGGCACCATGCGCACGTCGACCTGGAGCCCATGCGCGAGACGCATGGACACCTTGGTGGGACCATGAGCAAGCACCTTCGCCACGCCTTCCATCGATACTGCGCTCTCGGCGACCTGCTCGGCCGCGGTCCCGTCCGCGAGCCCCACAAGCACGTCGAGGTCACCGACCGTCTCGCGGCCGCGCCGTGCGCTGCCTGCGATCTCGACACGGGACACGCCATCCAGCCCGCGCAGCCTCGCTGCGATCGCCTCGCCGACTGGCAGCGCCTGCCCGATCCGGAACCTCTTGGGCGCACCGGCCGCCGCCAGGTGGTGATCCACGGCCTCGCGCAGGTTCGCGATCGACTTCGGCGTGCCAATGCGCGGAAGGCCGGCAAGCGCACCGCTCTCGATCGCAGCCTTGAGCGCAGCCACAGACTCGATGCCGCCATCGGTCCAGAGGGTGCGCACTGTCTTGGGTCCCACGCCCTGGAGCTCCAGAAGCTCGGGAAGCCCTGGTGGCACGGACGCACGCAGCTCGGCGAGGTCGGCCATGGTGCCCGTTGACGCAAACTCGATGATGCGCGCCGCGAGCCCGGCGCCGATCCCCTCGATCGCCTCGAGCTGCTTGGGCACGCGCTGCGCCATCACGCACAGGTCATCGGGGGCGTCAGCGCAGGCACGCGCCGCGCGGCGGTACGCGTTGACGCGAAAGCCGCTGCCGCCGGTGATCTCCAGCAGGGCAGCCATCTCCTCGAAGGCATTCGCGATGTCGGCGTTTGACGCCACGGCGGGGAAAGCGCGACCGGCAGGAGTCGAACCTGCAACCCCGAGCTTCGTAGGCTCGTGCTCTATCCAGTTGAGCTACGGTCGCGTGAGTCGCGAAGTATACATGCCGCCACCATCGGCGGGGCGGCCTTCGTCACCTGCGATGGCCGAGTCCGCGCCGTAGCCCTCGCTGGCGCGCTCCGATGCCTGCAGCAGCCGGGACGCGGCAAGCGGCACAATGACCGAGCCGACACCGCACACGACAGCGCAGATCGCCGGCCACCGGCTCGGTGCCGAGACGACGGTCGCGCTGCGCGCCGACGGGGGTGCGACGAGCGGGACGATCGCCAGCCGGAGGTAGTACCACGCGCTGACCGCGCTGTTGATCACGGCGATCACCACAAGCGTGACCTGGCCGCTCTCGAACGCCGCCATGAAGAGCGCCAGCTTGCCGAAGAAGCCGAGCATCGGCGGGATGCCCACAAGCGACACCGCGGAGATTGCCAGCATCCACGCGACGGCGGGGTGGCGCACGCGCAGTCCCGCGATGTCGTCGAAGGAGTCCACTTCCTCGCCTGAGCGCTCCAGCGCGGCAAGCGCCGCGAATGACGCCGTCGTCATGATGCCGTAGCAGAGCAGGTAGAAGAAGAGCGCATTGATGCCTGCAGGGGTCCCCACGATGAGCCCGATCATCATGTAGCCGGAATGGCTGACGGAGCTGTAGGCGAGCGTGCGCTTGATCGAGCGCTGCATGAGCGCGCCCACGTTGCCGAGCGTCATCGTGAGCACGGCGGACATCCACAGCACGGCGGCGACAGGCTCAGGGAGACCGGTGTACGCCACACGCACGCCATCGGCGGCGATAAGCGCATGTCCCGTCCATCCGGCCGTGCCGAGGAGCACGGCCAGCGCCACGAACCCTGCCACCTTCGGCACGAATGCCAGGAACGCGCTGACGTGGACGGCGGCGCCCTCATACACGTCGGGCGCGTAGAAGTGCATTGGGACCGCAGTGATCTTGAAGCAGAGGCCAAGCACCGCAAGGCAGAGGCCTGCGAGGCCCGTCATGTCGATCCCGCCCGCGGCCGCCTGCGACGCGAACGCGTCCCGGATCCCAGCGAGCTGCAGCGTGCCGGTCGATCCGTAGATCAGCGCGAACCCGTACAGGAACAGCGCCGTGCTGAGGGCGCCAAGGAAGAAGTACTTGACGCCCGCCTCCTGCGCCTTCCTGCTGCTGCGGCCGAGCGCGACCATGATGTAGGTCGGCAGCGACACGAGCTCGAGCGCGAGGAAGAGCCAGATGAGGTCGCTTGCGCCGCAGAGCAGCATCGCGCCGGCAATGCTGAAGAGCGCAAACGCGTAGTGCTCGCCGCGCATGACGCGGAGCGCATCGAAGGCCTGGCGGCCAGAGGCAATCGCCCCCTCGACACCCCGGTCGATGGCACCGATGCTCGGAAGCAGGAGCAGCACCCCCATAAGGGCGAGCATCGGCTTCACAAAGGAACCCATCGAGGGGAAGAGGAGCTGTGCGGCGGACGCGCGCTCCTGCGTCCACGTCTCGACGGAGACGAAGGCTGCCGCAACGAGCGCCACGATGCACCACAGCGGTACGGAGCGCCGGACGCCCGCGCTGCGCGAGAGTCCGATCACCGACGCGAGCACCGCCCCGGCGAAGAGGATCATCTCGGGGACGAGCAGTCCAAGGCGCGGTCCCATCGATTCCATGCCCATCATGGGGTCACCATCCCGTCAGTTCCGGCAGGGGTTGTCGCGGCCACGGCGGTGGCAGGCGCATCCGAAGATGGGCCCGCGGCTGCGCGCCCGTCCGGAGATGGGCTGCTGCCCATCACGGTCTCGGCCGCACGGACCCGCTCGACCTGGGCGGGGTATGCGGCGAGCGTCTTCTCCACGCACGGCGCGATCGCCTCCAGCATTGGCTTGGGGTAGAGGCCGAGCACCAGGCATGCGACTGCCAGCGGCACAAGGATCCCGATCTCCCTCGCACTCAGGTCGCGCGGAAGCTTCGCGTGGGCCTCGACCGGGTGCCCGCTCGGCTCGGAGTGGTCGTCGTGCGGCTCGCGGAGCGGTCCCCACACGATCTTTCCGAGCAGGATCAGCAGGTACATCGCAGCAAGGATCATGCCGGTGCCCGCGACGACAGCGAACGACGGGCCGAGTACTCCGGGATAGCCGGACTGCGCATCGTGCTCCGCAATGAACGTGCCTCCGATGCAGAGGATCTCGCCGACAAACCCGTTCAGGCCCGGAAGTCCGGCACTCGCCATCACGAAGAACACCATGAAGCATGCCCACACCGGCATCACGCGCGCGAGGCCTCCGAGCCGCTCCATGTCCTTGGTGTGGTAGCGCTCGTAGAACATGCCGATGCAGAGGAAGAGCGCGCCCGTCGAGAGCCCGTGGTTGACCCAGTAGAAGACGCTTCCCTCGGCGCCCAGCGGGTTCAGCGAGAAGAGCCCGAGCATGCTCAGCCCCAGGTGCGCCACCGACGAGTACGCAACGAGCTTCTTGGCATCCTGCTGCACCCAGCAGATGAGCGACGCGTAGACGATCGCCACCAGGCACAGGATGCCCATCAGCACCATGAGCTCGACGCCGCCGGCAGGCGCCATCGGCATCGCGAAGCGGTACACGCCGTAGCTGCCGAGCTTGAGCATCGATCCCGCCAGGATGACCGAGCCGCCGGTGGGCGCCTGGTCGTGGGCGAGCGGCAGCCAGGTGTGCACCGGGAAGAGGGGGATCTTCACGGCGAACCCGCAGATCAGCGCCGCAAAGAGCCAGAACTGGGTGGACGACGGAAGCCTCACGGCGGTCGCGGTGAGGGCTGCGATGTCGAAGCTCCACTGGCCCGTCGACTCACGGTGCTGCCACGCGAGGTAGAGCAGTCCGGCAAGCATGAACAGCGACCCGAGGAACGTGTAGAGGAAGTACTTGATCGCAGCCGGCCGGCGCTCGGTGCCGCCGTAGATCGCAATGAGCAGCGTCATCGGGATGAGGGTGAACTCGTAGCCGATGTAGAAGAGGATTGCGTCCTTCGCGGCGAAGGCCAGCAGCATCGCGCCCGCGAGCACGCTGAACCACGCGTAGTACTCGCGCTCGCGCTCCTGCACGGCCGTGAAGCTGCCGATGAGGCACAGCGGCATCAGGAACGCCGTGAGCAGCGCGAGCAGCAGCGCAACGGAGTCGAACCCTACCGAAAGCGTGATGCCCAGGCCTGGGATCCACTCGGGTCCCGGCGCATCGGGCACCACCGCGCCGGTCATCCATGCGGGGAAGTGCCAGGCGTGCAGCGTGATCGCGCCGAGCGACAGGAACGATCCGGCGGTCGCGATCCACTTCGCGTGGCGCGCCGCGGCGAGCGGGATGATCCCAGCGGCCGCGAGCGGGAGCAGGATCGAGGCCCAGATGGTCAGTTGCGGAGACATCGAGGAACCCATCTCAGTGCGCTCCTCTCGTCCACATCCACACGACCCACGCAAGGACCAGCGCAACGCCGCCTGCCATCGTCACCGCGTAGCCCTGCAGCGGACCGCCGTACAGCGGGCGGAAGAGCCGGCCGAGCGCGAGGGGCAGTTTCCCGAGACCGCTGACGATCGCGCCATCGAGCACGTGCCGATCCGCAAAGCTCATGATCTGGCCGCCAATCCAGAGCGGCAGGCGCAGCAGGGCGTGGTAGAACTCGTCCACCATCCACTTGCGCTCCGCGCCGATGGGGATCCAGCGCGTGAGCGGGTTGGCGAGCATCGCATTGCGGAGACGGTCGGCCGAACCGCGGGAGAGCAGGTGGAGCCACGCGGCCACGCCGATGCCTCCGAACGTGGCGCAGCTTCCCAGCAGCAGCATGGCGCGGTGCGCATCCATGCCCAGGATCGTGGCGTGGCTGTGGTCGCCGCCTGGAGTGCCAGCGCCCTGGTACGCAGACGACCCCGCGATCATCCACTGCACCCAGTTCTCGCTCTCCCGGCCTGCCATCACGAGGTAGCTGGGAAGGCCCGCGAGGATGGCGCCAATGCCGAGGATCACCAGCACGCCATTGATCGCCAGCCGAGGCGCGTGGGGATGGAAATCGTGCGAATCGCCGTGCCCGTGCGCGGCAGCGTGGCTTGAGTCGTGGCCATGCGCATCGTGCCCGTGGTGCGCGTCATGTCCATGGTCGGCGCCGTGCGCCGCTGCCATGTGCGCCATCTCCACGGGATCCGGCTCGAAGCGCACCGGGCCGAGCCACACACGGAACCACACGCGGAAGGTGTAGTAGGCGGTGAGCGCCGCAGTGCCGAGCGCGATCCATCCGAGCGCAGGGATCGCGCGGTCGCCGTTGATGAACGCAGCCAGGATGATCTCGTCCTTCGAGAAGAAGGCCGCGCTGTAGGGCAAGGCCGAGAGCCACAGGCACCCGACGAGCATCGTCCATCCGACGATGCGGAACCCAGGCACCTTGAGGAGGCCGCTGAGCTTGCGGATGTCGAGCTGGCCTCCGAAGCCGTGCATCACGGCGCCGGCGGTGAGGAACAGGAGGGCCTTGAAGAACGCGTGCGTGAACGTGTGGTATGCGGCCGCGAAGGTGCTGCCCACGCCGAGCCCCAGGAACATGTAGCCGAGCTGCGAGATCGTCGAGTACGCAAAGACCCGCTTCATGTCGTACTGCGCCATGCCGATCGTTGCCGCGAGGAGCGCAGTGCCGCCGCCGATCCACGCCACTGTCGTCAGCGCATCCGGGTGCAGTTCGAAAAGCGGGTAGGTGCGCGCGATCAGGTAGACGCCCGCCGTCACCATGGTGGCGGCGTGGATGAGCGCGGACACTGGCGTCGGGCCCTCCATTGCGTCCGGGAGCCACACGTAGAGCGGAATCTGCGCGCTCTTGCCGAAGGCGCCGAGCATCAGCAGGTAGGGGATCAGCGACTTGTCCCAGTCGGAGCCCGACCATCCGCCCGACGACAGCGCGGCGAAGAGCGTGTCGTACTGCACGGTGCCGTAGTTGGACCAGATCAGGAAGATGCCCAGCGCGAGCCCGAGGTCTCCGATGCGGTTGACGATGAAGGCCTTCTTCGCCGCCGCCACCGCCGACGGACGCGTGTAGTAGTAGCCAATGAGGAGGTAGCTCGCGAGGCCCACGCCCTCCCAGCCGAGGTACAGCATCAAGAGGTTGTCGCTCATCACGAGCGCCGTCATCGACGCCAGGAAGATGCTGATCCCGAAGAAGAACCTGCAGTAGCCGGTGCCCCGGTCCGACTCCATGTACTCGCTGGCGTACACCGTGATCAGGGTGCCCAGCCCAGTCACGAAGAGCATCCAGAACAGCGTGAGCCTGTCGACGTACAGCGACATGTTCGCCGCGAACGACTTGAACGTGCCTCCGCCGGACCACTGGAAGTCGATCCAGTCGAATATCGGGATGACGACCGGGGTGCCCGAGTAGGTCAGGTACGCGCGCAGGATCACCGCAAAGCTCGCGCCGAGCGCGATCGCGGTGACGATGGCGGGACCCTTGCCGCGGAAACGGAGCGCGGCCATCAGCGTGCAGAGCACCGCGCTGATGAGCGGGAACAGCAGGGCGAGGCCGACCCACGACATCGACTCGGACACGGTGGCCGTCGGGATGGACTGCGCGAGCATCATTCGCCAAGCTCTCCCCATGCCTCAGCACTGAGCGTCTCGCGCCGCCGGTGCAGCAGCACGACAAGTCCAAGGGCCAGCGCCGCCTCAGCGGCGGCAACCGTCAGGATGAAGATCACGAACACCTGGCCCGACACGTCCATGTGATGGCGGCTGAAGGCGACCATCGCGAGCGCCGCACCCTGGAACATCAGTTCCGTGCACAGGAACATGATGATCATGTTGCGCCTCGAGAGGAACCCGACGACGCCGATCGCAAGCAGGAGGGCGCTGATCAGGAGCGCCGCCGCGATCTCGCCAGAGGGAGCCGCGCGCAGCGTTTCGGGCAGCTCGGCGAGCGCGCCGTCCTGCATCGCCATGGCCAGGGCCGGCATCATCGGCGTTCCTCCCCTCCATCAACGAGGCGGGAGAGCCCGGCGAGCCCTCGGCGCTCATCCTCAGCGAGGTCGCCCTGGCGTCGCGCAAGCACGACGGCGCCGAGCATTGCCATCAGCAGGATCACGGCCGCAAGCTCCAGGCTCGCAGGGAACTGGCCCACGAGCGCAAGGCCCAGCGTGCGCGAGTTCTCCGGCAGCGCCTCGGGCGGGAGCGTCATCGGCTGTGGGGACTCGCTGCCTTCGACGCGGACCATCACGACAGCGCTGCCGTCGGACCGCACGCTCAGGGCACGTCCGCCCTCCGGGTCCACGACCGCCTGAACCGCCGGGTTCATGTCCCTTGCGCGCTCAAGGAGCAGCCTCGGCATCGACTCGAGGTCGCGCCACCGTGACTCGACGGCATTCCACTCGGTGCGTGCGGCATCGGGCGCCGCTGCGCCGCGCATGGAAGCCGTGCCAAGCACGGCAAGGAGCACGAATCCTGCGATCACGGCCGTGGCCGGCTCGCGCGGAAGCCGGTCGTACTCGGGCTCGCCCGCAACGCCTGCCTCCATCGAGGCCTGCTGGGCGAGCATGAGCACGAACATGTACGTGATGAGGATCGCGCCCGCGTACACGATGATCATCGAGAACGCGACGAAATCGGCGTTCAGCAGCACGTAGAGCACCGCGCTCGACACGATGACGAGCACGAAGTAGAGCGCCGCGTAGATCGGCTTGGGATGGGTGACCAGCCTCACGGCGCCGGAAAGGCCCACGAATGCGGCAAGCCCGATCAGCGCGAAGCGGCCAGTGGGTCCGGGCAGCGCAGACGCAACCGTCGCGAGCATCCACGCAACCGCGGCAAATCCCACGACCGTCGCGCCCGCACGCACCGCGCGGCCCTTGGGCCTCATGAGCGCGTAGAGGGCCGCGGCTGCGACCGCACACGCTGCGTAGAAGTGAATCGGCTGCATCTCGTTGGTGGGGATGAGGCGGGGGCGTAGGGGTTCGCCGAGCGCGGAAGCATAGAGCCCGATCGTGACACCCGCAACGACCGCGCGTGTCCGCAGGATGATGTGGTCAGTCAACGGACCGCCACGAGATGTGGGACATGGCGCATCCGTGCGTGAGCGCCCTCGACCGGACCGCTCAGGGCTAGGATCCGCCGGTGCTTCCGCGACTTCGCGCATTGCCGAACGTGATCACCTCGATGCGGCTTGGTGTCGCGATCGCGTTCTTCGTGGTCGTGTCCAACTTGCCGGGCGAGCCAGAGGCCAGGAGCGGCTGGATCGCGGTCTGCCTCTTCGCGTTTGCGGCCGCAACGGACGTCGTGGACGGCTACCTCGCTAGGCGCTGGGATGCCGTCACGCCCTTCGGTCGCGTGATGGATCCCTTTGTGGACAAAGTGCTTGTGATCGGCGGACTGATCCTCCTTGCGGGTGGCGAGATGGCCTCCCGGAGCGGCATCGCGACATGGATGGCCATCCTGGTGCTCGGACGTGAGCTGCTCGTCACGAGCGTCCGGGCGGTCGTTGAGTCTGCCGGTGGCGCCTTCCCAGCGGACTGGGCCGGGAAGGTGAAGATGCTGCTCCAGTGCCTGGCGATTCCTGTGGCGCTGGCGGTGGCCGCCGTCCCGTCCATCGGGGCGTCGGAGTTCTGGCGCATCACGTCGGGGATCCTGATCTGGGGCATGCTGGTCGCCACTGTGGCCAGCGCGCTCCCGTACATCTGGCGCGCCGGCCACATGCTGCGCCCCGCGCCGAGGAGCGCCGCATGAGCGCTGGATCGAGGCGCGCCACCGGCATGGCCACGGTGCCGATGCTCGCGATCACGAGCTGCGGACTCGGGCTTCTCCGGCCGGCACCTGGCACCTGGGGTTCGCTGCCTGCTCCGGGCGTGGTGGTGCTTCTCGCATGGTGCGGCACCCCGTGGTGGACGGCGTATGCCGCACTCTCGCTCATGATGCTGGTGGGATGCGTCTCGTGCATCCGTTTCGGCGCCGATGCGGAGCGTGGGTTCTGCGCGAAGGACCCATCGTCGTGCGTCGCCGACGAGACGGCAGGTGCGGCGCTCGCGCTGCTCGCGGTGCCGTGGCCGATGCTGTGGCCCAGTGCCGAGACCGGGCTCCACTCGGTGATCGCCTCGAGCATCGCGGGTTTCCTGCTCTTCCGGGCGTTTGACGTGTGGAAGCCCGGCGCAATCCGCGGACTTCAGGAACGGAAGGGCGGATGGGGCATCCTGCTCGATGACCTCGGCGCCGCGCTGTGGTGCTGGCCTCCGCTGATCGTGCTCTCGATTGCGGCTGCGTCGATGCTCTAGAGCGGGCGCTCGGCGCGCATGTCGACGCGCGCCTCGAGCACCGTGCGCATGTTGCAGAGGTACCAGCGCCAGCTTTCCGCATCCTCGGCCATCGCGATGAGCGACTCGGGATCCTCCTCGAAGGGCCCCATGCGGAGCACCACAACCGACCCATCCTCGGTCGATGGCGTCACAGACCACTCCGCATGCACGTCATGGTCGCCGATGCGGCCGGGCCATCGCCACACGATGCTCCCGCCGGGATCGAAGGAGTCGATGCCAATCGTGAGCGTGCGCTTGAACTTGCGGTCCCACCCGAGCACAACCGAGCCTCCCGAGCGCAGGTCCACTTCCGCGGCCACCGGGAACCAGCGCGTGAGCCCGTCGCTTGTGGTGAGCGCCGCAAACACGTCCTCCGGATGCGCCGCGATCGTCTCGCGCATCGTGATCCACACCCCGTCGCTCTCGCGCGCAATCACTGGCGCACCGCCTCGGCGTGAGCGGGGATGTGCGCAGCCGCATTCGATGCGGCGAGCGGTGCGCCTACGGGGTCCTCATGCGCAAGCAGGTCGTCCATCGTCTCGCGCTGGCGCACGATGCGCGCTGACATGCCGTCCACCATCACCTCGGCCGGCAGCGGGTGGCTGTTGTAGCGGCTCGCCATGCTCATGCCGTAGGCGCCGGCGGTGAAGATCGCGAGCAGGTCGCCCCGCTCCATGCGAGGCAGGTCGCGGTCAAGGGCGAGGTAGTCGCCGGTCTCGCAGAGGGGCCCCACCACGTCAACCCGCTCGAGCCCATCCATCGCCATGCTCTTCGCGCGGCGTGCCGGCACGAGTCCCTCCGTCGGTTGCACGGGCCACATGAAGTGGAAGGCGTCGTAGTGGGAGGGGCGAAGCAGCGTGTGCATGCCCGCATCGCAGATCACGAACGTCTTCGCGCCGGCTCGCTTGACGTACTGCACGCGCGTGAGGAGCACGCCGGCGTTCGCAGCGATCGTCCGTCCGGGCTCGAGGATGAGCTGCAGGCCGTCGCGCACGCGTGGCGAGAGCATCGGCTCGATCGCCGCGGCGTAATGGCGCGCGTCGGGGCTCTGCCCCGTCTCGTAGTCGGCGCCGAAGCCGCCTCCAAGGTCGAGCGTGCGGACGCGGATGCCCTCTGCGGCCAGCGTGTCGATGAGCGCCAGCGCACGCCGCACGCTCTCGACGTACGGCTCGGTGCTGTACACGGGGGACCCGATGTGGAGGTGGATCCCGTCGAGCACCGCGTGGCGGCCGCGCCCGTGCCTGCGGAAGATGCCGAGCGCCTGCTCGATGTCCACCCCGAACTTGGTTTCCCGCGTGCCGGTGGTGGTGTGTCGGTGGGTGTGCGGATCCACATCGGGGTTCACGCGCAGTGCGCAGTGCGCCGTGCGCGACTCCTCCTCCGCCAGGCGCCGCACGTTGTCGAGCTCAGGCTCGCTCTCGATGTTGAAGAGGCCGATGCGCTCGTTCAGTGCGAGGCGGATCTCGTGGTCCGACTTGCCCACGCCGGCGTAGACGATCATGTCCGCAGCGCATCCCGCGCGCCGCGCGCGCGCCAGCTCGCCGCCCGACACGACATCCATGCCTGCACCGGCATCGACGAGTGTCCGGAGCACCGCAAGGTTGGGGCAGCTCTTCACCGAGAAGCAGATGCGCGGGCTGAGGCGGCTCCACGCGTCAGCGAGGCGCGCCAGGTGGTCGCGCAATGTCGCCGCCGAGTAGACGTACGTCGGCGTGCCAGCCGATGCCGCGATGCCCTCAAGGGGCACTCCGTCGCAGTGCAGCGATCCGTCGCAGTAGCGGAAATGATCCATCGTCCCTGAGCCTATGCGGGCGGTGCGTCCGCCGTAGCGGAAGCGGCAGCGTTCCGGCGCCAGGCCTGGAAGGCCCACCCGGACACCGCGATGGCGGCAACCGGCAGCAGCCATCCGGTGGGAGACTCCGGCGCGCGCACCGCGCCTCCGGAGATGCGCTCGGCAAGCGGCAATCCTGCTCCGCACAGGAGGCCCGCACCGACAAGTGCGGACACGCCAGACATGGCCCACCGCGAGAAGAGGAGCCCAAGGACAAGTCCTGCCGCAGCGCCGGCTCCTGCCGATGCGGCGAGCAGCGTGCGCGCCTGCGGCGGCACCGACTCCCACACCGCACCGAGCTCGCGCCACACCTGCATGCCCGCACGTGCGAGCGTCACAAGCGAACCGGAGTCCGCAGGCGAGGAGCTTGCGCCAGCGGATGGTGGTGTCGCCGTGCCCGGCTCCGTTGCAGGCGACGCAGTTGCCACTCCCGCCGGTTGCCCCGACAGGGCCCGCTCGATGGCGGCGAGCGCGCTGCTGCGCGCATCCCGGACGCCGCGTGCCGCCGTCGGCTCCACGGCAGCCGAGCGCGACGATCCGTATGGCGCGCGTCCTGTCGGCACCATGCCGCGCTCGATCAGTGCGCCGGCCACAAGCAGTCCGGCGCTCGCCCCCACCAGCGCCATGATCACTGCGATCGTCGGCTTCAGGAACAGCGCTGCAAGGCCCGCGCCGAGCACCGCGCATGTGGCGGCGCACAGCGCGGGCGGCCACTCTGGAACCAGCGAGTTGCAGAGCGCGCCGCCCGCAAGCCAGCCCGCCGCACCGCCCGCAAGGGTGACCATGAGCAGTAGCAGCCGTCCCCCGAAGAGCACCAGAAGCAGCCCGGTGCAGGCAGTGGCACCCATCCAGATCGCCGCAAGCGTGCCCGGTGCAGGGGATGCAGCGTCCATCGCGTGCGCTACCGGGCTCCCGTGGGCGCTCGTGACGCGGGGTGCGCATCGTGCGGCGGTCCGCCGCGCACGGCATCCTTCACGAAGGTGCCGCTCGCGGCATCCTTGCGCACGCCGGGGAACGCGAGCACCCGGTTGTGCATTGCCACGTATACGCCGGGCTGCATCACCTGCACCGCGAGCAGCGCCTCCGTGAGGTTCTGCACAGCATCCGTCCGGCGGAGCTCCCACGGGCGCATCGCGCCCGTGAGCACAACAGGCTTGCGGACTCCTGACGCCGCAATGCGCGCGAGGATCGCGTCGCCGGAGACGGCAAGGCGGTCAGTGCCGTGCACGACCACGACGCCGTCATGCGTATCCAGCTCGCGCTCCACGCAGTCGGCGATGAGCGTGTGGTCCGCCGGCGTCATCTCGAGGCTGTCCTTGTTCATGAGCGAGACTCGGTCGATCGACACTCCGCGCAGCTCGAGCGACGCAAGTATCGCGTCAAGCACGCTCAGCCTGTTGGTGAGCATGCCCGCAAGCTCGTCGTAGGTCTTCTCGATCGTGCCGCCCGTCGATATGAGCGCGACCCTGAACATCAGGCGCTCATGCACGCGCGGCCGCTCGTGCCCGCGGACGCGAGCGTGCCGCTGCCTTGCGGGACGGGGCAGTGCGCACGGTCTCCATCACGTACTGGAACATCAGCGGCGCCACGATCGTGGCGTCGCTCTCGACGATGAAGCGGGGGGTCTTCACGCCGAGCTTGCCCCAGGTGATCTTCTCGTTGGGCGTCGCGCCCGAGTATGAGCCGAACGACGTGGTCGAGTCGCTGATCTGGCAGAAGTAGCCCCACAGCGGCACCTTCGTGCGTCCGAGGTCCTGGTGCAGCATGGGCACCACGCAGATGGGGAAGTCGCCCGCGATGCCGCCGCCAACCTGGAAGAAGCCGATCGAGCTTGACTTGCTCTGCCGCGTGTACCAGTCGGCGAAGGCGATCATGTACTCGACGCCGCTGCGCATCGTGGTGACATTGCGGATGTCGCCTGCGATGCAGTGCGCCGCATAGATGTTGCCGGTGGTCGAGTCCTCCCATCCGGGCACGACCATGGGCAGGTTGCGCTCGGCTGCGGCGAGGAGCCAGCTGTTCTTCGGATCGATCTCGTAGTGCTTGCGCAGCTTGCCCGAGAGCAGGATGCGGTAGAAGAACTCGTGCGGGAGCATCCGCTCGCCGGCGCGGTCCGCACGTGTCCACTCGTCGAGGATCGCGCGCTCGATGCGGCGGATCGCCTGCTCCTCGGGGATGCAGGTGTCCGTGACCCGGTTGAGGTGCCGGTCAAGCAGCTTCTTCTCGTCCGCGGGAGTGAGCTCGCGCCAGTTTGGCACGCGCTGGTAGTGGGA
This sequence comes from uncultured Isosphaeraceae bacterium, assembly GCA_964555705.1. Classification (GTDB taxonomy): domain Bacteria; phylum Planctomycetota; class Phycisphaerae; order Phycisphaerales; family SM1A02; genus ZLKRG44. The sequence goes on along the minus strand of CAZKTN010000001.1, from coordinate 31,813 downwards.
GTGCGCGACGAGGTTGTAGACGTCCTCCTCGAGGTTCGCTCCCGTGCACGAGATGGCGTGCACAAGGCCTCGCCTGATCATCTCTGCGAGCGAGATGCCGAGCTCCGCCGTGCTCATCGCGCCGGCAAGCGTCACGAGCATGGAGCCGCCCTTGGAGATGTGCGCGGCGTACGCCTCCGACGCGTCCACCACCGTGGCGGCGTTGAAGTGGCGGTAGTGGGTCCTGATGAATTCGCGGATCGACATGGGGCGCCGAGCCTACACCGCGGCGGCGGCCGGCTCCTCGGCCGCGGCGGCATCGATCGCCTCCTGGGCGATCCTTCCGTCGGACCCGACCTGCTCGAACCGCACCGAGACGCGCTTGGACACGCCGCGCTGCGGCATCGTGACGCCATGCAGCCTGTGGCATGCCTGCATCGTCCGCTTGTGGTGGGTGATGACGATGAAGTGGCTCCTGTCGAGGAAGCCCGAGAGCGAGGCGCAGAAGCGCTCGGTATTCGCCTCGTCAAGGGCCGCGTCGACCTCGTCAAGGATGCAGAAGGGCGCCGGCTTGCTCTTGAAGATCGCGAGCAGCAGCGCGACGGTCGTCATCGACTTCTCGCCGCCCGAGAGCTGGCTGATGACGCGGGGCTCCTTGCCCGGGGGCTTCGCGCGGATCTCGATGCCCGACGCGAGCCAGTCCACGTTGCCCTCCTCGTCGGGCAGCAGGAACATGTCCGCGCTGCCTCCGCCGAAGAGCCGGCGGAACATGCCGTTGGTGCCGCCGAAGTTCTCGCGCACCGTATTGAAGGTGCTCTCGAAGCGCACCCGGCTCTCGCTGTCGAGGCGCGCCACGAGCTGCTCAAGGTGGCCCCGTGCGGAGTCGATGTCCGCGAGGCTCTCGGTGAGCGCCTTGGTCCTGGCCTCGAGCTCGTCGAGCTCCGCGATGGCGTCGAGGTTGACGTTGCCGAGCGAGCGGATCTCGTCGCGCAGCGCATCCGCCTCGCGTGATGCGCTGTCGCGGTCAAGCGAGTCGAAGGCGCCGTCGGCGCGCCGCTCCAGGTGCGCGTCCCACCCGCCCGGGAGGTCAAGCTCGAGCTCGTCCCGTGCGGTCGTCACGAGCGATTCGAGCCGAAGCTCAGCCTCGCGCCGCGCAAGTTCGGCCTCGGTCCATGCGCGCTCGGCCTCGCCGACCCGGTCGCGCACCATGCGCAGGGACTCGCTGGCTGCCTCGTTGGCGGTGACCGCATTCGCCAGATCCTGCGCGATTCCCGCGAGCGCAGCCGCAAACTCGTCGTGCCGCGCCTTGGCCTCGGCCTGCTGCAAGCGCGACGCCGCGATCGACTCCTCGAGGCTCTCGATGTGCGTCTCCCGGCGTCGGAGCTGGTCCTCGGCGGCAGCGCGCGACCTGCGCACCTCCGCGAGCGAGTCCTCGATCATCGAGCACTCGCGCCTCGCGGCCTGTTCGCGCGCAGAGCACTCGCCGAGCGAGAGCCGGGCGGAGGCGAGCGCCTCCTGGACCTCGTCGAAGGCGCGCTGCGCATCGGCCATGCGCACCTGCTCCCGCGCGGCCGCGGACGTGGCCGCCTCGAGGGCCTCGGTGCCGGCGCGATGCTGCGCATCCAGTGCCTCTCGCTCGCGCTCGAGCTCGGAGAGCCTGCGCTGGATCTCCGAGCGCTCGCTTTCCGCGTTGGCCTGCTCGCGCTCGATGCGGGCGATGAGCCCCTCGAGGCGCTCCACCTGGAACTGCTCTGACACGGCCGTGCGGCGCGCATCCTGCAGGCGGCTGTCGAGCGCGCGGTGCCGGTCACGGGCCTGCTCCCCGAGCGACTCGATCTGGCCAAGCTGGTCCTCGACCGAGCCGATCTCCGCCGCAAGCTCGCCGCTGCGCTGCGAAAGCTCTGCAAGCTCGGCGCGCCTGGCCACGATGCCGCCGTAGCCGCCGGACGACTGCCGCACTGCGCCGATGCTGACGGCTCCGGTCGCGTCAACCACGTCGCCCGCCCACGTCACGATGCGGGCTCCACGCAGCGGTCCCTCCGCGAGCGTGCGTGCGCGGTCGAGCGTCTCCGTCACCCACGTGTCCGCGAGCAGCGCATCGACAAGCGAGCGCGCGGGTGCCGCGACGCGCACCGAATCCGCCAGCCGGCTTGCGCCGCGCACGCGCCTGCGTTCAGGTGCGGGGTTGGCAAGCGGGACCATCGGCACGAAGGTCGCGCGGCCCTCGATCTCCCGGGCCTCAGCGAGCGTCGGCGCCATGCCGTCGCGCTCGGCCACGACGAGCGACTCGAGCCATGGCCCAAGCGCGATCTCCACCGCAGCCGCAGACCTCCGGTCGGCCTCGACCATGTCACCGAGCGCGCCCTTCACGCCAGGGAACCGCGAGGGCGCCGCAAGCACCGCACGCACTGCCGACCCGAATCCCTCGCGGGCCTCCTCGAGCTCCGCGAGGATGCTCCGCCGGCTCTCCAGCCCCAGGCGCTCGTCGCGAAGCGCAGCCAGGCGCTTGGCGAGGATGCTCGCCTGGTCCCCGAGCGACTCCGCGGCCTCGAGCTCGCGCACGGTCTCCTCGTGGGCGCGCTGCGCTTCCTGCTCCGCCTGCGCGTGCATCTGCTGCGCCTGCGCGCGCGCCGTACGGTGCGCATCCATCTCCTGCGCCCGTGCGGCGATCCTCTCGCTGATACGGCCAACCTCCTCGCCGTGCGCCGACGCGCGCTCAAGCGCAGACTGGAGCCGGGATGCGATGCGCTGGCGATCGCGGTCAGCCTGCAGCTGCGCCTCGCGGGCATGCTCAAGGGCATCGCGCGCATCGGCCACCTCTGCCGACCGGGAGGCGCGCGCCTCCTCGGCGGTGGCGTGAGCCGACTCCGCCGCCTGGAGCTGCACGGCCGCATCACGCTGCGCAGTCACCGAGGCCTCAAGGCGGCGGGTGAGATCGCCCATCCGCTGGTCGAGCGATCCGATCGCGGACGCATCCTGCTCGAGCGCCCGCCGGGTGTCGTCGAGCGACGATTCCCCGTACTCGGCGCGCTGGGCTGCCTGCTGCATCGCGGCGTGGGCCTCGAGGCGCTCGCGCTCGTACGACTGCTGCTGTCGCATCACCGCATCGCGTGCAGCCTCAGCCATCCGCTTGGCGTCCTCGGCGCGCTCGACCTCGCCAGCCATGCCGTTTCGGGTGGCATCGGCCGCGGCCACAGACTCGGTCAGCGACTCGAGCCGCGTGCGTCCGTCGAAGTACTGGTCCTGAAGCAGCGCAGAGCGAAGCTCGCGCCGGCGCGCGTCGAGCTCGCGGAAGCGCGTTGCCTTCTCGGCCTGGCCGCGGACAATGCGCAGGCGCCTCTCGGCGCCAGACAGCTGCTCACGCACAAGCACAAGGTTGCGCTCGGCAGCATCGAGCTTGCGCGATGCCTCCTCCTTGCGCGCGCGGAACTTGGCGACACCGGCAGCCTCCTCGAGGATTGCCCTTCGCTGCGCAGGGTTCGCCTCGAGCAGGGCCGCCACCTTGCCCTGCTCGATGATGGAGTAGGCATCGGTGCCGATGCCGGTGTCCATGAACAGCTCCTTGATGTCGCGCAGGCGCACCTTGCGGCCGTTGATGAGGTACTCGCTGCGGCCATCGATGTAGAGCCGGCGCGTGACCTCGACCACATCCTGGTCCACAGGCAGCGCACGGTGCCGGACCTGCGCGCGGTGCACCACACGGTCGAATTCCTCGTCAGCGGCGCTCGCGGAGCCGTCGGCCGAAGGTGCCGCATCGCCCGCATGGTCCGCAGCCTCAGCGGACGCACCCGTGCCGTCGCCCACATCGACGCTGGGCAGCTCCTCGCCCGGCTCCGTCTCGAGGGCTGCCCGCGGCGCCTCAAGGACCGGGTTGTCGAAGACCAGCGTGACGGTCGCGCATCCCATGGGCTTGCGCACGGCGCTGCCCGCGAAGATGACATCCACCATCGCGCTGCCGCGCAGGCTCTTCGCGCTGCGCTCGCCAAGCACCCAGCGGATCGCATCGACGACGTTGCTCTTGCCGCAGCCGTTCGGGCCCACGATGCCGATGATCGGCTCGTCGAATGGGAACTCCGTGGTGTCCGCGAAGCTCTTGAAACCGCTCAGAATGAGCTTCGATAGACGCATCTCCGACCTCCTGTCGCCTGCGCTGGCACCCTTCCATGGGTCCGCACGACGCGGGCTTATCTGGGGACAGTATCTCGCCTGGGCGCCTGAGTATCAAGACCTGCCGCTGGCTTGAGCGGATCGGCGGCAATGGTGGGCCTGACGGCGCCTGCCGTGGGAGCCTCCTCAGCCTCCTCCTCATCCTCGTACTCGGGGCGGGAGTCGCGGGGCTTGTCCTCATCGGCCTTCACGATCGACGCAAGGATGCGGTCCTGCTCGGCCTTGAAGTCGGACTTGATGTAGCCCTTCTTCCAGATCTCGTGGAGCGCGCCGATGGTCTCGCTGTAGCTCATGCCCACCCCAGGGGCAGGTCGTTCCACCGTGGTGGTATGGCCCAGGAACCGCGCGACCTCCGCGACCTTGGGCTGCACGAAGTCGGTCATCGGTGGCAGGCCGTCGCTCGCCCGGTAGAACACCTCGATCGACTTCTTGCCCTCGTCGCCCTTGAACATGAGTCGTCCGGACCATGCGGTCAGCGTCATGGGTCGAGCCACCTCAAGGTCCGTCCCGAAGATCGCGATGCGGGGCTCGCCGGACTGCGAGACGTAGATCATCGGCTTGGCGCTCGGCACCACATCGACGCGGAACCTGCCGCTCACGTCCTGGCTCTGAACGATCGGGTCGTTGCGGTCGCGCAGCTCCTCGAACGCGGTCAGCCTCACGTCGATGTCGTCATCCTCGAGAAGGCTCCGCAGGCCCAGGTCGACGGACGGGTTGGACGACATGCGGCCCAGCAGGCGCACGGCCTGCACACGCACGCGGCCCGACCCGTTGCGTGCCAGGTCCAGGAGGTGCGACACCGCAAGCGCATCGTCGAGCTTTGCGCCGGCGTCGAGCGCCGCGAAGCGCGGCTGCTCCTCCGGGAACGTGTAGAGCGGCCGCACGGCGCCGAGGCTCTTCTTGCCGAGCGCCTGCCAGCGCAGGCTGGCCGCAGATGCCGCGCCCGGGTTGTTGGTGACGCTGCGCGCCACCTGCGATGCAAGCTGCTCGATCGGCGCCGTGGTGATGGGCGTATGACGCAGCACCTGGATGAACTCGTCCGTGCGGTCTCGCCAGGAGGGCGGGATGTGGATGTCGATGAGCTCGCTGCTGCGGCCGCGCGCGGTGTCGTCCTTCTGCCCCTTCTCGCGCGGGAAGTAGGAGTTGATCGCATTCGCGATCAGGCGTGCGCGCGCGTGGCTCGGCGTCGAGAGCCGCAGCTTCACCGTCATGTCGCGCGTGACCTCGCCTCCGTTGAGGATGCGCCCGCTCATGCGGTTGACGGTGTCGACGATCTTGCCGCTCTGGTCCGCGAAGGGATTGATGACGATGGGCCCGCGCCCCTCGGCCATCGGACGCGCCTGCTTGCTGCCGGCGATCAGGAGCCCGGGGCGAAGGTCGCACGTCCACAGCTTGCCGCCCTCGAGGCTTGTCGTCGCGGTGCCCGGGGCCACGTAGACGCGCAGGTCGAACTTGGTGCCCTTGACCGAGCCGGGGTTGATGAGGCCCTCGACCACCACGATCGCCGTGTCCTCGGAGTCGAGCAGCGACTCGGGCGTGAAGTTCACCTCGGCGACGGTCGGGTCGCCGACGCCGCGCCGCGAGAGGTCCTGGATCATGTGCTGACGCACCTCGTTCGGTGCGATGCGGCTGCCGGTGCCCTTGAGGCCGACCACAACCCCGTACGCGCGCACCACCGCAGGCTCGTATCCCACAATCATCGTCTCGGCGGCAACGGTGCCGCGCATGATCGGGTCCGCGTCGATCTCGAAGCTGATCGGATCGGCTCGCGTGGTCTGGACCGTCGGGTCCGCCTTCTCGATGTTCGAGCAGGCGATCGCCGCAAGCGCGGCGAGAGCTGCAGTGCCGCATGCGGCAAGGCGCCGTGCGAGGCATGCGGGAGCGGACGTGTCGATGCGTGTGTCCATGGATCCGGTACAGGCAGCTCGGGACAGTGAGCGCTGCAGGACTCGAACCTGCGACACCCGCCGTGTAATGGCGGTGCTCTGCCAACTGAGCTAAGCGCCCGAGTCGGCGATGGTAGCGCTCGCGCTGACCTAGACTTGCGCAGCCGTGTCCGACCCGCACCAGAGCGAGCAGGGGAGGGACGCCGCTGTCCATCGTGGGGCTTCGGTGGCTGTGGTGGCCTTTCCGGAGGACCTGCCGGTGGCGCAGCGGCGCGAGGAGATCGCCGCAGCGATCGAGCGGCACCAGGTCATCGTGGTGCAGGCTGAGACCGGGTCCGGCAAGACGACCCAGCTCCCCAAGATCTGCCTCGCCGCAGGCCGGTCCGAGCATGGGTGCATCTGCCTCACCCAGCCACGGCGCATCGCGGCGCGGTCGGTCGCGACGCGAATCGCGCACGAGCTCGCGAGCCCGCTCGGATCGGTGGTCGGATACCAGGTGCGCTTCGACTCCCGCGCCGACGCCGGCGCATCCATTCGCGTCGTGACCGATGGCGTGCTGCTCGCGCAGCTCCGCCGCGACCCGCTGCTGTCGCGCTACGGGACGATCATCATCGACGAGGCGCACGAGCGCACGCTCAACATCGACTTCCTGCTTGGATGCCTGGTGCGGATATGCGCGCGAAGGCCCGAGCTGCGGGTGATCGTGGCCAGCGCCACCATCGATGCGTCGCGCATTGCAGCGCATTTCGGGGGCGCGCCCGTGCTGTCGATCGACGGTCGCCTCCACCCTGTGGAGATCCGCTGGAGGCCCATCGATGCCGATGGCGAGGAGGACATCGTGCCTGCGGTGTGCGCAGCGGCCGACGAGGCTCTTGCCGCCGTTGGCCATGGCGACGTGCTCGCGTTCCTGCCCGGCGAGCGCGAGATCCTCGACTGCGCGGAGTCGCTGCGAGGCCGTTCGGACATCGAGGTGGTGCCGCTCTACTCAAGGATCCCCGAGGCCGAGCAGGACAGGATCTTCGCGCCGTCGAAGCTGCGCCGCGTGATACTGGCCACGAACATCGCCGAGACGTCAGTGACCGTGCCGCGCGTCAGGGCCGTGATCGACTCCGGACTTGCGCGCGTCAAGCGGTTCAGCGCACGCAGCCGCATCCAGCGGCTTCCCGTCGAGCCGATCTCGCAGGCGAGCGCCACGCAGCGCGCAGGCCGGTGCGGGCGCATCGGCCCGGGCGTCTGCATCCGGCTCTACGACGAGCTGTCGCTCTCGCGGCGCCCCGAGTGGCCGGAGCCCGAGATCAGGCGCACCAACCTGGCCAGCGTGCTGCTGCAGATGGAGTCGCTTGGGCTCGGCGCACCTGAGTCGTTCCCCTTCATCGATGCCCCATCGCCGCGGGCGATCGAGGAGGGGCGATCCACGCTGATGGAGCTTGGCGCCTTCGACGCGCAGCGCCGCCTCACCGCAGCCGGTCGCCGCATGGCACGGCTGCCGATCGACCCTCGCCTGTCGAGGATGGTGCTTGAGGCGTCCCGCGAGGGGTGCCTCGACGATGCGCTTGTCGTTGCGGCGGCGCTCTCGGTGCAGGACCCTCGGGAGCGGCCCTCAGGCCAGGAGCAGGCTGCCGATGGGGCGCACGCGCGGTGGCGTCAGCCCGACGGCGACTTTGCCGGACTCCTTCGGCTCTGGCGCGCATGGGCCGACGCGCGCGGCGCTGGCGGAAGCGGCGTGCAGCGCCGGTGGTGCAGGGAGGGCTTCCTCTCGCACCGTCGCATGAGGGAGTGGAGCGACGTGCATGCGCAGCTCGTTCGGCTTGTGCACGACCGCATGGGCGAGCCAGATCGCCCTGCACCGCCCGACGGGGCCGCGCGGCTCGACGCGCTGCACCGATGCGTGCTGGCGGGGTTCCTGTTCCAGGTCGCCGAGCGCACGCGGGCAGGCGAGTACGTGGCAGCCGGAGGCGCACGCTTCCGAGTCCATCCGTCGTCGGCGCTTGCCAAGTCGCTGCCGCGGTGGATCGTGGTGGCGGAGATCGTCGAGACGACTCGCCGCTGGGGCCGGCTTGCGGCTCGGGTGCGTCCCGCGTGGATAGAGAGGATCGCCCCGCACGCGGTGCACCGCATCACGTCGGAGCCGCACTGGGTGCGCGCGACAGGCCAGGTTGCAGCGTGGCAGCGGGTGACGCTCGGGTCGCTCACGGTGATGCCTCGGCAGCAGGTGCCCTACGGTCCGCTCGACCCGAGCGGGGCGCGCGACATCTTCATCCAGAGCGCGCTGGTGGATGGCCAGGTGCCGAGGGAGCGTCCCCCGTTCATGGCCGCGAACGATGCGCTGCGCGATTCGATCGAGCGCCTCGAGAGGCGCGAGCGCCGGCCGCTGCTTGCAGACGCTGAGGCGCGCACGGCCTTCTACGACGCGCGCGTGCCCGAGCATGTGCACTCGTGGCCAAGCCTGATGCGCTGGCTCGCCAAGGCCGAGCGCGACGATCCCGCCACGCTTCGCATGACGGAGGCAGACCTTCTCCGCGACCCGCTCTCCGCGCGCGACGACGGGCTGCCTGAGTCCATCAGCACGGGCTCCGCCGTGGCACCCGTGCTCTACGAGCATGCGCCCGGAAGCGAGGTCGATGGCGCCACCGTCCGCATCCCGCTCGCTGCACTGGCTGGCCTCGATGTCGAGAGGCTCTCGTGGGGACTTCCCGGCCATCTCGTCGCGCGCATCGAGGCGCTGATCAGGACAATGCCAAAGCACCTGCGCGTGAGGCTGCAGCCTGCGCGGCAGGTGGCGGAGGGTGCCGCGGAGTCGCTCGCGTTTGGCGAGGGGTCGCTGGCCGTCGCGCTCGCATCGCACTGCTCGGCTGTCGCGGGCCTGCAGGTGACCCCGCGCGACTTCAGCAGCGCGGCCATCGACCCGCACCTCTCGATCCGCCTCGGGATCGTGGGAGGCGACGGATCCTGCATCGCCACCGGCAGGGACATCCATGCCCTTGTGGCCGCGCATGGCGACGCAGCGCGCCGAGCATTCGCGTCGCTCGCTGCATCGCACGCTGCCGGCCTTCGCGCGGAGGATGCCGTGCCCGACCGTGTGGAGATCCCGTGCGGAGAGGGAACGTCGGTTGCCGCATGGGCGGCGATTGCGCCGGCTGGCGCGCGCGTTCCCGTCACCCTTCATCCCACCCCGTGGGATGCCTTCGTCGCGCACCGGGAAGGGGCCGTGTCGCATGTGGCGGCGCGCATCGCGTCGGCCGTGCGCCGCATCGCGGAACCCTCGCGCGAGTGGCTTGCGGCCGCGGCACTGGCGGGATCGGGAGGCATCGCCGCATGCGTGGCGCGCCGCATCGTCGACGAGATGGCCGAGATCCCGCGCAGCACCTCGGCGCTTCGAGCGATTGGCGACGCTGCTCGCGACGACGCGGAGGCGCTCTCCGTCCGCGTCCGCGAGGCGCTGCATGCGTGCGCCGCGCTGTCGGCCGCGCTTGCGTCCGCGCACGATGCGCTGCAGCAGGCACCGCAGTGGGCGGACGCCGACGCGACCCAGCTCGAGGAGCACCTTCGAGTGTTGGTTCCGGACGGCGTGTTCGCCAGCGCGCGGTGGGAGCGGCTCGCGCGGCTGGCGCCGTGGGTCACCGCGATCCCCATTCGGGTGCGGAAGTTCACGGGCGGTCCGAGATCCGCATCAGCCGCGGCCGAGGGCGTGCAGATGTGGATGTCGCGGTCAGCCCTCGTGGCGCGCATGGTGGCCGAAGGGGGGTTGCGCACCGCAGAAGGCGTTGCCCCCCGCGACGCATGGGCAGCGATCGAGGACTTCCGTGACCTTGTCGAGGAGCACGTGATGAGCGCTCATGCGCAGGAGCTGCCCACGGCACGCCCAGCGGGCGCATCGCGCCTTGAGCGCGCGTGGGAGTCGCTCACGCGCGCAGTGCCGATTCAGGAATCGACCACGGCCTGAACTTCTCGTTGCGGCCCGAGAGCTCGTCATGCAGCAGCGCACGGCTGGGCCCGAGCCTGCTTGCGGTGCCGGAGTCGATCAGCGCCGATGAGTCCGCCGCACTGCACTGGAACAGCACGCGCCAGTCGAACTCGCGGAGCGCTGACCTGTCGATCGACCGCGAGAGGCTCGCGCCATTGTCCACCCAGATCCAGGTGTGGATGCCGAGCGCAGGGCCCTCGCGTGCGACAGCCGCCAGCACGCGGTCGGGCGAGGGCGGCGAGTCGCTCGAGCCGAACGAGTAGTCGTCCTCGTTTCGCCGGAGCGCGCGCACCCTCTGCACGCCATGCACCATCAGGAGGATGGCAGCCTCAGTGACCCGCTGCGCAGACTCGCGCTCGGCCACCGCAGCGGCCACGTCGGCGAGCGCCGCGGCGGGATCGGATGCGCGAACGACGCGTGCGGCAAGCCCTGCCGACGCGGCGGCGCGCTCCAGCGCGCCAAAGGTCGGCTGGTCGGGCGTCGTGCTGTCCACCAGCACAAGCTGCGCGTGCCTGCACTGCGCCGCCAGCGACTCGATCGCCGCGATGCCCATGGACACGGCCTGCTCCTCGTCCTGCGTGACGACAAGCGCATTGGCGCCGCTGCGCCGCTGAAGCGTGATGTGAGTGGGCTCGGAGATGGCGACCGCCTCGCCAAGCCACACCTTGGGCGCGAGCGCATCGGCTCGCGCCCCATCGCGCCCCGTGCGTGCAGCCGCCAGCGGCGCGCAGTCGGAGAGTCGCACGGGGGCGTTGCCCTCGAAGATCACGATCGGCGCCCGGCGCGGCGTCGCCGATGCGCGCTCCGCTACCGCGTCAAGGCGGCCATCGCGCTCGCGGTCATTGAGCCACACGACCTGGAAGGGGCTGTTGCCCTCGAGGAGCCCGCCCGCATCGTTGTAGATCGCCTCGCCCGGCCGCGCGAGAAGCCGTGCAGCGAGGTTGTCGTCGGACAGGATGAGCTGCGAGTCGCTCTCGTTGCACTGCAGCGCGATCCGCACGCCCATCTGGCCCATCGTCGTGCGCGCGATCGTGTACGCGCCGCCAAGGGTCTGCGAGCCCAGCACCGCATGCATGCCGAAGGCGCGTCCCTGGCGCACGATGCGGTCGAGAAGGGCGCTCGCCTCCTGCGCGACATGGTCGTCCTCGATGAAGAGCTCCTGGAACTCGTCGATGATGAGCAGCGCGCGCGGCATCGGGTCCGCCGGGCGAGCCGCACGGTAGCCCGCGAGGTCCTGCACGCCCGCCGCACGGAAGAGGTCGCCTCGTCGGCGCAGCTCGGCATCGAGCCCCTGCAGCACCGAGATGCCGAACTCGCGGTCGCTCTCGATGGCCACCACGCGCGCGTGCGGGAGCCTGTGCGTCGCGTAGGTGCGGAACTCGACGCCCTTCTTGAAGTCGATGAGCCACATCTCCACCTCGTCCGGCGAGTAGTGGAGCGCGAGGTTGGTGATCAGCGCGTGAAGGAGCGTCGACTTGCCGCTGCCGGTGCGTCCCGCGATCAGCACGTGCTGGCGTGTGCCCTCGCCGAGCACGAGCCTCTGGAGGCGGGTCGCTCCCGCGCGTCCGAGCGGCACGCTGAGGCGGCGCGCGCTGCTCTCGGTCCACAGCGCGCCATCCGGCGGCGCGATTGCGGAGAAGGGCACCTCCACCCGGGTCGACTCCGCGGCGCGCTTGCCGAACATGCGCACGAGCTCGATCGCCTGGGTGCCGGCCGGCGCACGTGCAGGCTCCACGCGCAGTCCCGACAGGGGATCGGTCCTTGCAACCCATCCTCCAGCCTCCGACGTGATGCACAGCGACCGCTGCCTCACCATGGCGAGGTCGCATCCGGCCACGTCCGGCTGCCGCGCATCGCGCAGGATCAGCGTGTGCACGCCGCATCGCGCGCCGCCGGCCGCGATCGCCGAAAGCCGTCGGGCCGCCTCGTCGGTCAGCGACGTCGGGAAGTCGCACATGACCACGAACCTGTAGGGCTCTGCGATCTCGCCCGCACGGCGGTTGTAGGCGTCGAGGCTCGGGAACTCGTCGCGCAGGTACTTCTGGATCACGGTCTCGAGGTGCTCGGAGACATCGGCAAGGCGCTGCTCGATGTGCCGCGGCTCGCTCCAGATGCGGCCGCCGATGATCGCATCCGACTCGTCGGCCAGGTGCATGAAGCCAGCGAAGCTCTCGCCCATGCCCACGGGGTCGAGCAGCAGGAACTGCACCTTGCCCGGCGGAAGGGTGGCGAGCAGGCGCAGCATCACCTGATGCAGCATGGCAATGCCCGCAGCGCGGCCGGCCAGGTCCGACTCGATCAGGAGCGATCCGCGCTCTGGGAGCGCAAGGCACAGCGGCAGCACGGCGTCGATCGGGGTGCCAGAGGGCCACGCGAAGTCGGCCTCGGTTGGCACCGCTCCGGGAATCGAGGGAAGATGCACACGCACATGGCCCACCGGGGCTCCTGGAGCCTCGTCCGCCCGAGAGCGGAGCGATTCCGCTCGCCATGCGGGGCTGTCCCAGGCGGGATGTGCAGCCTCGCTTCGCGCGAGGCAACCGCGCACCGCGTCGAGCCACCTCGACTGCGCAGCGCGCCATTCGGCGGCTGCGGCGCCACGCATCGCCGACAGCTCCTGCGCGAGCCGCTGCATCGTGGCTGAATGCGCCGCCATCTCGGCAGCGGACGCCTCGTCGTGGGCCCGCCGGGCCCCATCAAGCGCGGCCGCGCACTCGTGCTCTGCGGCCTGCACCTCGGCATCGCGCTGCGCATCGAGCTGCCGGGCGACGCCCCCGTACTTGGCCTCGAACTGCTGCATCAGCTCGGCCTGCCGCCGCGTGATGCGCTCGATGACAGGATTCCACCGAGCCTTCGCGGCGGCCACCGATGCGTCGCGCTCCTGCTCGCGCGCCCACTCCTCCTGGGCCCTGACGCGCTCGGCCTCGGCGATCGCATCCGCCCCACAGGCCGCGAGGGCATCGCGCGCACCATGCGCAGCGCTCGCGCACCGGCGCACCGCAGCGGCGGCGCCAGCCCACAGCGCCACCGATGCGCCAGCCACGAGAAGTCCGAGCGCTGCGGCGCCGACGATGGCACGCCCGGCGGCCACCGAATCGACAAGCGGCAGCGGCACAGTCACGTCGAGCGCGCCACCGACCGCGAGCCCGAGCGCTGCGCCGACGACAAGCGCCACCACGCAGAGGCCAGCGAGCACCGGCGGTCTCGAAAGCCGAAGCATCCTCGTGCCGGCCATCTCGGCGTGCGCCTGCTGTGCTGCAGCGACAGCCTCCCGCGCCACGTCAGGCCATCCCGCACCGGAGGGAAGCGCGAGCGGATGCGGCACCGCAGCGCGCATGGTGGCGCCGTGGGCCGACTTGCGGGCCAGTGCCTCCATCGACGCCAGCGCACTCCTCATCGCGTCCTGCGCCGCACTGAGCGACGCCTTGGTGCGCTCGCACTTCTCCCGCGGGCCCTGCTCGCCCGAGTCGTAGATCGTCTCCGCCATCCACAGTGCGCGCTCGAGCTGCGACTGCGCCTCCTCAAGCTGGCTCTCTGCGAGGTCATGCACCTTGCCGACGGCCTCGCGGTGCTGCTCCCGCATGCGCTCGCTGTGCCGCGCATGGCGGCCCTGCGCAGCGCCAATGCGCGCATCGCGCCGCTCGATGGACTCCCGGAGCGTGCGGTCGCGCTGCTCGCGGACCTGCCTCACGACGTGCGCGTGCCGGGCCCTCTCGCGCTCGGGAAGCTCGGTGGCGTGCCGCGCGAGCTCGGCGCGCGACATCTCCAGCGCCGCGGCCGCGGACACAAGTCCCTCGAAGGCACTGTCAACCGCTGCGGCGATGCTCGCATCAGGCGCGATCGAGCCGTCGGAATGCACGGGTCGAGTGTACGACCCGCGACCATCGGCGGGAGATCCCTACAGGTCGCGGGTCTCGCGCTGCACGGCGTGCGCGAAGTGCTCCATCCGTTCGATGGCAAGCAGCGCAGCGCGGATGCGGTCCTCAAGGGGCTCGATGCGCTCGCGCTCGATCGAGTGCGCCGCCGCGTCGTTCCAGTCGCGGCGCACATCGCCCCACGTGAGCCGGAGCTCCCGCAGCGACTCCTGCATCTTCACGCGCGACGACGCAAGGCTCATGCGCCGCCTTCCCCGGGAGCGGGGGCCTGGTCGTTGCGCCCGGAAGCCGCATCGCCCCGATCGCGGGGCGCGTCGCCTCTGGCGCGCGCTGCCGTCTCGATGTCAACCTCGTCGCCCCGATAGCGCGCGAGCGCCTCGGCCATGCGCGTGATCGTGGCCTGCGCCTCGACGGCATCGTTGTCGATCCATGCCCCTAGCGGCCCCAGCCCCGCCTTCAGGAGCCCGATCTCGCGGGTCACCTCGGCCCTCATGGCGCGGAGCCGACGCAGCACCTCCTCGATCCTGTCGAGCTTCGCCTTGGCGCGCTGCAGCGCCTTGCGCTCGTCGACGACCGACACCTTCCCGCCATCGATCGCCGGGGTCATCTCCTTGCGGTACAGCGCACTCTTCGCGGCAGCGAGAGCCTCTGCCGCGCGCCGACGCTCGGACTCCCACCGCAGGGGCCCGTCGCGCTCCACCCATGCGTCAATCGACTCGGCGTGCGACACGGCCTCCGACATCGCCTGCAGCAGCTCGGCCCTCGCCTTCGCGAAGACTGACTTTGCGCGCATCAGGCTGTCGATGTCGCGGACGTTGGCCTTCTGGTCCACGGAGCGGAGGTCACTTCTGGTTGAGGTACTCGTCGATGCGGTCCGCCTTGCGCAGCAGGAACGGCACATGCGACTCGCTTGCCTTGATGAACCGCTGCAGCACCTTGACGGTCTGCTCGAACTCCTCCACGAACTTGGCCTGCTCCTGGTCGCGCCACGTCTGCGAGAGCCCATTGAGCCGCACGGACACGGTCGCGAGCCCGGCCTGGAGGTCGGCGTTGAGCTTCCGAAGGTCCTGCGCAAACCGCCTGAGCTCCGCTGGGTCGACGACGGCCTTTGCCATGTCCCGATGATAGGACCCTCCGCATCGGCAGCCGAACCAGCCGCGTAGCCTGCGGCGCATGATTGATGTCCGCGATCCCGCGACTGGACAGGTGATCGGCAGCGTTCCGGCGGGGGGCGCGCGCGAGGCCATCGAGGCGCTTGGCCGTGCGGCCGCTGCGCTGCCGATGTGGCGTGCGCATGCGCCAGAGGAGCGCGCGGCCGTGCTCCGCAGCGCAGAGTCGCTGATGCGCAAGTCGAGGGATCGGCTGGCCGCGATCATCACGTCGGAGAACGGGAAGCCGCTCGAGGAGTCCCGCGGCGAGGTCGACTACAGCGCCGACTACCTCGCGTCCGCCGCTGAGGAGGCCGAGCGTCTGCATCCTGAGACGATCCGCGCACGCCGCCCCGACCGGCGGCTGCGTGCGATCCCCGACCCGGTTGGCGTGGTCGGCGCCATCACGCCGTGGAACTTCCCGCTGGCGATGATCGCACGCAAGACGGCTCCCGCGCTCGCTGCAGGGTGCACGCAGGTCGCCAAGCCATCGGAGCTCACGCCGCTGTCCGCCATCGCCTTCGCCGAGCTGCTTGCGCAGGCAGGGCTGCCGAGCGGATGCGTGAACATCGTCACCGGCGATGCGGCGGCAATCTCCGGTGCGTGGTTCTCCGATGGCCGCATGCGCAAGCTGTCGTTCACCGGCAGCACGGAGACAGGGCGGATCCTGATGCATGCGGCCGCGCAGCACATCGTGCGGCTGAGCCTCGAGCTCGGCGGCCATGCGCCGTTCATCGTGCTCGGCGACGCGGACGTCGATGCCGCGGTCTCCGCAGCGATGGCCGGCAAGTTCCGTGTCGCAGGCCAGACGTGCGTGTGCCCAAACAGGTTCATCGTGCACGCGAGCGTTTACGACGCGTTCGCGGAGCGGCTCGCCGCCGCGGCATCAACGCTTGCGGTCGGCAAAGGCAGCGATCCAGCCACCAAGGTCGGGCCGCTCATCGACGATGCCGCCGTCGACAAGGTCGAGCGCCACATCGCCGATGCGGTTGCAGGCGGCGGCGCCGTGCTGTGCGGAGGCGGACGCGTGCGGGTCGAGGGTTGCCTCGACCGCTTCGTTGCGCCCACCGTCATCGCAGGCGTGCGCCACGACTGCCTCGCGTTCCGCGAGGAGACCTTCGGCCCGCTGGCGCCGATCGCCCGCGTGCAATCCACGGAGGATGCCATTGCGCTCGCCAACTCGTCGCCGTGGGGCCTCGCCGCCTACGTGATGACGCGCGACGCCGGCACGCTCGAGCGCGTCGGTGCCGAGCTGCGCTGCGGCATCGTCGGCGGCAACGTGGGCGTGATCAGTGACGCCTACGCGCCCTTCGGCGGCTGCGGATGGAGCGGCTTCGGCCGCGAGGGCGGCAGGTGGGGCGTCGAGGAGTACGTCAGCTGGACGTACCGCTGCGACGCCTGCTGACGCTCACGTCCTGCTGACACTCAGGTCCTTCTGACGCTGACGGCGCGCTGGCGCTCACTCCTCCGAGTCGCCGAAGCCCTCGTCGTCGATCATGTCGTCGCCGAGGTCGTCGATCATGCCATCGGTCTCCGCGCCGGCCTCGCCCTGCATGAAGCTCGAGAGGCGGCCCTTGCGCACCGGGTGCTGCAGCTTCCGAAGCGCCTTGCTCTCGACCTGCCGCACGCGCTCCCGCGTGACCTTGAAGATGCGCCCGACCTCCTCGAGGGTGTAGGTGTACCCGTCGCCGATGCCGTAGCGCAGCTTGAGGATCTCGCGCTCGCGGTAGGTGAGGGTCTTGAGCACGTCGGCGATCCGCGCGCGGAGCATGTCGTTGGACGCGCTCTGGCTCGGTGCCTCCTGGCTCTCGTCCTCGATGAAGTCGCCGAAGTGCGAGTCCTCGCTCTCGCCGACCGGGCGATCGAGCGAGATCGGGTGGCGCGCGACCTTCATCACGCGGCGCACCTCCTCAACCTGCATCTTGGCGCGCATCGCGATCTCCTCGACGGTGGGCTCGCGGCCGAGCTCCTGCGTGAGGTTCTTCTGGATGTTGCGCAGCTTCGACATCGTCTCGATCATGTGGACCGGCACGCGGATGGTGCGTGCGTGGTCGGCGATGGCGCGGGTGATGGCCTGGCGGATCCACCACGTCGCGTACGTCGAGAACTTGTAGCCGCGCTTGTACTCGTACTTGTCGACGGCGCGCATCAGGCCCGTGTTGCCCTCCTGGATGATGTCGAGGAAGGGAAGGCCGCGGTTGCGGTACTTCTTCGCGATCGACACCACCAGTCGCAGGTTGCCGCCCGAGAGGTCGCGCTTGGCCTGCTCGTACTCGGCGAAGATGCGGCTCACCTGGCGCACGCGCGCCACGAGCTCCGTGGGCTCCTCGAGCACCAGCGTCCGCAGCCCGTCAAGCTCCTCGCGCATCACCTGCGTGTCGTCGGCGTCATAGCGCTCGGGGTGCTTGTCGGCCTTGGCGATCATCCGCTGCAGCTCCTGGATCTTGCGGCTGATCGACTGCAGCTTGCGCATGAGCGGCTGGATCTTGCCGGTGCGCAGGTTGCACTCCTCGATCAGCGTCGCCACGATGCGGCGGTTCTTGCGCATCTGCTGCACGGCCTCGACGCGCTTCGCGTCGGCCGGGTCGAGCGACTCCACCGACCGCCACAGCTCCTGGTTCTGCTCGAGCTTCCGGCGGACCGTATCGGTGTTGTAGGGGATGCGCAGCGCGATCTTGTCCTTCGCGTTGCTCTCGGCGGTGGAGATGCGCATCGTGCGGTCGAAGGGCAGCGCACCCTCGTGCACCTGCCGGAGGATGTCCACCGCCTGCGCGGCCGCGTAGTCGCTCTCGAGCACCATCCGGCGGAAGATGTGCCGGCTCATCTCGATCTTCTTGGCGAGCCGGATCTCCTCCTCGCGGGTCAGCAGCGGGATCGTGCCCATCTGCGTGAGGTACATGCGGATCGGGTCGTCGATCCGCTTGGAGCCTGGCTCCGCGATCGCCTGCTCGACGGCGGCCTGCGTCTCCTCGTCCAGGGCGTCATCGTCAAGGTCCGGTCCCTCGAGGGCCTCGAGCACGGCGGCCTCCTCGGGGCTCGCGGCAGCCTCGCCTCGGCGCGCGCGCGCGGCGGCGGCGGCGGCGGCGGCCGCGCCAACGAGCGGGCGCGGCGCACGCACGATGCCGTTGCCCATCAGCGGCGAGCCCTCGCCGGGAACCTCCTGCGCGCGGCGCGAGGGCCGCTTCTCGTCGTCGCGCTGGAAGCGCAGGTCGGTCTCGAGCGGACGGTCGATCATCGACCATCCGTTGCGGCGCACCTCGGGCAGGTCGACCAGCCGGATGTTGCGCTGCTCGAACAGCGCCATCAGCTCGTCGATCTTGTAGGCGTCGACATGGTCATCCGGCAGGCAGATGTTGAGCTCCTCGTAGGCGATCCAGCCACGCTGGGTGCCCAGCTCGACAAGCTCGCGGAGGACAGGACGGAACTCTTCGATGACGGCGCTCACTGGTGAGGCTCCTTTGCCGGCGCAAGTCCGGCTGCTGTTGCGAAACATGTGGACATGACGGTGTGGCAGGTCGGCGAACGCATCACGCACCGCTCCTTGCCGTACGGCGGATGAGGCCAGTGCGCGGACCGCCCTGGCGTATGGACTGCAGACGCGCGGCAAGCTGCTCCGGCGTCGTGGCCGGGGCACCGGCGGGCTCTGACGCGCGCATTCGGATGCGGTCGAGGTCGCGTGCAGCGTCGGCGACGCGCGCTGGGGCATCAGCCGCGTGCGGGCACCGCGACTGGCCACGCGTCACGAGCTCGGTCGCGGCCCTCTTCGAGGGCGCATCGCGGCACAGTGCGATCGCCTCCGCGATCGACAGGGGGCCGCCCTCGTCAAGGCGCGCATGGATGGCGCTCCATACGGCGGCCGCCCCAGGGTCCTGCATCGCATCGGGCCCAAACAGCTCGGTCACGGGGAGCGCATCGCCCTCTGCCGAGACCACCTGCACGCGAGCGCACTCGGGCCACGCCAGCAGCAGGCCGACAAGCGTGCTCTCGGCCTCGACGAGAGCACGAGGCAGGGGGGTGTCAGGCCGCGCGGGCGAGCGCGCACCATCATGCCTCACGTCGTCAGTGTCGGGGGAGTCGCGTCCGGGCACGCTCGTGCGCGCGGCGTCAGCTCCGGCGCCTCCCGCGGCACCTCGCGCATCACCTTCATCGTCGCGGCGTGCACGCACCGTCGGCACCGCACGCTCGATCTCCGCAAGGGGAAGCCCGGCGGCGCGAGCGATCGCCTCAAGCACAAGCCGGCGGCGCAGCGGAGGCAGCTCCACGAGCCCCATCGCCGCAAGCCGCTGAAGCATCGCCTCGATCGCACGCTGCCGCGGGGTCACTCCTTCGCGCTCGGCGAGCGCCGCCGAGAACCGGGACACGAGATGCGCGAGCGCATCCACGGAGCTGTCCACAGCAGCGCGGAAGCGCTCGATGCCGCCAGGCTGCCGCAGCAGGTCGTCGGGGTCGAGCGCATCCGGCAGCGTGCAGATGCGCACATCGATCGTCGCCGAGAAGAACACCTCAAGCGCACGGTCGGCGGCGCGCTGTCCGGCCTCGTCGCCGTCGAAGAGCAGCACCACGGTGTCGCACAGGCGCTGGAGCACGCGCGCGTGGTCGCGCGTCAGCGACGTGCCCAGCGTGGCCACCGCATTCGTGATGCCTGCCGCATGGCACGCGATCACGTCGGTGTACCCCTCGACGATGATGGCCGTCCGGCTGTCGACGATGGCGCGCTTGGCCAGGTGGATCGCGTACAGCGCGCGCGACTTGTGGAAGATCGCGCTCTCGGGGCTGTTGAGGTACTTGGGCTCGTCGTCAGGGTCGACCTTGCGTGCGCCGAAGGCGATCACGCGTCCAAGCTCGTCGCAGATCGGGAAGGTGATCCGGTTGCGGAACCCGTCCGCGAGATGCCCGCCGCGGTGGCGCACGAGACCCGCGGCCTCGAAGGCGCCGCGCACCGTCGACTCGTCGAGCTGGTGGTCGTCGCCGGCATCGGCCCGCCCGCGCGACTGCGCCGAGTGCCGAGCGAGCCTGTCCACGTACTGCACCAGCGCATCGCCGCCAGCAGGCGCGACACCCAGCCCGAACCGCTCGGCCATCTCGGGCGAGATGCCCCGGCCAGCCACGATCGCGCGCGCTGCTGCGCCGACGTCAGTCTCCAGCGACCTGCGGAAGAAGCGCTGCGCTGCCTCGTTGGCGCGCCGCAGCGATGACGGCGAATCGGGGCGCTCCCCGCCGCCTGACGAGGGGCGCGGGCTCGAATGGAGCTCGATGCCGGCGCGCTGCGCGAGATGCCGCAGCGCCTCCGGGAAGTCCATCCGGTGGTAGTTGATCATGAAGTCGATCGCGTTACCCGCCGCGCCGCACGAGAAGCACTTGTAGAAGCCCGATCCCTTGTGCGACACCACCGCCAGCGACGGGGTGCGGTCATTGTGGAACGGGCAGAGACCCGCATGCTCGCGCCCCTTCGGGCGGAGCTGCACCGACTCCCCGATGAGCGCGACGATGTCCGTCGCGTCAAGGACGCGGTCTCGATCAGATGGGCCGGCAGGGGAATTCACGATTGGCGCAGGACTCGGATTGGTGAACTGGCAGACGGAATGTCGGGGACACGCAACGCAACACGCACAGGACTGACGAACGCACGAGAGCACGAACACGCAACACACTGGGCACAGGCCCATAAGGAACACATACGCAACAGGCACCGGGGGCAAATCCAAAAGCCCAACCGCCGTCCGTGAACGGGACGGCATACGCCTCGGGAACCGCAACCCCTCACAACTCGACTGTCTCTTGGGTCCGTGGCTCGACCAGCCTCAAATCACTCCAGAAACTCGACGCATCGTCGAGCCTTGGTCCCGGAGATGGAAATCTGGTTCGCAGATTCCATGAGGGGTCGCGTGCCGCACGGTCCACGCCGCGAGTGCGGCGGAGGAACAGTCGTATGTCACCGGCATGCCGGCAATCTCGCTGGGAAAGCCCTATGGGTGACCCGAGTCCTGCTTCGCCAGCCATGGCGCTTGAGTGAGGACGTGCCGGGGTAGGTGCCCTGCGATCACGGGAACTATAGACCGAGGTTCAATTCCGTCAACCGATTTTTGATCAGATTGAACGCCAAACCCCTTGACAGTGTCAGGGGCAGATGATCTCGGAGTCGGGCTTGGGGCGAGGCCCTCAGGCCGCGCCGGCGGCCTTCCGCGCACGCGTATAGACATACTTGCGGCGCGTGGGCTTCTGGATCATGCCACGCTTGATGGCGCGCGCGGTAACAAGAATGCGCTTGGGGGAGCCGTCGATGACCGCATCAACCCGCTGGAGGTTCGGCTTGAAGGTGCGCTTGGTGACGCTGGTCGTCTTGATGCCGACGCCGCCCAGGTACTTCGCCTTGCCGCGGCGGGTGATCTTGTGGCCTGAACGGGTCTTGGCTCCAGTGATGTGGCACACGCGCGGCATAGGAATTCCTCGTCTGAAGGGGAATCGAGGAGGATAGGGAGGTTCTGCGCCGTACGCAAGTGCAATCGCCGCGGGGCTTCTAATTACCGGACTTGAACTGAGGAATCGAGCGTGCTACTCGCCGATGTCCGTGAGCCCCCACGCCGCCAGCGCTGCAGCGGCCGCCCGGGCATCACTCTCCGAGAAGCACCCGATCTCGTGGCTATCCACGTCAAGCACCCCCCAAACCGCGTCTCCGCTACGGCAGGGCACAACCAGCTCACTCCGGTCGCGGGGGTCGCAGGCGATGTAGTTCGCGCCGAGTTCGCTGACGTCGCGCACGACAAGCGGCACACCGGCCACCATGCACCTTCCGCACGCCCCATGCAGCCCGATGGGCGAGCACGCAGGGCTGTCACGGCGCGGCCCCAGCACCAGCCGCTCGGTCTCGGGTGCACCGGGCACCTCCAGGTAGAAGCCGATCCACGAGACGCCGGTGCTCGCCAGCGCGTCCCATGCGCAGTCCACGAAGCCCTGCATTCGGACGGAGCGGTCGCCGGAGAGGTCGGCCGGCCGCGCCGCCGAGGCAACGCGCGCCCAGTCGTGACGCAGTCCGCTCACGCCGACTCGCGGTTGAGCCTTCGCGCCATCTCAGGAAGCGCGCGGCCATTCTGCACGGCAGCAGCGTCAATCACGTAGGTCGTGTTGCCGTTGTCGAGCTCAGGCAGCTGGTACATGAGGTCGAGCATCAGCTCGTCCATCACGGCGCGCAGCGCGCGGGCGCCAGTCTCGCGCGCCATCGCCTTGTCGCAGATCGCATCGAGCGCCTCGGGCGTGAACTCGAGCGCTGCGCCCTCGAGCCGGAAGAGGTGCTGGTACTGCCGCACGAGCGCGTTCTTGGGCTCGAGCAGGATCCGCACGAGGGCCGCACGGTCGAGCGGCATCAGCGGGCAGCACACCGGCAGCCGGCCGATCAGCTCTGGAATCATGCCGAACTCGAGAAGGTCCTCAGGCTGCACCTGCGACAGCAGCGACGCAACCTCGTCGGCGCGCGGCATCGACTGAGACTCGGCGCTCGTGAACCCGATGCGCCGCTTTCCGATGCGCTTGCGGACGATGTCGTCGATCCCGACAAAGCTGCCGCCGCAGACGAACAGGATGTTCGTCGTGTCCATCTGGATGTACTGCTGCTCCGGGTGCTTGCGGCCGCCCTGCGGAGGCACGTTCGCGACCGTGCCCTCGAGCATCTTCAGCAGCGACTGCTGCACGCCCTCGCCTGAGACGTCGCGCGTGATCGACACGTTGCCGCCGGTCTTGCCGATCTTGTCGATCTCGTCGATGTAGATGATGCCCTTCTGCGCGGCCTCGAGGTCGAAGTCCGCGGCCTGGAGCAGCTTCAGCAGAAGGTTCTCCACGTCCTCGCCGACATAGCCGGCCTCGGTGAGCGTGGTCGCGTCGCCGATCGCGAAGGGCACGTTGAGCATCCGCGCAAGCGTGCGCGCGAGCAGCGTCTTGCCAGTGCCCGTCGGGCCCACCAGAAGCACATTGCTCTTGTCGAGCTCCACCGGCGCATCTGCGCTGTCGACCTGCGTGAGCCGCTTGTAGTGGTTGTGCACCGCAACCGCGAGCGCCTTCTTCGCCGCCACCTGCCCGATCACGTACTGGTCGAGGTACTCGGCGATGTGGCGCGGCGTCGGGATCTGCGAGAAGAGCGGGGCGCTTCCGGTGACGCGCCGCTTCTCCTGCTTGAAGATGTTCTGGCACAGGTCAGTGCAGGTGCCGCAGATGTAGACGTCGTTGGGACCCTCGACCATCGGGCCCACCTCGCGGCTCGTCTTTCCGCAGAAGCTGCATGTGGTGATGCGGCGTCCGCGGAACCCTCCGCCTGAGCCGCCCCCGGCACCGGAGCCGCCGTCGCCGCCGGGCCCCGTCGGACCGCCGCCGCCGCCATCTGAGCGACCCCCGCGCCGTGCTTGGCCACCGGAGGACTGCGGAACAGGGCGGGACGGAGGAACGTCTGACGGCATCGGACCGAGTCTATCGGGTCGTGCCGCGGTGGCCCTTCACCGCTTTGGCTGAAGTGGGCTGGCTTCGCACCTTGCGCACCATCTGCTCCTTCGCGCGCTCGTACTCCGCGACCGATATCTCGCCGGCGTCGCGCATCGCGCGAAGGTCGCCCAGCGTGAACCCCGGCATGGTGGCCTCGCTCTCGCCCTTCCACCAGCGCTTGATCAGCAGCAGTGCGACCGCGCCCACGATCACAATCAGCACAAGCACGCCAAGCACCGGCGCGATGCGCGCGAAGTGCGACAGCGGCTCGGCGGCTGGTGCGCTCACTCCGACTTGGCTGTCTTGGAGGTCTTGCCCTTGCCGGCGGCCTTCGTGCCCGACGCTGCCTTGCCGGCGCCAGCGCCGCGCGCCTCAAGCTGCGCGTTCCACTCCTCGGCGGGGATGTCGGTGATGGTTGCCTTCGCGATCACGCGGTCCGCAGACTTGTGCTCGCGGATCTGCAGCGCGAGCTCGCTCAGGCGGCCCGTCTTCTCGAGCTCCGCACGGAGCTCCGCAGGCCGCGTGCCGCGCTGGCGCGCGATCATCGCGATGCGGCCGTTCACCTCCGCGTCGGTCGCCTCGACGCCGAGCTGCTCTGCCAGGCGCGCAAGCACGAAGAAGAGCTTCAGCCTTCGGCGCGACTCGTCCGCGCTCGAGCCACGGATCTCAGCCATGCGCCGCTCGACGACCTGCGGGTCGGTGCCGCGGTACAGCATCTCGAGGCGCTGCCGCTCGAGGTCACGCGCCACCTGCGACTCGCTCAGCTTCACGGGAAGCTCGAAGTCGACGCCCGCGGCAAGCTGCTCGAAGACCTGGTCGCGCATCGCAGAGCGCTGCTCGTCGTCGCGGCGCCGCTCGAGCAGCGAGCGCACGCTGTCCTTGAGCACGTCATCGCTCTCGCAGCCAAGCTGCGTCGCGAGCGCCTCGCGCGTGGCCGGCGTGATTCGCTCGGCTGCGCGGATCTCGAAGGTGACCGCGAGGTCGGCACCGCGGATGGACTCGATCTCGTGGCCCTCAGGCCCCTTCATGGAGATGACCACCGTGTCGCCGACCTTCTTGCCCGTCAGCGTCGAATCGAGGCCCTCGACCAGCAGCCCGAGGAATGGGCCCTTGCCTGCATCCTCGACCGCGGGTACCACCGCGAGTGCCTGGTCGGTCTCGAACTGCACCTCGTCGCCGCCAGCGACGCGCACGGTCGCCTTGCCGACCATCCGGTCGAGCGGCTCGAAGGGACCGTCGATCGCCGATGGGGCGCCGAAGCGGTAGGAGAGCCGCTTGATCTCGTCCTCGACGTGCGAGTCGCCGATCTCGATCACGGGCCGCTTGATCGCCATGCCCTCCCACGCGGGCAGCTCGAATGTCGGCATGATCTCGACGACCACCGAGAACGCGAAGTCCTTGCCCTCGACGACCTCGGGCTCGGTGGTGCCGGGCGCCATCTCAGGCGGCGCGATCGGCCGGATCTTGTTGTCCTCAAGCGCCCTCTGGTAGCTCTCCGCGATCAGGCGCTGGCGCACGTCCTGCAGCAGCGCGCCACCGAACTTGCGGCGCAGCAGCGGCATCGGCACCTTGCCCTTGCGGAATCCGGGCACCGCAGCGTCGCGCTGCAGTCCGGAGAGGGCGGTGGAGACGTGCCCATCCACCGATGCGGCGGGGACAGTGATGTCGATGCGCTTGGCGGCGGGACCCGCGTCGCTGACGGAGATGCGGGTGGCTTCGGCGGTGGCGGTGCTCATGTCTTGGGACTCCAAAAAGCGAGCCCATCAGTATAGGGAACCCGCCAATCGGCGCCGTGCATGGCCTCGCCGCGGCTGCCGCTCGCGCCCCTCAGCGCATCAGCAGCATCTGCGCGTAGGTGGGCAGGGGCCAGATGTCCGCTGGTACGCGGCGCTCGAGCTCGTCGGAGGCCGTACGCACCTTCTCGATGGCGCCCAGCACAGCCTTGCGGCAGTGGAGCATCCGCTTCTCGAGATCGGGCACCTCGCGGGCTAGCGACGCATCGAGCGCCGAGAGCGCCGTCCGGAGCGCCTTCACGTGGCCAGCGACCGCGCGCAGCGCAGCCTTGGCCTCAGGGACCCTGGTGCCGGCCTTCTCGGTGGCGATGCAGATCTCCGCGAGCTCGCCCTGCGCGCGCATGGCCGCAGGCAGGATCTGCGTGTGCACCATCGTCGACAGCGTTCGCCCCTCGATCTGCACGATCTTGCAGTACTGCTCGAGCTGGATCTCGTGGCGCGCATGCAGCTCGCGCGGCGTGAGCACGCCGTACGACGCGAAGAGGTGCTCCGCCTTCTTCGTGACCAGCTCCTTGAGCGCCTCGGCCGTCGAGGGATAGTTCGGGAGCCCGCGCTTGGCGGCTTCCTTGTGCCATGCGGCGCTGTAGCCGTTGCCGTCGAAGCACACCCGTCGGTGCTTCTTCACCACATCCTGGAGCACCGAACGCACCGCCTGCTCGAGCTGCTCGGCAGTGGGGCGCTCCGTGAGCCGCTTCTCGAGCTCCGTCGCGATCACGTCGAGGCTCTCGGCCACGATCGTGTTGACCACAGTGCTCGGCCACGCCACCGCCTGCGAGCTGCCGACTGCGCGGAACTCGAACTTGTTGCCGGTGAACGCGAAGGGGCTCGTGCGGTTGCGGTCGCTCGCGTGGCGCGGGATCGAGGGCACGCTGCGCGCGCCGAGATCGAGCGCTCCGCCCTTCGCCGTCGAGCGCGGCTTGCCCTGCTCGAGCTGGTCGAGGATGTCGGTGAGCATGTCGCCGAGGTAGACGCTCATGATCGCCGGAGGCGCCTCGTTCGCGCCGAGCCGGTGGTCGTTGTGTGCGCTGGCGATCGACGCGCGCAGCACGCCCGCATGGACGTCCACCGCGCGGATCACTGCGCACAGGAACACCAGGAACTGCATGTTGGTGTGCGTCTCGTCGCGCGGGTCGAGCAGGTTCGTGCCCGTGTCCGTCGACAGCGACCAGTTGATGTGCTTGCCGGAGCCGTTGACCTTGGCGAAGGGCTTCTCGTGGATGAGGCACTCGAATCCGTGCGCGCGCGCGGTCTGCCGCAGCACCTGCATCGTCAGCATCTGGTGGTCGACGGCGACGTTGGCGTTCTCGAACGTCGGCGCGATCTCGTACTGGCCGGGCGCGACCTCGTTGTGGCGCGTCTTGACCGGCACGCCGAGCTCGAAGAGCCTCCGCTCCGCATCCGCCATGAAGGCAAGCACCCGGTCAGGGATCGCCCCGAAGTAGTGGTCCTCAAGCTGCTGGCCCTTGGGCGGGGCGGCGCCCACGAGCGTGCGTCCGCACACCGAGAGGTCGAGCCGCTCGTGGACGAGCTCGCGGTCGACGAGGAAGTACTCCTGCTCGCAGCCGAGCGTCGAGAAGACGCCCGACACGCCGGCATCGGTGCCGAAGATGCGCAGCACCCGCATCGCCTGCGACGTGACTGCGTGGATAGACCGCAGCAGCGGTGTCTTCTTGTCGAGCGCCTCGCCCGTCCACGACACGAACACCGTCGGGATGCAGAGCGTGCCCTGGCCGTTGCCGCCGCGCATGATGAACACCGGACTCGTCGCGTCCCACGCGGTGTAGCCGCGCGCCTCGTAGGTGTCGCGGATTCCGCCCGACGGGAAGCTCGACGCGTCAGGCTCGCCGCGGATCAGGGCATCGCCGCTGAACTTCTCGAGCGCGCCGTTATCGCCTGTGGGCGAGAGGAACGCGTCGTGCTTCTCCGCCGTGAGGCCCGTCAGCGGCTGGAACCAGTGCGAGTAGTGGGTGACCCCGTGCTCGAGCGCCCAGTCCTTCATGGCGGTCGCCACTGCATTGGCCGCCGCCGGGTCAAGCGGCAGCCCATGCGTCATCGTGCGCCGCAGCGTCTCGCACACGTCAGGTGCGAGATGCTTGAGCATCACGTCCCCGCTGAAGGTGAGCGCGCCGAAGTAGTCAGAGGCCCGGACGGTGGTGTCAGTGGTGTGCATCGGGTGGGTGCCGGTCGAGGTCATTCCGGGAATGCTCCCCGAAGCGGCGCCCTAACGCAAGGGTTTCCGGACTGTCCACACGCCCGGCAGGGTAGGCAGGCCACGCCACGGCCCTGTCTCCGCGGGGCCGCCGATCAGTCTTCAGGCGGCTCTCGGCGGTTGCTGCCGAGGAAACTGCCGCCAAGCCACCCTCTGCGCCAGAAGAAGAGAAGGAACCCTCCCGCCACAAGCGCCATGAGGCCCAGGGCGAAGGGATAGCCGAGTCGCCAGTGCAGCTCCGGCATGTTCCAGGGGCTGTCGTCAGGGTCAAAGTTCATCCCATAGATGCTTGCGATGAACGACAGGGGGATGAAGATGGTGGCGATGATGGTGAGCACCTTGGTCACCTCGCCGAGGCGGTTGTTGGAGACGGCCATGTACATCTCCATCAGGTCGCTGGCGACAGCGCGGTCAGTGTCCAGCAGGTCCATCACGCGGATCACGTGGTCGAACGCATCGCGGATGTAAAGACGGTGCTCGGCGTCGAAGACGTTCTCGAGCATCATCAGCGTGGTCACCGCATCGCGCACTGGCCACACCGCGCGGCGCATCTTCATGAGGTCGCGCTTGACGGCACGGATCTCGAAGATGGCGTCCGCCTGCGTGTGGAAGATGATTCGCTCCTCGAGACCGTCAAGGCGGTCGCCGAGCGTGCCGAGCGCCGGGAAGTAGGAGTCGATCACGCTGTCGAGCAGCGCATACGCGAGGTAGGGCGCGCCTGCAGTTCGCACGCGCCCGCGCTTGAGCCGGATGCGCTCCCGGATTGGGTCGAGGCAGTCGCCGCCGACGCGCTCCTGGAACGTGACGACGAGGTCCTTGCCCACGAATATCGAGAGCTGCTCGGTCTCGAAGCTCTCCGCCGTCGCGCGCGGCATCGGGATCACGATGAAGGTGGTGTCGCCGTACGGCTCCACCTTCGCGCGCTGGCTGGGGTCGGTGACGTCCTCGATCGCCAGCGGATGGAGGCTGAACTTCTCGCCCACGGCCTGGATCAGCGATCCGTCCCCGAGCCCGTCGACATTGAGCCACAGCTGCGGCCACCGCGCCCGCAGCTCGTCGAGCTGGGAAATGTCCGTGATCGACCGTTCCTCGAAGCCGTCAGGCCCGTACCCGAAGGCCGTTGCGACCGCCGTCGGATGCCCTGGATCAACGACGATCGATCCCGGCGGCAGCCCGACGCGCGGACCCGCGCGGGAGTGCTTCTTCCGCTGATGGCCAAGCAGCGGCCTCAGCGGCTTCAGCGGATCGAGGGTGAACCGGGTCACCCCCGCACCTTACCGCGCCGCCATCGCCTTGTGCAGCATCCACGCGCAGAGCGCGCCGTGAAGGGACCACGCGACGGTTCGGATCCAGTTCGAGTGCACGAGGAGCGCGTGCGCGTCTTCCGCAAAGCCCTGCGCAAGGCGCCCGTGCGCAGGCACCTGAAGGGCGATGGTCGAGAGCCAGATCGCGCCCACCAGCGCCACGCCCGCTGCCGCAGCCCACATCGGCACCGGCGTGGGCCGCACCACAAGCAGCAGCACGCTCGTCGCAAGCTCAAGCAGCATCACCGGGCCGACCACGATCGTGATGAGCCTGGTGTGGCTCGCCTCGTAGGCAGCGAACTCGCTGCGCCCCACCGACGCAAAGAGCGGGTAGTGCACCACCTGGATCACCCAGATGAGCCCGGTCAGGAACCACGCGGCCGCGGCGTTTGCGATCAGGATCCAGAGCGGAAGGGGAGCGTCGCTCATGTCAGGTCACCTCGATGGTCCTCAGTTCGCCGGACTTGGGCGTCAGCAGCGCGACCGTGAAAGGACGCGCGCGGTGCAGGGCTCCTGGATTGATGATCCGCACCCCGTCCACGAACTCGTCTCGGCGCTCGTGCGTGTGGCCGTGCACCAGGTAGCGAGCACCCGACGCCATAGCGGTGCGGAGTGCGGCTGGCAGGTGCCCATGCGTAAACGCAATCCGAACGCCGTCCGCCTCGAGCTCGCCCGCATCGGCGTGCACCGCGATGCCGATGTCCTTCGCGTAGCGCTCGAGGCCAGCGCGGTCCCAGTCGCAGTTGCCCCAGACGATGTGGGCGTTGTGGCCCGCAAGGCAGTCGAGCACCTGCTCCGTCTCGATGTCGCCGGCATGGATCAGCACGTCCGCGCCGGCGGCAAGCAGCGCGTCCACGGCCCGCTCGGTGCGTTCGGCCCGCCCATGGCTGTCCGACAGCAGTCCAACCCGCATTTCCATGTCGATACCCTACCCGCCCTCGCGCCACTGGCGCGGCGAACGCCCTCCGCCCGATGAACACCCGATGAACGACCCTGCCGGACCGCGCGACCGTCCCATGACTGCCCATGCCGACCCGTCCAAGGGTCCGGTGGTCACACGCTTCGCGCCGAGTCCATCGGGCCACCTGCATGTGGGCGGCGCACGATCGGCCCTCTTCTGCTGGGCGTTCGCGCATGGCCGCGGAGGCAGGTTCATCCTGCGCATCGAGGACACCGACCAGAAGCGCAGCTCAGATGCGGCAAGCGTGGGATTCCTGAAGGACCTCGCGTGGCTGGGCATCCGGTGGGATGAGGGCCCGGCGTTCGAGGGCTGCGGCGGCGGGCCAAGCGGCCCGTACTTCCAGAGCCAGCGCCTGGACATCTACAACCGCGAGTTCGCGCGCCTCATCGAGTCCGGCGCCGCGTACTACGCATTCGACACGCCAGCCGAGCTCGAGTCGATGCGCGCCGACGCGAAGGCACGCGGCGTCGCCTACCGCTATGACCGCACGCGGGCCATCAGCCGTTCCAAGGCTGAGGTCGATGCGCTGCTCGCGGCCGGCACTCCGGCGGTCATCCGGTTCCGCACGCCTGAAGGCCCCATCACGATCCGCGACGAGATCCTGGGCGAGGCCACGCTGCCCGCCGGCGAGGTCGATGACTTTGTCATCCGCAAGGCCGACGGCTTCCCCACGTACCACTTCGCGGTCGTCGTCGACGATGCCCTCATGGGCGTCACCCACGTGCTGCGCGCGCAGGAGCACTTCAACAACACCGCCAAGCACATGGTGCTGCAGGACGCCCTTGGCTACCCGCGGCCGACGTACGGCCACATGCCGCTGATCGTGAACCCCGACGGCAGCAAGATGAGCAAGCGCGACAAGGACAAGGTGCTGCGCAAGGCGGTGAAGGAGCGGGGGATCGCCGCCGCTCCGGGCGGCTGCGTGCCCGCCGACCGCTGGGCCACATGGCTTGCCGACACCGCCGTGCAGCTTGAGCTCGAGGAGGCGAATGCGCTCGCTGCAGCGCTCGAAGTCACGCTCCCTGAGATCAACGTCGACGACTTCCGACGCTCTGGCTACCTGCCTGAGGTGCTGTGCAACTTCCTCGCGCTCAACGGGTGGAGCCCGGGCCAGAACGTCGAGAAGTTCGACAACGCCTTCCTCTGCGAGCGCTTCGACCTCAAGCGGGTGGTGAAGACGCCCGCCAAGTTCGACCGCGTGAAGCTGCTCTCCTTCAACTGCGACGCGATCACCGGCATGCCGCTCGAGCGCTACGTGGCGCTCTCGCGCGCGCATGGCCACGCCTACCACCCTGCGTTCATGGCGCGTCTCAGCGACGCTCAGTTCGATGCGCTCGCGGCCGCGAGCCAGCCTCGGTCGAAGACGCTCGACGACCTCTTCCGCGCCAACAGGTTCCTTGCGCTGGACGACGGCGCGATCCGCTGGAGCGATGCGAAGGTGGTGAGGAAGCACCTGCTCGACGGCGCTCCCAGCGGCCTCGATCATGTGCGTGCGCTGCGTGGCGTGCTCGAGGGCGTGGGCGATCCGTGGACGGTGCCTGCACTCGAGGCCGCGATCACGGCCTACGCGCAGTCGGCGGCGGAGGGGCAGCTCGGCAAGGTTGCGCAGCCGCTTCGCGTTGTCGTGAGCGGTGGCACGGTCAGCCCCCCGATCTTCGACACGCTGGCGATCTTGGGTCGTGCCAGCACTCTTGCGCGAATCGACCGCTGCATCGCGGCGGTCTCTGCGCCGGCGGCGTCATAGGCCGAGCGCACGCGCGAGCAGGATTCCCACGCACAGGCTGCACAGGGCCACGACGGTCTTCTGGGCAAGTCGGTTGATCTGCTCGGCGCTCATGATTCGTTCTCCAGTCTGAAACTCGATCATGGGTTTGTGCGAGGGCGGGTCAAGGGTGACCGGCTCGGGATCCCCAAAAAGCCGAACTCCGTGAGGCGCGAGGCGCTTCACGGAGTCCGGGGTGTCTAAGGCAGCGTTGCGCGAGGCGGGCGCTGCCGGATGTGCTCAGTCAGTTCACTCGGCGGTATTGCCGCCGTCGTTGGCGTCACCAGCGTCACCCTCCGGCC